>NZ_JBXAGA010000012.1:0-182753 GCF_058793595.1 Acidovorax sp. GW835-FHT14G06
GGCAGCTCGCCAGTCACGCCACTGCAGTGGTGGCATGACTTAAACCAAACAGCCTCCACGAATCCCGGGGCGATTCAATCCACTCATGAAGTCGGATCCACGATCAGGACAGATAACGGCTGGAATGCAGCCTATAGGCCATTGATTGTCAGAAACTTCTATGCCCAATCTCGAGAAGCGTTTTTCGCGAGAGGTAAATGCAATTAAGAGCGTATTGCGAACTTCCTCGTACGAAGGCGCGCGCAAAGAGATGTACGCTGAGACGACAAATCTACTCCACCGGTCAATTAGGAAGTAAATGGTTGGTTTGCCTACCACTACAGGATTTTTTTCGCTGGAGACTAGGTAGAGTCGCCCTCCGGTAGAATCGATCTCATATATTTCACCTGGACCTGCCGAAACTAGCGAGTTGGTGTTGGCAGGGTCACGACGAAGCCTGCGCTCATTTCGTGCTAAGTCTTCCGTAAGCTGCAACTCACCATTTATGTAGTAGCAAAACTGGCGATAGGTTACTGGCTCTGATATCTGTTTTTTTATGTACTGGCGATAAGTATCAGGGTGGCTCTTCTGGAAAAAAGTGCTTAAGTAGGTTTCGTGCGCAGTGGTCTTATTTGTTGGCCCCTTTCTGAGCAATTGCTTATAGCATCTGAGCATGTCGTCGACATCATCCGGAGTGACAACAAAATTGTTAGGACCTAGTTCATCGCTCAGAATAGTTTTCCGGCCGCGGCGATTATTGGCCTTATCCGGAATTTCGCCATTTGCATGGTCTTTTTCACCTGACTCTTCACGACCCCTCGTGGTGCGCTTGGGGCCGCGAGGCAGTGCAACCAGTGCTATTTTTGTGCTGCCGAAGTAGTAGTAACGAAGGATGAGACGGTGCAGCGTCTTTTCCGCAACGTCTATGCTTAAAGCTCTCTCTCGAATTAAGGCGGTAAAGTGATGTCTCGATAGGTTCGTCCTATTTTCAAATGCTTGTATTACAGGCGCGATCTGGACCCATGCTGATTGAATTTTTCCTGCCTGAGAACTACCGCTTTCGGCTGGCACGGAGAGCTGTTGTGGAAGTACTATGCGACCCCATTTCGATGTAGGTGAGGTGAGCGCGCTAAGTTGATTCCAAGAATAGAAAATCGGTCGTTTGGCATACCTGGCTTCTTCGGGTGTGCCCACCCACATCGCATATACCCCATCCTCAAAAATATGAGTTAGGCGAAGATACCGACCTGGTCGTTCGGAGTCATGCAGTGCCAAGCCTACATGAAGGGTTGGCTGATTGGGTAGCGCACGAAAATCAGTCATCGCTTCTTCTGATTCAAAAACAGTGGTCGATTGAGCGCCAACGGATGACCAAGCGAGATATCTATTTGACCTGACCAAGCACAGTACCGAAACATGTCCAGCACCTGCGAATTGGGGAGTCGAAGAGTCTTGGTGAGCCTTGCCACTAACTCACTGAGCAACTCGTTGCTTTTGTAGAAGCTCTCGAAAGCAAGTAAGAAGCGTGGATCAAGTTGTGTTTCCGGATTGAAACGATGGCGAAACCACCCACGCATGAAGCGCAGGATTTCAAGTAGTGTCTTATTGAAGCGCGACGTATCTACCAAAGTCCAAGGTATGCCTCGTTCTTGACACCATCTGTGCTCCACCTCTAAACGCAATCTCTTTGACGGATCGGCCGCATCTTCAGAAGTCTTAACGCTCGCTGCACGGTAGCTCTTTCCGTCCGCCGTCAGTTCCGTGATCAGAAAGTCGATCGTGAAGGGCTCCGGCAACCCTCTCTTATATATGTGTCGAACCTCAAGTTCCGTACAGAGCTCTAGAGTCCTATCCAAATCCAAGATAGGCCATTGCTCTCGAATGTCCACCACACTCTCACGACGTTCCATAAGGTACAGATAGGTGGCCTCCAGATCGGAAAGACCTTGATGCGGGCGACCCGTAACGATGCCATGCCCACCCAACGAAGTGCCGCGTGAAGGAACGTCGCGTATGTAAAGCCAAGGCAGGTACTCGGCGCCCTGGAGCAGGCCTCGTCCCCTCTTGACGCGTGCTCTTAAATGGCTGGGGTAGAGGAGGGGGTCTGGTTTCCAATGCACGCGTCCATTCTGAGGGAATCACCAAAAAAGTCCATAAAAATTGTTTAAAAAGTCCAAAACATTAGTCGAATAAGGTTCATAACCTGACTGATCGATTTGCTATCTGCTGCTCGGGTTGTGAAGTCTCTCAGGTCAGCGTCTACACCAGTGCGATTGATGCTTGACGGTTGTTAACGCAGCTCAAGGATTGCACCGCGCGCAGTGGCGCGGATCTGCCAGTGCCCGTGTGGCCTTGTTGATCCTGGATTGGTATTCGCAGCGTGGGCATGACCAGACCTCTGCGCGGCAGGACGCTGTAGGCAGTCCGCACGCAGAGCAGGCCAGCCCTGGTACACGCTCGGCAATCCAGTAGCCAGGGGCGTCGCATGTGGGGCAGCAGGACTGCAGCCGCTGAAGCAAATCCTGTGCAGCTTCCTCGATGAGGTGCATGCGGGTGGGGTTGGCAAAGGCCCTCAGGTCCGTCTCCACAAAGACCTGGCGGTTGCTGGCCTGGGCTTGGCAGGCGTCAAAGCAGCGCCGCAGCCGGTCCCAGTCCGCGATGCCTTTGTGCATGCGGGTGTCGTTCTGGCTCTCCGGGCGCAGCACCAGCCGGTGCTGCGGGAGGCCCTCGCGCTGCGCAAATGCCTCCACGGCACTCCAGTCATCGCTCAGCAGGTGCCCGCTGCGCGCAGGCCCTTGTGCCATGCCGACGACTTCGATGCCCATGCGGTCGTCCAGCCAGGCGATCAGCTCCACGTTCCAGGGCACCATTCCTGTGAACGGATCGGGACCAAAGCTGCCCTCGCTGGCCAGGCCGGCATCGAGGCCGGAGAGCTCCATGCCCTTGCGGGCTTTGCGCCGTGCTGCATCCAGTTGCGAGCCCGCACGTGCCGTTTCGCGGGTGAAGGTGCCCAGCAGGTCGGTATCGAACCCGCCGACATGTTCAATCGTGCAACCCAGACCCGGCTCCAGCGCGGGCGCGATGACCCCCTCCTTGCCATGCTGGGTCAGCAAGGCGATGCGGCGGTCTGCATAGGGGCGTGCACTGGGGTGCATCACCAGTTCTCCGTGTGCAGCGGCTCCCAGAGACCCTGGTCATACCGCATCAGGTCGGTGCCTTCCCACCGCCAGAGGTGCAGCCACCCGTGGTCCACCAGTTGCTTGACGACGGCATGTTGATTTATCACTGCGTTGATGGACCGGCGAGGCGCATCAATCACCACGGTCAACCTCAGCGGTTCGTGGGCCCAGCGCTTCCCGTCGTGCACCGACTGCTGCGACAGGCCGATGCGCAGATCGCCGCCGTTGCCTTCAAAGACGCCGATGTTTCCGCCCACCACGTTGTGCAGCACTTTGTTGCCGCTCCCCAGGCGTGTGGGGTCGCAGGTGGATGCGTGGTACTGCCAGTTGATCCAGTGGGTGACCAGCATGGGCGCGGTCATGAGCGCCTCCAGCAGGCTGCCGTCGGGGTCTCTCTGGGCGTCATAGTCGTGCAGAAAGCTGCGTCCTTGTAGCGCAGCGCCCAGCGTCCTGTGCCGGGGTGCGATGACGAAGGCTGCGTTGCCCGCCAGGCCCCATTCCGGGCGCGTCTGGGCGCCATCGTTGGCGCGCCTTCGCAATTGCTTCAGCAAATCGTCGTGCGGTGTCCGTGGGTCGATGTGCAGGTGCGGTGCTCGTTCTCTGCGGACCTGGTCACTGGCATGGTGTAGCACCGGCTGCAGGCTGTCCCACCGTTGGCGAGCGGCTGGGGGCAGCAGGTCCAGGTCAAAGCCCTCGATCTCATCGGTTGTGGTGTTGTGCAGGGCCGCCACGAAGGTTGTGGACTCCGGAATGGCGATGCCTTGTTCCGCCAGGCCCGTTCGCACGGCAGGTTCGTTCAGCAGTTGCGCCAGGCTGCGGGCACTGACTTCGCCGGTCTGGCCGCAGCATGCGCCGCAATCCAGCGCTGCCGCATGGGCGTTGTTGGCCGACTGGCTGCCATGCCCTACCAGCAGTACCAGGGGCGCCAGATAACCGTCTAGCCCCATGGAGCGCAGCACCCGCGCTGCCAGCGACACCTTGGCGCCGATGTCCAGCCCCGTGAGCTGGGGCCGGCACAGGGGGCGATAGCGCGCAGGCAGGCCTTCCAGTGCATCGTTGGCCCTGGCTTGCCGGGAGGGCCGCAGCCATTGGCCCAGCTTGCCCGCATAGCCCACGCCCGCCGCCTCAACGAACGAGAACGCCGCACCCGGCCAGCGGCTGGCGGACAGCCATTGGTCGACCAGCGCAAAGCGCCTGGAGCGTGCGTTGGTCGCTGCTGCTTGCAGCGTCGCATCGGTCTTCAACGCGCCCGCAGTGGATGGCACGATGCAGTCAGTGGCTTCTACTGCGGGTGCCAACAGGCCCGGCAGGTGGGGCGTGCGAGCGCTGGTGCCCAGCGGTGTGTAGGCGAGGGGCAGGCCGAAAAATCCCGCGAACCCGATGGTCTGTACGGCGGGCCAAATGGCCTCCACGGACCTCCGCAGTGGCTCGCTGCGCACATCAATACAAAAGGCGGCTTGCACCTCAATCTCGTGCTGGTTGGGCGGGGCACTGCCGGCACCGAGCAGCCGCTGAGCCAGTTGGCGCTGGTAGCCGACTTCCAGAGCTACTTGCCACACTTCGTCGACCAGCAGAGCCTGCTCTGCCCGTTGCAACAAAGCTGGGGCCTGGCCCCATGCCTGTTGCAGCGCCTGGAAGGCATGGGTGCCTGCGGCATCGTCCTTGCAATGCAGCAGAACCGCACCCCATGCCAGCCGGATCGCCAGCAACTCCCGCAGGTGCGGGTCGGTCGTCTGGTTCAGGTGGGCCTGCCAGCCTAGATAGGCGCACCACGAAGCCCAGCCATTCACCGTCAGCAGCACCGACTCCAGATAGTCTGGCCACACCGCCTTGGGAAGGCGCAGCCTGTGCAGCACCCAGCGTTCGGCGTCTTCCCGGGTGGCGGGCAAGGCCTCCAAGGCCTCGGCGAGGTGTGGCAAGCCCATCAGCAGGCCGATGGAGTGGTCGTGCTGCAGAGTCTCGCGCCAGAACGCATAAAGGCCCTCGGACCGCTGGGGCTGCCAGTCGGCCTGTGTCTGGTCGAAATACGCGGCACAAGTCTGGCTCACCTGGTGGGTGATGGCTTGGCGCCAGGACAAGCGGGTGTGGCGGTGGGGGTCGTTGTCCAGCACATCGATCAGCAGCGGCAATTGCTCCACAGGCTGGGTGTTGTGTAGGGCCTGTACGCAGTCTTCGGCCGTCAACCCGCAGGCTTGCGCCTGAGGCACCTGGCGGATCGCCTGATCAAGGTCTTGGGCGCTGATGCGTCCTTCCGTCCACGCTTGCAGTTGCCGATCGCGCCCGGGAAAGACCTGAATGCCGCCCAGCGCTGCCATGCGCGCTGCCACCCGGCGCACCGGCATGCCGATGCGCGCCCAGTGCGGGTTGACTGCAATGGCACGGTCCAGGGGCCAGGCCGGTGCGATGGCCTGGCACGCTTGTGCGCAGGCGGTGTCGATGTCGTTGTGCGAGGCCGGGTGCTGCGCAGCGTGCGCAGGCGCTTGGGCCGCGAGCTCCTCGGTGGGGCATTCGGTCAGTGATTCCATCATGGGGTTCTCCGGGTGCAGTGCGGTTCAGGGGGCGGCTCTTTGCAACGTGGGGCCTGCTACACGGTGCACAGCGTCACGCGGGGCAGGGGGTGTCCAGGCGGTGGGCCAGATGTACAGGGCCAGCCGGGTGTACGCCTCGTCGATGTAGAACCCGGCATAGCTCCACCGGCGCCAGGTCCGCAGCATGTGGGGCTGCCTTTGCAGCAGCGCCAGAAAGAGGTAAAGGCCTGAAAGTCCGATCAGTGCCAGCCACCCCAGCACGTGCGCCGGAGCATCGCGCAAGCCCAGTGGCAGATGGTGGATGGCAACCGCCGCTGCGGTGAGGCCCGCCACCATCATCAGCCCGGTCAGGCTGTGCCAGGCCGCAGTCTTGGCACTGGCTTGGCCCTGAGGCGACCAGAGCAGCGGTGCCCAGGCCAGCCCCAGCACGGCAGACCACCAGGCGGGCCAGGGCGCATCCGTCGCCAAGTTCAGCACCAGCAGCACGGTGGCCGTCGCGGCGACCGGTGCAAGCGCCAGGCTGATCGCAGTGGGGGGTGTTGCGCTGTGCATGGCTTGCAGCCGGGTTTGCCGAACAGCGTTGGATGCCGACAGAAACACATGGGCCTTGTACAGCGAGTGCCCCACAAGGTGCAGCGCAGCCAGCGTGTATAGGCCCAGCCCGCATTCGAGCAGCATGAACCCCATCTGCGCCACGGTGGACCAGGCCAGTCGCACCTTGATGCTGATGCGTGTCAGCATCACTATGCCAGCGAGCACTGCTGTTCCCAGCCCGAAAACGACCAGCACAACGCGGGCAGCGGCTGCGTTTTCAAGCAGAGGGGCAAACCGTATCAGGACGAAACCGCCAAGGTTGACAACGCCTGCGTGCAGCAGAGCAGACACCGGTGTGGGCGCCTCCATCACCTGGATCAGCCAGCCATGCACAGGCAACAAGGCCGTCCGCAAAATCACGCCCAGGGTCAGCAGCACGGCGCTGGTGTGCAACAACGGGGACATGCCCTCGCGCGCGATGTGCGCCCACAGTGCGGACAAAGATCCGCTGCCGACTTCCAGCCAGGCGAGTGCCGCCGCGCTGACCAGCAATACGTCGGCCACCCGGTCAGCAATCTGTTTTTTGTGGGCTGCCAGGCTGGCAAATGCCCGGTCGGGGTAGAAGCACAGCAGGTGTTGTAGTGCGATTCCCACCAGAGCCCAGGCGATGGCCAGGACGATCCAATGGTCTGCCAGCAGCAGGACATGCACGGCAGCCAGCACGCCAGCCAGCGCCGCCATATAGCGCTGCTGGCGATGCTCTCCTTCCAGATACCGTGCAGAAAATCCTGCGATGACGGTACCCAGCAGTTGCACCAAGACCCCCATGCACAAGCCCATCGACGATGCCTTGAGCCAGCCTGGGAGATCAGGATTGCCGATGCCAGCCATGGCAGCGATAGCCGCCATGACAGAACCCGCCAAGGCAGCACCAGACAGGAACAGCATCCAGCGCCACAACGCGGCGACCGAGCCTTTATGGCACAGCGCCAGTGCCATCGCGGCCAGCATGAGCATGCCCGGTACCCATGCGCTGGCCTGGGACAAAACATGAAGAAATGGCATCACTCAACCTCCAGAAACAAGACTGGGGGCGATGATGCTGTGGGGTTACTGTTCTGTAAAATACATTGAAAAGAACAAAATAATATTAAAAATAGAACAATGAGGCTCGATCAACTCAACTTCAACCACCTGTTCTACTTTTGGCGTGTGGCCAAGCTGGGGCACCTCACCCAGGCAGCGCAAGAGCTCCACACGTCCCAGTCCGCGGTGTCTACCCAGATCCGGCAGCTTGAAGAGCGCCTGGGCGAAGAGCTGTTTTTGCGAGAGGGCCGCCGCCTGCTGCTGACCGACACCGGGCAACTGGTGCTGGCATATGCCGAGAACATCTTCGGTCTGGGTCAGGAAATGCTGGGGCGCCTGCAGGGCAGCGCGTCGGGGGTGACCCGGCTGCGCGTGGGCAGTGTGGCAACGTTGTCCCGCAACTACCAGGAAAACTGGATCCGCCCCTTGCTGGCCGACCCGTCCGTGGTTCTGACGCTGGAGTCAGGACTACTGGAGGGGTTGATTACCCGCCTGGTGCAGCACCAGCTGGACGTGGTGCTGGCCAATGAGTCAGTGCCTTCCGACTCCGAGCGCCCCTTGCACTGCCAATTTCTCGGCAGCCAGTCCATCTCGCTGGTCGGCCCTGCCGGCGTGTGGCAATCGCGCTCGTTGCGCATACCTGAAGACCTGGAGGGTATGGAGGTGGCGCTGCCTGGCCCCCGCCATGCACTGCGCGCGCAGTTTGAAGCCCTGTGTGCATCGGCCGGGGTGACGCCCCGATTGCGCGCCGAGGTGGATGACATGGCCATGCTGCGCCTGATCGCCCGTGACAGCGGCTGGCTGACCGTGCTGCCCGAGGTGGTGGTTCAGGACGAGTTGCGCACGGGCATCCTGGTCAAGGTGGGCTACTCCGCCGGGCTGCAGGAGCATTTCTACGCCATCACCACCCGGCATCGGCACCGTATCGAGGTGCTGGAAACCCTGCTGGAACGTTCGTCGGGCCGCATGGGGCCGTCCTGACAGACCCAGCTGGGATTCGTCAAAAGATTGCCCCATGAAAAAGCCCCGCAATGGGGGCTCGTTCATGGGCGATGCAATGTGATGCGGGTGCGCCGATGACGCCTTCGCGCCGCCGCAGGGGATGCGCCTGGCGGTGGCGTCCGAAACGCCCGCATCGGCTTGCATTACATGGCGTTGCCGATTTCGCCGTGGGAGATCTGGCCCGTGCGAACGGCTTCTGCGGCCTGGGCGCGCACGGCAGCGCGGTCGGCGGTGGATTGGTAGGTGGCAACGCGCGAGCCAGCAGGTTCCATGCTGTGTGTTTTGGCTTCTACCACGGCCTCTGCGCGGACTTCGGCGCGGGTGCGCTGGGTTTCGAATTGGGTGGCGAACTGCGAAGCATCGGCTTCATCAGCGTGGGCGCCCAACGAGGCGAAAGCGGCAACAGCAGCGATGGAGAGGAAGCGTACGGTCTTGTTCATGATGCAAATCCTTGAATAAAAAAGCGTCTCAAAAAAAGCCGGCGTGAAGTGCACAAAGTGCTTACGAAAAATGACTTCACTCCGGGTTCGGTGAGTCGCCTGACGGGTTCGGCTCATCGATGGGATGAACTGTACGCCGATGGTGTTCAATTAAAAACCACTGAGTTTTTAATTGACTATTCTGGTATTCGAAATAATTGGACTGAGATCTGAATGCACTGAGCGGCGATCTCTGCATGCCTTGCGGCAGCCGTGGCGGGTCAGTGCTTGCTGCGCGCCTTGCGTGCTGGGCGGGGGGCGGGGGTGGGAGGCTTGTGGCTCGCCTGATCCAGCCACAGCAACGTGTCCATGTGCGCCATGAAGTGGCGCAGATAGTCCGGAGACAGGGTGCGCATCAGGCTGAGGGAGCGCAGCACCAGTTTGTGCGCGTTGAGGGGGCCCGCATTCTCCGGCCCTCGGTGCAGGGCCTGTACCACCTGCTGCTCTGCCGCGATGTGGGACCAGGCCTTGCTGAACTGGTGCACGCTTTTGAGCGCGGGCAATGGAGCGCTGTCCACCGCAAACGGGTCTCCCGCAGCGGCGCTGTGCCGGGGCATTCCCAAGGACTGATTCAGTTGTGCCAGCGCGGAGTCCGCGTTGGCATGGCGTTCGTGGCGAGTTGATGGCGTGGTGTGGGGCGCCTTCCGGGGGTAGCTCGCCAGCGCGGCTTCCAGCTTGTGCGCCAGCAGCCGCTGCACGGCGGCCGGCTGGCCGGGCAGGCGGCGTGCCAGCACTTCCAGATAGTGGAAGCGCGCGGGGTCGTGATGGTGCGCGCCTGCTGCGCGCAAGGCCTCCAGGCGGGGATCGGTCATGGGGCTCGGGGGGGCTCGGCCGGCCGTTGAGGCGCAGCCTTGGGGACGGGCGCCATCTCCACGCGGCGGTTTTGTGCACGGCCTTTTTCGTCACTGTTGTCAGCCACGGGTTGTTCTGCACCAAAGGCCGCCGCGAACACCTGGGACGACGGCATGCCTTCGTCAATCAGCGCCCGGGTCACGGTGAGTGCACGCTGGGCTGACAGCTCCAGGTTGTCCGCAAAACGTTTCTGGCTGCCGCGCAGCAGCGCGGTGTTGTCGGTGAAGCCGCTGACCATGAGCATTTCATCGCGCTCGCGCAAGTAGACGCCTAACGGCTGGACCAGGCTTTTGAGCAGCTGCCGCCCCTCTGTACGCAGTTCGTCCGAGCCGGTGGCAAACAACACGCTGCCGCTGATGCCAATGCGCCCGTTGTTCACCGTCACGCGCCCGCTGGCCAGCGGAATGGCCAGGGCCTTTTCGAGCGCCATGCGCCGCTGCTCTTCCATCTGGCGCTTTTGCACTTCCTGCTGCAGGCTGGCCACCAGATCAATCTGCACCACCAGCACGCCCACCAGGATCAGCACAAACGCACCCAGCAGTCCCGCCATCAGATCGCCGAAGACAGCCCATACCGGAGCTGTCTGGTCGGTGGCATCGTCCAGGGTGTCATCCATGCCGGTCACGCGGGCACCCCTTGTTCTGCCGTGGCCCTGCCATGCAGCCGGCGCAGGTCTTCCACGATGCCTTGTTGTGCGCTGATGCTCAGGTCAATCACCTCGCGAGCCTGCGCCACGTAGTAGGCCAGCTGTTCGTCGCTGCGGCCCATGGACTCGCGAAGGGCGCCCTCCATACCGTGCAGGCTCTCCATGAGCTTGTCGTTGCTGGCGCTGAACAGGCCCACGCCGTGGTGAAAGGATTCGCCCAGGCTGGACAACTCGATGGCACTGGCCGCCACCTGTGCCGCCACTTCGTCCACCTTGCCCGCCTGCGCGCCCAGGGCCTGGGCAAATTGCTGGCCGGCTTGTTCCAGCACCTGGGCGGCGGAACCCACAAGGGCATCGATGGCTGTGCGTTGCTGAGCGGCGGCTTCGTTCACGGATTGCAGCAGGGTGCCCAGTTGCTGTGTCATGGCCGTGCGCTCAGCCAATGCTAGGTTGTCGCGTTCGCCCAGGCGTGTCATTTCCTGTCGCAGCTGAATGATGACTTCGGCCGCAGCCTGCGGCACATCGGAGGCGGTCTGCAGCAGGCGCGTGAGTGGCGCTTCCAGCGCAGCGCCCAGGGTGGCCAGGTGCTCTGCCACGGCGGCTTGCAGGGTATCCAGGCGGTCCACGGCCGCCTGTCCGCGTGTGGCTTCGGCATCGCGCAGGGCGACCAGTTCATCGCGCCACACCTGGGTCAGTGCCTCCATGCGTTGGCCCTGGGCTTGCACCCACTGGGCTTCGGTGTCGATGCGCGTGCGCAGCAACGCGTCGGATTGCTCCATCAGCGCAGTGGTGCTGCTCAACGTGCGTTCCACCTGGGCGTTCAGTCGCTGGCTCACCTGCGTGGCGGTGTCTTCCAGGGCTTGCACCATGGAGCGCTGTTGTTCCACGGTCTGTGTGGCTGCGCGCTGCCATTCAGCGCTGAGCGTGTGAGCCAGGCCCTCCATGGACTGGCTCCAGCCTGTCAGCCGCTGCGCGTCAGCCTCTCGTTGCGCCTGGTGGGCCTCGGCCACGGTGCGTTGCAATGCAGCCAGTAATGCGCTGGAGCGTTCTTCAAAGGCGTTGTTCGCAGACTGAAGGCGGTGCTCGATCTGCTGGGCAGCACTTGCCAGTGCAGCGCCGGTTGCCTGTTGCTGTGCGGCGGTCTGTGTCCCTAGGCTTTGCCATTCGGCGCTGAGCTTCTGGGCCATCTCGTGCATGGATTGCGTCCAGCCTGCCAGCCGCTGTTCGTCAGCGGTTCGTTGTGCACCGTGGGCTTCGGCCACCGTTGCTTGTAGCGTGGTGACCAGGGCTTGAGCCTGTTGTGCAAATGCCAGGGTGGTCGCTTGCAGTTGCTGGTCCATCTGCTGTGCGGAGCGCTCCAGGGCCTGGCCCACCTCCTGCTGTTGGGTCAGCGTGTGGGTGCCCATGCGCTGCCATTCTGCGGCCAGGTTGCGGGCCATGTCTTGCATGGAGTGCCCCCAGCCTTGCAGTCGCCGCTGGTCGAACTCGGCCTGGGCGGCCTGTTGCTGTGCCGCCGAAGCGTGCAGCGAGTCCACCAGGGTTGTCGAGCGTTCGTCGAAAGCCTGCGTGAGCTGTTGCAACGCCCCTTCAAACCGGGTTGCCAGTGCGCCCTGTGCGTGCGCCTGCTGATCGAGCGCCTGGGTCCATGTGTCGCCCACCTTGCGCGCCGTGCCCTCCCATTGGGCACTGAGGGCTTGCAGCTGGTTGCCGGTCTGCTCTCGCAGCCGCTCGTGGGTGCGCTGGGACTCTTGTGCCAGCGTCGCCATGGCCTGCTCCACCACCGGGCGCAGAGCGGCAGTGGCTTGCTGGGCACTGGTGCTCAGACTGTCTTGCAGCGATGTGCCCACGGCCTGCGCCAATCGGGTGTATGCAGCAGAGGCCTCGTTGTGAAAGCCCTGCTGTTGCGCCAGAAGTTGGTCGTTGAGCTGGCTGTGGCGGCGCTCCAGCCCGTCCATCATGGCTTGCAGGCGGTCGGCAATCAGTGGCAGGGCCTGGGCCTGCGCTTGCAGGGCCAGCAAGGTGTCCTCGCGTCGTTGGACCGACGAGAACGCACGGAACAGCGTGGGTATGCGTGCATCCAGCTGGCGTACTGCCTGCAGACGTTCTCTGCGGCTCAGGGCCGACAACAACCCCAGCGCAGCGGATGTGGCGACACCCGCGACGGACGTGCCGAATGACAGGCCCAGCCCCTTGATGGGCGCGGCCAGCGCGTTGCGAATGGACTCCAGGTTGCCTGAGGCCTCCAGGGCGAACACGGCACCGTGGAATGTCACTACCATGCCTAAAAACGTCCCGAGCATGCCCAGCATGACCAGTAGTCCCACCAAGTAGGGCGTGAGCGCGGGGCCGGGCAAGGCGACTCGTTCGCCTTCGATGCGTTGGCGAACTGGGTGACGCAGGGCGGGGTTCAGGCGTTCCAGCCAGGCGTCCAGTGCGGGGGGCTCGGTGTGTGCCTCCAGTGCAAGAGCCAGCGAAGCGGTGGCAGCGCGATAGCGCATCAGCTCCCAGGCCCCCAGCAGGTAGGTGACGGCGATCACTACCGTCATCACCAGCGCCAACGGGCTTGTGCCCATAAAACCCCAGCCCACCCAGCCTACGGCCGCCAGGCCTGCAGCGAAGATGGCTGCCATCACACTCTTGTTCATTCTTGTTGTCCTGTTGTGTCGTTCTGGGCTGCTTCCAGCAGCCCTGTGATCGGTTCCACGCGCGCTTGCAGCTCTGCCATCAGCAGGGCCTGCATGTCGCGCTCAAAGGCCCACAGCCAGCCACCAGCCTGTCGCCAGCGCGCCGGCTCATCTGCCAGCGCCTGTGCCATCAGCCTGTGCTGGTGTTGTCGTTGGCGGTGTGCCAGACGGCGCTCCAGGTGCGCAGGAAGCAAGGCCCACAGCCGCTGTTCGCGCGATGCCAGCATGCGCTCCATGACTGCGTCCAGCGCTGCGATTTGGCGCAATGTGGCGGTGCCTTGTGCGATGGCCTGGCGCACCTGCGCCCTCAGGGTCTGCAATCGCAGGTCCATTTGCTTTTGCAGGTCCAGATAGCGCGGTGCATGTGTGGCGAAATCTGTATCCAGCATCGGGTCGGGCAGCTCCACGGGCGTGTTGTCAGCCCGGGCCCGCAGCGGCTTGGGCGCTGCTGGCTTGGTGGTCATCAGCGCTTCGAGATCTGCACGGGTCTGCTGTACAAGTCCGGTCAAAGCGGCCACGTTCAGAGCCAACGCTGGGCGTTGTGCCGCAGCCGCCTGCGATGGCAGGGACTCGATCGCGTGCAGCGCCCGGCTGAGCTGGACAGCATCCACGGTGCCCAGCCATTGGCTCAGCTGCTCCGCCACGTCGGGTGGCTTGGGTGCTGATACGGGATGTGCCGCTCGCTCGCTGGCCTCCCGCGTCCATTGCTGGAGCAGGACCACAAGAGGTGCGCTGTTGAGTCGGTGGTGTTGGGTCATCCCGTGGAGGCCATGCACTGGGTGGGCATCGCCGCGCTGGGTTGTCCGGCGGCGCATGCAAGGGGGAACGGGTCCCCCGTAGGCAAAGCCCGCTATTTTCGCAGGAACGAAAGACCGGTCCGTTGGTCAGCGCCCGGCGTTGCAGCTGTTACACATGAGAAGCGTGCGGAACGGCTGCCCACAAGGGCCCCATCTATTGCTAATTGGGTGAGGCTCAACAGGATTTCGCGTCTCACATAGGTCATTTGGGTTGACCGCAGTCGCCAACGCCGAAATTTCAAGCCAAAAAGACGCCGGGGGCATCTAGCCGGTGCGATTCACGCTCCAGCCTCAGTACGTCTCCAGATGCAGTCGCCCTTCGAGCTGAAGCGTCCCACCCAGGGCGTCCCAGCTCAGCCCCGCCTCCTGGGCGATGTCACGCAGCGCCATCACCACGCCTTCTTCCATGCCCTTGAGGCCGCAGACGTAGAAGTGGCTGTTGTCATCGCGCAGCAGGGCCAGCAGGTCGGCGGCGCGCTCACGCATCAGGTCTTGCACATAGCGCTTAGGCTGCCCGGGCGTGCGGGAGAAAGCCAGGTTGATGTCGATGAAATCCTTGGGCAGGCTTTGTAGGGGGCCGAAGTAGGGCAGTTCCTGCTCCGTGCGTGCGCCGAAGAACAGCAGGAGCTTGCCGCCCTCAAACTTGCCGCTGTTGCGTAGCCTGCGTCGCCACTCGGTCATGGCGCGCATGGGAGCGCTGCCGGTGCCGGTGCAGATCATCACGATGTGCGATCGCGGGTGGTTGGGCGTGAGGAAGCTGCTGCCGAACGGCCCCACCACCTGCACCTTGTCGCCCACCTTCAGATCGCAAACGAAGTTGGAGGCAACGCCTCGCACAGGGTTGCCATCGTGGTCCACGGTCACGCGCTTCACGGTCAGCGCCAAGTTGTTGTAGCCGGGGCGTTCGCCGTTGCGCGGGCTGGCCACCGAGTATTGGCGCGCGTGATGGGGTTTGCCCAGCGCATCGGCGCCCGGCGGGATGATGCCAATCGATTGCCCTTCCAGCACGGGGAACGGCATGCTGCCGAAATCGAGCACCACATGGTGGGTCTCGCTCTCAAAACCCGCCTCGGTGCAATTGAAGTTGCCGACCACGGTGGCTGTGGTCGGGTTTTTGGGCGGAAAAAGATTGGTGTAGGGATGGGCTGCAGACCAGGGCGGTACCGTGGCTCCGTACTGGGCGGAGCGAAACACCTGCGTGCCCGGCTCAGCAGGCGCTTCGGGGGCTTGCTGCAGCGCCGCCACCTCTGTGGCGGGCTCTCCGCCTGCTGCGACCAGTTCATGGGGGGCAAGCTCGCCCGGCAGTTCTTCCCAGCTGAACTGTTCCTCAACGGTGTAGGCGCGGGCTACTGGCACCGCACGCCAGTTATCGATGGAACCCGTGGGGCAGGGCGAGATGCAGGCCATGCAGCCGTTGCACACATCGGCTCGCACCACGTAGTTATTGTCGTCGTGCGTGATCGCGTTGACCGGACAGGTGGCCTCGCAGGTGTTGCAGCGAATGCAGATCTCCGGGTCGATCAGATGCTGCTTCAGGATGCCGTTGTCGATCAGCGTGTGGGTGTCCATATTCATTCTTCTAGCAATATCCGGCTACCAGTGCTGGGACCTTGCATACAGTGGAGGCATTCGGTGTGCGACAACGCAGAGCCCGCTTCGCCGTGCCGCTCGTGCCATCTTGCCAAGGGCGAATGCGGCACGGGCAACTCAGCGGCGATCAATTAAAACGCACGTACTCAAAATCCACCGGCTGGCGGTTGATGCCCATGACGGGGGGCGCGATCCAGCCAGCGAACTTGCCCGGCTCGACCACACGGCCCATCAACGACGCCACAAACGCGAAGTCTTCCGGCGTGGGCAGCCACTCGGCCTTGCGTGCGGTCCATTCTGCCTCGCTCACCACGCGGCCGTCGGGCGACATCTTGATGCCCGCCAGCGCGCCGATCTGGCGATTGAAGGCTTTGTGGGGGACCACCAGACGGGTGGGGACGCCCGCCTTCTCCAGCACCTTGTTCCAACGGCCCACGCCCGCCATGGAGTCCTTGATGAAGTCGTCGCGCAGCACTTCGTTCAGCGCGTTGAGCATGGACACTTCTTTTTCCAGCAGCTGTCCGTCCTTGACCTCCAGCACCTTGTACGTCTGGCCCTTGAGCACATGATCGTCCGTGCGTTTTCCTTCTTCGTAGCGACCCTTGAGGCCCGAGCTGTAGAACGTGGCGGCGTTGCTGGACTGGTCAGCGCCGAACAGGTCGATGGTCACGCTGTAGTGGAAGTTGAGGTAGCGCTGGATGGTGGGCAGGTCGATGGCGCCAGCCGCACGCACCTTGGCAGGGTCGTCGGTCTTGAGGTCGTTCATCACCTGTGCGGTGCGCGACAGCACGCGCGAGATGCCGCTTTCGCCCACAAACATGTGGTGGGCCTCTTCGGTCAGCATGAACTTGGTGGTACGCGCCAGCGGGTCAAAAGCGCTCTCTGCCAGGGCCGAGAGCTGGAACTTGCCGTCACGGTCGGTGAAGTAGGTGAACATGAAAAACGCCAGCCAATCCGGCGTCTTTTCATTGAACGCGCCCAGGATGCGCGGGTTGTTCTCGTCGCCGGACTGGCGCTGCAGCAGCGCTTCTGCTTCCTCGCGGCCGTCGCGGCCGAAGTGCTTGTGCAGCAGGTACACCATGGCCCACAGGTGGCGGCCCTCTTCCACATTGATCTGGAACAGGTTGCGCAGGTCGTACATGCTGGGCGCTGTCAGGCCCAGGTGGCGCTGCTGCTCGACCGAGGCAGGCTCCGTGTCGCCCTGGGTCACGATGATGCGGCGCAGATTGGCGCGGTGCTCGCCGGGCACGTCCTGCCAGGCTTTTTCGCCCTTGTGGTCGCCAAAGTGGATCTCTCGGTTGTTGTCGCCCGGATTCAAAAAGATGCCCCAGCGGTAGTCGCGCATCTTCACGTGGCCGAACTGGGCCCAGCCGTTCGGGTCCACGCTCACTGCGGTGCGCAGATAGACCTCATGGTTGGTGGAGCCCTCGGGACCCACGTCGTCCCACCAGTTGATGAAGTTGGGCTGCCAGCCTTCTAGCGCGCGCTGCAACGTGCGGTCTTCGCCCAGGTTCACGTTGTTAGGAATCTTCTCGCTGTAGTTGATGGTGCTCATGGGGTGCTCCTCTGGATGGAAATCGAATGCAGGGCAGGGGGTCAGACGCGCGTCTGGTCAAACCCGGCCTTCTGGCCGGTGCCGTAAACCTTGAGCGCGCCCTTCTCGCCCACGGCGTTGGGGCGGTTGAAGATCCAGTTCTGCCACGCGGTCAGGCGCCCGAAGATGCGGGTGTTCATGTTCTCCCTGCTGGCAAAGCGCAGGTTGGCTTCCAGGCCGGTCAGTGCATCGGGCGACATGGCGGCGCGTTCTTCAATGGCGATACGGATTTCGTCGGCCCAGTCGATGTCGTCGGGGGCTGCCGTGACCAGGCCCAGCGCCAGTGCGCTGTCTGCGTCCAGCGGCCGGCCCGCGGCAGCCCGGACCGCTTCCAGCGGGCCCGCCTCTTCATAGAAGCGGCGCTGCAAGCGGCTTTGGTCATTCACCATGGGCAGCAGGCCAAAGTTGAATGCGTTCAGGGTGAGCGTTGGGGCCTCCTCTGGCGCGTCGGGCAGGGCCAGCATGTAGGTGCGGTCTGCCGCTAAGGCCAGTTCAGCGAGGGTGCCGGCAAAAGCCGATCCCGTCTCGATCAGCGCGAAGAGGCTGCGTGAGGACACATCCAGACGGGCAAACGTGCGTCGCAGCGCACCGATGGTCTCGCGCACCAGCCAGTGGTCCTGATGCGCGAGCAAGATGGCATCGCTGGCCAGCACCGCCTGCGCATCCCCTTCGGTCTTCAGCAGCCAGGTGCCAATGTCCAGTTCGTTGGTGCGCAGGTTCAGGATGGCGTCGTCCAGCTCGCGGGCCAGTGCCAGTGGCCACCAGGCGGCGCCCGCTGCTTCAATGGCTGCCGTGTCTGCGGGCTGCGCTCCCTCGGGGGCGCGGATACACAGCGTGGCCGTGCGCCGTGCGCGGTCGATGTCCACCGTCACGTGCTGGTAGCGCATGCCGTCGGCATGGTCCTGCCGTTCCACGCGTGGCAGGGCAATGCCTTGTGCGCTGCCGGGGCGGGTGCTGGTCTGTGCATGGGCGGCGGCGCGCTCTTGCACCGTGGCGGCAAATTGTGCGGGCTTGGCGATACGGTCCACCAGGCGCCAGTCCACCGCGCGCTGGCCACGCACACCCTCCACGCTGGTGCAGAAGATGTCGGCCAGATCGTGCCGCACGTGGCGCTTGTCCGTGACACGTGTCAGCCCACCGGTGCCGGGCAACACGCCCAGCAAAGGCACTTCGGGCAGCGACACGGCAGACGACCGGTCATCGACCAGGATGATTTCATCGCACGCCAGTGCCAGCTCATAGCCGCCGCCTGCGCAGGCGCCATTCACCGCCGCAATGAACTTGAGGCCCGAGTGTTTGGAGGAGTCTTCAATGCCGTTGCGCGTCTCGTTGGTGAACTTGCAGAAGTTGACCTTCCAGGCATGGCTGGACACACCCAGCATGAAGATGTTGGCGCCCGAGCAAAAGATACGGTCCTTGCCACTGGTGACGATGACGCTGCGCACGTTGGGGTGCTCGAAGCGGATGCGGTTGAGCGCGTCATGCAGCTCAATGTCCACCCCCAGGTCGTAGCTGTTGAGCTTGAGCTTGTAGCCAGGACGGATCCCGCCGTCCTCTGCAATGTCGAGGGACAGCCGCGCAATGGAACCCTCGACCGACAAGGTCCAGTGGCGGTACTGCGTGGGATCAGTGCGGTAGTCAACGCGTTCGGGAACGTGGGTGAGGTCTGCCATGAGGTCTCCGTGGAGAATTAATGCAATATAGTGCTTGTATTTCGCTGTTGATGTGCATCATCATGCATGTCTTTCGGTGTGTCAATGCATTTTTTTGCCGATGGCATTCGGGTAGACGGGCAGCGCTGCTGAGGGCTGCGCAGGGGTCGATTGGGAGGGGGCGAGCTGCACAGGCCGCCGTGGTGGCGGGCGCTGTGCTGTGCCGGGATGGGCGTGGGTGCTGCGGCGCCGATGTCCGGGCTGCAGCCGTTCAGACCGGGTGCAGGTTTTTACGCCACGCGGGCCATGGCCTTGCGCACGCTGGCACTCAAGGTCTGCAGGCTCTGCTCGGGGGTCTGGCCGGAGGTATCCACCGTGATTTCGGCCTTGGAATAGAAAGCAGCGCGCCCGTCCAGGATGCGCTTGAGGTCATCCATGGCCTCCTTGCTGGCGGCCATCGGGCGCATGTCGCCCTGTGCCACCACACGCCCCATGTGTTCCTCGGGCGCGGCCCGTAACCACACGGTGGTGCAATGGGCCAGCAGCTCGTTGAAAGTGGCGGGGTCCGACACAATGCCACCCGGCGTGGCAATGACCACCTCGCTGTGGATCTGGATGGTCTCTTCCAACGCCCTGCGCTCGTAGCGGCGGTAGGCGGTGGTGCCGTACAGGTCGTGGATTTCGCGCACGCTGCACCCGGCGAGGGCCTCGATGGCGCGGCTCAGTTCAATGAAAGGAACATCCAGCTCGCGCGCCAGCAGCGGCCCCAGGGTGGATTTGCCCGCCCCCCGCAGACCCACCAGCGCAATACGGCGGTGCCTTGCTGCGTCGTTGTGCCCCCCACTCAGCAGCTCGTGCAACGCCAGGCGGGCACGCCGCAGTTCGGGCTCGCTGCGGTGTTCCAGCAGTTCTCGGATCAGCAGCCATTCGGGCGATTGCGTCGTGAAATCGCCCACGAGCTCCGCCAGCGAGCAGTGCAGCGCATGGGCCACCTGCTGCAGCACAAGGATGGAGGCGTTGCCCGTGCCGTACTCCAGGTTGGCCAGGTGGCGCTCCGACACGTCGGCGGCCACCGCTACCGCCTTGCGGGTCAGGCCCCGCTGTGCACGCAGATTGCGAACGCGCTCGCCCAGCGACACCAGAAGAGGGTTCTTGGGCTCCTCTGCCGATGACTGCGCACCCTCCTGCGCGGAGGCAGGTGCGAGCAGCCCCGCCGTTTCTGTTTCATTCATACCCATCCTTTTCATGGAGCGCCCTGGTCTTCTCAGGGAAAACGCCATTCATGCACTATAGTGCTTGACATGGATCTTTGAGGTAACTATGGTTCATCAATTGGCAAAATACTGCATGTTTTGGATGCGCGCAAGGCGGTGGATCAAAAACGGTGCAGATTGGGCCCCGACTCTAGCTGCACCCACTGCCCATGTCCGACAAAACTGCATTTCACGAAGCCTTGGTTGATGTGACCGCCCAGCTCGCTGGCAAACCCCTGGATGCCGCTCTGGCGCAATGGCTGAACACCGCGCACGGCCCCACCAGTGCGACCTACCAGCGCTTGCGGGAGGCGTGCATTCAGGGCGCACGTGAAGGCTGGCTGTGTGAACGCGAAGGCGGCGGCATCCGCTATGGCCGTGTGTTCAAGCCCGAAGATGCCTTGCACCGTTTTTCTGTGGACGTGGTGGACATGCAAAACATTGCTGGCCCCCACCACACCCACCCGCAGGGCGAAATCGATTTGATCATGCCACTGGAGGGGGAGGCGTTGTTTGACGGCCACCCTGCCGGCTGGTGCGTCTACCCGCCCGGCAGTGCCCACCACCCTTCGGTGGCGCGCGGCAGGGCGCTGGTTTTGTACCTGTTGCCCGAAGGGCAGATCCAGTTCACCCGCTAGGGCTGGCGCCTGCGCTGCTCCCCCCATGGACCCTCTTGCTCTGAAAGAACGACTGCATGACTGAATTGCTCGCCAACCACGTTGCCGGCCGCTGGCAACACGGAACGGGGCCCGGCACTGAGCTGCGCGATCCTGTGCTGGGCGCCGCCCTGGTGCGGGTGGACGCCACGGGGTTGAATCTGCCCGAGGCCTTTGCGTTTGCCCGCGAACAGGGGGGGGCTGCGCTGCGCGCTGCCACCTATCGTGAGCGGGCCGCCATGCTCGGCGCGGTCGCCAAGGTGCTGCAGGCGCACCGCGACAGCTACTACGACATCGCCACCGCCAATTCCGGCACCGTCAAGACGGACTCTGCGGTGGACATCGACGGCGGCATCTTCACGCTCGGCCAATACGCCAAATGGGGTGAGGCGCTGGGCGACGTACGCGTGCTGCGCGACGGGGACGCGGTCAGGCTGGGCAAGGAACCGGTCTTTCAGTCGCAGCACCTGCAGGTGCCGAGGCCAGGGGTGGCGCTGTGCATCAACGCGTTCAACTTTCCAGCTTGGGGCCTGTGGGAAAAAGCCGCGCCCGCCTTGCTTTCGGGCATGCCGGTCATCGTCAAGCCAGGCACATCCACGGCATGGCTGACCCAGCGCATGGTGCAGGACGTGGTGAACGCAGGGGTGTTGCCCGCCGGTGCACTGTCGATCATCGCGGGAAGCTCGGCGGGACTGATGGATGCGCTGCGACCCTTTGATGTGGTGTCGTTCACCGGCTCTGCCGAGACGGCGGGCGTTGTCCGCGCGCATCCGGCGGTGGCGCAGCGCTCGGTGCGCGCCAACATTGAGGCGGACAGCCTCAACGCTGCGCTGCTGATGCCCGACGCGGCGCCGGGCAGTTCGGCCTTTGACCTGCTGGTGCGCGAAGTCGTCCGCGAGATGACCGTCAAGTCAGGCCAGAAGTGCACCGCGATCCGCCGCATCCTGGTCCCCGCTGCGTCGTACGCTGCGGTGGCAGAGGCTGTCAGCGCCCAGCTGGCCAGCGTGGTGGTGGGCAACCCCCGTAACCCGGAAGTGCGCATGGGTTCGCTGGTCAGCCGCGTGCAGTTCGATGGGGTGCAGAAAGGCATTGCCGCCCTGGGGGCCCATACCGACGTTGTGTATGACGGCCGAATGCGGCCGCTGGTCGATGCCGACCCTGCAGTGGCCGCCTGCGTCGGCCCGGTGCTGCTGGGCGCGCGCGATGCCGACAAGGCCTCCATCGTTCATGACGTGGAGGTGTTTGGACCGGTGGCCACCTTGCTGCCCTACAACGACCTGGCCCATGCGCTGGCCCTTGCGCAGCGTGGGCAGGGCTCGCTGGTGACATCGCTATATGGCGCCGACGACAAGGCACTGGCCCAGGCCGCCGTAGCGCTGGCTGCGAGCAATGGCCGTGTGCACGTGGTGACGCCGACCGTGGCCACTGTGCACACGGGCCACGGCAATGTCATGCCCATGTCGCTGCACGGCGGGCCCGGCCGGGCCGGTGGTGGTGCCGAGCTGGGCGGTTTGCGGGCGCTGGACTTTTACCACCAGCGCAGTGCGGTGCAGGCCAGCCCTGAAGTGCTCGCGGCGCTGGGCTGCTGACCCCCGTACCCACATACAACGACAACGCCATCGCGACGGAGACACCCCATGAACAGCCTTCCGGAACAGTTCAATTTTGCAGAGCATCTGTTTGCGCTCAACCGCGCGCGGGGTGACCGCATCGCCTACATCGACGACCAGGGGACCCTGAGCTACAGCGCGCTGGAAGACCGCGCACGGCGCCTGGCGGCAGTGCTGGTCAACGCTGGTGTGCGCAGAGAGGAGCGCGTGCTGCTGCTGATGCTGGACACCAGCGATTGGCCCGTGGCGTTTCTGGGTTGCCTGTACGCGGGTGTGGTGCCTGTGGCGGTCAACACCTTGCTCAAGGCAGACGACTACGCCTATATGCTCACGCACTGCTGCGCGCGGGCAGCGCTGGTCTCCGGTGCGCTATTGCCCGTGCTGAATGAGGCGTTGGCTGCAGCGCCCAACAACGAGGTGGGTGTGTGCGTGGTGTCGCAGCCGCAAGGCATGCTGGGTGCTGGGGCTGTGGACATGCAGGCCGCCATTGCCAACACCCCCGCGCTGAGCGCACCCGCGCGCACTGGACCTGATGAGCCTGGGTTCTGGCTGTATTCCTCGGGCTCCACGGGCAAGCCCAAGGGCACGGTGCACACGCAGGGCAGCCTGTGGTGGACGGCCGAGCTGTATGGCAAGGCGGTGCTGGGCCTGACCGACAAGGATGTGTGCTTTTCAGCCGCCAAGCTCTACTTTGCGTATGGGCTGGGTAACAGCCTGACCTTCCCGTTGTCAGTGGGCGCCACAGTGGTGCTGATGGCCGAGCGACCCACGCCAGACGCCACCTTCGAGCGCTGGACGCGCCACCAGCCCACGGTGTTCTTTGGGGCGCCCACCGGTTTTGCCGGCATGCTGGCCTCGCCCCGCCTGCCTTCCCGAAGTGCGGTGGCGCTGCGCATGTGCTCGTCTGCTGGCGAGGCGCTGCCGGCCGAGATTGCGCAGCGCTTCAAGGACCATTTCGGTTGCGACATCATTGATGGCATTGGCTCGACAGAGATGCTGCACATCTTCCTGTCCAACCGCCCTGGCGATGTGCGCTACGGCACCACGGGCAAACCGGTGCCCGGGTACGAGATATCCCTGCGTGGTGAAGATGGCAGCGAGGTGCTGCAGGGCGAAATTGGCGATCTCTACATCCAGGGCCCCAGTGCAGCTCTGATGTACTGGAACAACCGCGCCAAGACCCGCGAGACGTTCCAGGGCGCGTGGACCAAAAGCGGCGACAAATATGTGCGCGATGCCGAGGGTTACTACACCTACGCCGGGCGCAGCGACGACATGCTCAAGGTCAGCGGCATTTACGTTTCCCCCTTCGAGGTGGAGGCCACGCTGATGCAGCACACCTCCGTGCTGGAGGCGGCCGTGGTCGGCACGCAGGATGCCGATGGCCTGACCAAGACCAAGGCGTTTGTGGTGCTCAAAGATGGGCAGGCGGTCACACCGGATGAACTCAAGGCCTTTGTGAAGGAACGCCTTGCGCCCTACAAGTACCCGCGTCTGATCGAATTCTTGCCCGAGCTGCCCAAGACGGCCACCGGCAAGATCCAGCGCTTTCGGCTGCGCGAACGGGAGCAGCGGGCGTGAGTGCCAACGGCGTTGCACCCAGCCCCGGGGGGCGCACAGAGCATGTGCCAGTGCGCTGGCGCAACCGTATGGTCCATATCGAGTACCAGTGGATAGCCCCCGAGCGCAGCACTGCCCCCTTGGTGGTGTTCCTGCATGAGGGCCTGGGCTCCGTGGCGATGTGGAAGGACTTCCCGCGCCAGCTGTGCGATGCAGGCGGGTTTCGGGGGCTGGTGTTCTCCCGTCCTGCTTATGGTCGGTCCACCCCCCGGGGCGCGGACGAGGTGTGGGGCGTGGACTTCATGCACCAGCAGGCACACGAGGTGGTGCCCGCATTCCTCTATGCACTGGGAGTGCAGGAGGCCCCCTGGCTCTTTGGCCACAGCGATGGCGCATCGATTGCCCTGTTGCTGGCTGCACGCTGGCCGCAGCGTGTGCAAGGGCTGGTGGTGATGGCCCCGCACATCTTTGTGGAAGACGTGACGGTGCAAAACATCGAACGCGCGCGGGACGCTTACGAACAGACCGATCTGCGCCACAAGCTGGCGCGCTACCACGACGATGGGGATTCGGCCTTCTGGGGCTGGAACCGCGTCTGGCTGGACCCGGCGTTCCGTGCGTGGAACATCGAGCCGGAGGTCGCCCTGATCCGCGCCCCCGTGCTGGCCATCCAGGGCTGTGATGACGAGTACGGCACCCTGGCCCAGATCCGGGGCATTGCCCAACGGGTGCCAGGCACCCGGCTGCTGGAATTGCCGGACTGCGCGCACTCTCCGCACCGCGACCAGCCTGGTGCGGTGATGGCCGCTGCGGTCGCCTTCATCCAAGCGCACCACTCGCCCAGATAGCGGCAGATGGTGCAGTAGCGGGCGGTCGCCCATGCACCCAATGACGCCCAAAAAGGAGCTATTCCACCTGGCGCCGCAGGCCTTCCAGGTCAGTCACGGTGATGCCGCCGTATTCGATCTCCAGCAGGCCAGCGGCCTGCAGCCGCTTCAACGCCGCGTTGCAGCGCTGGCGTGATACGCCCGAGAGATTGGCAATTTCTTCTTGCGACACCTGCAAGTGCGTATCGCTCCCCGGGTGCAGCCAGGGGTGGAACAGGCCTGCCAGCGCGCGGGCCACCTGGCTGTCGGTATCGAGCAAATGGTGGGCCGTAAAGTTGCCCAGAAACCAGTGCATGCGTTCGTTGATCTGGCGCAGCAGAAAGTGGTCAAAGCTGCGCTGCGTGGAGTGCAGCCATTCAAAAGTTTCCATCGGCACCAGCGCAACGCGGCTGGGGCGCAGTGCGATCACGTCGGCCGTGCGGGGCGTGCCGCGCAGCAAGGTGCCCTCGCCAAACCAGCTTCCCGCCGACAGTCCGCCGAGCGTGACCGAGCGGCCATCCCCCGAGGTCACGGTCCACTTCAGCAGCCCCTCGATGGCGC
This sequence comes from Acidovorax sp. GW835-FHT14G06, assembly GCF_058793595.1. Lineage (NCBI taxonomy): Bacteria > Pseudomonadati > Pseudomonadota > Betaproteobacteria > Burkholderiales > Comamonadaceae > Acidovorax > Acidovorax sp. GW835-FHT14G06. The sequence continues at coordinate 25,109 of NZ_JBXAGA010000012.1, forward strand.
CATACCAGTGCACCGGGGTATGGCCGCGCCGGCACAGCTCGCCGCCCTGGGGCACTTCGACCTCGCGCACGTCGTCCATCACCCGCTGCTGGGCGGCGCTATCCAGGGCCGGGAACCAGGCAGAGTGCAGCAGCAGATCGGTGAGGGTAGGGGGCGCCAGTTTGACCAACATGGTGAGAGTGTCTCCTGCGCCACTGTGTGCTGTACAGGCGCGTGCGCGTATTCCCTGAGTCCAAATGTCATCGCGATGACTGAATGTGCAAGGGCGTCAAAAAATAATGGCTGCTCCATCCACAGGAGACACATGATGATGCACACCCGCCGCCAGTTCATGCACCACGTCGGTTGCGCCTCTGCGCTGGGGGCCTTGTCGCCGCTGGCCGCCTGGGCGCAGACCATCGACCAGGTCAAGATCTTTTACGGCTTTCCCGCAGGCAGCGCGGGCGACAGCGTGGCGCGCAGGGTGGGCGAGAAACTGGCGGGATCGCCCTACACCCGCAGCCCCGCGGTGGTGGAAAACAAGCCCGGCGCGGGCGGCCGCATCGCGCTGGAGTCGCTCAAGGGGGCGCCCGCCGATGGCAGCGTGCTCACGCTGTCGCCGTTTTCGTGCACGTCCATCTACCCGCACATTTACAGCCGCCTGAGCTACGACCCGGCCAAGGACTTTGTGCCGGTGTCCATCGGCGCCGTCATGCACCATGGTCTGGCCGTGGGGCCGCTGGTGCCGGCCTCCGTCAAGACGGTGAAGGACTTTCTGGCCTGGGCCAAGGCCAACCCCGGGCAGGCGAACTACGGCTCACCCGCAGCAGGCTCCACGCCGCACTTCATCGGTGCGCTGCTGGGCTTGAACAACGGCGTGGACCTCAAGCATGTGCCGTACCGCGGTTCCATCCCGGGCGTCACCGATGTGGTGGGCGGGCAGATCGCGTCGATGGTCACGCCCAGCGGAGACTTCATTCCCAACCACAAGGCGGGCAAGCTGCGGCTGATCGCCACCTCGGGCCAGGGGCGCTCTCCGTTTTCGCCCGAAGTCCCCACGTTTGCAGAGCAGGGCTTTCCAGAACTCACGACCGAGGAATGGTTCGGCTTTTACGCTCCGGCCCGCACGCCAGCGGCCGTGGTGGCTGCCGCCAATGCAGCCATCAACGCAGCGATTAAGGACAAGGCCGTTATGGACAGCCTCGCCGTGGTGGGGCTCATCGCCAAGGGCTCTACGCCTGCAGAGATGCTGGCCTCGCAACAGGCTGAATACGAGCGCTGGGGGCCGCTGGTGAAGAAGGTCGGCTTCACGGCCGAGTCTTGAAAGATTCCCCATGGCACACACCGTGAAGCGCGTGGCTGTGGTGGCCACCGGCACCATTGGCGCGAGCTGGGCCGCGTACTTTCTGGCGCGGGGTTTGGACGTGGATGCCACCGACCCGTCGCCGGGGGCGGAGCAGCGACTGCGGGACGCCGTCGCCTCGCATTGGGTGACGCTGGCTCAGCAGGGGCTTGCATCGGGGGCAAGCCAGGAGCGTCTGCACTTTCATGTGCGGCTGGAAGATGCTCTGGCGCAGGCCGACTTTGTCCAGGAGAACGGGCCCGAGCGACTCGACTTCAAGGTGGACCTGTTCCGCCGCATGGATGCAGCAACCCCGGCGCATGTGGTGCTGGCCTCCAGTTCTTCGGGGCTGGCGGTGACGGACATGCAGAAGGATTGCGCACATCCCGGGCGCGTGGTGCTGGGCCACCCGTTCAATCCGCCGCACATGATCCCGCTGGTCGAAGTGGGCGGCGGAGCGCGCACCACGCCCCAGGCGGTGGCCGATGCCATGGCGTTCTACGCCCGCATTGGCAAGCGACCCATCCAGGTGCGGCGTGAGATCAAGGGGCACATTGCCAACCGCCTGCAGGCTGCGCTGTGGCGTGAGGCGTTTCACTTGGTGGACCAGGGCGTAGCCACTGTGGAAGACATCGACACAGCCATCTCCCAGGGCCCCGGCTTGCGGTGGGCGCTGATGGGGCCGTTCATGAACCTGCACCTGTCGGGCGGAGAAGGTGGCATTGCCCACCTGCTGGCCCACCTGGGCGGTCCCATCGAAAGCTGGTGGCAGGACCTGGGCACGCCGTCCATGACCGAAACCTTGCAGCGCCAGGTGACCGAAGGCGTCGCACAGGCGCTGGGCACGCGCCAAGCCAGCGATCTGGCCCGTGCGCGAGATGCCTTGCTCATTGAGTTGCTGCGCGCCAAGCAGGCGTCCGGCCTGTTGAGCAAGCCCGATCCCGATCTGCACACCTGAGGCACAGCGTCCCCTGTTTTGAACCTCCATCGTTCCCGAGACCCACTATGTACCCAGCCTTTCTTGATGACGAGCGCCAGATTGCCCCTGCGCGCGCTGTGCGCACCCAGTTTGACGATGGTTCCTTCACGCTGCGCTCTCCCATGGCGTTGCAACCCTATGCGCGCTGTGTGGGGGAGTGGCTGGAGCGCTGGGCGCGAGAGACGCCAGATGCCCTGGCGCTGGCCGAACGGGACGACGGCGCAGAAGGCTGGCGCAGCCTGACCTATGCCCAACTGCGCCGCCAGGTGGGCGCCGTGGCCCAGTCGCTGCTGGACCTGGGGTTGCCAGCCGGGCGGCCCATTGCCATCCTGTCCGACAACGCGGTGGACCATGCGGTGCTCATGCTGGCGGCCATGCATGTGGGCATCACACCCTGTTCGTTGTCGAGTGCATATGCACGCTCCCAGGACCACAGCCGCCTGCACAGCATGCTGTCGGTGCTGGAGCCCAGCCTGATCTATGCGTCCGATGCCAGCGTCTATGCGGCAGCCCTGCAAGGCTGGGCCACCGATGCCGTGCGGGTGTTCAGCCGCAATGCCTCCACGTGTCCTGGGGCGCTGCCCTGGGAGCACATGCTCGCCGGGCAAGAGACACCCTGGGTGCAGCAGGCGATGCAGGCGCTGCTGCCTGATGACCATGCCAAATACCTGCTCACCTCCGGCTCCACCGGTCGGCCCAAGGTGGTCATCAACACCCACCGCATGCTCTGCGCCAACCAGCAGATGATGGCCCAGGCGTGGCGCTTTCTGGAGCACGAAAAGCCAGTGCTGGTGGACTGGTTGCCCTGGAGCCATACCTTTGGTGGCAACCACAACCTCAACATGGTGCTGTGCCACGGCGGCACGCTCTACATCGACGAGGGGCGGCCGGTGCCGGGGCTCATCGACAAGACGGTGCGCAACCTGCGCGAGGTGCAGCCCACCATGCTGTTCAACGTGCCTCGGGGCTTTGACATGCTGCTGCCGTTTCTGGAAGCCGACGATAGCCTGGCCGCCGACGTGCTGGCGCGCATGCGGCTGGCCTTCTATGCGGCGGCGGCGCTGGCTCCATCGACCTGGCAGCGCTTGCAGGCCGTTGCGCGGCGCGTGCGCCCCGCCCAGCCGCTGTGGCTCACGACATCGTGGGGATCCACAGAGACAGCACCTGCCGTCACCACCGCGCACTGGCACCTTGAAGGCGCGGGCTGTATTGGTGCACCCTTGCCAGGGCTGGAGCTGAAGCTGGTGCCCAACGGCGGCAAGCTGGAGATGCGGGTTCGTGGCGTGTCGGTGTTCGCGGGCTACCGCAATGCGCCGCGCGAAACGGTGGCCGCGTTCGATCACGAGGGGTTCTACCGCATCGGCGACGCGGGCTATCTGGTGGACGCGGAGCAGCCAGACAAAGGCGTGGTTTTCAACGGGCGCGTGGCGGAGGATTTCAAGCTGTCCAGCGGCAGCTGGGTGTCGGTGGGCACGTTGCGGGTGGAGCTGGTGTCGCAACTGGCGCCGCTGGTCCAGGACATCGTGCTCACCGGGCATGACCGCGATGAGGTGGGCATGCTGGTGTTTCCGTCCGCTGCTGGCGCGACCGACGCTGCGCAGCTGACGCAGGCGCTGCAAGCCGTGATGCGTGCGCGCCGCGATGCGGGCGCGGGGTCTTCGCAGTGCCCCACACGGGCCATGGTGATGACCACAGCGCCCGATGCAGATGCCGGGGAGATCACGGACAAGGGCTACATCAACCAGGGAGCAGTTCTCTCACGCCGCGCGGCGGCGGTGCAGGCGCTGTATGCCAGCCCTGTCGCTACGGGCGTCATCATGGTCTGAGCGCGCAGGGCTTGGTGGGAGCGTCTTCGTGCCCCACCAATGAAACAGGGGCCTTGCGGCCCCTGGTACTGACGCAGGCGCCTTGCGGCGCTGGGTGCATCAGGCGGTTGCGTCCTTGAGCTTCTTCAGGGCGCGGGTCTTGATCTTGACCGAGGCGGGCTTGGCGGGGAACCAGCGCTCTTCACCCGTGAACGGGTCCTTGCCAAAACGCTTCTTCTTGGCGGGCACTTGCTGCAGGCCGATCTTGAGCACGCCTGGCAGCGTGAACTCGCCAGAGCCCTTCTTGTGCACCGAGCCCAGGATGGCGGCTTCCAGCGCAGCCAGCACGGCCTTGGCGGCCTTGGGCTCCACGCCCGACTGTTCGGCCAGGTGGGCGACCAGCGTGGTCTTGTTGAAGGCGGCCTTGATGGGCTTCAGGGCTGCAGCAGCGACCACGGGCTTGGCGGCGGGGGCGGCTGCTTTCTTGGCGGCAGGCGCAGCCTTTTTGGCTGCAGGTGCTGCCTTCTTGGCGGCTGGTGCTGCGGCCTTGACGGCCACCTTCTTTGCGGGAGCGGGAGTTTTCTTTGCAGTTGCCATGATGTTTTTTCGTTGATTGGAGTGACGATGGGCCCTGCCTCTGCGGGCGAGGACCTGCACGATTTTAGGTGCGATAACGCCAGACGCGATAGTGCCTGCGTGCTGCAGGTGTTTGCAGCCGTCGCATGGGTGCGGTGCCAACTGCTTGCGCAGGGCCCGCGAAGTCGTTGCAGGAGCGCCCTTTGCGCCCCGCTGTTGTCTGCGTGGCTAAGCTGCCGCCTGCAGGCCCAGCACAGCGATCACGTGGCAGCCCGTGCCCGCGATGACCCAGCCATGCCACACGGCGTGGGCATAGCGCACCACGGTGTCCATCACAAAAAACACCACACCCGCCGTGTACGCGGCCCCGCCGATGACCAGCCAGGCCGCACTCACGGGGGGCACATGGGCCATCAGGGGCAAGGCCGCCAGCAGCGCCACCCAGCCCAACACCACATACAAGGCCGTTGACAGCCAGGGCGCTGCGCGCCTTGCGCGCAGCTGGAGCCAGCAGCCTGCGAGGGCGGCCAGCCACACCAGGGCTAGGGCGGTGATGTCGTGCATGTGGCCGGGCGCACTCAACGCAAACGGTGTGAAGCTGCCCGCGATGAACAGGTGGATCGCCGCATGGTCCAGCCGCAGCGCCCATTGCTTGGCTCGCCCCGGCGGCAGTGCGTGGTACAGGGTGGACGCGCCATACAGCAGCGCCATGGTGCCCGCAAACACCAGCACACCCCCTATGGCTGCAGGATGCGCGGAGGGGGCTGACCTCAGCAGTTGGGGCACTGCGAGGCAAGCGCCAATCAGCGCTGCGCCGTGCAGCGCACTGTTGGCCATCTCCTCGTGTGGGTCCTGCGGCCGGTCGTTCATGGAGACCCTAGTGGTGAGCTGGTGTGTGCAGCCGCTCGCGCCACAGCTGCCAGCGTGCGCGTTGCAAAGCCAGAAACTCCACCACCCCCCAGGCCAACGCGCAGGCGAGCATGGCCCTGCCCATGGCCCAGCGGTAGGCCTCAGTCTTGCGCGGGGGCGGGTACATCGTCGTGGTCCCAGCCAGCGGTGCGGGGCAGGTCCAGGCTCAGCCACCCGCGTTCATCGAACAGCTCATCGAGCAGCCGCTGCAGTCCGAACAGTTTCCAGAGCATGTTGCGCCTCTTCCAAGGGGTGGTGACTGCAGGCAAGTTAGCGCCCTTGTGTGACGGTTTCGCGTCGGTTCGCACAAACCCCACAGACTGGCTGCGCCGCTGTTCGCGCTGGGCGGCGAGCGCTATCCTCGCCGCTTGGTACGCGCTGTGGCGTGCCCCACCTACCGATATCCCACCCATTGAACATGCTGCCCGAGCTTGCGGCGCTGGAAAAAATCCTGGAGCTGGGCGCGCCCCATCTGCAGGTACAGGTCGTCCAACAGGTGTCTGTGGCATCGGGTCCGCACTTTCCCATCTATGCCATCGGGCTGGGCAACCCTGCGCTGGACGTGCCCGCCGTAGGGTTCTTTGGCGGCGTGCATGGGCTGGAGCGCATTGGTGCAGAGGTGGTCATTGCCTACCTGCAAAACGTGGTCATGCGACTGCAGTGGGACACCACCTTGCACCAGCAGCTGGAGCGGGTGCGCCTGGTCTTCATGCCCATCGTCAACCCGGGTGGCATGTGGTCTGCCACGCGCGCCAACCCGCGTGGGGTGGACCTGATGCGCAACGCACCCGTCGATGCGGTGGACCCGGTGCCCTGGGGCATTGGTGGACAGCGCGTCAGCGCGGGGCTGCCCTGGTACCGGGGGCGGCTGGGTGAGCCTATGGAGGCCGAGAGCCAGGCGCTGTGCGACGTGGTGGCCCAGCAGCTGCTGGCGCGGCCTTTCAGCATTGCGCTGGACTGCCACTCGGGCTTCGGGGTGAAGGACCGGCTGTGGTTTCCGTTTGCCCACACGCGCCGGCCCATCCCGCACCTGGCAGAGCTGCATGCGCTGCAGGACATTTTTCTGCAGGCGCACAGCAACCACCAGTACATCATCGAGCCGCAGAGCGCACAGTACCTGGCCCATGGCGACCTGTGGGACCACCTGTACCTGCAGGCCTGCCGCGATGTACCTGCGCATACCTTTTTGCCGCTGACTCTTGAGATGGGTTCGTGGCTGTGGATCAAGAAGAATCCGCGCCAGCTGTTCTCGCGCAACGGCATCTTCAACCCGCTCATCAACCACCGCCAGCAGCGGGTGCTGCGGCGGCACTTGTCGTTGCTCGACTTTCTGTCGCGCGCAGCCTGCAGCCACACGCGCTGGGTGCCTGCGCCCGATCAGCGGGCCCAGCGCCGTGCCGATGCCCTGGCTGCGTGGTACTGAGATGTCAGCGCGCTCACCACGCCAATGGATCCTGCTGCGCGGGCTGACGCGCGAGGCCGCGCACTGGGGCGCGTTTGCCGAGGGTTTTGCGCAGGCGGTGCCTGGCGACCAGGTGCTGGCGCTGGACCTGCCGGGAAATGGCGAGTTCCACCGCCTGACATCACCTCTGTCGGTGCAGGGCATGGTGCAGGCCTGCCGCGCGGAGCTGGCGCGGCGAGCCATTGCGCCGCCCTACCACCTGCTGGCCATGTCGCTCGGGGCGATGGTGGCCACCGAATGGGCACGCGTGGCGCCCCATGAGGTGGCGGGCTGCGTGCTCATCAACACCAGCCTGCGGCCGTTCAGCCCATTCTGGCACCGACTGCGTGTGCACAACCTGGTGCCATTGATGCGGCTGGCGCGTCTGTGGCGATCTGCCGAGCCGGCGGAGGAGGTAGTGTGGCAGATCACCAGCCGCAGTGCATCACCCCCAGGCTCCTTGGTGGCGCAGTGGGCCGCTGTGCGCAGGCTAAGGCCTGTATCGGCACACAACGCGCTGCGCCAGCTGGTGGCTGCTGCGCGCTATCGTGCGCCTGCTACAGCGCCCGCAGACCAGTTGTTGCTGCTGGGCAGCCTGCAGGACCAGCTCGTGTCCAGCCAATGCTCGCAAGCCATTGCGCGCGCCTGGGGGCTGCCGCTGCAGCTGCATCCGTGGGCGGGGCACGACCTGCCGCTGGACGACCCTCAGTGGGTCATGGACGCCGTGTTGCGTTGGCTATCGTGTGGCGGGGCCACCGCTGGATAACGGGGGCTACTGTGCGAGGTCGTTCAACGCGCCCTGCGCTACCAGCTCGCGGTACCACTCCACATAGCCCGCGCTGCTGGGGTGCAGGCCGTCGGCGGCGTTCAGCTCCTGGCTGCGGGTCACGAACGGGTCCTGGTCGCGCGGCTTGAGCAAGCGCACGTAGTGCACCTGCTGCGCGCTGGCTGTCTCCCGCGCCAGCGCATGCAGTGCCTCGGACCGGCGCGACATGGCCCATGACAGGGGCGGCACAAAAAAGGGCGCGTGGCCCACGTTGCCACAAGGCATCAGCACCACCTGCTGCCCCTTCTGGCGCGCCAGGGCCACGGCCTGCTGCATCTGGGCGCGCAGCGTGTCTTCGGGGGTGAAGCGGATGACGTCATTGCCCCCCGCCAGCACCAGCACCAGGTCATAGCCGCTGGTAGCGCGCTCCAGCTGCTGCACCACATCGCCAAACTTGGCGCCGTTGGCCGCCAGGTTGTCGATGCGCCACTGGGGGTGGTTCTGGCCTATGCGCCCTGGCAGGCTGTCTGCAGCCGTGTTGGCACCAGTGCCCACTGCCGTGCTGTCGCCCACCACCAGCACACGATGCGTCGGGTGTGGTGGTTGAGCGGTGTAGGGACGGGCATCGCGGGCCAGGTCGGCGGCGATCCACATGCGCCAGGGGGCACAGCCGGTGAGCAGCAGCACGCCTGCAGCCACCGCTGCCAGGGTAGCCCACCGGCGGGTGGAGTTTTGGTGCGGGGAAGTCTGTCGCGTCATCGTGGGGGCGCCCAAAGTTGCTCTGGGAACAGCCTACCCGCAGACCAGGCGACCCTGCGTCGGCGCTGGGCATTGGCATGCGTAGGACAGAGCCACGCCGCGCGGCTGTGGGTCGTTATTGCTTGAACACGACGGCGTCCAGCGCCATGGCCCGGATCGCCTCTGCAGCCGCATCGGCCTGGGCGCGGTTGGCGTAGGGCCCCACCCGTACGCGGATGCGGCGGCCCTTGGCATTGTTCAGCTCCTGGCGAAACGCGGGCAGGCCTTCGTTGAGCAGGCGCGCCTGGGTCTTGCGGGCGTTGGCTTCTTCGGCAAACAGGCCCACGTTGATGTAGTAGCCTGGGGCAGTGCCTACCGTGGGCAGCGCGGTATCAGCGGAGGGCGCCTTTGCGGCCGGTGCCTTGGGCTTGGTGGTGGCTGCTGCGCGGCTGGCGGCATCGCGGCGTGCAGGGGCGGTAGCAGTGGCGCTGGCCGCAGGCGTTGGTGCGCGGGTCGATGCGGCTGGCGTGGCTGACTTGGGTGTGGACGCTTTGGCGGCCGGGGTGGAGGCCGTGGCCGATGCGGACGGCGCTGGAGCTGGGGGCTCGGCCGATTTTTGGACAGCAGCGGTGGCAGGAGCGGGTGCGACAGCCAAAGGTACCGATGCCACAGGCGCAGGCTTCGGTGCTGCAGCAGCAGGAGCCTGGGGGGCAGGTGTGGGTGCAGTCGGTGGTTCCGCTGCCACCTCGGGCGCAGGCGTAGGCGGCGTGGGCGCCCCTTCGGCTTCGGGCGCTGGCAAGGCCCCCACAGGCTTGGTGGCAGATGCCGCCTGGGCTGCTGCCGTGGCCTGCGCCACTGTGACGGCGGGTTCCAGCGCCAGGGGCTTCACGTCTGACGGGGACAGCGTCAGGTAGGCGATCAGTGCGGCCAGGCCCAGCACCACGTTCGCCAGCACCAGCACCTGCAGCCGCTTGCGCGAGCTGGCCTGCTTTTCAAGCAGAGCACAGGCCTCGGGCAAGGTGCGCGACGCTGCCAGCGCGCGTGCAATGCGTTTGCGGATGTCGGCGTACAGGATGGCGTTGCCATACAGCCCTGGCACCGCAAACGCCAGCACCGCAAATGCGCCCAGCACCCCCAGTTCAATGCCCACGGGCCAGTGCAAGAACGAGCGGCCAACGCCAAACACGATCAGTGCTAGCCCCTCGACCGCTGCCACATAGACCAGCGCGGCGCCCCACAGCTGGCGAAACAGCATCCAGTTCAGGGTGTACAGGCAGGCGGCCCAGTTCCAGGTGGTGGTTGTGCGGCCGGTGTCGTCAAAGCGCTCGAACACCTTCAGGTAGTAATCCGTGTTCACGGGCCCCAGGGCCAGGCGCGACATGGCCGCCATGGCGTTGTCGGACGGTGAATCGAGCGACATGGCCGGGATGATGGAGGCGACAGGATCCGTGTGGTCGAGCATGGTCGGATTCTGTCACGCACCGAGCGGTGTGTTACCTGTTGTGTCGCAAGGTGCAGCGCGACGGCAACGGGTGTGCGGCGCGTGGCGACGCGTTCCAGGGCGTCCGGGCAGGCCCCGCGTGGCTGTAGGGCATTTTTTGAGACAAATTGGCCGCAAGCGCTAGTTGAATAAGCGCCGGAAGCTATAAATTACATAGCATTCATCATGCGCCCCGCACCAGGGCCATGATCTGGCCTGCGTCCAGTGTGGCTGCCTTTTGCTGGATCTGGGGCAAATACTGCGTCTGCAATTGCTTGGCGGGCGTGAGCAGGCCCTGAAAGGTCTCGCGCAACATGGCCGTGCTCATGACCCGCCCCCCTGCGTAGTAGCGCTTGGCTACCTGCCCCAGCGCGTAGGTGGTGGCAAACGAAAACGCCATGCCCGTGGCGGCGCCGCCCAGCCCGCCGATGGTGCGGCCCGCCACCTTGCCCAGCAGGCCGCCCAGTAGCTTGCGACCAAACTGCTCCAGGTACTGCGACGTCATGCCCACGCCGGCAGCGGCGATGAACTCCTTGATGTGGCCTTGGTCCAGCTCCACCCCGTGGGCCTTGCCAATCCCGTAGACCATCTTCACCTGCAGCGGGATGATGGCCATCGACGCCCATGACTGCGGCAGCAGCTCCAGCGCGCCGTTGAGCAGCGCATAGTTCAGGATGGATTTGTCCAGCTCTGCATCCGATGCGCCTGCACCGACTGCTGCGGCCAGAGGCGCTGCCGCAGCGGTGGCCACCGGTACCGCCATCGGCACGGCCTTTTCGGCCACGTCCACCAGCGCATCGGCTTGCTGGTCAAACGCTGCCGTCTGCGGGTCGCCCAGCTCCAGGGCCGCCTTGAGGCGGGTCAGAAAATCGCGCTCCGCGGCTGTCTGGCGGCCATCCACATCACACACGCACACAGCCATCTCGTAGGCCAGCTGGCGGTGCATGGGCTCGCTCAGTCCCTGCACGGCGGCCTGCACGCTGGTGCGTTGCAGCAGCACGTCCTGGTAGATGCGCGGCAGGTCGGCCACGCCCCCGTCGCCCGCGAGCGACTGGGCAATGCGGCGGATCTCTTCGCGTTCGGCATCGTCCTTGTTGCCATCGGCAAACGCTGCCAGAAGGGCGATGGTGAGGATGGATTTTTGCTGGTCCAGGGTCATGGTCGTCGTGCGGGATAAAGGGGGGAGGGGGAGCGCACCGCTTGCAGTGCGTTGTGCGGTGGCTTTTGAACAGGTTCTTAGGTGCAGTCTAGGCAATGCGGTTTCAACGCCACAGCGTGTGGGGGATTGATGGCGCGGGCTGTGCGTGGTGCCAGGGCTTCGGGTTTTCCCTTGGGTAGTTCGGCGACTGTGCGGACGGCTGTTGCTTGCCTACAGTGCTTGCCATCGCGCCGTCATGGCGCACATCAACGGAGGATGGACATGGGCGTAGCGATCGTGGGTTGGGCACATTTGCCGTTTGGCCGGCTGGACGGCCTGGGGCTCGAAGACCTCATCACGCGCGCAGGCCGCGAGGCCCTGCAGCACGCGGGCATCGACGGTGCGGTGGTGGATGGCGTGTGGCTGGGCAACCTCAACGGCGGCTTCACGCCCGATGTGTTTGCCTCGTCGCTGGCCCTGCAGTGCGACGACGCCCTGCGCTGGAAGCCCGCCACCCGGCTGGAAAACGCCTGTGCGTCCGGCTCGGCCGCCCTCTATGCCGCGTGTGACGCGATCGAAGCCGGACGCGCCCAGGTCGCCCTCGTCATCGGCGCCGAAAAAATGACAGCCGTCTCTGGCGCCGAGACCACGCGCATCCTGGGAGACTGTGGCTACTCCGGCGAGGCGGGTAACCCGCCCGGTGGCTTCCCGGGCATCTTTGGCTCCATCGCGCAGGACTACTTTGCGGCGCATGGCGACCACTCGTCCACCCTGGCACGCATCGCCGCCAAGAACCACGCCAACGGCGCACTCAACCCTTGGGCGCACATGCGCAAGGACCTGGGCTTCGAGTTCTGCAACACCGTGTCCGACCGCAACCCGATGATTGCCGCGCCCCTGCGCAAGACGGACTGCTCGCTGGTTTCCGACGGTGCCGCAGCGCTCATCCTGGCGACCGATGATGCGGTGGGCGACTTCCCCCGCGCCGTGCGCCTGCGGGCGCGGGTGCAGGTCAACGACTACCTGCCCATGGCGCGCCGCCGGGTGGTGGACTTTGAAGGGCCACGGCGCGCCTGGCAGCAGGCGCTGCAGCAGGCAGGGTGCGCGGTGCACGACCTGTCGCTGGCGGAGGTGCACGACTGCTTCACCATCGCCGAGCTGCTCACGTACGAGGCCATGGGCCTGGCGCCTGTGGGGCAGGGCCACCGCCTGCTGGAGGATGGCACCGTGCTGCGCAGTGGTCGCCTGCCCGTCAACGCCTCGGGCGGGCTCAAGGCCAAGGGCCACCCGATTGGCGCTACCGGCGTGTCGATGCATGTGGTGTCGGCCATGCAGCTCATGGGCGAGGCGGGCGATTTGCAGGTGTCCGGTGCCACGATGGCGGGCGTGTTCAACATGGGCGGCTCGGCTGTGGCCAACTACGTGAGCATTCTGGAGCGCGCCCGATGAACATCGCCCACCTGCTGCGCCGCAGCGCCTTGCTGTACGCCCACCAGCCCGCGCTGCTGCATGGCGACCAGGTGCTGTGGACCTACGGCACGCTGGCCGCGCGCACCGCCGCGCTGGCCGCCCATCTGCGTACACGCTGTGGCGTGGCCCCGGGCGACCGCGTGGCCATCTACGCTGCCAATGCGCCCGAATACCTGGAGGCCCTGCACGCCATCCTGTGGGCAGGGGCGGTGTCGGTGCCGGTCAACTACAAGCTGCATGCCAAAGAACTCGCCTACGTGCTGGCTGACTCTGGCGCGCGCGTGGTGCTGACCTCTGAAGCGCTGGCACCCGCCGTGCGCGAGGCCGGGGCGCCGCAGAACGCGGTGCTGGTCTTTGGCTCCGACGCATACCGCGCCGCAGTCGCCCACACGTCCATGGACGTGTGCGACCGCGCGCCGCATGACGTGGCCTCGCTGTTCTACACCTCGGGCACCACCGGCCGACCCAAGGGTGTGATGCAGACCCACCGCAACCTGTTGGCCATGACGGCCTGCTACTTCACCGATGTGGACGACATCCTGCCCGGCGACGCCATGGTCTACGCAGCACCCATGTCGCACGGCGCGGGGCTTTACAACTACGCCCAGGTGCTGCGCGGCGAGCGGCATGTGGTGCCGCTGTCGGGTGGGTTCGAGCCGGCTGAACTGGTGCAGCTCGCGGCCAGCGTGGGCCAGCTCACGCTGTTTGCAGCACCCACCATGGTGCACCGCCTGGTGGACCATGTGCGTGCCACGGGTGCCGACGTCTCAGGCTTCAAGACCATCGTCTACGGCGGCGGCCCCATGTACGCCGACGACCTGCGCAACGCTCTGGCCGTGATGGGCAACCGCTTTGCACAGATCTACGGCCAGGGCGAAAGCCCCATGACCATCACCGCCCTGCCGCGCGCCCAGCTGGCCGACCGCGACCACCCGCGCTGGGCCGAGCGCATGGTGTCGGTGGGCGTGGCGCAGTCACTGGTGGAGGTGCGCGTTGTCGATGCCACGGGTCAGCCCCTGCCCATCGGCGAAACCGGCGAGGTGGTGGTGCGCGGCGACACCGTGATGCCCGGCTACTGGAACAACCCCACCGCCACGGCGCAGACGCTGCGCGACGGCTGGCTCTGCACCGGCGACATGGGCGCGCTGGATGCCGATGGCTTCCTCACGCTCAAGGACCGGTCCAAGGACGTGATCATCTCCGGCGGCAGCAACATCTACCCGCGCGAGGTCGAAGAGGTGCTGCTGCTCCACGCCCAGGTGCGCGAGGTCGCCGTGGTGGGGCAGCGCGATACGGAGTGGGGCGAGGTGGTGGTGGCCTTCCTGGTTGCGGAGGAGGGCGGTGCGGTGGCCGATGCCGTGCTGGATGCGCTGTGCCTGGAGCACATTGCTCGCTTTAAGCGGCCGAAGGAATACCGGTGGGTGGAGGCATTGCCGAAGAACAGTTATGGGAAGGTGCTGAAGACGGAGTTGCGGGGGACGTAAGTGCGTGGCGTCTAAACTGGCTCAATCCTTCCGGCCAGAACCCATTGTTTCAACATTTTCATGCGTTTGTTCAAGTTCCTCTTCCTTGCATTCGCGTGCCTGTCATTCAGCCTGGCTGCCTGTTGCTTTGAACAGGTTCCTTTGGTCAAAAAATCTACGATGGGTGCCGTTGAGCTTCTGGAGAAGAGTTATATCGACACGATTCATTTGAGCGAGCTGGACAAGGAAATGGTGAACACTGCATTGCAGACAATTCGACGCAACGACAATGCGTTCAGTCGCGCCTACACGAAGATTTGGCGAAACAGTGTATTTGGCTTCTTCAGCTTCGGGCTGGTGAGTCTTGCGTTGGCGTGGACCGCGCATCGGAAGAGCAGAGTCGCTGTTTCATAGATGGCTGCCGGCCCAATTCCGCCTTCGCGGCGACGGTAAACCCGCCTCCCCCACGGTTAAACCACCCCACCTACCATCTCTTACCTTTGCCTGCCGGAACCCTCCCATGACCACCACCCTCAAAATCGATTTCGTCTCCGATGTCTCCTGCCCCTGGTGCATCATCGGCCTCAAGGCGCTGGAGCAGGCGGCGGACCGGCTGCAGGGCGAGGTCGCGCTGGACCTGCACTTTCAGCCGTTTGAGCTGAACCCGCAGATGGGCCCTGCCGGGCAGGACATTGGCGAACACTTGCAAGAAAAATACGGCGCCACGCCCGAGCAGAGCCAGAAGAACCGCGAGGCCATCGCGGCGCGCGGCGCGGCGCTGGGGTTCACCTTCAGCATGGACAAGCGCAGCCGCATCTACAACACCTTTGATGCGCACCGACTGCTGCACTGGGCCGAAGAAAAGGGCCTGCAGCCGCAACTCAAGCACGCGCTGTTCAAGGCGTATTTCACCGAGGGCCAGGACCCGAGCAACCACGAGGTGCTGGTGCGTGTAGCGGGTGAGGTGGGCCTGGATGTGGCCGAGGCGCGTGCGCTGCTCGCCTCAGACCGCTACGCCGACGAGGTGCGCGAGCGCGAGCAGTTCTATCTGCAAAACGGCATCCATTCGGTGCCCGCGATCATCGTCAATGAGCGTCACCTGATCCAGGGCGGGCAGCCGGTGGAGGTGTTTGAGCAGGCGCTGCGGCAGATTGCCACGCAGGGCTAGATGCTATTTATTTGATAGCTGCTCAGGCATATTGCACTAGCGCTACTGGCATCTACGATCAAAAAAAAGGGGCCTGAGGCCCCTTTTTTGATGTCTGAGCGATGTCCCGGCCACACCGGGCTCTCGTCACTTGCGCAGCGGAATGGCGGTGGTGCGGTCCACGGGAACGGCGGTCACGCTGTTCTGGGGGGAGCCGTCGATGAGCTTTTCAGAGTAGGTCAGGTACACCAGCGTGTTGCGGGCTGGGTCCACCATGCGCACGATGCGCAGGCGCTTGAACAGGATGGACATGCGTTCGCTGAACACTTCCTCCTGCTTCTTCAGTGGCTCGGGAATGCTGATGGGGCCGACCTGGCGGCAGGCAATCGATGCCTCGGCGCGGTCCTCGGCCAGGCCCAGCGTGCCCTTGACACCACCCATGCGTGCCCGCGAGACGTAGCAGGTGATGCCCCGTACGCCTGGGTCGTCATAGGCCTCGACGATGATGTCGTGGTCACGGCCGATCCACTGGAATGCGGTGTCCACGGTGCCGATCTTTTCGCCCGATGCGGCCTGCGCTGTGCCGCCCGCGAGGGCTGCAAACGCTACGGCGGCTGCGGCTGCCAGCGTGCGTGCAGCCTTCACGCGGTGGCCTCACCTTCGGTGCAGCGCTGGGCCAGGTGGGCCAGGGCTTCTTCCACCTGGTCCACCAGCACCAGGCACAGGTCACCGGGCTGCAGGCGCGAGAGCGCGGTGTCGATGGCGATGAACTCGCCGCGAATCTCTTCCACATGCGTTGTGCGCGGCGCACCCGCCAGGCCTTCGCGCAGCAGGGCCATCACTTCGCCGTCGGCACGGCCGCGCTGGGCCGCGTCCTGGTACAGGATCACGTCGTCAAACGCGGCGCCCAGGATCACGGTCTGCTCACGGATGTCTTCGTCGCGCCGGTCGCCCGCGCCGCTGATGACCACGCTGCGGCGCTTGCCAGGCAGGGCGTCCACGGCCTGCACCAGGGCGCGCATGGCGTCGGGGTTGTGGCCGTAGTCGGCGATCACCGTTGCACCCCGGTAGTCCATGATGTTGAAGCGGCCGGGGGCGTTGTCGCTATCGTTCACGAAACCCGACAGGCCACGGCGGATGGTCTGCCAGGGCATGCCCACGCCCCAGGCGGCAGCCACGGAGGCCATGACGTTCTCGACCTGGAAGCCGATCTTGCCGTTGCGGGTGATCGGCACATCGCGCAGGTGGATGGTTTCGCGCCAGGAGCCTTCGGAGGCCACGATGGAGTCGCCGTCCACGTACACGGTGCGGTGGCCCTGGGCGCGGTGCGTGACCATCACGGGGTGGTGGCGGTCGCTGGCAAAGTAGATCACCTTGCCAGGGCAGGCCGAGACCATGGCGGCCACGATGGGGTCGGCCGCGTTAAGCACCGCGTAGCCCGTGGGCGCCACGTTCTGCACGATCACGCGCTTGAGCACGGCCAGGTCTTCCACCGTGGTGATGTAGTTCATGCCCAGGTGGTCACCCGCACCGATGTTGGTGACCACGGCCACCTGACAGCGGTCAAAGCCCAGGCCTTCGCGCAGGATGCCGCCACGGGCAGTCTCGAACACGGCGGCGTCCACTTCGGGGTGCAGCAGCACGTTGCGTGCGCTCTTGGGGCCGCTGCAGTCGCCGCTGTCGATCTGGCGGCCGTTCACGTACACGCCGTCGGTGTTGGTCATGCCCACGCGCAGGCCCTGTGCGGTGAACAGGTGCGCAATCAGGCGGGCAGTGGTGGTCTTGCCGTTGGTGCCGGTCACGGCCACAGTGGGGATGCGGCCGTCGTCGCCATGGGCAAACAGTTTGTCCACCATGGCCTGGCCCACGTTGCGGGGCTTGCCGTAGCTGGGGGCCAGGTGCATGCGCAGGCCGGGGGCGGCGTTCACTTCCACAAAGCCGCCGCCCTGTTCTTCGAGCGGGCGCAGCACGGTCTCGGCCACCATGTCCACGCCGCAGATGTGCAGGCCCACCATCTGGGCGGCGGCCACCGCGCGGGCCGCGACCTCAGGGTGCACGTCGTCGGTCACATCGGTGGCGGTGCCGCCGGTGGACAGGTTGGCGTTGTTGCGCAGGATGACGCGCTGGCCTTTCTCGGGCACCGATTCGGGTGTCAGGCCCTGCATGGCCAGGCGCGCCACGGCGATGTCATCGAGGCGGATCTTGGTGAGCGAGGTGGCGTGGCCTTCGCCACGGCGGGGGTCCTGGTTGACCACGTCCACCAGCTGGCGCACGGTGTGTTCGCCATCGCCCAATACCTGGGGCGGCTCGCGGCGTGCAGCGGCCACCAGCTGGTCGCCCACCACCAGCAGGCGGAAGTCGTGGCCGGGCAAGAAGCGCTCGACCATCACGGTGCCGTAGTCGGCGGCGTTCTTGTAGGCCTCTTCGAGCTGCGCGCGGTCGGTGATATTGACGGTGACGCCCTTGCCCTGGTTGCCATCTTGCGGCTTGACCACCACGGGCAGACCGACCTTGAGGGCAACCTCCCAGGCTTCGTCCACGCTCTCCACAGGCTTGCCCAGCGGCACGGGGACGCCAGCGGCGTGCAGCAGGCGTTTGGTCAGGTCCTTGTCCTGGCCGATGGATTCGGCCACGGCGCTGGTCGAATCGACCTCAGCAGCCTGGATGCGGCGCTGCTTGGAGCCCCAGCCAAACTGCACCAGGCTGCCGCGCGTGAGGCGGCGGTAGGGGATGCCCCGGGCCACGGCGGCTTCGACGATCGAGCCGGTGCTGGGGCCCAGGCGCTCGTCTTCGTCCAGTTCACGCAGGTCGGCAACGGCCTTTTCGGCATCGAAGGTGCCATTGCCCAGTGCTGCCTGGATGAGTTGTTGCGCGTCTTCAAACGCTTTGCGGCCCACAGCCTCTTCGCTGTATTCGACAACCACCTGGTACACGCCTGCATCGGTGGTGGCGGTGGTGCGCGCAAACGTCACGGGGCAGCCAGCCTGCGCCTGCAGCGCCAGCGCTGCGGTCTGCAGCACATGGGCCAGCGACACATCGCCGCCACCGGTCTCCGGGTGCAGCGCGCCGATGGCGGGGAACAGGGCCCGCAGGCGGGCTTCGAACCCGGCCATCTGGCCCACGGCGCGCTCGTTCTCGGCGCAGGTCACCACGGCCTCGATGGCCATGTGGCGGCTCCAGAGGTTGGGGCCACGCAGGGCCCGGGTGCGGGATACATCCATGGAAGTCTCTTTCAGTGGTCCATCAGGGCGCTGGGGCCCTGTTCAGGTCGTGGGATGTGAGGTCAAACAACAAAGGCAAGCGTGCGAGGGGCCATCACGACCGCAGGGCGGCGGTGGGGACCAGCTCGGGCTCGAAGGTCTTGATGCCCGCGCCGATCAGGTCGGGGGCAATGTCCAGCGCCCAGGCGGCGCCAATGGCAGCGAGCAGGGCGTCGGTATCGGGCACCACGGCATTGCGGCCAAAGGTCAGGTCAGACAGGGTGCCCAGCACATGTTCGGCACTGCCAGTGGCCAGCACCACGCAGCCGTTCTTCACGAAGACTGCGCGGCCGTTGTCCTTGGCGCGGTGCTCGGCGATGACGGGCAACGTACCGTCCTGCGCATACAGCACCACGTCGCCGTCGGACAGGGGTGCCAGGTCGGCCACCTGAGGGATGGCGGCATTGAGCACGGCAGCACCTTCAGCCAGCACCACGTCCACCTGGGTGCGCATCACCTTGGTCATCTGGTCCTGTTCGTGCACATCGAATTCGGCCAGCGTTTCCACACCGTCCATGTCGGTCACCACGCCCACCTGGCAGCGGTCATACGCCAGGCCATCGCGCAGGATGGTGCGCGCATTGCTTTCGATCACGGCGGCCTGCACCATCTTGTTCATCAGCAAGCGGTGTGCGGCCTCCCAATGGGCGCAGTCGGTGGCCTCCACGCAGCGGCGGTCCAGAAACAGCCCTTCGTGGCAGGCCAGGCCGGTGTGGTGCCCGCTCAGGTGCAGCAGCCAGGCCACCACGCGCGCAATGGTCGATGTTCCGCGCGTGCCTGCCACGCCCACCAGCGGGATGCGGCCGGCCTGGCCCTCGTCGTCTTCCGAGGGAAACAGATGCTCTGCAATCGCCTGGCCCACGGGGCGCGGTGCGCCCACAGCGGGTTTCAGGTGCATGAGCAGGCCAGGGCCTGCGTTGACTTCGACAATCGCGCCTCCCTGGGTGTGCAGAGGCTTGGAAATATCGCGGGCCACCATGTCGATGCCAGCGATATCGAGGCCGACCACTTTGGCGGCGAGCTGGGCGATGTAGGCCACCTCGGGGTGCACATCGTCCGTGCAATCCACAGCCACGTTGCCGTTGCGCTGCACCACCACCTGCCGGCCGGCAGCGGGCACCGAGTCGGCTTCGAGGTCCTGGCGCTTGAGTTCGAGCTGCACCTTGGTGTCGGTGGCCAGGTCGATGATTTCGAGCGGGTACTCTTCTTCGTAGCCTCGGCGCGGGTCGGAGTTGAGCTGGGTGTCGATGAGTTCCTTTACCGTGGAGCGGCCGTTGCCGGTGATGGTGACCAGCTCGCCCCGTGCTGCGGCGACCACCTTGCCTCCCACCACCAGCAGGCGGTGTTCGTCGCCAGGGATGAAGCGCTCGACCATCACGTCGCTGCCCTCGGGGTAAGCCACGTGGTAGGCCGCTTCGATGTCTTCCTGCTTGCGCAGATCCAGCGTCACGCCCCGGCCGTGGTTGCCGTCGGAGGGCTTGACCACCACCGGCAGGCCGATGTCCTGCGCGGCTTCCCAGGCTTCATTGGGGCTGTTGACCACCTGGCCTTCAGGGATGGGCACGCCGCAGGACTTGAGCAGGCTCTTGGTCAGGTCCTTGTCGCTGGCAATGCCTTCGGCAATCGCGCTGGTGTACTCGGTCTCAGCCGTCCAGATTCGGCGCTGGCGGGCGCCGTAGCCCAGCTGAACCAGATTGCCGTCGTTCAGGCGGATGTGGGGAATGCCCCTGTCGGTGGCGGCGGTGACGATGCACGCAGTGCTGGGGCCGAGGTATTGGTCGTCCACCTCGGTGCGCACACGGGCAACGGCAGCCTGCACGTCAAATGGCTGGTCGTTGATGGCAGCCATGATCAGTGCATGGCCCTGGGCCAGGGCTACGCGGGCCACGCTTTCGTCGCGGGCGCGGAACACCATGCGGTACACGCCGCGCTGGGAGGTGGAGCGCGTCTGGCCAAAGCCGGTCGGCATGCCCGCCAGGTTGAGCAGCTCGATCACGATGTGCTCCAGCACATGGCCGCACCAGGTGCCCTCCTGCAGGCGCTGCAGGAAGCCGCCGCGCTCGCCCACGCCACAGTGGTGTTCAATCAGCGCGGGCAGCCACGCCGTGAGGCGTTCATTGAAACCTGGAATGGTGTTGGATGGGTAGTCCTCCAGTTCGCCCAGGTCCAGCCAGACTTCCAGGACCGGCCGGTAGGTCCAGATATTGGGGCCCCGCAGGTAGTTGATGCGAAGCAGTTGGATGTCGTTGAGTTTCGCCATGGATTGCAGCGGTTTGGTTCCGGCCTTGGTAAGGGCTGTGCGGTAGGGGGACGAAAGGGAATTTTGTGGACAATGATTGTGCGCCAGTCCTGAGCCTGTGCGCAGTGTCAGCCAAATGGCGGCCACAGACGTTACAGGAGGATGCCGTCGCACCGTGGCGTGCAGTATCGGTGAGAATTCTTGCTTTCGCGAGAGCGGCCACCGCAGGCAGCCGGTGGCGGAAAACACAACCAAAAATGCAACATCACCATTCTGTGGACGCCTCAGGTGTCTTTTCTGGCCCTGTGGGGGCCGATTTGCGGGCCATGCTCGCTTCCAAAGAGAACGTGTTGGCGGCGCTGCCGGTTGACCTGAGTGCTGCACTGCGCTTTTCGGCGGGGTGGGTGGTGGTGACGTCCGAACGGCTGCTGGCCTGCGACCCGGGCTCCACGACGTGGCGCGGCTGGCCCCTGGGTGAGGGGCTGGCGCTCAAGCTGCATGACCATGGCGGAGTGGGCTCGCTCGAGTTGCACAACCCCCAAGAGCGCCTGGCACAGTGGCGCTTCACCCTGGCGCACCACGCCCAGGCGCTGCGCCTGGTGCAGCGCTTCGAGCAGCAAAGCGCCCGGGGCGACAACGGTGCCGAGGACGAAGCCGACGAGCCCGCCTGCCCCACCTGCCACACGCCGCTGCCACCCGACACCGAAGAGTGCCCGGCCTGTGCCCGCGCCCAGCCACCCCAGACCTCCACCTGGGTGCTGCTGCGCCTGTGGCGTTTTGCGCGGCCCTACCGCAAACAGCTGGCGGCCGGTTTTGCGCTGACCTTGGCCTCCACGGCTGCCACACTGGTGCCGCCCTACCTCACGATCCCACTCATGGACGACATCCTGATCCCGTTCCAGAACGGCAAGCAGATCGAACCGGGTCTGGTGCTGCTGTACCTGAGCGGCCTGCTGCTGTCGGCGCTGGCGGCCTGGGGCTTGAGCTGGGCGCGCACCTACATATTGGCGCTGGTGTCCGAGCGCATCGGCGCCGACCTGCGCACCACCACGTACGAGCACCTGCTACGCCTGTCGCTCGACTACTTTGGCGGCAAGCGCACCGGCGACCTGATGGCGCGCATCGGGTCCGAAACGGACCGCATCAACGTTTTCCTGTCGTTGCACGCGCTCGATTTCATCACTGACGTGCTGATGATCGTGATGACGGCGGCCATCCTGTTCTCGATCAACCCTTGGCTGGCACTTGTCACATTGGTGCCGCTGCCTTTCATTGGCTGGATGATTCACACCGTGCGTGACCGCCTGCGCACCGGGTTTGAAAAGATCGACCGCGTGTGGTCCGAGGTGACCAACGTGCTGGCGGACACCATTCCTGGCATTCGCGTGGTGAAGGCCTTCGCCCAAGAAAAGCGCGAGGCCCAGCGCTTTCGCGATGCCAATCAGCACAACTTGGAGGTGAACGACAAGCTCAACAAGACCTGGAGCCTGTTCACCCCCACGGTGTCGCTGCTGACCGAAATTGGTCTGCTGGTGGTCTGGGCGTTTGGCATCTGGCTGGTGTCGCGCAACCAGATTACAGTGGGGGTGCTCACCGCCTTCATCGCCTACATCGGGCGGTTCTACGGGCGGCTCGATTCGATGAGCCGCATCGTATCGGTCACGCAGAAGGCTGCCGCTGGCGCCAAGCGCATTTTTGACATCCTGGACCACGTGAGCAACGTGCCCGACCCGGCCCAGCCCGTGAAGGTGGACAAGGTGCAGGGCGCCATCAGCATGCAGGGCGTGGGTTTCCGCTATGGCAGCCGCGCGGTCATCAAGGGGCTGGATCTGGAGATCCGCCCTGGCGAGATGATTGGCCTGGTGGGCCATAGCGGTTCGGGCAAGAGCACGCTGGTCAACCTGATCAGCCGTTTTTATGACGTGAGCGATGGCTCCATCCAGGTCGATGGCATCGACATCCGCCGATTTGCGGTGGCCGACTACCGCCGCCACATCGGCTTGGTACTGCAGGAGCCCTTCCTGTTTTTCGGCACCATTGCCGAGAACATCGCCTACGGCAAGCCCGAAGCGACGCGCGAGGAAATCGTGGCCGCCGCCCGTGCCGCCCATGCGCACGAGTTCATCCTGCGCCTGCCGCACGGCTACGACTCGCTGGTGGGCGAGCGCGGCCAGGGCCTGTCGGGTGGCGAGCGCCAACGCATCAGCATCGCGCGCGCGCTGCTGATCGACCCGCGCATCCTGATCCTGGATGAGGCCACCTCGGCCGTGGACACCGAGACCGAGAAGGAAATCCAGAAGGCGCTGGATAACCTGGTGCAGGGGCGCACCACCATTGCGATTGCCCACCGCCTGTCCACGCTGCGCAAGGCTGACCGCCTGGTGGTGATGGACCGTGGCGAGGTCGTGGAAGTGGGCCCACACGACGAACTGATGGAAAAGCAGGGCGCTTACTGGCGGCTGTACGAAGCCCAGGCCCGCCGCGCCGAAGAAGACGCGCAGGCTGCGGGGGTCATCATCGACAGCGGACTGCTGCACCCGGCCCACCCCGCCGGCAACCCCTGAGATGCTGTGAGCGACTTTGTCATGAATGCTTCCCTGACCCCGTCATCGTCTATCCCCACCTTCCAGTTGGCGCGCAACCCGCACGGCCGCCTGGTCCTGACCCTGGCCGACGGCACGACCCACGAGGGGGTAACCCCCGTGCGTGCTTTTCCCATCGCTGCGCCGGGCGACGGGCTCTCCCTGGTAGGAACTGACGGCCATGAACTGCTGTGGGTTCCCCGGCTGGAGGCTGTCACAGGCGCCGCCCGGCAGCTCATTGAAGAAGAGCTGGAAGTGCGCGAGTTTGTGCCCACTATCCAGAAAATCTCAGCCGTTTCTAGTTTTTCAACACCCAGCACCTGGGATGTGGAGACCGACCGGGGGCCAGCCCGCCTGGTGCTCAAGGCCGAAGAGGATATCCGCCGCCTGGGCGGACGCACCCGGCTGCTGATCGCCGGGGGCGACGGCTTGCAGTTCCGTGTGAAGGACACGACGGCGCTGGACAAGCATTCGCGCCGGTTGCTCGAACGCTTTCTTTGACCTTGTATGGAGGAGTCAAACCGGCTCCGTCCTTGACTCGGGCCTTGTCCTGCTCGTCACGAGAGCCTGTCTGCGCTCCTCTGCGAGATCGTCAACAGGCTCTGTAGGGAATGTGGGGCCGGCGGCTCCCTCTTGCGCATTCCTTGCGCATGGCCCGAGCCGCTTACTTCTCTGCCTGTTCCCCTGCAGCGGGTTATGACCTGTGTATCGCGCCGCCTTCTGACGGCGTGGTGCTGTTGCGACATTCGGGGCACTGTTTGGCACCTTCATGGTCCCTGCCTGACGCTGAACCGTCCCAAAAAGCTGGCTTTTTACTGGGGAAAACCCTAAATTTCGTTCAATCGGTGAAAAAGACCTAAATTCACCCTTCTTTTTGCCGTAATGAATGTACGAAGAGGCCGAAAGACCCTCTGTACCTTTTGTTCAACTACGGGCCAATGTCATGCAAATGCCACCTGTCGATCGATCGCCGTCCTGGCGTCCTCAGGGCGCTGATTTGTATTCCACTGGCGCCTCGGGTGCGCCTCCGGTGCGTCCCATCAACGCTCCCAACCCTGTCGAGTCCATGGACAGGATGGGCGAGGGGGCGATCGTGCGCGAGCCGGACAAACCCTCGGCGCCCGAGGCGCCTAACCGGGACTGGACGGCGGTAAAAAAGAAAGACACCGTCGAAGAGCCGCCGGAGCCTCCCAAAGAGCCCATCTACAAGCAGCTGCTGGAGTTCATCCAGTCGATGTGGCGCGCCAGCGGCAGCGCGGTGGAAGTGGCGCAAGACGTCAACAAGATGACCTTGCAAGAGCGTCTGGCCCAGCAGGCCAAGAATGAGCCGCTGACCTACACCGACCCCAAGGTCAAGCGCACGGGCGGCGCCTGAGCGACGCAGTGGCAACAGGCCTGCCATCTGTCAAGGCGCCTGCACATCGCGCAGTGGTCAGGCCCCATGGCGGTTTTTGGGGGGCACTACGCGGTGCCGGGCTGGGGAGCAAAGGCGCTGCCTTTCGTTTGCGAGGAGCGCGCGGTGTGTGTACGCTGCTGGCTTCTCCCAGATTCGCACCGTGGTTTTTTGCTATCAAATGTGTAGCTTTTGGCGCATATTTCACTAGCGCTTGAAGCCGATTTCCCCCATTTTTCTAGCTCCAGGTTTCCCGTCCTGCCATTGGCATTCCTTACGGGCGGGATTCTGGCGCAGGCGGCGCTGCGACTGGGGCTGCGGGTGTTGCAGCCGCTTGCGCCGCTGCGCGCTGACGGTCGCGTTCAGCGCGGTACTTGGCGGCGAAGGCGCGCACTTCTGCATACGACACAAACCCATTGCCATCGGTATCGGCATCGTCAAAGGCAGCAGCCAGGCGCGGGAACAGTTTCACCTCGGAGCGGCTGAGCTTGCCGTCTCCGTTGAAGTCCAGCATCTTGAATTCACGCTGCGCCTTGAGTTCGCCGGGGCTCACCGTTGCTGCAGGCTCTGTGGCGGCGTGCGCCTCTGCCTGGTGGGCAGAAGCGGGCGGGGGCGAAGGTGTGGGCGTCTGTGCCAGGGCTATGCA
Organism: Acidovorax sp. GW835-FHT14G06; assembly: GCF_058793595.1. NCBI lineage: Bacteria > Pseudomonadati > Pseudomonadota > Betaproteobacteria > Burkholderiales > Comamonadaceae > Acidovorax > Acidovorax sp. GW835-FHT14G06. The sequence continues at coordinate 50,462 of NZ_JBXAGA010000012.1, forward strand.
GGCTGTCAACAGGGCCACTGTTGCCAAGACGGGCCTTTTCAGCCCCATCGATGCCCAGGGAGTGCGAATGCGCAAGGTGTTCTCCTTCGAAGTCTCAACTGTCATGGTGGCACATGAGGGGCGACGGCGGCGGTTTGCAACCGGGGCTTTGCAGGCTTTCACCGTGCGTTGCAAGACTTTGCAGAACTTTTCGCAATGGCTGGCTGACGCACCTCGGCGGTTGCTACTGCAAACACCCCTGGAGCCCAGACTTCAGCGGTCAGGTGCCCGTTACCCGTACCGGATTGGAGATGCCGCTGTTCACATGGCCCGCAGGCACATGGCGCGCTGCCGATGTGACGTGGCCGGTCTGGTCGTCAAAGAAGAAGTCGGGCTCGAACTCGCGCAGAAACTCGCCCTTGGGCAGGCCACCCAGGAACATCGCCTCATCCACCGCAATGTTCCAGTCCATCAGCGTGCGGATGGCGCGCTCGTGCGCGGGGGCGCTGCGCGCGGTGACCAGCGCCGTGCGGATACGCATGCCGGTGCCGCCTGCTTCGCCCGCTGACTGAAGGCGGTGCAAGGCGGCCAGCAGGGGTTTGAACGGACCGTCGGGCAGCGGCTGCGCGGCCTTGTCGGTCTCGTGCTGCTGGAAGGCTGCCAGCCCCTCCGCCTGGTAAACGCGCTCGGCCTCATCGGAGAACAGCACCGCGTCGCCGTCGAAGGCAATCCGCACTTCGTTGGGGTTGGAGTCGCCGGCCTGCACCGACTCCGTCACCACCCGCGCTGCGGGGTAGCCCAGGTGCAGGGCCTCGCGCACATCGGCCTCGTTGGCTGACAGAAACAGGTGCGCCCCCAGCGGGCGCAGGTAACGAAACGGGTCGCGCCCCTGGGTAAACACCCCGCGCTGGATGGTGGGTAGCCCATGGGCATGGCAGGAGCGGAACACGCGCATGCCGCTCACCGGGTCATTGCGCGACAGCAAAACGACCTCCACGCGCTGGTGCTCGGAGGTGTTGAACGCGAGCAGCTTGCGCACCAGTGAGAACGCCACGCCCGGCGCAGCGGGCACGTCGAGCCGCTGGCGCTGCAGCTCCACATAGGCGCGGTCGTTGTCGTGCTCGAAGACGCGGTTCTCTTCCTCAAAATTGAACAGGGCGCGCGAGGAGATTGCCACCACCAGCTTGTCGTCGAGAGTTACAGCCATAGGGTCACTTCACAAACTGGTTGAGCTGGATGATCGGCAGCAGCACCGCCAGCACGATCAGCATCACGATCAGGCCCATGCCCACGATGAGCAGCGGCTCCAGGATGGTGGCCAGTGCCATGGCGCGGCGCTGCACCTCGGCCGAGAGCTGGCGGGCCGCGCGCTGCAGCATCACAGGCAGTTGCCCCGTCTGCTCGCCCAGGCGCGCAAACATCGACAGCAAGCCCGGAAAACGCTTTTTCTGGGCCAGCGCGGACGCCAGCGGAGCGCCTTCGCGCACCAGCACCAGGGCGTCGAGCGCGTCGGCCCGCAGCGCGCGGTTGTTCAGCGTTTCAGCAGCCGCCTGCAAGGCCTTCAGGATCGGTACCCCGGCGCCTGCCAGCATGGCCAGCGTGCCGGCAAACCGTGCTGCGTTGTAGCCGCGTGCCAGCTTGCCCACCAGGGGCAGATTGAGCCACGCAGCATCGAATTTCTCGCGGATATGGCTGATGGTGAGCGCCCATCTTGCTCCGAGCGCTATCAAAACAGAAGCGACCAGCATTACCCAGCCATAGCTGCGCACAAAGGCGCTGAGGCCCAGCATGGCTACCGTCAGGAATGGCAACGCCCGCTTGGTGCCCGCAAACACGCTGGCCACCTGCGGCACCACATAGCCCACCAGGAACAACACGATCACGATGGCCACCAGGGTCACGATGGCCGGGTACAGCGCAGCGCCCACCAGCTTGGCCTTGAGTGCCTGCCGCTCTTCCAGGTCGTCGGCCAGGCGCTCCAGCACCAGACCCAGGTTGCCGCTGTGCTCACCCGCACCAATCACGGCGCAGTAGATATCGGAGAACTCGCGCGGGTGCTGCGACAGCGCGCGGGCAAAGGTGGCGCCCGCATTGACCTCGGCCCGCAGGGCGGCCACCAGGTGGCGTTGGCGTTCATCGTCGGCTTCTTCGGACAGCGCGGTAAGAGCGCGCTCCAGCGGCAGGCCCGACGACACCAGCCCAGCGATCTGCCGTGTCCAGATGGCCAGTCCGGTCGCGCTGAACACCGGCCGCGTAAACAGGCGCTGGCTCAGGCTGGCGGACCGGCCGTCCAGCGACTGGCCCGTCTGCACCAGCTCCACCGCCAGTGGCACCAGTGCCTGGGCCCGTAGCAGGCTGCGTGCAGCCTTGGCGGTGTCGGCCTCCATGAGGCCCTTGCGGGTCTGGCCCTGGGCGTCCAGGGCTTCAAAGGAAAAAGCAGGCATGCGATGCGGGCGTGGGTGGTCGGGCGTCGGTGTGGAAATCAGACGGTCCCACAACGGCTAAATAACCGCCGCAGGACCGGCAGCCCCTGATGGTAGCCGCTACCCAAGGCCAAGTGCGGCCAGGCAGTACCCCTGCGTGTGACATGACACAGGTCAAGGTGCCGACACATCGCACGCGCAGAATGAAATGCGATCTGTGGCATCGGGTTGCAGGCGTTTTGAATGAACTAGGGGTCTTTCATGCTGAAGAACAAGGTGGCATTGGTAACGGGCGCATCGTCGGGCATCGGGCGCGCCATTGCGTTGGTGTGGGCGCGAGAGGGCGCCAAGGTGGTGGTGTCCGACGTGAATGTGCAGGCGGGTGAGGAGACCGCCGCACTGGTACGCGCCGCCGGGGGCGATGCGATCTTTGTGGCGGCCGATGTGGGCAAGCCCGGGGATTGCGAGGCACTGGTGCAGCGCACTGTCGCCCACTACGGACGCCTGGACGTGGCCTGCAACAACGCGGGCATTGGCGGTCCGCAGGCTCCGACAGCCGACTACCCGCTGGACGGTTGGGCGCAGGTCATCAACATCAACCTGTCGGGCGTGTTCTACGGCATGAAGTACCAGATCGCCGCGATGCTGAAGAACGGCGGCGGTGCCATCATCAACATGGCGTCCATCCTGGGGTCGGTGGGCTTTGCCACGGCGCCCGCCTACACGGCGGCCAAGCACGGCGTGGTGGGGCTGACCAAGGCGGCTGCTATCGAATACAGCGCGCATGGCGTGCGCGTCAACGCCGTAGGCCCCGCCTTCATCCACACGCCCATGATCAGTGGACTGGAGCAGGACGCAGGCATCAACGCCCTGCTGGTCGGCGCCCACCCCATCGGCCGCCTGGGGCAGCCCGAGGAGGTGGCCGAGCTGGTGACCTGGCTGGCGTCCGGCAAGGCGTCGTTTGTGACGGGGGCGTACTACCCCGTGGATGGTGGCTACCTGGCACGCTGAAGAATAAATGCGGTACCCAGGCGCCCCTGGATGCCCAGGTGCTCAGGCCGCGACGGCGGCCGGGCCCAACGTGGCGTGGGCCTGAGCGGCAATGTCCAGCGAGCGCAAACGCAGCGCGGGGTCGTACACATCGCTCACCAGCATCAGCTCGTCGGCGCCCGTGGCCTCGCTCAGGTGCGCCATGCCTGCACGCACCGTATCTGGCCCGCCAATCACGGCAGCGGCCAGAAAGTCGCCGATGGCTGCACGCTCTTGCGGCTGCAGGCGTGCGGCGTAGTTTTCGATGGGCGGCAGCAGGCGACGGCGATCACCCGTCAAGATACCCAGAACCCGCTGGTAGGTGCTGCTGGCCAGAAAGTCCGCTTCCTCGTCCGTCGGCGCGGCGATCAGCGGCACGCCGATGGCCACATAGGGCTTGGGCCAGGCGGCAGAGGGCCGGTACAGGTTGCGGTACAGGTCAACGGCTTGGTGCAGCAGGCGCGGCGCAAAGTGCGAGGCAAATGCATAGGGTAGGCCGCGCTCAGCCGCCAGCTGGGCCGAAAACAGGCTGGAGCCCAGCAACCAGATCGGCACATTGGTGCCCGCGCCCGGCATGGCAATCAGGCGCTGGCCGGGCTCGGCAGGGGAAAGCAGGCGCTGCAGCTCGGCCACGTCGCGCGGGAAGTCTTCTTCTGTTTCCACCCGATTGCGGCGCAGCGCACGCATGGTGGTGGGGTCGGTGCCCGGCGCGCGGCCCAGGCCCAGGTCAATGCGGCCGGGGTACAGCTCGGCCAGGGTGCCAAAGGCCTCGGCCACCACCAGCGGGGCATGGTTGGGCAGCATCACCCCCCCCGATCCCACGCGGATGCGCGAGGTGCCGCCTGCAAGGTGGCCCACCAGCACGGCGGTGGCTGAGCTGGCAATGCCCGCCATGTTGTGATGCTCGGCCAGCCAGTAGCGGGCAAAGCCCAGTTTTTCAGCATGCTGGGCGGTGCGCAGCGCAATCTGCAGCGCATCGGCCACGGTGCCGCCTTCGCGGACGGCAACGAGGTCAAGCATGGACAGGGCAGGGCGGCGGGGAGTGGAAGTCATGCACACATTGTCCGGCTGTCGCTGCTTTTGCGCAGGCGGTGGGCGCTAAGCTGGCTGAGGCAGCAGGGTTGCCCGCGCTCATTTTTTACCAAGAGGTCATTTTTTGGTAGCCAAAACGGCGGAGGCCCCACAGAATGTTTCAAGACATTTCCGCGCTGGCTCCATCTTGCTCTGCGCAGGCCAGTCGCGCAAAAAGGGACGACACATGGGTTTTTTCAGCCGCTTGTTCAAGATCCGGGAGCAGGACCCCACCAGCCCCGAGACCACCTGGGCCATGGAAGACAACGGCAGTGAACTGGTGCTGGACGCTGAGTACGCGGCCACGCTCATGACCGAGATCGACATCGACGCAGCCATCGCCAGCCACGAGCGCTGGCGCCTGCAGCTGCAGGACATGGTCAACGGCCGATCCAGCGAAGTCATGCGGCCCGAGCGTATCTGCCAGGACGACCGCTGTGACCTGGGCCGCTGGCTCTACGGCACGGGCCGAGTGCGCCTGGGGCACTACCCTGCTTTCGACATGCTGGTGGCGCGGCACAAGTACTTTCACCAGCAGGCGGCAGACGTGGTGACGGCCTTCCAAGCCGGTGACCAGCCCAAGGCGGTGCAGCTGCTGAACAGCAGCTGCCGCCACGCTTCCAACCAGGTGCTGCTGCTGCTCAAGGAGCTCAAGCGCGGGCTGGGGCGCTGAACCCCGGAGATGCTGGAGGCGTCGCAGTGACGGCCTGAAGCCGTCCACCTATCGTCTGCTGGGCTGATCCTTGGCGGGCGGAGGGAGTGCCAATTGCCACCCGAGCTCGGTGGCTGCATCCATACGGTGCTGCCCATGCAGCGTGTAGTGGATCTGCGTACCCAGGGGCGCGTCCAGTTCGGGCAGCAAAGCGTGCAGCGCTATCCGCGCATGGTCCAGTACCGGTGCGGTGATGTCGATACGGATGAATTCCGCAATGCGCTTGCCGTCCGCGCGCGCCGCGCCCAGCGAGTCGCCCCAGCCGATCACCATGCCAACTCCCCGGGCGCGCAGTGCCTGGTCAATCCGGTCTTCGCGTTGGTGCAGTGGGTCCATGGTGTGCCGGGTGACCGGGATTTTCACGAACAGGAATGCCGGCCGATCATCGGGCGTGGAGACGACTGCTGGGCTGGTGGGAGGGGCGGAGGCGCTCATGACCGGGCTGAGGTGGGTTCAGTGGGGGACGCTGACGGTCGCTCAATAACTCCGCCCATCCTTGTACATCGCATGCTGCCGCCGATTCAGCGTGGCCGCCTCACCCAATCGGCCCATGGCTGCCCCTGCATGTGCATGGGTGATGGCCATGCCCAAGCCGTCGGCCGCGTCGGTGCCCGGCAGGCCCGGCAGCTGCAGCAGCCGTCGCACCATCTCCTGCACCTGGCTTTTGGCGGCTCGGCCGTGGCCGACCACGGCTTTTTTCATCTGTAGCGCGGTGTATTCGGCCACGGGCAGGTTGCTGGCCACCAGGGCTGTGATGGCGGCGCCCCGCGCCTGCCCTAGCAGCAGCGTGGACTGGGGGTTGACGTTGACGAACACGATCTCGACCGAGGCCACATCGGGCTGGTAGCGGGCTGCGACCTCAGTGATGCCGTCGAACAAAATCTTCAGGCGCCCGGGCAGGTCGCCCAGCGCGAGGGTGGTGGTGCGGATCGTGCCGCTGGCCACGTAGCTGAGCTTGTGGCCGTCCATGTCCACCACGCCGAAGCCGGTGGTCTGCAGGCCGGGGTCAATACCAAGGATGCGCATTCGCTCTCGTTTTTATAGCTATTGGGGCAATGGGAACTAGCGCTATCGGCCGATTTTCTACAAACCGAAGTACCAGCGCGCCGAATGGAAGAAAACGGGCGCTGCGAAACACAGTGCATCCACCCTGTCGAGCAGGCCCCCGGCACCGGTGACGGACATGCCCTGCATGCCCCAGCTGGTGATGCCGCGGTCGCGCTTCAACGCCTTCATCACCAGGTGCCCCAGGCTGCCCGCCACGCAGGCCAGCAGTGCCATGCCCAACGCCTGGCCGGGTTTGAACGGGGTGATGAAGGTGAGCAGACCGCCTGCGAGGCCTCCGGCGGCCACGCCGGTTAGCCAGCTTGTCCATTGAAAGCTCTGGCTTACCTGGGGTGCCACAGGCTTGTGCGGAAAGCGCCGCCCCAGCAGGTGCTGCACCAGCATGCAGGTCTGCACCACAAACACCAGGAAAAACACCAGGAACGCACCTTTGTCGCGGTAGCCGGGGAAGTCGAGCAGCAGCAGCGCAGGCACGTGGCTCATGCCGTACACGCAGACCATGATGCCCCACTGCAGTTTGGCGTTGCGCTCCAGAAACCGTTGGGGGTCATTGGCCAGTGCGCTCACCACCGGCAGCGCCAGGAACACGTACACAGGGATGAACACGGTGAACAGATCGAAGTGCTTGCTGCCCACCAGCCAGAACTGCAAGGGCAGCACCACAAAAAACGCCAGCACCAGGCTGCGGTGGTCGCCCCGGCGCGTGGGCGACAGGGTGATGAATTCGCGTAGCGCAAAAAAGCCCACGATGGCAAACAGCACGGTGGCCACCGCTTCGCCCAGCACCCAGCCGATCCAGAACACCGTGGCCATGACCCAGGAAGTCTTGAGCAGCCCCCAGAAGCGCTTGGCTTCCAGGGCCTGCGCTTCGGCTTCGGGGTCGTCGCTGGCATGCTCGCGCAAGTTGCGCACAAAGGCCCACACGGTGACGATGGACAAGATGCCGAATACGACCAGGAACAAGGCCCCGATTTGCTGGGTGGCGGTGAGGTTGCGCAGAAATTGGTTCATGTCAGCGCGCTCTTTCGGGAGCAGCGTTAGGCGAGTGCAGGGGCTTCGGGCTTGTCATGCTCAGACTTCCCGCAGTGCGATCACGGCGCGGCGCGCGCGGTCCAGGAATGGCCGGCGCTCTTCGCCCGCCTCGAGCTGGATGGGTTCGCCGAAGGTCACCGAGCACAGGATGGGCACGGGCACCACTTCGCCCTTGGGCATCACGCGCTGCACGTTGTTGATCCAGGCGGGCACCAGCACCACCTGCGGAAACATCTGCGCCAGCTTGAACAGGCCGGATTTGAACGACTGGGGCTCGTCGCCATGGCCGCGCGTGCCTTCCGGAAAGATCACGATGGAGTCGCCGCTCTCGAGCGCTCGCACCAGCGGCGCCAGCGGGTCGGACTCTGGCAGGGCGGCGCGCAGCTCTTCGGGGGTAGGAGCGCGCGGCGAGGCTTCGGGCGATGGGTCTGGGCCGCCGGCTGCTGCAGTGTCTGCATCGCTCGGTGCGGCTGTCGCCCCTGTGGGCTCAGTGGCCACCGGCGCTACCGGCCGTGCTGGCGTTGCCTGGCGGTCCACATACACGGCGTTGAACACGGCGGTGGTGATCCACTGGCGGAACGGCGTCTTGGTCCAGTAGTCCTTGGCGGCAATGGGTCGCGTGATGCTGCGCAGCTCCTCGGGCAGCGCTGCCCAGATCAGCACCATGTCGGCGTGGCTCTGGTGGTTGGCGAAATAGATGCGCTGCTCGGCCTTGGGCGGGCAGCCATACCAGCGGGCCTGGGAGCCGGTCAGAAACCGCACGATCCCCAGCAGAAGGAAACTCATCAACTTGGCAAGCATGGCGGGGATGATACGGGCGCCGGGCCAGCATGCCAGGCAAGGACCTGGGCAGCGCTACACCCAGATCCGATACGCCCAGAAAGCTTCATCGCCATAGATGCCGTTGTACAGCGCCTGTGGCGCATAGCCCGTGATGCGGCGCGTGACGCGGCAAAGGTGCGACTGGTCCGAGAACCCGGCGCCCGCCGCCACGTCGGCCCATTTGACCGAACCCTGCACAGCATCGGCCGCGATGGTGTCGAAGAACGCCTGCTCGGCCTTGCCAAAGCCACGCAGCTCGCGCATCGGCAGCCCGGCCCAGCGCTTGATGCGCCGCTCCAGCTGGCGCAGGCTGCGGCCGGGGGCGGACAGGGCGGCACGCTGTGCCAGGTGCGCAGCCCAGTCGCCGTAGCGCTGAGTGGGCAGTGGTTGGGTGGGGCGGCAGGCCTGCCAGTGGGGTTCCAGGAAGTCTTCCAGGCATTGCATGCGGGCTGCGTTGTCGGGCAGGTTCTGCACCGTTTCGCACAGTGCCAGCCAGTCGGGCGGCAACACGGACTGTGCGTCCACCATGCGATCGGTCAGGGCGCCGGGTGCCACGCCGGTGAGCTGATGCAGTGCGTCGGGCATGAACATCACCATCATGGCGTGCGTGGGCCCGGCGCAGTAGCTGGAGGTGGGGCGGGTTTGCGGGCCGGCCAGCACCCAGCGGCCGGGGTAGGCCTCGCGTGGGCTGTGCTCCGTGGGCATGGTGTCGGGGCGCTCGGGCACCAGGGCCTCGCTGCGGCCTTCAAACCACCAGCTCAGGCTGCACAAGGGGGATGCGGGGAACCGGTTGATGCGCTGCGCATCGCTGAGCGCATGGCCCACCGTGCTACGCGCCATGGCGGCCCGCAGGCAGGCCGTGAGGCTGGCGCGCGGCAGCCACAGCTCGCCGGAGGGGATCAACCCGGCGGGGTGCCTTGGGGAGAGGGGGGCCAAGCTTGCCATGGGGCGCGAGTGTAGGCGACGTGCCTTGTCGCAATCGTTCAATACCGACTCGTGACTGCGCCGCAGCATGCGGGGCATGAACCCGTCCACAGCCACCACGACCTCTGCTTCTTCTCTCACTCTTCACCCAACGCCTGCAACGCCGCGCGGCCCGCGGAGCCGCTGGTGGGGCCTGCCGCTGCTGCGCGCCATGCGGGCCGACTACCTGGGTTTTGTTACCCGGCTGCAGCGCGAGCATGGCGACCTCACCCGCATGCGCCTGGGTTACGAAGACGCGTGGGACCTGATGCACCCCGACTTGGTGCGCGAGGCGCTCATCACCCATGCCGACCAGCTCATTCGCTGGGAGCGCGGCATCGCGGTGTTCGAAGAAGTTTTTGGCCAGAGTGTGCTGGTGACCGAAGGCGACACCTGGTAGCGCCAGCGCCGGATGCTGATGCCCGCCTTCACTCCCAAGCGGGTGGCAGGCTACGCGCAGCTGATGACCGAGGCCGCCCGCAGCGCGCTCGACGCTGCAGTGCCTGCGGGCCAGCCCGGTGCGTTGGTGGCCGTGGATGCGCTCTGGACGGATGTGGCCATGGACGTGATCCTGCGCACGCTGTTCAGCGAATCGGCCCAGGCTGATGCGCGCGATGCCGCCTGGGCCACGCAAACGCTGTCGGAAGCCGCCTTCCGCGAAATGTTCATGCCCTTCACGTTGCCCGACTGGTTACCCTTGCCCGGCAAGTCCATCAAGCGGCGCGCGATCCGGTCGTTGAAGGGGCTGGTGTGGCGCCACATCCATGCCCGCCAGGCCGAGGTGGCTGCACCCGGTGCCCCTGCACGCACGGACCTGCTGCAGATGCTGCTGGCCCTGCGCGACGAGGAAACCGGTGAGGCCTTGTCTGCGCAAGAGGTGTTTGACCAGTGCATCGTCAGCTTCCAGGCCGGGCACGAAACCAGCGCCACCACGCTGTTGTGGTGGACCCTGCTCATGGCCCAGAACCCCGAGGCCGCCGAGCGCGCCCAGTCAGAGGTCGATGCCGTGCTGCAGGGCGGCACGCCCGGCCCCGAGCATGTGGCCGAACTGCCCTGGCTGAGCGCCACGTTGAAGGAAGCGCTGCGCCTTTACCCCCCGATCGCCGCGCTGATGAGTCGCCGCACCACGGCGCCCATCACGCTGGGCGGCGTGCCGGTGCCCCAAGGCGCCATGCTGCGCATCACCCCCTGGGTGCTGCACCGCGATGCGCGCTGGTTTGCCGAGCCGGACCGTTTTGTGCCCGAGCGGTTTCTGGACAGCGCCCCGCCCATTCCCCGGGGCGCGTGGATTCCGTTCGGGCTGGGGCCACGCGTGTGCATCGGCCAGCACTTTGCAATGCTGGAGATGACGCTGCTGGCGGCGATGCTGCTGCAGCGCTATACGGTGCGTAGCCCGGTCGGGGGGGTTATAGGGGCTCCGCAGCTGCAGGTCACGCTGCGGCCGGACGGGGCGTCCGTGCTGTGGCTGCAGCGGCGCGAGGCACCGCGGGGAATGTGAACGAGGGGGGTCTGCGTTTGGCGCTGCCCGCGACCGGTATCAGGGCAGCTCTGCGCCGCCCATCCGTCCCAGGATCGTGCGCGTGCGCCCCGCCAGATACGCCGAGCCTGGCGTCTTCTCAAACCGCTTGGGCGCAGGCAGCATCACGGCCAGGCGCGCGGCTTCGGCGGTGCTCAGGCGGCTGGCGCTCTTGCGAAAGTAGTGCTGCGCGGCGGCCTCGGCACCGAACACACCCTCACCCCATTCCACGTTGTTGAGGTAGATCTCCAGGATGCGCTGTTTGGAGAGCAGCTGCTCCAGCGCCAGCGTGAGCACGAACTCCTGCCCCTTGCGCAGCAGCGTGCGTTCGCCAGACAGCAGCAGGTTCTTGGCCAGCTGCTGGGTGATGGTGGAGCCGCCCCGGATCTTGGGCGCACGCACCGTGCGCTCGGGGGCGCGGGCCTGGGCCTTGTTCGCCAGGGCCTCTGCCTTGGCGTTGCGCTCCCAGGCTTTTTCGATGGCATTCCAGTCCACGCCTTCGTGGTTGACGAAGCCGTCGTCCTCCGAGGCGATCACGGCGCGTTTGAGGTGGTCAGAGATGTCAGCATAGGGCACCCATTGCTGGCGCCAGGGCACATGGCCTTTGCTGGCCAGCAGCGTCCAGGCTTCGGAGCGCTGGAAGGTGGTGGATTGGGGGTTGATCGCCACCATGGCGGCAATGCGCAGCACGAAGAACAGCTGCAACGCCACGAAGGCGATCACCAGCAGTCCCAGCCAGCGCAGCACGGCTTTCATCGGGGCGTCCTCGGGGGGCTTATGCAGTGGCGGTGGGTTGCTGCATCTCGCGCAGCACCTGGGCCGAGGGCGGACGCACGCCGCGCCATAGCAAGAAGGCCTCTGCGGCCTGTTCCACCAGCATGCCCAGGCCGTCGCGGGGCACTGCGCCGTGCTGGCGTGCCCAGTCGAGGAAGCCTTGCGCGGCGGGGCCATACATCATGTCGTAGGCCAGGGCGCCCCGGCGCAGCACGCTGGAGGGCACAGGTACACCGCCGCCAGAGAGACTGCTGGCTGTGGCGTTGACGATGACATCAAAATCGGCCGACAGCGCTAGTGGGTCTTGCGCCGATAGCTCTGCTTTTTGTAGCGCGGCGAGGGCGCTGTGCGACTGCACCAGCATCTGCGCCTTGGCCAGTGTGCGGTTGGCCACGGTGATGTGGCGGGCGCCCGCCAGCAGCAGCGGGCCCAGCACGCCGGCAGCGGCGCCACCGGCACCCACCAGCAGCACGTCACGCCCGGCCAGCGACACCCCTGCGTTGTGCGTGATGTCGGCCACCAAGCCCAGGCCGTCGGTGTTGTCGGCGTAGATGCTGCCGTCGGCGCGAAAGGTGAGCGTGTTGGCTGCGCCCGCCAGCTGCACGCGTTCGCTGCACTCGGTCGCCAGGCCTGGTGCGTCGGTCTTGAAGGGCACGGTGACGTTGCAGCCGCGCCCGCCCTCTGCTGCGAACGCGCGCACGCCTTGGGCAAACCCATCCATGGGCACCAGGCGGCGTTCGTAGGCAACGTGTTCACCGGTCAGCTCGGCAAAACGGGCGTGGATGGCGGGCGAGCGGCTGTGGGCGACCGGGTTGCCCATCACGCAGTACAGGTCGGCAGGGGAGGCGGGGGATGTCATGGGTGGCTAGGGCGGCGTGGAGCTGGCGGTACGGGCGGCCGTGCGGTGTGTTCTGTGGGGCGGGCAGGTGGGCGTGGAGGCCTTGGCGGCCTGCCAGAAGGGTCTCGCTGCGCACCCGCCGGGCAGTTACTTCACAACGGTTTCCAGGGTCTGGTCGCGGGTGAACTTGAAGCGCGCCACCATGGCGATCTGGTCGGCCTTCTTGCGCATCTCGGCATCAAAGGCTCCAAAGGGCCCTGCGGCGCGGGCAATGGCTTCGGCGCGGCGGTCCAGCGTACCGTTGCCCGAGCCTTGCACGATCTCGGTGCCCAGCACACGGCCATCGTGATTGACGGTGACGATCATCGTCAACTCGCCATAGAGCTTGCGGCCGCCTTGCTCCGGGAAGTTCTCGGTGCCCTTGTCCTCCACCTTGCGGCGCAGCGCGTCGTAGTACACGGCGTAGGCTTCTTCGCGGGTGGCGGGGCTGATGTAGCGCTTCTTGGGGCGCGAGTTTTCTTCGTTGATGCGTTTTTCGATCTCGGCCAGGAGCTTGACGAGCTGGCGGCGCTTTTCCTGCTCGCTGGCTTGTTCCGCACTCTGGCTGGCCTGGCGTGGATCGGGCGCGGGCATGGTGGCCAGCTGCTTGCGCAACTGGGCCAGCAACTGGGCCTGCTGCTCCTGCATGGCGTCCATCTTGCGCTGGGCTTCTTCGTAGTCGTCACCCACTGTCGTCAATGCGGTGTAGGGCAAGGGGCTGGTGGCCCGGCCTTTTTCCGCATCACCGCCACCTGCCAGATTGGCTTGGGCAATCGCCTGGGCCTTGTCGGGGCGTTCGTTCGATTTGGCGTTGACCAGGATGACTTCGAGCGGCGTGTCCTGGAACACCCGGTTGAAGCCCTCGGGGTCGATGAAGCGCACCGAGATGAGCGCGGCGTGCACGGCGATGGAGACGCCCAGCGCCAGCTGCAGCGTGCTGAAGGTGCGGAGGAAGGCAGGGAGTTTCATCGCCGGCGATTATCAGGGCGTCTGTCTCGTCGCGCGTCAGGCGGACGGGGCGGCCGCAGCGGCTTCGGCGGGTGCCTCGTTCACGTCCACCGCAATGGCAATCGGCCCGGCCACGGTGTCGTCGTCCTCGGCATCGTCCACCGGGCCGTCGTCGCTGGTGTCAGCCGGATCATCCAGGCGCTCGATCACGGTGCCATGGATGTCGAGGGTGATCTCGTCCACCTCGCCCAGTTTGACCTTGAGGCGCGCGCCGCGCGGGAGGTTTTGTGCGCCCAGCACCGGGAAGACCAGCGGGATGTCGTCGGCCCGCACCAAAAAGCTGCCGCCCGGGCCTTCCTTGAAGACGGTGGCGTTCAGCTCGGTGATGCCGTTCTGCTCCACGTATTTCAGCGTCCAGAAACGTTCCATGCCTGCCTGGTAGCCGTTGTAGGCGCTGTAGGCGCCGTCAAAGCTGCTGATGATGGAGAACAGGTCGGCATCCTTGGGCTTGAACGGCGCGGCCAGCGCGGCGGTCTTGCCGTGGCGGGCGCAGGCAATGATCTGCCACTGGTTGACCAGATCGGTGTAGCGGCGCAGCGGCGACGTGGCCCAAGAGTAGGCTTTGACACCAATGCCCGCATGCGGCAGCGCCTTGGTGCCCATGCGCACCTTCACGCCCGGCGCCATGCTGGCCTGGCTGCGGTAGATGCCGGGCACGCCCAGCTCGGCCATCCAGCTGCCCCAGGTGCTGTTGGCCACGATCATGGCCTCGGCCACGATCAGGTCCAGCGGCGCGCCGCGCTGGCGCACGCTGATCTGCACCTGCTCGTCGCCCGTGGGCTCTGCACCGTTGTTGCCCACCAGTCGGAAGTTGTAGTCCGGCCGGTTGAAGTTCTCCGGCTTGCCACGCACGACTTCACGGCGGGCCTTGAGCTCCTTGGCCAAGCGGTACAAAAATGATAGCTGCGGGCGCAGTTCAGACAAGCGCTGAGGGTCGTTTTGGTGCTCAAACGCTGGGTTGCTGAGCCATTCTTCGGTCACCACGCTGTCGAGCTGGTCGTGGCGCAGGTTGGCGGCCACGTGCACGCGCTCGAGCTTGGTCTCCGAGCCCTTGAACTCCAGCGTGGCCTCGTCGATGGTGACGTACAGCGACACGGCCGGGTTGGCGCGGCCCTCGTCCAGCGTGTAGGTCTGCACCACGTCGTCGGGCAGCATGGTGATCTTGTAGCCCGGCATGTACACCGTGGACAAGCGGGCACGGCCCAGCTGGTCGATGGCGCTGCCGGGTTGGATGGCCAGGCCGGGTGCGGCGATGTGGATGCCCAGCACCACGGTGCCCGTGCCCAGGCCTTGGACGGACAACGCATCGTCGATTTCGGTGGTCTGCGAGTCGTCGATGGAATACGCCTGCGCGGTGGACAGCGGCAGTTCGTCCGCAATGGCGGGCGCCGTGACAGCCGGAAAGCCCGTGCCCTTGGGGAAGTTCTCGAACAGAAAGCGCTTCCAGTGGAACTGGTAGGCCGAGTCGATGGCCCCGGCTTTTTGCAGCAGGTCCAGCGGCGCGGTGTGCGTGGCGCGGCTGGCCTCGACCACGGCCTTGTACTCGGGCGCGTTCTTGTCGGGCTTGAACAGGATCTTGTAAAGCTGGTCGCGGATGGGCTGGGGGCATTCGCCCCGGCCCAGTTGCGCGGCCCATTCGTCGATCTGCGCCAAGAGGGCCTTTTTCTTTTCGATGGCGGCCAGCGCCTGCTGCAGGATCTCGGCCGATGCCTTCTTGAACCGACCCTTGCCCGCGCGTCGGAAGTAGTGGGGCGCGTCGTACAGGCGGAACAGCGCACCGGCCTGCTGGGCCAGGGTGGCGTTGGCCGAAAAATAGTCGCGCGCGAGGTCGGCAAAGCCGAACTCGTCTTCGGGCGCGAATTCCCAGGCCAGGTCCAACTCAATGGTCTCGGCCACGGCCTGGGCCTGGGCGATCAGCTCGGCGGGGGCAGGCTTTTCGAACTTCAGAAGGATATTGGCGGCCTTGACCTTGACCCGTTTGCCGGAGTCGAGCTCGACCTGGGCGGATGTATCGGCTTCGGACAGGATACGACCGGCCATGAATTTGCCGGCTTCTTCAAACAATGCGTGCATGGTGTGGATTGTCCCATGGGCGCCATCGGGTACCCGGGCAGCGGCGCATATGATCCACGGCGCGCCATTTCTGCCCCACCCGCCATCCCATGCCCTTTGCTGCCATTGCCACGCCGCTGACACTGCTGGCTCTGGCGTTGCCTTTCCTGTTCTGTTTCACACAGGCGCCCATCAACAACTTCTGGCCCCTGCTGGCGTCGTGGAGCTGCGGCGCAGTGCTGGTGCTCCTGGCATTGGCTCGCTCCGGCGGTTCGCTGGCGCGGGATCTGGAGGCGGGGGATGCTCCGGCTCCGCGACCTCTGGTGTCGAGCCGGATGTTGGCGGCCGGCCTCTTGGTAGCCGCTCTGTTGACTGCGGTCATCGGGCTGCTGCAATACTTTCTGGGCGACCCCGGCCTGCCGGGGGTGCAGCCCTCTACCCTGGGGCAGGCCATTGGCAACCTGCGCCAGCGCAACCAGCAGGCAACGCTGCTGAGCCTGGGCGTTTGGGTGCTGCTTTGGACGCTGGCCCAGGTGCAGGCAAGTCTGGAACACTCGGGCATCGCCACGGCCCCGCAGGGTGTGAAGGCCTGGCCCGGCTGGTTGGCGGGTTTGCTGGTGGCCTGGGGTTTGGCGTTGTTGGCGATTTCGAGTGCTGCCACGGCATCACGCACTGGGGCTGCGCAGTGGCTTTTGCTGCTGGGGCTGATGTGGTGCTGGCGCGGGTCGTGGGGGCGTCTGGCGCTGGGGTTTGGACTGGTTGGTCTGTTTTTGTATGGCGCAGCGGCTTGGCTGCTGCCCCGTTTGCTGCTGGACTGGACAGGGTTTGCGTCCGACGGCCTTTTTATGCGCATTCTGGACGAAGAGCCAGGTTGCACGAGCCGCAGTGTGCTGTGGGCCAATGTGCTGCACCTGATCGCACAAAAGCCCTGGGCGGGTTGGGGCTGGGGCGAGCTGGACTACGCGCACTACATCACGCAGTTTCCAGGTGAGCGGTTTTGCGCGCTGCTGGACAACGCCCACAACCTGCCCTTGCACCTGGCTGTGGAGCTGGGTGTGCCGGTGGCGCTGACCGTTTGTGGAGCGTTGGTCGTGTGGGTGCTGCGCGAAAAGCCCTGGCGCGAGACCGATCGGGCGCGGCAACTGGCCTGGGGCATCTTGGTACTGGTGGGTCTGCACAGCCTGCTGGAGTTTCCGCTGTGGTACGGGCCGTTCCAGCTGGTCACGGTGCTGGCAATCGCGTTGTTGTGGCGCTGGCAGTTGCCCGGCTGGGCAACATCTCTCGGTGCGCGGCGGTTCGTGGCCGCCATCATTTTGGCTGCGCTGGCCCTGGGGTCCTACGTGGGGTGGGACTTTTACCGCGTCAGCCAGCTGTACAAGCCGCTCGCCGACCGGCCGCCGTCCCTGCGCAATGACACCGTGCGCAAAGTGGGCGACACACCGTTTTTCACGGACCAGGTCGATTTTGCGCTGCTGACCACGATAGAGCTTTCGCCCGGCAACGCCGGCCAGGTCTTTGCTGTGGCCAACAAGCTGCTGCACTTTTCACCGGAGCCCCGGGTGATCGAGCCGCTGATCGAGAGCGCAACGATGCTAGGGCTGGATGACGAGGCGGCGTTTCAACTCAAGCGATACCGTGCAGCTTACCCGGCGGACTATGCGCGCTGGCGCGAGCAGGGGCGGCGGCTTTCGTCACACCTCAAGCCTTGACCGGATGTGCGACGGACTGCTGCAGCGCGCTCAGGCCAGCCGCAGGAATTGGCTGAGCAGGGGCAGGTAGTCCCCATAGTTGCCCAGCGCGTGGTCGCCGCCCTCCAGCACCACCTGCTCGGCGTGCGGGTAGCGCCCCGCCATCTCTCGCCAATCCAGCACTTCGTCGCCCTTGGCAATGATGGCGAGCTCCGGGGCTGCGGGCGAGCGATCCCGCACGTCCAGGGCCTGCAACTCGCCGATGTACTCGGGCAGAAAGTAAAACCGCTCGGAGGCGTTGTGCCAGGTAGTCTGCTCTCCAATGTAGCGGGCCAGGTCGCGCGCGGGGTCCACGGCGGGGTTGAGCATCACGCTCGGGCAACCCGCGTGCTGGGCCACCCAACTGGCGTAGAACCCGCCCAGCGACGAGCCAACCACGGCCATGGATTCGCGGGGCCAATCGGCAATGCCCCGCGCCACCAGCCCCATGGCGGCCCGGGGTGATGGCGGCAACTGGGGGCGCCAGAAGGTCACGGTGGGGTGGCGCGCTGCCACATGGGCAGCGGTCTGGCGGGCCTTGGCCGATGCGGGCGACGAGCGAAAACCGTGCAGGTACAGCAGGTGTGTGGTGGTCATGGGTCAGAAAGTGATCGGGGCAGGGGAATCACTGCGTTAGCCGGGCTCGCGCGGGCATAAGATGTGGGCTATAGAGGCGCCACACTGTGCGGCGCCTTGTTTTGCACCTGCACCATGGCCGATTTTGCCCCGCTTTCCACTGCCAGACGATGGGCGCTCGGATCAGGCGACAAGCCTCCTGCTTCACTGGGGCGTTTTGAGCTGAAGAAACAACTGGGCCGGGGCGCCCAGGCCACCGTGTGGCTGGCGCTGGACCCGCGCCTGCAGCGCGAGGTGGCCATCAAGCTCATGCGTCCCATGCAGGATCAGGATCCGTCCGTGCTGGAGCAGTGGCTGCGCGAGGCGCGCCATGTAGGTCGCCTGGCCCACCCCTGCATCGTGCCGGTGTTCGAGGCCGATGTGCAGGGTTCGCAGCCGTACATCGTGTTCGAGTACGTACCGGGCCACACGCTGGCAGAGCACCTCGCCCAGCAAGGGCGCTGCACGCCGCACGACGCCGTGGCGCTTATAGTGGATGTGCTCGATGGCCTGCACGCCGCCCACCTGGCGGGCATCGTGCACCGTGACCTCAAGCCCTCCAACGTGATGATTGACGCCCAGCGCCACGCGAGGGTAATGGATTTCGGCATGGCGGCACCTGTGCAGTCCGCACCGGACGCCCAGCTTGCAAGCGGCACGCCCGCCTACATGGCCCCTGAGGCGGCCGCCGGTGCTGCGCCCACCCCCGCGATGGACGTGTATTCCGCCGCGCTGGTGCTCATCGAATTGCTGACCGGGCACCCGCTCATTCACCAGAAGGACACCTGGCAGGCGTTGTACCGCATTGCCAACGAAAACCTGGCGCTGCCCGCCGATATGGGGCCCGGCGTGGACGACGGTTTGCGTGCCATTTTGCAGCGCGCCATGGCGCGTGACCCGGCGCAGCGCTATGCCACGGCGGCTGATTTTCGGGATGCACTGCGCGCATGGGCGGCACCGGCCAGTGCACCATCGGCCGCCAGCAATGCCACACTCGACTTTCTGCTGCGGCGCATGCGCCACAAGAGCGACTTTCCGGCCTTGTCGGATTCTGTGGCGCGCATCCAGCGTGTGGCCAATTCGGAAGACGACAGCATCAGTGACCTGACCCACGAGATCCTGAAGGACGTGGCGCTCACTAACAAGCTGCTGCGTCTGGTCAATAGCGTGCATTACGCCCACGCCAGCCGGGGCACCATCAGCACCGTGTCGCGCGCGGTGAGCCTGGTGGGCTTCAATGCAGTGCGGAACATGGCGCTGAGCCTGGTGTTGCTGGACCACATGCAGGACAAGGCCCACGCCAGCCAGATGCGCGAGGAATTTTTGCGCGCCATGATGGCGGGCTCGGTCGCGGCCGAGCTGTGCAGCACCAGCCAGGCGGCAGAAGAGGCCTTCATCGGCGCGATGTTCCAGAACCTGGGGCGCATGCTGTGCGAGTTCTACTTTCCCGAAGAGGCCCGGCAGGTGCGCAGCCTGGTGGCCTCGGGGCGCATGGAGGGCGGCGAAGAGGCTGCCTCTGTACAGGTGCTGGGACTGGGGTTTGAGGACCTGGGCGTGGGGGTGGCGCGTGTCTGGAGCCTGCCCGACACCCTGCAGCGCTGCATGCGCAAGCCGCTGGGCTCGCCCATGCAGCGCGCGCCGGAGCAGGGGGTGGAACGCTTGCGCTGGGCCGCCATGGCCGCTAACGAGGTGGCCAGCACCCTGCTGTTCTGCGAACCCGCCCAGCTGGAGGGGCAGCTGGGCCAGGTGGGCACACGCTACGCACGCACTCTGGCTTTGTCAGCCGAAGCCATTGCTGAAGCCACACTGCGCGCGCGCCATAAGCTGGTGGCGTTGGCCGACGCCCTCGACCTGCGCGTGGCGCCTGACACGCCAGCCGCCCGGCTGCTCAAGCTGCCACCGGCCGCAGGCGCGCAGTCCGCGCCTGACGATGCCCTGGGTGCGCATGAGTTGCGGATCAGTGAGACCCAGCCCCTGCCCGCTGTGCTTGAATCCCAGGCCGGTGGTGCGGTGTCTGTGGCCCAGGTCAACGAGGTGCTGGCTGCGGGCATTCAGGACATCACCAATGCCATGGTCGAGAGCTTTCAGCTCAATGACGTGCTGCGCATGATTCTGGAAACCATGTTCCGCGCGCTGGGGTTTCGGCGCATGGTGTTTTGCCTGCGTGACGCCAAAGCGGAGGCGCTGACCGGTCGTTTTGGCCTGGGCGAGGGCAGCGAGTCTGCGGTGCGCGCCATGAAAATACCGCTCAAAACCCAGGGCGACCTGTTTGCTGCGGTGTGCCTGCGTGGCGCCGACACGCTGATCAACGACGCCAACGAACCTCGCATGCAGGCGCGTTTGCCTGATTGGTACCGCAAGGGGCTCAATGCACCATCTTTCCTGCTGTTGCCTTTGCAGATCAAGGGGCAACCCTTTGCGCTGATCTATGCCGACCAGGCCACTGCGGGGGGCATTGTGGTGGACGACAAGGCGCTGGGGCTGCTGCGAACACTGCGCAACCAGGCTGTGATGGCCTTCCGGCAGGCGGGGTGAGCACCCGGCATCCACCCGATAATCGGGGAATGGCCGTCGTTTTTGAAAAGCCCACGCTCACCCAGCGTCTGGCGCCCCTGTTTCGGGGTTTTGATCTTCCTCTCCTGTTGCTGGTGCTGATGCTGGCCAGCGCGGGGTTGCTGGCCATGTATTCGTCGGGTTATGACCACGGCACGCGGTTTGTGGACCACGGGCGCAACATGCTGATTGCGGGCGCCATCCTGTTTATGGTGGCCCAGGTTCCGCCCCAGAAGATCATGGCCTGCGCCGTGCCGCTGTACCTGACCGGGGTGGCACTGCTGGTGGCTGTGGCGCTGTTTGGCATCACCAAAAAAGGGGCTACGCGCTGGATCAATGTGGGTATCGTCATCCAGCCCAGCGAAATCCTCAAGATCGCCATGCCGCTGATGCTGGCCTGGTGGTTCCAGAAGCGCGAAGGCGCGCTGCGCCCGCTGGACTTTGCGGCGGCGGGCCTGCTGCTGGTTGTCCCGGTCGGCCTGGTCATGAAGCAGCCCGACCTGGGTACCTCGCTGCTGGTGCTGGCGGCGGGGCTCTCCGTGATCTTCTTTGCGGGCCTGTCCTGGAGGCTGATCCTGCCGCCGGTGCTGATCGGCGGTCTGGGCATTGCCACCCTGGTGCTGCTGGGCGACCAGCTGTGCGCGGATGGCGTGCGCTGGGTGGTGCTGCATGACTATCAGCAGCAGCGTATCTGCACCTTGCTGGACCCCACCCGAGACCCGCTCGGCAAGGGTTTTCACATCATCCAGGGCATGATCGCCATTGGCTCGGGTGGCCTGTGGGGCAAGGGCTTCATGGCGGGCACGCAGACCCATCTGGAGTTCATTCCTGAACGCACCACCGACTTCATCTTTGCCGCCTATTCCGAAGAGTTTGGCCTGGCTGGCAACCTGTTCTTGCTGGTGTGTTTTCTGCTGCTGGTCTGGCGGGGGCTGGCCATTGCGGCAGGTGCAAACACCTTGTTTGGCCGCCTCATGGGGGGGGCGGTGTCGATGATTTTCTTCACCTATGCCTTTGTGAACATGGGCATGGTGAGCGGCATTCTTCCGGTGGTGGGCGTCCCCTTGCCTTTCATCAGCTACGGCGGCACCGCCATGGTCACTCTGGGGTTGGCGCTGGGCATCCTGATGTCGGTGGCTCGATCCCAGAAGCAGGAAACCAAAGACCCTCTCCCTGCTGCGCTGTAGGGCCTTGTGGGCGTGGTTGCCTGCAGCACGCCCTCGGGGTACAAACCGGCTGGCCAACCGTGTTTTGGCCGCTCAGCATCCGGAGGGTTTTCCCATGGCGGCGAAGTTCGAGCTCAAGAAGTCGAAAAACGACAAATTTGTCTTCAACCTGCTGGCCGCCAACGGTCAGGTCATCCTGACCAGCGAGATGTACGAGTCTCGCGCCAGCGCGCTGGGTGGTATCGAGGCGGTGCGCAAGAATGCCCCGAACGACGGCCGTTTTGGCCGGCTCAGCGCCAAGAACGGCGCGCCGTATTTCACCCTCAAGGCAGGCAATGGACAGGTGATTGGCCAAAGCCAGATGTACTCCGGCGCCAAGGCCCGGGATGCGGGCATCGAGTCGGTGCAGGCCCACGCGGCACAGGCAGGGCTGGATGACCAGACGGCTGCCTGAAGCTGCGAAGCGGACTTGAGGCGCAGGAGGCGCATAGGGGCATGTGGGGCCATCCCGGGCAAGGGCTGGTCACGCGCCTAAAATGCCTTGATGACTTCCCGCTCTACCACTGCCGCGCCCCAGCGTGCGGCCACCAGCCAGCGCATTGATGTTGCCCGTGAACTGCTGCTGACCCCCTTCGGCCTGGATGAAAGCCATTTGGCCCGGGCCCTGGCCGAGATCCGTACCCACCAGGTGGACGATGCGGACCTGTACTTCCAGTACACCCGCAGCGAAGGCTGGAGCCTGGAAGAAGGTATCGTCAAAACGGGTTCTTTCAGCATTGACCAGGGTGTGGGTGTGCGCGCTGTGAGCGGCGAGAAAACGGCCTTTGCCTACTCTGACGACATCTCGGAGTCCTCGCTGCTGGATGCTGCACGTACTGTGCGGTCTATTTCGTCCGCTGCACAGGCGGGTAAAGGACGGGTAGCTCCCAAAAATGTAGCGGCAGGCCGCAGTCTGTACCCAGGCGTGGATCCGATTGCTTCGCTGGACAGCACCGCGAAGGTGGCGTTGCTGGAGCGCCTGGAGCAGCGCGCCCGCGCCAAGGACCCGCGCGTGGCGCAGGTCATGGCAGGGCTTGCCAGCGAATACGACGTGGTGCTCGTGGCGCGTGCCGATGGCACCCTGGCGGCCGATGTGCGGCCGCTGGTACGCCTGTCGGTCACGGTGATCGCCGAGCAGAACGGCCGCCGCGAGATGGGCTCGGCCGGTGGTGGTGGCCGTTTTGGCCTGGCCTATTTCGACGATGAGCAGATGGGCAAGTATGTCGATGAGGCGGTGAATGCGGCACTGGTGAACCTGGAGTCGCGCCCAGCCCCTGCTGGCGAGATGACCGTGGTGCTGGGCTCGGGCTGGCCCGGCATCCTGCTGCACGAGGCGATTGGCCACGGGCTGGAAGGTGACTTCAACCGCAAGGGTTCGAGCGCATTCAGCGGACGCATCGGCCAGCGCGTGGCGGCCAAGGGGGTCACGGTGCTGGACGACGGCACCATTGCCGACCGCCGCGGATCGCTCAACGTGGACGATGAAGGCCACGCCAGCCAGCGCAACGTGCTGATCGAGGACGGCATCCTCAAGGGCTACATCCAGGACTCGCTGAACGCGCGCCTGATGGGCGTCGCGCCCACCGGCAACGGCCGTCGCGAGAGCTACGCCCATATCCCCATGCCGCGCATGACCAACACCTACATGCTGGGTGGCGACAAGGACCCGCAGGAGATCATCGCCAGCATCAAGAAGGGCCTGTACGCCAGCAACTTTGGTGGCGGGCAGGTGGACATCACTTCGGGCAAGTTTGTGTTCTCGGCCAGCGAAGCCTACTGGGTGGAAAACGGCAAGATCCAATATCCCGTGAAGGGCGCCACCATCATTGGCAGCGGCCCCGAGTCGCTCAAGAAGGTGACCATGATCGGCAACGACATGCGCCTTGATAGCGGCGTGGGCACCTGTGGCAAGGAAGGCCAGAGCGTGCCAGTGGGTGTGGGGCAACCTACGCTGCGCATTGAAGGCCTGACGGTGGGCGGTACGGCCTGAGGGTTGCGTTATCAGCCCTGTTGGCTGAGCTGGCGTGGGTGCGTGACTTCGCGTTTTCACCCGCTTTTCAGGGCTTGTACTGCGCGTTGGCCGGCGCACAATGGGTGACACCATGCCTGCCACGCGCCCCAGTCAATTGCTGACGCTCCAGTCGTTTGGAGACATCAGCCGCTTTTTGCGCGAGGGCGTTGCCGATGAGGACTCGCGCCAGCTGCGCGACAGCCTTGGTGCGTTGTCCTCGCAGATCGACGAGGCAGTTCGCATCCGCCGCACCAGCACGGACACCACCGAGATCACGCGCCGCGTGGTGACCTTGTCGCACAGTGCGCGCGAACACCAGCTGTTTTTGACTGGCCTGGGTTCAGCGTGGCATGCGCTGTACGAGTTTGGCGCCTACCAGCGTGCGCTGCGGGAGCTGCGCAACGCCATTGCAGACTGGCAATTGATGCTGGATCGGCGCAGCACCAAGGAGAGCGCCAGCTTTGATCAGTTTGAGCTTCTGGCTTGGCGCACGTTGGGCGAGGCGTTGCTGCTCATCGACATGTACGAGCACCAGAGCGACCCGGCGAGCGACCTGCAGGATGTGCAGCCGCTACGCAAGCCCTCGGCATTGCAACGCGTGCGTGCCTGGTTTCGGGGTGGACGCCGATGAATCGTCCCGGTCCGATGCGTGCTGGGCGGATGCGTGTCGTGCATTTGCAACAACCCTGGGGGCTGAACCTCCGCACTCCTGTGCTACATTGATTGCCATGCAAGTTCGCAGCGCGTTTTACTTTTGGTTTTTTATCTCGGTCCCCGGCGGATGAGAGGAAAACGCGCAAGCACACACAACCTCCCCATACCAACCGCCGACGCTGCAAAGCCCGGCGGTTTTTGTTTTTCAGCCCTCTCTTTTTTCCATCCACTCCAACCGACTCCACGAGGAAGCAACCATGACGGCCACTACCAATCCCACCAGCGATGCCTGGTACCGCAGCGTCGAAAAAACCAGCCAGACCGACGACGAACGTATCAAGGACATCACCGTGTTGCCTCCTCCCGAGCATCTGATCCGCTTCTTCCCGATCGGCGGCACGCCGGTCGAGACGCTGATCACCCAGACCCGCAAGAACATCCACAACATCATGGCGAGCAAGGACGACCGCCTGCTGGTGGTGATTGGCCCTTGCTCTATCCACGATCCCGCCGCCGCTGTCGAGTACGCCCGCCGCCTGATGGCCGTGCGCACCCAGTACGCTGACACGCTGGAAATCGTGATGCGCGTGTACTTCGAAAAGCCACGCACCACCGTGGGCTGGAAGGGGCTCATCAATGACCCTTACCTGGACGAAAGCTACCGCATCGACGAAGGGCTGCGCATTGCGCGCCAGCTGCTCATCGAGATCAATCGCCTGGGCATGCCTGCCGGCAGCGAGTTCCTGGATGTGATTTCGCCCCAGTACATCGGCGACCTGATCAGCTGGGGCGCGATTGGCGCGCGCACTACCGAGAGCCAGGTACACCGCGAGCTGGCCTCCGGCATCTCGGCCCCCATCGGCTTCAAGAATGGCACGGACGGCAACATCCGCATCGCCACCGACGCCATCCAGTCGGCCAGCCGAGGCCACCACTTCCTGTCGGTGCACAAGAACGGCCAGGTCGCCATCGTGAACACCAAGGGCAACAAAGACTGCCATGTGATCCTGCGCGGCGGCAAGACGCCCAACTACGACGCCGCCAGCGTAGCCGCTGCCTGCAAGGA
Source organism: Acidovorax sp. GW835-FHT14G06 (assembly GCF_058793595.1). Classification (NCBI taxonomy): domain Bacteria; kingdom Pseudomonadati; phylum Pseudomonadota; class Betaproteobacteria; order Burkholderiales; family Comamonadaceae; genus Acidovorax; species Acidovorax sp. GW835-FHT14G06. Next base: position 75,616 of record NZ_JBXAGA010000012.1, read on the forward strand.
CCTCGAAGCCGCCAAGTTGCCCGCCACGCTGATGGTGGACTGCAGCCACGCCAACAGCAGCAAGCAGCACGAAAAGCAGCTCGATGTGGCCCGCGATGTCGCTGTGCAGGTGGCTGGCGGTTCGCGCAGCGTGTTCGGCCTGATGATCGAAAGCCACCTGACGGCAGGTGCGCAAAAGTTCACGCCCGGCAAGGACGACCCCTTGGCACTCGAATATGGCAAGAGCATCACCGACGCCTGCCTGGGCTGGGACGCCTCGCTGCAAGCGCTGGCCGAGCTGTCGGACGCCGTGAAGGCGCGTCGCGCCCGCTGAACGCTGGGTCCATCGCAGGGTCTAAACTTGTAATCTGCGCCTCTCGCTGCACATCATGTGCAGCTGCAAGCCTGAGTTACCGCAAAAAACGCAGAAAGGCGATTCATCATGCACAGCGAAGTGTCGGTCAAACTGGCCGCAGACCAAGAATACCGTTTTACCCTGGAGGGCGCCGAGCCCATGGCCCACGAGGCCGGGCGGCGCTGGCTCGACGACCAGTTCATCGCGCTGGACTGCGAGCCTCTGCGTGCCAGTGGCAAGGTGCTGCTGGCCGACAAGGTGCTGACGGTGGCCCGTGCTGCCGGTACTGCGCTGATGCAGGATCCGGTATGGTTCCGCGACTTTGCGCGCGCCACCAGTGCCGCCCTTGCCAAGCCCATCGTGCGGGTGGATGTGCCGGGCATGGCGGTCACGTTCTGACCGCCATTCAATAGAAATCGACTGCTGGTGCTAGTGAAATATGCGCTGACAGCTATTATTTTTGCAGTGCTTGCAGCAGCTTGGCATGGATGCCGCCAAAGCCGCCATTGCTCATGCACACCACATGGTCGCCCGGGCGCGCGGCCTGGGTGACCTGGGCCACCAGCGTATCGATGTCCGGGGCTGTCTGGGCCCTCTGGCCGGGGCCGACGCCCAGCGGTGCCAGCGCCTGCGCAGCATCCCAGTCCAGCCCCGCCGTGTGGCAAAAAGCCAGGTCGGCGGGCTCCAGCGCCCAGGGCAGCTGGCTTTTCATCGCGCCCAGCTTCATGGTGTTGCTGCGGGGTTCGAACACCGCCAGGATGCGTGCAGAGGCGCCCAGGCTGCGCCGCAGGCCGTCCAGGGTGGTGCGCAATGCGGTGGGGTGGTGGGCAAAGTCGTCGTACACGGCCACGCCGCCCACCATGCCACGCAGCTCCATGCGCCGCTTGACGTTCTGAAAACTGCCCAAGGCTGCGGCGGCCTGCCCGGGCGCCACGCCCACGTGGTGGGCCGCTGCCATGGCGGCCAGCGCATTGAGCTGGTTGTGCACGCCGGTCAGCGTCCATTCCACGCGCGCCACGGTTTGCCCCTGGTGCACCACATCAAAGGCCTGCGGGTCGCCCACGGCGTGAAAGTCGCTGACTGCGGCGCCAAAGCTGGTCACTTCGCTCCAGCAGCCGGTGTGCAGCACGCGTACCAGGCTGTCTTCCAGGCCATTGACCACTACGCGCCCCGACGGCGGCACAGTGCGCACCAGATGGTGGAACTGACGCTCAATGGCGGCGAGGTCGTCAAAGATGTCCGCGTGGTCGAACTCCAGGTTGTTCAGCACCGCGGTGCGCGGCCGGTAGTGCACGAATTTGCTGCGTTTGTCGAAAAAGGCGGTGTCGTATTCGTCGGCCTCGATCACAAACAGTGGCGCTGCTCCCTGGGGCGCGGTGGTGGGGGCTGGGCGCCTCGGTGTCCCCAGGCGTGCGGACACACCAAAGTTCAATGGCACCCCGCCGATCAGAAAGCCGGGTTGTTGTCCCGCGGACTCGAGAATCCACGCCAGCATCGACGTGGTCGTGGTCTTGCCATGGGTGCCCGCCACTGCCAGCACATGGCGACCCTGCAGTACATGCTCGGCCAGCCATTGGGGGCCGCTGGTGTAGGGCAGTCCCGCGTCCAGAATGGCTTCCATGAGCGGAAACTTGGGGGAGCCGTCGGCTAGCCGTACCCGGCTGACAACATTGCCCACCACGAACATGTCGGGCTGGAGCGCGAGCTGGTCGGCCCCAAAGCCCTCGATCAGGTCGATGCCCAATGCGCGGAGCTGGTCGCTCATGGGCGGATAGACCCCAGCGTCGCAGCCCGTCACCTTGTGGCCCGCCTCGCGCGCCAAGGCTGCCAGGCCTCCCATGAACGTGCCGCAGATGCCCAGTATGTGTATATGCATGGGCGCAGATTCTAAAGCCGGGGTCCCGTGTGCCGTTCAAGGCTAAAGTGGCAGCTGGCGCCGGTTCCATCTGCCTGAGATGCTCTCAAAACAATAGTCTTTCAGGTCAACGGGTGTTGGGGTCGCTGGGGGGCTGGGGTCATCACCCGCAGTGTCACGGCTTCACGCCACAATGCGGGTTCTTTTGTTGCCCCTGTCTGCCATGCACACACCTTTGAGCGAAGAAATCGCCCACACCACGGCCCGCCTGGTAGTGGAAGAGGGCCTGGAATGGGGCCCTGCCAAGCGCCGTGCGCTGCGGCAGATGGGTCTGCCAGCCCGTACCCCGCTGCCGGACAACGATCTGGTGGAAGAGGCTGTGCGCGAGTACATCCAGCTCTTTTGTGCCGACACCCAGCCGCGCGAGCTGCGGGCTTTGCGCCAACTGGCCCTGGTGTGGATGGAGCGCATGGCGGCTTTCCGGCCGCATCTGGCGGGTGCGGTCTGGCACGGCACGGCCACACGCCTGTCGGACATTTACCTGCAGTTGTTCTGCGATGACCCCAAATCGGCAGAGATTGCGCTGATCGATCATCATGTTGACTACGAACCCCGCACGGTTACAGGATTTCATGGCGAATCGGTAGAGGCCCTGAGCCTGGGCAGCAAATCGCCCGAACTCAATGAAATGATTGGTGTGCACCTGCTGATCTACGATCTTGACGATCTGCGGGGCGCTCTCAAACCTGATACCAAAGGCCGCACTCCGCGCGGTGACATAACGGCAGTGCGCCGCTTGATCCAGGAAACCACGACCCCATGACCCAGCCTGCTGAATCTCCCGAACCTGTGACTCCTGGCGCCGTCCCGCCCACTGCTGCGCGCAGGCGGTTTTTGTATGCCGGGGTGGCAGGCGCTGCCGCTTTGGGGGGCGCGGGTTTGGCATGGTGGAAGTTCCAGCCCCATGCCGTGGAGCCGGGGGCTGAGCAGGCGCTCTGGGGTCTGGAATTTGACACCCCCACCGGGGGTACCTTGGCCATGAAGTCATTGGCGGGCAAGCCTTTGCTGCTCAACTTTTGGGCCACCTGGTGCCCGCCTTGTGTGGAGGAGTTGCCCATGCTCAACGCCTTCTATCGCGAACAATCCGCCAAAGGTTGGCAAGTGCTGGGTTTGGCCATTGACCAACCTTCGGCGGTGCGCAAGTTTCTGACGCGCATTCCACTGGACTTCCCGGTAGGACTGGCCGGTTTGGGCGGCACGGACCTGGGGCGATCGCTGGGCAACCTGACCGGAGGCCTGCCGTTCACCGTGGTCCTTGGTGGGGAGGGGAAGGTGCTACATCGTAAAATGGGGCAGGTGACCGCCCAGGACTTGCAGCTTTGGGCGGGTTTGGGCTGAGGGTTCGTGCCGATTAAGCAGTCGCCTTCTGGGGGCTTTGGAGCGCGCCCTTCTCTCCGTGAGGTGGCACTTTTCCATGTTGAAGTTCATGAAAAATGCGCGTGGAAGACTGCGATAGGGTGAAATTGGAGTAAATTCGCGCCCTATTCAGTTTTATAGCCGTTGGAGCTTCCATGGATCTGCGAAAACTCAAAACCCTCATCGATCTCGTGTCCGAGTCGAACGTGTCCGAACTCGAAATCACCGAGGCCGAGGGCAAAGTCCGCATCGTCAAGAGCGGTGGTGCTGTGGTTCAGCAGTATGTGCCCGCCCCGGTTGCAGCCCCTGCCGCTGCGCCTGCTGCCGCGCCCGTGGCGGAATTGCCCGCCCCCCCCGCAGCCGCAGCACCTACCGGCCACATCGTCAAGTCGCCCATGGTGGGCACCTTCTACCGCTCGTCCAGCCCTGGCGCCAAGGCTTTTGTCGAGGTGGGCAGCCAGGTCAAGGAAGGCGAGACCATCTGCATCATCGAGGCCATGAAGATCCTCAACGAGATCGAAGCCGACAAGTCGGGCACCGTCACCCGCATCCTGGGCGAGAACGGCCAAGCCGTGGAATACGGACAGCCGCTGTTCGTCATCGAATAAGGCGCTCATGTTCAAGAAGATTCTTGTTGCGAATCGCGGAGAGATCGCTCTCCGTATCCAGCGCGCCTGTCATGAGCTGGGCGTAAAGGCCGTCATGGTCTATTCCGAGGCTGACCGCGACGCCAAGTATGTCAAGCTGGCCGAAGAGGCCGTTTGCATCGGCCCCGCGCCCTCGCCGCTGTCCTACCTCAACATGCCGGCCATCATCTCGGCCGCCGAAGTCACCGACGCCGAAGCCATTCACCCCGGCTATGGTTTTCTGTCGGAGAACGCCGACTTTGCCGAGCGCGTGGAAAAGAGTGGCTTCCAGTTCATCGGCCCCACGCCCGAGTCGATCCGCATCATGGGCGACAAGGTCTCGGCTAAGCAAGCCATGATCCGTGCGGGAGTGCCCTGCGTGCCTGGCTCTGAGGGCGAGTTGCCCGACGATCCAGTGCAGATCCGCCGCATCGCCAAGGCCGTGGGCTACCCCGTGATCATCAAGGCCGCAGGTGGTGGCGGTGGCCGTGGCATGCGCGTGGTGCACACAGAGGCTGCGCTGGTCAACGCCGTGCAGATGACCAAGGCAGAGGCGGGTGCCGCGTTTGGCAATCCTGCGGTGTACATGGAGAAGTTCCTCCAGAACCCACGCCACATCGAGATCCAGATCCTTGCCGATAAGCACCGCAATGCGGTGTATTTGGGCGAGCGCGATTGCTCCATGCAGCGCCGCCACCAGAAGGTGATTGAAGAGGCGCCGGCCCCTGGCATCCCTCGCAAGCTGATCGAGAAGATTGGTGAGCGTTGCGTGGCGGCCTGCAAGAAGATCGGCTACCGTGGAGCGGGCACGTTCGAGTTCCTCTACGAGAACGGCGAGTTCTACTTCATCGAGATGAACACCCGCGTGCAGGTGGAGCACCCCGTGACCGAGTGGATCACTGGCGTGGACATCGTGAAGACGCAGATCATGGTCGCGGCAGGAGAGAAGCTGCCATTCACCCAGCGCCAGATCGAGATCCGGGGCCATGCCATCGAGTGCCGGATCAACGCCGAAGACCCCTACAAGTTCATCCCGTCGCCTGGGCGCATCACCACATGGCATCCACCAGGCGGCCCTGGCGTGCGCGTGGACTCGCATGCGTACACCAACTACTTCGTGCCGCCCAACTACGACTCGATGATCGGCAAGATCATCGTGCACGGCGACACGCGCGAACAGGCCCTGGCCCGCATGCGCACGGCACTGTCCGAAACGGTGATCGAAGGCATCAACACCAACGTGCCCCTGCACCGCGAGCTGATGGTGGACGCCAAGTTCATGGCCGGCGGCACCAACATCCATTATCTGGAAGAGTGGCTGTCGCAGCACAAACGCTGAGCTGGCACACCGCAGGTCATTCACATGCTGGCTCCTGGCAACGGGTGCCAGCATTTCACTTTTTCTGAGAGACGCCTATGTTTGAGCTGAGTCTGATGTGTCCCGAGGACGGGATAGAGGCGGTCAGCGATGCGCTGGACGCGCTGGATGCGCTCTCCGTGTCGGTGGAAGACGCCGACGCCCAGACCGACGCTGAACAGGCGCTGTTTGGCGAGCCTGGCATGCCCCCGCCCAAGGATGGCTGGCAACGCAGCCGCGTGGTCGCTTTGTTTCCGTCCGAGGTGGCGGCCCGCGAAGCACAGCAGTTGCTGGTCGTTCAGGATTTTTTTGTTGGCTGCCAGGTGCTGGGGATTGCCCACGTGCCCGAGCAGGACTGGGTACGGCTGACACAGTCGCAATTTGCGCCCGTGGACATCACACCGGATTTTTGGATCGTTCCTACCTGGCACGAGCTCCCGGCCGAGGCAAAGCGCAGCATCCGGCTGGATCCGGGCCTGGCGTTTGGCACCGGCACCCACCCCACGACGCGCATGTGTCTGCGCTGGATTGCGCGCCATGGCGCTACGCAACCTGAGCAGGGCAATCTGCTGGGGCGGGTGCTGGATTACGGATGTGGGTCTGGCATCCTCGCCATCGGTGCCGCCAAGTTCGGTGCCACGGACATTGATGCGGTGGATATCGACCCGGCGGCAGTGGAGTCCACGTTGCAAAATGCCCAGGCGAACCAAGTCACGCTGAGAGCGGGCCTGCCTGACAAGGCGCAAGGCGAGTACCAGACCGTGCTGGCCAATATCCTGGCGACTCCATTGCGTGTGTTGGCCCCGTTGTTGTGCAGCTATGTGGCCGCAGGCGGAAACCTGGTGTTGGCAGGCATCCTGGAGCGCCAGGCGGATGAGCTCAAGGAGGCTTACGCCCCCTGGCTTCCGTTGGAAGTAGCGGATGCGGAAGACGGTTGGATCCTGATGACCGCGCATCGCTGAGCGTGCTCGAGCGCAGCCCTGGCGGCCGTGGCATGGCCTCTACAATCTATTGCTGATGAGCCAGATCACTCGCTGCCCGTCCTGCGCCACCACCTTCAAGGTCGTGGCGGACCAATTGCGCATCTCGGAAGGATGGGTGCGCTGCGGCCAATGCAAGGAGGTATTCGATGCCTCGGCCCATTTGCTGCCTGTGGCGCCGGCGGCGTTGCTGCCCGATGTATCGCTCACGGACCTGCGTGCGCCCACCGCACCGGCAGCGCGCAAGCCGGACGCACTGGGGGCCTGGGGTGGAGGCAAGTCGTCCCCCGTCGCTCCGCCTGCCCCACAGGATGTTGTCAAGGCAGACGCTCCCACCATCCGCAGTGCTTCAGATGTCGCCACCGAGGTCGCTGCCACCCTCGCCGGTGACGCGCATCCGTACGGCATGGTCAGTGATGCACCTGCTGCTCCGGTCCTCGATATCCCCAGTCCTGCGGTACCTGCTTTTCTTACCGCCGCAGCCTGCACTGAAACATCTTCGGATGTCTTGGGCGAGGAGGTTGCCGCACCCTTTGCATGGAGAGCCCACAGTGCGCCACGGACTGCGCCTGCGGTGGATGCTGGGGCATCGCCATCCGTTACGGCGCCCTCGGATGCGCCAGAGTCGGTAGTGATATCGGACACAGCGCCCCGCACTGGTGCTCCATCTCCAGCCGTTCATGTGACCGGGCAAGGGCATTCCGCTGTCACGACGCAATCAGGAGCTGCGGCGCAGGATGTCGCCAAGGGATCTGGCGGTTTCGTTGGTGGAGCTGTGCCAATGGTTCCCGCCCCCCTCAGCCCGGCAGGCTATGAACTGCCTTTTGCAGAACTTCGCGATTCCGAGGCAGAGCTGAATGCATCCATGGATGTAGATGCCACAGGGGGCGCGAGCCACTCCGCAGAGCTTGCGCAGCCCCCGGTAGCGTCTGTTGCTTTCGCTCCGTCATCCGATGCCAGTGCCGGTGCCGGACTCTCAGGCGATGCACAGAAACCTGCTCCTGTACCTGTTGCTGGGCCCACCACTCCAGCCGCCACGTTGCCCTCTGTGGACTTTGTGTCCAAGGCGGTTGTGCCGGAGGCTCCGGCTATGGAGTTGGTGAAGGACGATTCGTATGCCGCCATCCTGCAGGCACGCCCTGGACACGTTGTCGATGACGACGATGAGACCGACGCCCAGGAGTCAGACCCCGAGGTCAGTTTTGTGGTGGCAGCCCGCCGCAAGGCGTTCTGGCGCAAGCCGGTGGTGCGGATGGTCTTGGGGCTGGTGTTCGTTGTCTCGCTGTTAGGGCTGGCTTTGCAGATTGCGGTGCAGGAGCGCGACCGCATTGCAGCCCTGGACGTGCGCACCCGGCCCTGGCTGGCGAAACTGTGCGAGCCTTTGCACTGCGAACTTGCACCGGTACGCCAGATTGCCGATGTGGTCATCGACAGTTCTTCCTTCAACAAAGCCCGGGGTGACAGTTACCAGCTGGCGCTGACGATGAAGAGCACCGCCACCATCCCGCTGGCCATGCCTGCGGTGGAGCTGACCCTGACCGATGCGCAGGACCAGCCTGTGTTGCGGCGGGTTCTGTTGCCTACTGACATGGCGGCTCCGGTGGAGCTGCCAGCCAAAGGCGAGTGGGGCACCTCTGTGTCGGTGCTTGTGACCACGGGCGGTGCGCGCGTAGCGGGCTACCGGTTGCTTGCGTTCTATCCCTGATTTTCCTCCCAACAACTTACCGAGCTTCACTATCTATGGCCGCCCTCATTTGTGGTTCCCTGGCGTTCGACACCATCATGACTTTCGAGGGGCGTTTTGCGGAGCAGATCCTGCCGGACCAGCTCCACATCCTGAATGTGTCCTTCCTTGTCCCGTCGTTGCGCCGCGACTTTGGGGGGTGTGCCGGAAACATTGCTTACAGCCTCAAGCTGCTGGGTGGGGAGCCGTTGCCCATGGCCATGTTGGGCAGTGACGGTGCTGACTATCTGCAGCGACTGCAGTCGCTAGGTATCAGCGCCCGACACGTCGGGCAGGTGCAGGACACCTACACCGCGCAGGCCATGATCATGACGGACCGTGACAACAACCAGATCACGGCCTTTCACCCTGGCGCAATGATGCAGGCCCATGCCAACCGTGTGAGTCCGGACGGCCGTGTCAGCGTGGGGATTATTGCGCCTGACGGGCGTGATGCAATGCTGGAGCATGCGGCCCAGTTCGTTGCGGCGGGCATCCCGTTTGTCTTTGACCCTGGCCAGGGTTTGCCCATGTTCAACGGGCAGGAGCTGGCGCAGTTCATCGACCAGGCCACCTGGGTTACCGTCAATGACTATGAGGGAAAAATGCTCTGTGACCGAACAGGTTGGTCGTTGGCTGATATCTCTCGCAAGGTGCAGGGCCTGGTGGTGACGCTGGGCGCCGAAGGCTGTGAGGTCTGGGTGGATGGCGAGAAAACCCATGTGCCACCCGTTAAACCTGTAGCAGTGGTAGACCCCACGGGTTGCGGCGATGCCTGGCGCGGCGCGCTGCTGTTTGGTCTGGAAAAAGGCTGGCCCCTCGTGCGTTGTGCCGAGTTGGGCAACCGGGTTGGTGCGCTCAAGATTGCGCAGCGGGGCCCGCAGAACTACACACTCGATTTTGACCCACTGGGATAGGTCCGTCAGGATGTGTGACGCAGCGTGGCGCTGCGCTGCACTGCACGGTGTGATCGCTGTGCGCCTTTTTGGGGTGCACACACTGGGGGTATAGGCGAAAAAAAACCCGGTGCGCGAGCACCGGGTTGAGCGCGTGGCGCGCCAGGATCAGGGCTTGTTGCCCGTAGGGAAAGGCCAGGCTGCCTGAGGGTTCAGCGTGGTTTGTGCTGCAGGGGCAGCGGCCGCAGGGGCAGGCGCCTTGGGGGCCTTCTTGGCCGGGGCAGCTTTCTTTGCGGGGGCTGCCTTGGCAGGTGCTGCGGCCTTCTTGGCTACTGCGGCCTTCTTGGCGGGAGCGGCTTTCTTTGCCGGTGCTGCTGCCTTCTTGGCGGGTGCAGCCTTCTTCGCAGCTACGGCCTTCTTGGCAGGAGCGGCTTTCTTTGCCGGTGCTGCTGCCTTCTTGGCGGGTGCAGCCTTCTTCGCAGCTACAGCCTTCTTGGCAGGAGCGGCTTTCTTTGCCGGTGCTGCTGCCTTCTTGGCAGGTGCAGCCTTCTTCGCGGCTACGGGTTTGGCCGTTGCAGCCTTCTTCGCGGGAGCAGCCTTTTTAGCGGCCGGTTTTTTCGCAGTTGCCATCATGTTCTCCTTGGGTCAATTTGCAAAGAGCACTTCCTGTCTTCAGTGGACAGAAAGCGATCCATGGAGATGGATGAAAACTCCATCTCCATGAACACGGGGACGCCCCGCAGGACAGCGCTCTACCGCGCTGTCGGTGCTGGGCGTGGTGTAAAAATCCATGGTGGTGTGGCCTGCAAAAAAAGGCGCTAGTCCCAGGACAGCGCACCACCGGACTGGTATTCAATAACCCGGGTCTCGAAGAAATTGCGTTCCTTCTTGAGATCGATCATCTCGCTCATCCATGGGAACGGATTCTCTTCATTGGGGAACAGCGTCTCCAGCCCGATCTGCGTGGCGCGGCGGTTGGCGATGTAGCGCAGGTAGCCCTTGAACATGGAGGCATTCATGCCCAGCACGCCACGGGGCATGGTGTCTTCAGCGTAGCGGTATTCCAACTCCACGGCCTTGAGGAACAGTGCCTTGATCTCGGCCTTGAACTCTGCGGTCCAGAGGTGAGGGTTTTCGAGCTTGAGCTGATTGATCAGGTCGATCCCGAAGTTGCAATGCATTGACTCGTCGCGCAAGATGTACTGGTACTGCTCGGCGGCGCCCGTCATCTTGTTCTGGCGACCCAACGCCAGGATTTGCGTGAAGCCAACGTAGAAGAACAGGCCTTCCATCAGGCACGCGAAAACGATCAGCGACTTGAGCAGGGTCTGGTCGGTCTCGGGGGTACCCGTTTTGAAAGACGGATCCATGATCGCTTCGATGAAGGGAATCAGGAACTCGTCCTTGTCGCGGATCGACTGGACTTCGTTGTAGGCGTTGAAGATCTCGCTCTCATCCAGGCCCAGCGATTCCACGATGTACTGGTAGGCATGGGTGTGGATCGCCTCTTCGAACGCCTGGCGCAGCAGGAACTGACGGCATTCAGGTGCCGTGATGTGGCGGTAGGTGCCCAACACGATATTGTTGGCAGCCAACGAATCGGCGGTGACGAAGAAGCCCAGGTTGCGCTTAATGATGCGGCGCTCGTCTTCGGTCAGTCCGTTGGGATCTTTCCACAACGCGATGTCGCGCGTCATGTTCACCTCTTGGGGCATCCAGTGGTTGGCGCAAGTGGCGAGATACTTTTCCCACGCCCACTTGTACTTGAAAGGCACCAATTGGTTGACGTCGGTCTGGCCGTTGATGATGCGCTTGTCGGCTGCATTGACACGGCGGTGTGCAGCGGCGGCGACGGGGGCAGTGGTGGTACTTGCTGCTGGTGCCGTGGTGCCCACTGGTTGCAGCGAAGGTGTCTGGAAAGCCAGAGGCGGTTGTCCCACCTGGCGGTTGTTGTGCAGACCGCCGTCCAGTTGATTTTGCGATGAGGGCTTGACTTCTTCGTCCCAGGTCAACATAGATTTTCCAGTGTTCGGATTATGAAAGCAGTGCTGCGAAAAGGAAAGCACTGAAGCGTTGTGCAGCAAGGTTTTGTTGCTTCACAGCACCGGAGCAACGCCTCGGGCGAGCCCGAAGCGTTGCTGGCAAAGTTCTTACTGGCAGGCCTCGCAGCCAGGATCGTCGATGGCGCAGAACTTGACGTCCGTGGCCGGTACGGCTGCGGCCTGCTGAGAGGCTGCTGCGGCAGCGGCTTCCAGCGGGCTTTGCTTGACGTGTGCCGTTGCTGAAGCAGCCGATGCGCCGCTGTCATTGCCCGACGAAACCGCGTTGAGCTGGCGTGTGTTCACGGTACTCATTTCGACGTGCGTAGCGCTTTGGGTGCGCAGGTAGTACGTGGTCTTGAGGCCGCGCACCCATGCCAGCTTGTAGGTGTCATCGAGCTTCTTGCCCGATGCGCCGGCCATGTAGATGTTCAGGCTCTGTGCCTGGTCGATCCACTTCTGGCGGCGTGATGCGGCCTCCACCAGCCACTGGGGTTCGACTTCGAAGGCTGTGGAGTACAGCGCCTTGATGTCCTGTGGCACGCGGTCGATGGGGTGCAGCGAACCCTTGAAGTGCTTGAGGTCCATGATCATCACGTCATCCCACAGGCCCAGGCGCTTGAGGTCACGCACCAGGCCGCCGTTGATGACCGTGAACTCGCCCGACAGGTTGGACTTGACCGACAGGTTGCCGAATGAAGGCTCGATCGAGGCATCGACGCCAATGATGTTGGAAATGGTGGCCGTGGGGGCAATAGCGACGCAGTTGGAGTTGCGCATGCCGTCCCTTGCAATCTTGTTGCGCAGGGCGTCCCAGTCCAGCGTGGACGAGCGGTCCACTTCCACATAGCCGCCACGGGCTTGCGAGAGCATGTCCAGCGTGTCGAAGGGCAGGATGCCGCGATCCCACAGCGAGCCCTTGTAGCTGGAGTACTTGCCGCGCTCTTTGGCCAGCTCGGTGGACGCCCAGTAGGCGTAGTAGCAGATGGCCTCCATCGACTTGTCGGCGAATTCCACCGCCTCTTGCGAAGCGTAGGGGATGCGCAGTTCATACAGGCTGTCCTGGAAGGCCATCACGCCCAGGCCGACCGGACGGTGACGCAGGTTGGAGTCGCGTGCCTTCTTGACTGCGTAGTAGTTGATGTCGATCACGTTGTCGAGCATGCGCATGGCGACCGTGATGGTCCTCTTGAGCTTGTCGTGGTCGATCTGGCCGTCCTTGATGTGCTGCAGCAGGTTGACTGAGCCGAGGTTGCAAACGGCGGTTTCGGTGTCGCTGGTGTTGAGCGTGATCTCGGTGCACAGATTGGACGAATGCACCACACCGGCGTGCTGCTGGGGCGAGCGCACGTTGCAGGCATCCTTGAACGTGATCCAGGGATGGCCGGTCTCGAACAGCATGGTCAGCATCTTGCGCCAGAGATCCGTGGCCTGAATGGTCTTGGCGGGCTTGATCTCGCCGCGCGCAGCCTTTTCTTCGTAGGCCACGTAGGCCTTTTCAAAGTCGGCGCCAAACAGGTCGTGCAGGTCGGGCACGTTGGAGGGCGAGAACAGGGTCCAGGTGCCCTTTTCCATCACGCGGCGCATGAACAGGTCGGGGATCCAGTTGGCCGTGTTCATGTCGTGCGTGCGGCGGCGGTCATCGCCGGTGTTCTTGCGCAGCTCCAGGAACTCTTCAATGTCCAGGTGCCAGGTTTCCAGGTAGGTGCAGACGGCGCCCTTGCGTTTGCCGCCCTGGTTCACGGCCACGGCTGTGTCGTTGACCACCTTGAGGAAGGGAACCACGCCTTGTGATTCGCCATTGGTGCCCTTGATGTGCGAGCCCAGTGCGCGCACGCGGGTCCAGTCGTTGCCCAGGCCACCGGCAAACTTGGACAGCAAGGCGTTTTCCTTGATGGACTCGTAGATGCCATCGAGGTCGTCAGGCACCGTGGTCAGGTAGCAGCTTGACAGTTGGGAGCGCAGCGTACCGCTGTTGAACAGAGTGGGGGTGGACGACATGAAGTCGAACGACGAGAGCACTTCATAGAACTCGATGGCGCGGGCTTCGCGGTCGGTTTCATTGAGCGCCAGGCCCATGGCCACACGCATGAAGAATGCTTGCGGCAGCTCGATGCGGGTTTTCTTGACGTGCAGAAAGTAGCGGTCGTACAGGGTCTGCAGGCCGAGGTAGTCAAATTTCAGGTCGCGGTCTGCCTTGAGCGCGGCGCCCAGACGTTGCAGGTCGTACTGCATCAGGCGCTCATCCAGCAGGTCGTTGTCCACGCCCTTCTTGATGAATTGTGGGAAGTACTCGATGTACGCCTGGCCCATCGCATCCTGCGTCACCTCGCGGCCCAGCACCTCGCGCACGATGGTGTGCAGCAACAGGCGGGCGGTGGCGTAGGTGTAGTCGGGATCCTTCTCGATGAGAGTACGGGCTGCCAGGATGGAGGCCTTGTAAACCTCATCCATGGGCACGCCGTCGTACAGGTTGCGCATGGTCTCGGCCACGATGGGGTCGGCCTTCACGTCGGCGCCTAGGTTCACGCACGCCGACTCGATCAGGGCCTGCAGGCGCTTCGGGTCCAGCGCAACACGCTCGCCCCCATCGATCACCTGCAGCAGCGGGATGGACACAGCGGGGGTTTGCTGTTCGGCTTGGCGGGCACGTTCTTGCGTGCGGCGCTCGCGGTACAGCACGTAGGCGCGGGCAATTTCGTGGTGACCGCCACGCATCAGGCCGAGCTCCACCTGGTCTTGCACGTCTTCAATGTGGAAGGTGCCTCCGCCAGGGCGCGAGCGCATCAGGGCGCGCGTGACGTTATGAGTCAGCGTGTCCACCACCTCGCGCACGCTGGCCGATGCCGCGCCTTGCGTACCGTGGACTGCCAGGAAGGCCTTCATCATGGCCACCGCGATCTTTTGCGGTTCGAAAGGCACTACGGCTCCGTTGCGGCGAATGATCTGGTAGTGCGCAAACGTGTTGGAGGCCGTGGCCGCAGGCGCTGCCTGGGATGCGGGGGCATCGGTAGTAACGGCATGGGCAGTGGAAGGCGTGTTCAAAGCAGCTTGCATGGGGTCCTCTTCTGTGGGCTGTCTGGGGTGGGCGTACGGCCTGGTGTGCCGCCGCAGCGTGTGTGTGATGCGCCGGACTTTAGTCTGGCGCACACTATATATGGTGTGTCGAGGCGGTTCAAGACACTACCGGTAGTGTACCGCCGGAATGAGCCCCCAAAACGGAAACAGTATGTTCCCAGCCCCGGTACGCCAGCTATCGGTGTCTGCGGCCAGCCCTTGTGGATGCGACGCATGGGATGCCAAACCGCGCAGCGGCGGACCTTGGCGGCGGATTTCCTGCGCCAGACCGCGCGGCACTTGCTTGGGTAAACATGTGCAAACGCACAAAGAAAAATTTGTATTGATGCGCCCGTGCGACAGTGAAGGCGCCGCGTCAGCTGGGCTGCGACGGTCCCGTTTGTGTGCTCTGCGGGAGTCGCTGCGCAGGCCAGTCCAATGCCCTTTGCAGCCGTGGCCAGTCAAAGCCCGGGCCCGGGTCCAGTTTGCGCCCTGGGGCAATGTGTTCATGCCCCGCGATGTGCTTAATGGGGTAGCGAAGCGCAATGTCCTGGCAGACTCTGGCCAGGGCTTCGTACTGTGCGGGCTCGAAGTGCAGGCCCTCCAGTCCTTCCAGTTCAATGCCGATGGAATCGTCGTTGCACTGGCTCCTCCCACGGTAGAACGATTGCCCGGCATGCCAGGCGCGCAGGTCACAATCCACAAACTGCCACAGCACCCCGGTGCGCTCGATGAAAAAATGCGCGGACACCTGCAATCCGCGGATGCCCTGGTAGTAGGGGTGCGCATCCCAGTCCAGGGTGTTGGTGAACAACTGTTGCACGGCACCGCCACCGTATTCGCCCGGTGGCAGGCTGATGGAATGCACCACGATCAGATCGACCTGCGAGGCATGCACCGGGCGCTGCCCGTGATTCGGAGATGCCAGCCGCTGGGCCGCCCGGTGCCAGCCGCCCTCCCAGGGCGTCGGGTTTTCTGCTGGTGCGCTGTCAGCCCAGGTCGTCATGCGGGTCCTGGTCATTGGGCACGGCGATGTTCAGACGGGCGATGCGGTAGCGAATCTGGCGCAGGCTGATGCCGAGGCGTGCAGCGGTAGCCGTGCGGTTGAACCCGGATTCTTTCAGCGCGCGGATCAGTATCTCCCGCTCCTGCTGGTCCAGCCAGGCCTGCAGGTCGCTGGGCAGTGGCACCGTGCATCCGTTGGCCAGGGGCTGAGGGCCCTGGCTATCGGCGGAGGTCGAAGCATGGGGTCCGGCAGAGAAGGGCGCGGATACCGCCGATCCCTCTGGCGCAAGCGCAAACGCAGGCGCGGGCGACGCTGGGCGTGCCATCTGTGCATCTACTGCTCCGCTTGGTGTGTCCACCTGCAGCTCGTCCCCATCGCTCAATGCCACTGCGCGGTGCAGCAGGTTTTCCAGCTCGCGGACGTTGCCGGTCAGTGGGTGGGCGGCGATGGCGTTCAGGGCCCGGTCGGTGAGTTGGGGCACTGGCATGCCCGACTCGTTGGCAATGCGGGTGAGCAGCGCAGCGCACAGTGCTGGCAGGTCCTCGCGGCGCTCGCGCAGCGGCGGGATGACGATCTCGATCACATTGAGCCGGTAGTACAGGTCCTGGCGGAACCGGCCTGCCTGCACGTCGGCCGCCAGGTCACGGTGGGTGGCACTCACGATGCGCACGTCCACGGTCTCTTCCTGGGTGGAGCCCAGCGGCCGCACGCTGCGCTCCTGGATGGCGCGCAGCAACTTCGATTGCATGGCCAGCGGCAGGTCGCCGATTTCGTCAAGGAACAGCGTGCCTCCGCGTGCGGCCTGGAAGTAGCCGTCACGGTCTTGCGATGCGCCGGTGTAGGAGCCCTTGCGGGCACCAAAAAATTCGGCTTCCAGCAAGTTCTCGGGGATGGCCCCACAGTTCACCGCGACCAGGGGGCCGTCTGCACGCTGGCTGCTGGCGTGCAGGGCTTGGGCCACCAGTTCCTTGCCGGTGCCCGACTCACCATGAATCAGCACCGGCGCCATGCCGCGGGACACCTTGGCCACGCGCTGCTTGACGTTGCGGATGGCGTCAGACTCGCCCACCAGGCGATCCATGGCGGAGTTGGCGCCACCGAATTCGGTACCTGCCGTCGCATTGGCCGAGCGGCTCGACCCGCTGCTGCGCGCTGCGCGGGGAGGCGGAACACCGCCAGTACCCTGGATGGCCGAGGCCACGACCGAGCGGAACTGCTTGAGGTCCACGGGTTTGGTGAGGTAGTCGAAGGCCCCCGCGCGCAGTGCCTCGACCGCGTTTTCTGCCGAGCCGTAGGCGGTCATGACCACGCAGCGTTCGCGCCGCTGCTGGTCGCGCAGGTCCTGCAGCAATTCCATGCCAAACCCGTCGGGCAGCCGCATGTCGGTGATCACTGCGTCAAAGCGGTGGGCCTTGAGCTGCTCGCGCGCCTCCTGTACGCTTGAAGCGGTCTCGACCCGGTACCCCTCGCGCAACAGGGTGAGCTCGTACAGGGTGCGCAGATCGGGTTCGTCGTCAACGACGAGGATGGAGGCGGCAGGGGCGTTCATGGAGGTGGCAGTCAGACCACGATGGTGTCAAACAAGGTGGCAGTATCGGCGGGGCGGGTCGTGCGGCGGAAGCCCACGGTGAAGGCGTTGCCTCCGATGTCTCCGCGTGCGGTGGGGCGGTTCAAGCGCTGGTAGCTGATGGAGGCGCCATGGCGCTGGCACAGCTCCCGGCAAATATAGAGGCCCAGACCGCTGGAACGGCTCTCCGAGGAGAAGAACGGCTCGAACAAATGCCGCTCCACGGATTTGTCCATCGGGGCACCGTCGCTCCACACCTGCAGGCTGACCTGGCCAGACGGCGTGTTGCGCGTGGCTACTGACAACGAGTCGGGCTCCGGGCCCATGTAGCGCAGGGCGTTGTCCAGCAGGTTGACCAGTACGCGACGCAGGTGCTCGGCGTCAAACTCCACCTGGGTGGTGTCTGTATCAAGTGACACCACGGCGCGCCGCCGGGCGGGGTCCTGGGCCTGCCAGTCGTTCCAGATCTGGGCGACGGTCTCGTCCAGCGCCACGGTTGAGGCAGGTGCATGGCTGATCTGATGCTGCACGCGGGCAATGTCCAGCACCTCTTCGGCGATGCGGGCCAGGCGGTCGGCGTTCTGCTGCACCATGTGTGCCAGGCGTTTTTGTGCCGGGTCGTGCAAGTCTTCTTCCAGCAGGGCATTGGCCTGCACGATGGCCGCCAGCGGGTTGCGGATCTCGTGGGCCACAGCGGCGGACATGCGGCCCATGGCCGCGAGCTTTTCGGTGCGCAGCCGCGCTTCCATCTCCCGCAGGTCGTGCAGAAACATCACGCACAGCCGCTCGGAGCGCGTTTGCAAGGCCGCATTGCGGGTGGACGTGAGCCAGGTGCGCACATGCAGGCCGGTAGGGCTCTGGCCTTCATGCAGCAGATCGACGTCGGCCGTCTGGGATTGTTCGTGCCGGAAGGTGCGTCGTGCCAGTACGACCAGGGGGTGCCATGGCGCGGTGGATGTCAGTGCAAAAGGTAACTCGGTCAGCGCCATGCCGCCCAGCAGCTGTAGACCTGCCGGGTTGGCAATGCGCACCACATCGCTTTCGTCCACCACCAGCACACCATCGGATAGGTTCTGGATGACCAGTGCACTGACCTGGGTCTGTACGCGCGCCGCCACCTGGCTTTGTTGCGCCACTTCTTGTTCGCGCGCCAGGCGGGTCGCGAGCTGGTGCACCAGGTAGCTCACGATGAAGTAGCCCGTTCCGGTCAGTGCGCTTTGCAGGTAGCGCTGCCCTTCGTCTCCCGTGCTGTACTGGCCCACCCACCAGGCCCAGCCCAGCAGCAGCAGGGTGACCGCGGCGGTGGTGCCCAGGGCCAGAGTCAGCGTGCCCATGACCGCTGCGATCAGGATGGGCAGGCCGAACAGCGGTGTGTAATTCATGGTGCCCGCATGCAGCAACTGCAGCGCGGTGATCGCTGCCAGGTCCACTCCGATGGAGGGCAGCCACTGGGGCCCGGCGCCGGGCGAGGGTGGCCCTCTGCGCGAGAGCACCCGCAGTACCACGGTGGCCGCGAGGTAGGCCGCACAAACCGCCAGTACGGTGGCGCCCACCGCCTGGTTGATGAGCTGCCCGGCGCCTTGCAACACCAGCAGTGCCAGGGCCACCATGACGCGGCCGGTGAGGAAACCCAGCCACAGCCGTGCAAAGGGTGCATCCGCCGAAGGCGGCAGGGAACCTGCGGGCACAGCTTGCATGGTCAAAACGGGCACAGCGCCGTTCAGGCCGGGCCCAGGCGCCGGTGTTCGGCACTGCAATAGGCCTGGCTGCCCAGCATCAAAGCCTCGGCCTGGGGGATGTGAACACCGCAATGCGCGCAGGCCAGCATGTCCTGCGGCAGGGCCGGTGGGGTGGCGGGCGCCTTGGGCGCAGCAGCATCAGGAGCGCGGCGACTGCGCCAGATACCCACCGCCACCGCGATGACGACCAACAAGACCAAGTATTTCATGTGCTGCGGCCCAGAACAACTTCCAATACAAAACGCGAGCCCACATAGGCCAGCAGCAGCAGGGCAGAGCCCGCATACAACACGCGCACCGCGTTGCGGCCCCGCCAGCCAAACCGCGCGCGGCCCAGCAGCAGGGTGGCAAACGTCAGCCACGAGAGCATCGAGAACACGGCCTTGTGGTCCCACCGCCAGGCCCGGCCATACAGCGTCTCGCCAAACAGCCACCCCGCGAGTAGTGTGGCGGTGAGCAGCACAAACCCCGCCGTCACGAACCGGAAGGTCAGTCGCTCCAGCGTGAGCAGCGGTATGCCGCTGTGCGGGTCTTCAGCCTGCCGGATATGGCGCTCGGCGCGTGTCATGAGCCAGGCGTGCACCACGGCGGCTGCAAACAGGCCATAACAAGCAATCCCCAGCGCCAAGTGCAGCGGCAGCCAGGCCGAAGCGGTCACATGCAGGGGCTGACCCGGGAACAGCATGGCCAGCACAATGGCTGCGGCGCCCAGACCTGCCAGCACCCAGCGCGATTGCATCTGTGGGAACAGCTGTCGTTCCACGGCATACACCGTGAGCACCAGCCATGCGGTCATCGACAGCGCGGGCGCAAAACCAAACCGGGGCGCATCGCCCCACAGGCCCCACACCAGCACTGCGCCGTGCAGCAACCACGCCACCAGCAGTGCGTTGCGCGCTGCTGCGGCACCCAGGCGGGAGGCTGCGGCGGCAGGCACGGCGTAGGCCACGGCGGCGGCCAGGGCCAGCAGCCAACTGACCGGAGAGCTACTCGTTAAAATCATGGGCACAGTTTAGCCTTTCGCCCACCGCCAGCGCCCTGGCGGGGCCGCGCGCACAACGCCCTTGTTGACGGCGCGCAGCCAATACCGGAAACACCCCTATGGCCTCCGCCCTTACCGACAAACTCACGCGCCTCGTCAAGGAGATGCGTGGCCAGGCCCGCATCACCGAATCCAACGTGCAGGACATGCTGCGCGAAGTGCGCATGGCGCTGCTCGAAGCCGACGTGGCCCTGCCCGTGGTGCGCGACTTCATCGCCCGCGTCAAGGAAAAAGCCCTGGGCCAGGAGGTGCTGGGTTCCCTCAAGCCCGGGCAGACGCTGGTCAGCATCGTCAACCGCGAACTCGCCGCTACCATGGGCGAGGGCGTGGCCGACATCAACCTGGCCGCCCAGCCGCCTGCCGTGATCCTGATGGCCGGCCTGCAAGGTGCGGGCAAGACCACCACCACGGCCAAACTGGCCAAGCACCTGATTGAAAAGCGCAAGAAAAAGGTGCTGACCGTGTCCGGCGACGTGTACCGCCCGGCCGCCATCGAGCAGCTCAAGACCGTGACCAGGCAGGCTGGTGCCGAGTGGTTCCCGAGCACGACCGACCAGAAGCCGCTCGACATCGCCCACGCCGCGCTGGACTACGCCAAGAAGCACTACTTTGACGTACTGCTGGTGGACACGGCCGGCCGCCTGGCCATCGACGAAGCCTTGATGAAGGAAATCAAGGACCTGCACGCCGCCCTGAACCCGGTCGAAACGTTGTTCGTGGTGGATGCCATGCAGGGCCAGGACGCCATCAACACCGCCAAGGCCTTCAAGGAGGCGCTGCCGCTCACCGGTATCGTGCTCACCAAGCTCGACGGCGATTCGCGCGGTGGTGCTGCGCTGTCGGTGCGCCAGATCACGGGCGCGCCCATCAAATTTGCGGGTGTGTCCGAAAAGCTCGACGGCCTGGAGGTGTTCGATGCCGAGCGCCATGCAGGCCGCATCCTGGGCATGGGCGACATCGTGGCGCTGGTGGAGCAGGTGACGGCCGGGGTGGACATGGAGGCCGCACAAAAGCTGGCGGCCAAGGTCAAGAGCGGTGACGGGTTTGACCTGAACGACTTTCTGTCGCAGATCCAGCAGATGAAGCAGATGGGTGGGCTTTCGAGCCTGATGGACAAGCTGCCCTCTCAGCTCACCGCCAAGGCCGGTGCCCTGGACATGGACAAGGCCGAGAAGGACATCAAGCGCAAGGAAGGCATCATCCAGAGCATGACACCGCTGGAGCGCCGCAAGCCCGAACTCATCAAGGCCACGCGCAAGAAGCGTATCGCCAATGGTGCGGGCGTGCATGTGCAGGAGGTCAACCGCCTGCTCAAGGAGTTTGAGCAGATGCAGGGCATGATGAAAAAGATGAAGGGCGGCGGCCTGATGAAGATGATGAAGAAGATGGGCGGCATGAAGGGCATGGGTGGCGGAGGTATGCCCAAGATGCCTTTCTGAAGGGTTTTCAAGCCTTTTGGGTACCAGGCGCTACAACCATATGCCTGGGATGCTATGAAATTGAGAGTAAATAAAAAAGCCGACACGTGTGTCGGCTTTTTTATGGGGCGATGGACGGTCGTTCTATGCGGCGCCTCAGGCGGCTTGCAACGCCACGGGCCGCGCCAGTCGGCTGGCGTGCAACCAGGCACGGCGCAGTACCGGAGGTGACCACGACTCCTCAGGGATCAGCAGTAGCCGCTGTGCACGCAGCGCACGGCCCAGCGCGATCTGGCTGGTCCATACCGCCAGCGGAATCGCCAGCGCCAGCGGCAGGCCCACGGGCATCAGCCACAACAGCGCACTGCTGTCGATCAGCGCCACACCCGCTGCCAGCAGGGCGATCACTGCACTCATGGGGGCCAGCTGGCGCACGGCGTGGCGCCAAGGCACGGCGTGGGCTTCGCGTGGGGGGGATTTCCATTCCAGCTTCAGGCCGGTCAACGCGATCAGCACAAACAGCGAATGCGCCAGCATGCGCACCGGCGCCTGCAGGATGGCCATGACGCTCTCCAGCACGGCGCTCTTGAGCAGGCTGAAAGCGCCGCCGTACTGCTTTTGTTCCCGGCGCATGAACACCGCCGTCACGCCCAGGATGCGGGGCAGGAACAGCAGGCACAAGGTCCAGACCCACAGGGCGAGCAGCTCGGCGGGCAGGATGTGCCAGTCTGCCACCAGCTTGGCGCCCGACAGCCACAGCGCCGTACCGAGGGTCATAAAGGCCAGCCACAGCGGCGCCGATAGATAGGCCATGGCACCGGTGACGAACATGGACCGGTGCACCGCGTGGATGCCGGGCTCTGCCATCAGGCGTGCGTTTTGCAAATTGCCCTGGCACCAGCGCCGGTCACGCTGCAGCTCGGCCAGCAGGTCGGGCGGCTGTTGTTCATAGCTGCCGATCAGGTCGGCCACCAGCCAGACATGGTAGCCAGCACGGCGCATCAGCGCGGCCTCGACGAAATCGTGCGACATGATGCCGCCCGCCAGACCTCCCTTGCCAGGGATGGGCGCCAGGGCGCAGTGCTGCATGAACGGCGCCACGCGGATGATGGCGTTGTGGCCCCAGTAGTGCGATTCGCCCAGCTGCCAGTACTGCATGCCCAGCGTGAACAGGCGGCCCGTGACGCGCGATGCGAACTGCTGCGCGCGGGCGTGCAGCGTGACGTGACCAATCGCCTGCGTGGCGGTCTGGATGATGCCGGCCGCAGGGTTGGCCTCCATCAGCTTGGCCATAGAGACAATGCAGTCGCCGCTCATCACGCTGTCGGCGTCCAGCACCACCATGTAGCGGTAGTCCTTGCCCCAGCGGCGGCAGAAGTCGGCCACATTGCCCGCCTTGCGGTGGGTGCGGCGCGTGCGCAGGCGGTAGTACACCTGCACCTGGGGTTGCTGGCTGTGCTGCGCCAGGGCGCTGCGCAGCTCTTCCCAGGCGGCGCGCTCGGCGCGGGCAATAGCGGGGTCGTTGCTGTCGGAGAGCACAAACACGTCGAAGGTAGTCCCATGGCCGGTGGCCGCGACCGACTCACAGGTGGCGCGCAGCCCGGCAAATACAGTGGCAACGTCTTCGTTGCAGATCGGCATGATGATGGCGGTGCGCGCGTCGGGCGCCAGCGTGTGCTCTGCCACGCTGCGCGCCGACAGCGCATGCCGGTCGCCGCGCAACATCACCCAAAAGCCCATCAGCCCGGTCAAAAAGCCGGTCACCACCCAAGCGGACAGCAGCGCAAACAACGCAATCTGGCCGTAGCCCAGCCACGCGTTTTCATAGTCGGGTTGCACGCTGGCAAACAGGGTGCTGGCCAGGGCGGTGGCCAGCACGGTGAGCAGCGCAAACGTCCAGCGGCGGCGCTGGGCTGCGCCTTGCCAGGCGGCGGTGGGTTCGGTGGGGGCTTGTGCAGCCAGGGCCGAGGCAGGCTGCGAAGACGTGCGGCCCGTGAGGCGCAGCAGCATGGCAGTGCCCAGGCTGTTCCAGAACCCGCGCCAGGGCAGGGGCACCATGGAACCCCGGTGCACGGGCGGTGCCGTCACCGCGTTGGGGTGGCGCTCTTCGCGCAACGTGCTGCGTCGGCTGGGGGCCGACCGGTGGCAGGCCGCGCCGCGCCGCGTCACCACGGCAGGGCCTGTGGGTGCGTGGGTGCCGTGGGGGTCATGAGGGCTTACTCGGGAAGACTGATGTGCGTCCATGTTTCACTCACAGCGTGGTTGTCGTGTTGGAGAAAGGCGCGCAGCTCGACGGGCTTGTCGGCGTGCAGGCGCTGGATGCGAACGGTCATGCGCCACCCGCCGGTGGCAGGGTTGCGGTAGGCGATGTTTTCCAGCACCTTGCCGTTGGCGTCGCTGGTCACTACCGCCTTCACGGTGGCGTCTGCGGGCAGGGCCTTCAGAGCCGGGCCCTCGAAATCGACCACGTATTGCGCCTGCTGGCGCAGCGCCTCGGTGGACAGCTTGGTGTAGCCCATGCCCCGGCGCGACTGGGTAGCCCACGCGCTGGGTGGGCGCTGTTGCTCCTCGCCCTGCCAGCTCAGCTCGTACGCAAATTCGAGGGGTTGGCCCGGCGCGGGCATCTGGGCGGGTACCCAGTACGCCACGATGTTGTCGTGGGTCTCGTCCGGGGTGTTCAGCTGCACCAGCTCCACGCGGCCGGCGCCCCAGTCATGCAGTGGGCGCACCCAGGCGCTCGGGCGGCGTTCGTAGCGGGCTTCCACGTCCTCGTAGCTGGCCCACTGGCGGTCGCGTTGCATCAGGCCGAACCCCTTGGGGTTCTTGGTGGCGAATGAAGTGACCAGCGTCTGCCGCGGGTTCTGCAGCGGGCGCCACAGCCATTCGCCCTCGCCCGTGGCGATCATCAGACCATCGGAGTCATGCACTTCGGGGCGGAAGTCCTCCTTGCGCGGCTGGTTCTCGCCGAAGAAGAACATGCTGGTCAGCGGCGCAACGCCCAGTGTGGCGATGGGCGGTTTGCCGGAGGCGGCACGCACAAAAATGCGGCTGCGCACCGTGGTGGTGGTCTGCGGGCCCGGTTGGATGTCAAAGCGGTAGGCGCCCGTGGCGCGCGGCGAGTCGAGCAGCGCGTACACCGTGACCTGCGTAGCATTGGTGTCGGGCTTGACCAGCCAGAACTCGGTGAAGCGGGGGAACTCCTCGCCCCGACCGCCTACGGTGTCGATGGCCAGCCCACGTGCCGACAGGCCGTACTGCTGGCCTTTGCCCAGCGCGCGAAAGTAGCTGGCACCCTGGAAGACCACCAGCTCATCCTTGTAGGCGCTGGAGTTGAGGTGGTTGTGCAGCCGAAAGCCTGCAAAGCCGAGGTCGCCCCAGGCATCAGGCCGCACCTGGTTTTTGCCGTAGTCGAAGTCCGCGCGGCTGTAGCGGATGTGGCGCACGCCCTGGGACGTCACTTCGTTGATCAGCACCGGCTCTTTCTGGTACAGCCCCAAATGGAAGAACATGGCCTCGAAGGGCAGCTTGTCGGCCCGCCACAGGGCGCGATCGGGGCGCCAGCGGATGTCGCGCACTTGGTCGTAGTTGAGCTGGCCGAGTTCGGCTGGGAGCTTGTCGCTCACCGGCCGGTAGGGTTGGCTGGCGCGGTCGCGGGCGAGGCGGGTCACGCTCTCGAAGTCAAAGCCCTGTGCGTGCGCGCCCCCGGCCAGCAGGGCGGTGGCCAGGGCTATTGCGGGCCCTGCGCGCCTGCCGATCTGGCGAAAAAAGGCGGGAAAAACTGCGTGCATGCCAGGCATAGGGCAAACCCTGTGCCAGCTGTAAAAAATGCTTTGAAATCAACGGGTTGGAGTGGCCTCTGCGTGTAAGCAGTTGTGCAATGGCCTGTGGGGGCCTATCAGCCCCCGCTTTTTGTCGCCGGATGGCGACAAGGGGTGGGTGCTTTGATCAAAACACCCTGTGAATCAAGGACTTACTCGTGTCGCTCATCCACGACATCGTCCGCATCGCCTGCATCCTGCTTGAACTGTCCAGGCGTCAGCGCATGCTTTTGCAGCAGGCGGTAGAACTCGGTGCGGTTGCGTTGCGCCAGCCGCGCCGCATCGGCCACGTTGCCGTCGGTCATCTTGAGCAGGCCCACCAGGTACTCGCGCTCGAAACGCTGGCGGGCTTCGGCAAAGCTCAGCACCTGGGTGGACGGGGTGCGCAGCGCGCGCTGCACCAGTGTCAGCGGCACCAGGGGGGTGGTGGACAGGGCGCACACCTGCTCGACCACGTTGTAGAGCTGGCGCACGTTGCCTGGCCAAGCCGCCGTCGTCAGGGCCTTGAGCGCCTCGGGCGCAAAGCCCGACAGGCGCTTGTCGTATTTGCGGGACAAGCGGTCCAGAAAGTGGTTGGCCAACAGCGCAATGTCCTCGCGCCGCTCGGCCAGTGTGGGCAGCACCAGCGACACCACGTTCAGCCGGTAGTACAGGTCCTCGCGGAACTGGGCGGCGGCCATGGCGGCCTCCAGGTCCCGGTGTGTGGCCGAGATGATGCGCACGTCGATGGGGGTGGCCTGGCTGGCGCCCACAGGGCGCACGGCACGCTCCTGCAGCACCCGCAGCAGCTTGACCTGCAGGGAGGGGGGCATGTCACCGATCTCATCCAGCAACAGGGTGCCACCGTCTGCGGCTTGAAAGAGCCCCTTGTGGTTGCTCACCGCGTCGGTGAAGGCGCCTTTGACGTGGCCGAACAGCTCGGACTCCAGCAGCGC
The DNA here is from genome assembly GCF_058793595.1 of Acidovorax sp. GW835-FHT14G06. Classification (NCBI taxonomy): domain Bacteria; kingdom Pseudomonadati; phylum Pseudomonadota; class Betaproteobacteria; order Burkholderiales; family Comamonadaceae; genus Acidovorax; species Acidovorax sp. GW835-FHT14G06. The sequence goes on from NZ_JBXAGA010000012.1 coordinate 101,424, forward strand.
CTCGGGAATGGCGCTGCAGTTGACCGCCACAAACGGGCGAGCCGCACGCGGGCTGGCACGGTGGATGGCGCGCGCCAGCAGCTCCTTGCCCGAGCCGCTGTCGCCGCGCAGCAGCACGCTGGCGTCGGACTGGGCGACCATGTACGCCTCGGACAACAGGTCCGTCATGCGGTGCGACCTGCTCACGATCTCGGCCCGCCAGTCGTCATTGGCATGCGGCTGCGCAACGGCTGGGGCGCTGAGCGCCAGGGCCTGCGCAATCTTTTCGAGAAGCTCTTTGCCGTCGTAAGGTTTGGTGAGGTAAGTGAACACGCCGCGCGACGTGGCCTCCACCGCGTCGGGGATGGTGCCGTGAGCGGTCAGCAGGATCACGGGCAGTGAGGGGTGGCGGGCGCGCACTTCGTCGAACAGTGCCAGGCCGTCGCGCCCCGGCAGGCGCACATCGCTGAGCACCAGCTGCGGGCGCGCAATGTCCAGCTGGGCCAGCGCCGCCTCGGCCGAGCCCACGGCCACCACGTCGTGCCCGGCAGCGTTCAGGCGCAGCGACAGCAGCCGCAGCATGTCGGCGTCGTCGTCCACCACCAGGATGCGGGCGGGTGGGGCGGCGCCGGTGGGGGCGGAAGAGGCCATGACGGGTGAGTAGGTCAGGGGGTGGGCCGCGGCGCTGCGCCATTGCTCGCTGCAGGTGCGGCGGGGGCTGAGGGTGACAGTGCCGGCGTGGGGCGCGTGCTCAAGCTGCGCTCGATGGCACGCACGGCCTCCAGTCGTTCGCTGAGCTGGTCGTTGCGGCGTTGGCTGTCGCGCAGCTGCTGGGCCTGGCGTTCGAGCTGGTCCTCCAGTCGGCGTTGTTGCAGCAGCCGCGCCTCCAGCAGCCGGGCCAGGGGGTGCAGGGGCTGTGCCGCGGCGCTGGTGTTGCCGAGCACACGCTGCACCAGGCCAAGCGCACGGGCGGTGTCCACCGCCTGGCGCGTTTGTGCCAGGGCCGTGGCCAGTAGCAGCGGCGTATCGGCTGTGCCGTCCTCCGCTTCGTTGAGCCGGGCAATTTCCTTGGCCAGTTCGGCGGGGGGGAGCTTGAGCACACGGTCTGTCTGGGCCAGCAGCAAGGCAACGGGAGCGTTGGTGTCGGCCTCCGTGCCGTGTGTTTCGGTGGAACCCACTTCAATCGCCGGGGCCACGGGCACGGCAATGATCATGGCCACCGGAGGTGGCTTGGAGGGGGCGGGTGGTGGCGGGGTGCTGGCGCAGCCCGCCAGCAGCGCAGTCAGCGCAAGCAGCGGCCACCGCAGGGCGTATGAAGGCAGGGTGGTGGGGCTAGGTGGCATGGGGCAGTTCGATGCGAAAGATGGAGTGTGCGCCTTCTTCCACCAAGCGCACTTGGCCACCATGGGCCTGCACGTATTCCTGCACGATGGACAGACCAATGCCGGTGCCACGCACGGCATCATCCGGCTGGCGAACACCCCGGTAAAAGGGTTCAAACACGCGGTCACGGTCCACTTGGTCCACGCCTGGGCCTTGGTCAAAGACATCCAGACGCACCTGACCGGGGGGGTGAGAGAGTACCAGCCGCACTGTGCCCTGGGGTGGAGAAAAGCGGATGGCGTTGGAGAGCAGATTGCTGACGGCGGAGGTGATCTTGTCGGCGTCGACGGGCATGCGCACGGGCGGCCCCTCCACCCGTACGGTCAGGCCCTTGGCCTGCCACTGGAGCCGCTGGGCCTCGACCTGGGCCTCCAGCAGGGCCAGCAGGTCGGTGTCACGCCGCTGCAGCTGGCGCGCTTCGAAGGCGGCTGCGTTGAAGCGCAGAAGGGCCTCGATCTCGCCTTGTAGCTGCAGCGTGTTTTGGTGCAGGATCTGCGCGACTTCGCGCTGGCCCACGGTGAGTTCGCCTGTCACGCCATCCTGCAGCAGCGCCACACCCTCGCGCAGCGCGGCCAGCGGAGTCTTGAGTTCGTGGGACACATGGCGCAGGAACCGCGCCTTGTCGGCATCCAGCTCCAGCAGCCTCAGTCGCAGCCACTCCAGCTGCTGGCCCAGTCGGCGCACGTCGTCCGGGCCGGAGATCAGCACTGCCTGGTCCAGCTGGTTTTCGCCCAGCTGACGGATTGCGCCTTCCAGCCGTTTGAACGGCCGCGCCAGCCAGATGCCCAGCGACAACGCCAGCACCAGCGCCAGCACAATGGCGCCCACCAACTGGTGCGTCACACTGCGGCGGCTTTGCTCCACCTCGTCCTGCAGCGCCTGGTTGCGTTGGGTATTGATGTCCTGCACGGTCTGCACCATGGTGCTGTGCAAGGTCTCCAGGGCCACAAACTCTTCGGCGACCAGGCGTTCGTTGTCGAGCGCGCGGTCAGGTGGAGCGTCCAGCAGGGCTTTGATGGCCTCCAGGTGGGTGCGCCACGCCTCGGTCTGCGCGGCGGGCAAGCCGGCGGCCTGCAGGTGGTCGAGCACGGTGATGGCTTCGACCGCCATGTCGTCAAAGCTGCTGCGCAGGGGGGCATCGCGCAGCACCAGGGACTGCCGCGCCGCACGCTCCAGGGTTTGCCCGCGTTGGTTCAGGCTTTGCGCGGCCGTGGTCAGCGCGGTGGCCTCGGCAGCGCCATGGCGGCTGAGCACCATGAGCTGCTCCAGCGTGTGCAAGGCCCGCAGCGAGCTGACCCCCAGCAAGACTGCAATCAGCACAAACGCAAGCAGCAACAGTTGCTGGAAAGAGAGGCCATGCAGCAGGCCTTCTGCGTGTGGCGGTGCCGTGGTGGGTGGTGTGCTCGGGGTGGGCATTGCAGCCAGGTGGGGCGGTGCGCGCTGTGTCTGTGCCCGCGCGTCAGCCGGCCAGTGCGGCGGTTTCGTGGGTCAGCACCGCGCCGCGCAAGGTATAGGCCTTGGCCTCGGTGATGGTCACATCGACCATCTGCCCCACCAGGCGGGGCTGGCCTACAAAGTTGACCACGCGGTTGCACTCGGTGCGGCCCATCAGTTCCGTGGCGTCGCGCTTGGAGGTGCCTTCGACCAGAATGCGCTGCACCGTTCCTACACGGCTTTCGCTGATGGACTTGATGTTGGCGTTGATGACGCCTTGGAGGTGCTGTAGGCGGCGCAACTTCACGTCGTGCGGCGTGTCGTCGTGCAGGCCCGCCGCCGGGGTGCCGGGGCGGGGGCTGAAGATGAAGCTGAAGCTGTTGTCGAAGTGGATGTCGTCAATCAGCTTCATCATCTTGTTGAAGTCGTCTTCCGTCTCGCCGGGGAAGCCCACGATGAAGTCGCTGCTCATGGCCAGGTTGGGGCGGATGGCGCGCAGCTTGCGCACCGTGCTTTTGTATTCCATGGCGGTGTAGCCGCGCTTCATGGCCATCAGGATGCGGTCGCTGCCATGCTGCACGGGCAGGTGCAGGTGGCTGGCCAGCTTGGGCAGCTTGGCGTAGGCCTCGATCAAACGGGGCGTGAACTCGTTGGGGTGGCTGGTGGTGTAGCGGATGCGCTCGATGCCCGGAATGTCGGACACGTATTCAAGCAACAGCGCAAAGTCGGCAATCTCGGCCGTGCCCCCCATCTTGCCCAGGTAGGCGTTCACGTTCTGGCCCAGCAGGGTGATTTCCTTGACGCCCTGGTCAGCCAGGCCCGCCACTTCCACCAGCACGTCGTCAAACGGGCGGCTCACCTCTTCGCCACGGGTGTAGGGCACCACGCAGTAGCTGCAATATTTGCTGCAGCCTTCCATGATCGACACAAAGGCCGATGCGCCTTCCACCCGCGCGGGCGGCAGGTGGTCGAACTTCTCGATTTCGGGAAAGCTGATGTCCACCTGGGGCTTGTCCAGGCGCTCGCGCTGGTTCAGCATCTCGGGCAGGCGGTGCAGGGTCTGGGGGCCGAACACCACGTCCACGTAGGGCGCGCGCTTGATGATCTCGGCGCCCTCTTGACTGGCCACGCACCCGCCCACGCCGATCTTCACGCCGCGCGCCTTCAGGTGCTTGATGCGGCCCAGGTCGCTGAAAACCTTTTCTTGCGCCTTCTCACGCACCGAGCAGGTGTTGAAGAGGATGAGGTCGGCTTCGTCCACGTTCTGCGTGGGCTCGTAGCCTTGGGCGGCGTTCAGCACGTCGGCCATCTTGTCCGAGTCGTACTCGTTCATCTGGCAGCCGAAGGTTTTGATAAAGACTTTTTTGGCCATGGCAATTTCGCAAAAGAGCAAGCAAACACCGCGCCCGGCACGGTGCTGAGACTGTGAATGTCACAACGGCGCGGTGGCTGTGTGGCCGCACCGGAAAGGAGTTACTTCAGGGCGGCGCCCGAGCCGGTCGTGATGTTGGTGATGACGGCGTCGCTGTCCTTGCGGGGCTGTGCTGCCTCGCCTTCGGTCAGGATCCATGCGGAATGCAGCATGCCGGTGCTGTTCTCCAGCACGTAGTTGACCTTGAAGGACTGACCAAGCACCGTATGTGCCATGACCAAGGTGTTCTGTGGGCTGAACAGACGCATGCCAGGGGCCATACGAATGGTCTTGCCATTGAGTGTTGCTTCGGACGTGGTGTTGATGCTCAGCGTGCCACGCAGTGCGGCTTCGGGGAAGGGGCGTGAGAGGCCCAGGCCTGGCTGTATCTGGGCGGAGGCAGGTGCCACGGCGCAGAGTGCCGTGCATGCCACTACTGCCAGCAGTGCAGCCTGCCGGAGGCGGGACGCACGATGGGCTGGGTAGGGGTTGGGAGAGTGTGTGGTGCAGCGGTTCATGGTTTACATCCAGGGGCTGAAGGCACAATTCTAGGCGGGGTTGCCAGCGTGGCACATCCCTCTGGCAAGTCAAGTGGCTCCGTGCCTCGATGGGCACAGGAACAGGTTCTGGGGCTCGCCTCAAAGAAAAAACCCACAGTGGGTTGCCGCACTGTGGGTTTTTGTATTTGGTGGTCGTAGGTGGACTTGAACCACCGACATCAGCATTATGAATGCTGCGCTCTAACCAACTGAGCTATACGACCGGAAACCAGAATTATAGAACAAAAATTATTGGTGTGTGAAGTTCGCGGCGCGTTTGTTCATGAACGCGTCCATGCCTTCCTTCTGGTCCTGCGTGGCAAACAGCGCGTGGAACAGGCGGCGCTCGAACATCACGCCGTCGGCGAGCGTGCCCTCGAAGGCGCGGTTGACCGATTCCTTGGCAGCCATCACGGCCAGTTGGGAGAAGCCCGCCACGATGATGGCGGCGCCCAGCGCCTCGTCCATGAGCTTGTCGTAAGGCACCACGCGGCTGACCAGTCCGGCGCGCTCGGCTTCGGTTGCGTCCATCATGCGGCCTGTCAGGGCCATGTCCATGGCTTTGGATTTGCCCACGGCGCGGGGCAGGCGCTGCGTGCCACCGGCACCAGGGATCACGCCCAGCTTGATTTCGGGCTGACCGAATTTGGCGTTGTCGGCGGCGATGATGAAGTCGCACATCATGGCCAGCTCGCAGCCGCCGCCCAATGCAAAGCCGCTGACGGCTGCGATGACGGGTTTGCGGATGGAGCGGATGGTTTCCCAGTTACGCGTGATGTAGTCGCCCTTGTAGGTGTCGGCAAAACTGTACTTGGCCATGGCGCCAATGTCCGCGCCCGCAGCAAAAGCCTTTTCGCTGCCGGTGACGATCATGCAGCCTATCTTCTCGTCAGCGTCGAACGCCTTGAGGGCTGCGCCCAGTTCATTCATGAGTTGGTCGTTCAGCGCGTTGAGCTGCTTGGGGCGGTTGAGGGTGATGATGCCGACCTTGTCCGCTTCAACGCGCACCTCGATGGTTTCGTAAGCCATGAAATCTCCTGGGGGTTATGGTTGGATATGGAAGCTGCTGCAATATACCCAAGCCGGTGGTGCTTTGCTGCCGTCAGGCCAGCCAGCGACCTAGCGCTGCGGCGTCTGTCACCGTCAGGCTGATGGTGTCTGGGGTCATGGATCCGCTGGCTGTGTTGCGTCGGCCTTTGGTGCGGACTCCAGCCGCTTGGGCCGGAGGCAGTTCCAATGGCAGTCGCATGAGTTGCCCGTCGCGGGCAATCAGTGCATACAGGCTCGTGTGGTTGCCCGCGTAAAAAGTGACGTCGTCGAGTTTGCTGATGCGCCAGCCGTGGCCTTGCACCTCTACGCCCAGCCACTCGTCGCCCGTAGACATGCCCGCCTTCTCTGCGGCTCCGCTTCGCAGGACGGTCTTGATCTGCACACTGTGGTTCTCGGCCACGCGCAGGCCCAGGCGCTGGGCCAGTTGTGGCCGGTCGGCCTTGAGTGCCACGCCATGGGCTGCCAGAAGCTCCGATAGCGGCAGGTCTACGGTGCTGTGCACCCAATGCGCCAGTTCCTTGTCGAATGGGCGACCGGTCAGCTCCTCGAGCACGGCGCGCAGGTCCGCTTCGGTCATCGGGCCGCCCGCGCAGCGCTCCCACAGTGCGCGCATCACATCGTCCAGCGTGGCTTTGCCCTCGCGCCGCAGGGCCAGGTCCAGGCACAAAGCCACCAATAAGCCCTTGGTGTAGTAGCTGACGGTGGCGTTGGGTGTGTTCTCGTCCTGGCGGTAGTATTTCACCCACGCGTCAAAACTGGCTTGGGCCACGGTTTGTACCGACCGGCCCGGCGTTTGCAGCACCTGGTTGATGGTTTTGGTGATGAGCTTGAGGTATGTCGCGTCGTCCAGCAGCCCCGCGCGGCGCAGCAGCAGGTCGTCGTAGTAGCTGGTAAAACCCTCGAAGAACCACAGCAGCTCGGTGTAGTTCTCCCGGGTGTAGTCGTAGCTCGTGAACTCGGCGGGCCGCAGGCGCTTGACGTTCCAGGTGTGAAAGTATTCGTGGCTGATGAGGCCCAGGAGCGTGGTGTAGCCCTCAGTGGCCCTTGCCTCGCCCTGACGCGGCAGGTCACGCCGCCCGCAGATTAGCGCCGTGGAGTTGCGGTGTTCCAGCCCGCCATAACCATCTCCTACGGCGTTGAGCATGAAGACGTAGGTTTTGAAAGGCGCCTTGCCTTCGCCATGCCAGAAACGGATGGCGGTTTCACAAATTTTCTGCGTGTCGGCCAGCAGGCGCTTGCCATCGAACGACGGAGCCGCACCCGCCACTACAAACTGATGGGCAATGCCACCGGCTTTGAAGCGCCCGACCCAGAAGTGGCCCAGCTCCACCGGGCAGTCCACCAGTTCATCGTAGTCGGCCGCTGCATACAGGCCGAACCCTTGTCTATCCACCGTCAGTGACCGTAAGCCCGTGGCGGCTGCCCATGCGGCGGTGGCTGTAGTGCGCACCAGCTCTAGCGTGTGGGGCTGTTGCTCCTGTCCGTGCACGCGCAGGCACAGGCTGGTGCCGTTGAAAAAGCCACGTGACGCGTCCAGCCAGGCAGTGCGCACGGAGCTGTCGTAGGCACACACCTGGTAGGTCAGTGCCAAGGGCTTGTTATCAGTGCATTGCACCTGCCAACGGTGCTTGTCCAGCTGGACTGGTTGCAGCGCGCGTTGGCCTTGTTGGGCCTTCAGGGACTGCAGATTTTTGGAGAACTCCCGCACCAGATAGCTGCCAGGAATCCAGACCGGCAACGACAGTTCTTGGGACGCCGCGGGGCGCCGCACCGTGAGCGTCACCGTGAACAGATGCGCGTGCAGGTCCGTGGGTTCGATGCGGTAGTGAACGTCTGCGGCAGGGGCTTTGCGGGCAAGTGGCATGGTGTGTGCAGCGGGAGGGCTGCGCAGGGTCGTCGGTGGGTCGGTCAGCGGGGGGTCAGTTGGCGGCTGGGGCGTCGCTGGAGGCTTCTGCCAGGCGCTTTTCCACCTCCTGGGCTCCGATCGCGCCTGGCACGCGCGTGCCATTGGCAAAAATCAAGGTGGGTGTGCCGGTGATCTTGTGCTTCTTTCCAAAGGCCAGGTTGCGCTGCAGCGCGCTGGTGTCGCAGCTGGCGGCAGCTGCTGGCTTGTCACGCACCATCTGGTCTTGCCATGCGGTGGCCTGGTCCTTGGCGCACCATATGTTGCGCGACTTCTCGGCCGAATCCGGGCTCAGGATGGGGTACAGGAACAGGTACACCGTCACGTTGTTGATCTGCTGCAGGTCGCGCTCAAAGCGCTTGCAGTAGCCGCAGTTGGGGTCCTCAAACACGGCTACCTTGCGCTTGCCATCCCCCCGCACGATGGTCACGGCGTCTTTCAAGGGGAGGGCCGAAAAGCTGACGGCGGTCAGCTTGCTAATGCGGTCTTCGGTGAGGTTGCGGCGCGCCTTGGAGTCGATGAGCTCACCCTGGATCACATAGTCGCCCTTGGCGTCTGTGTAGAACAGGTCGGTACCGATGCGCACTTCGTACAGCCCCTTCATGGGCGTGGCGCGCACCTCATCAATCTTGTCCATTTGAGGAATGCGCTCGGCCAATGCCTTGCGGATGGCAGCCTCTTGCGCCGTGGCGCTCAGGCTCAGGGTGGCTGCCACGACGGTCAGCAAAGCAGTGGTCAATTTCATCATGTTCCCGTTCAATCAAACTTGCGCGTTCAGCGCATCCCCATGGCCTGGCGGGCCACAAAATCCTTCAGCAGGGCGCTGCGTTCAAAGCCCTTCATGCCCCAGTTGCGCAGCGCTTGCCAGGGCGCCCCCGGGCGCGCAAACAGTTGCTGCAATCCATCGGTGGCCAGGCCCATCGCAACCAGAGCCGCTTTTTGCTGGCGTTCGTAGCGCCGCAGCAGCCGCAGGTCGGCGACGCTGCGCCAGTAGTCGCGCGTGCGCAGCACCTCGGCCAAGGCCGCCACATCGGCCAGGCCCAGGTTAAGCCCTTGCCCTGCCAGCGGATGCACGTTGTGGGCTGCGTCGCCCGCGAGCACCCAGCTGCGTGCAGCAGTGCCACTGGTTGAGACAACGCCGCACCATCGGTCTGCCTTGGCCAGCTGCAGCGGCCACGTAGCGCGCTCCGCCATAAGGTGGACCTCGCCGAGTGTCTGTTGGCTGGCAGTCTGCAGTTCCTGGGCAAAAACGTCGGCAGGCAATGCCATCAGTGCGGAAACCCGATCCTCAGGGACGGACCACACCACGGCCACAGAGTTCCCCTGGGCTCCCTCCAGCGGCAAAAAAGCCAGGATGCCTTGTGGCAAAAACCACTGGCGTGCCACCTGTCCATGCGGATGTTCGCAGCGCACCCGCGTGGCAATGGCGTGCTGGGCGTAGGGCATCACGTCAAAGTGCACGCCAAACTCGGCCCGGGTGGCGCTGGCGCGGCCTTCGCACACGACTGTCAGTGGCGCGGCCACCGGGGTATCCACCACCTCCACCAGCGGTTGAAACCGCACGGCCTGTGTCAGTCGTTCTTCCAGGGCCGGGACATCCACGATCCACGCCAGCGCCTCCAGCCCTTGGGGCGTGGCATCAAAATGCACGCAGCCATCCTGGTCGCCCCGCACCTGCATGTGCTTGACGGCGGTGGCGTGCTCGGCGTCGGGCCAGCTGCGCAGCGATTCGAGCAAGCTGCGCGACGCGGCATTCAGGGCGTAGGCCCTGACGTCCGTGGCTGCCGCGCTGTGTGGGGCAGGGGCTGGGACCAGTGCCACCTTCAGTCGTTCCCGCGCCAGCAACAACGCCAAGGTTCGGCCCACGATGCCGGTGCCACGAATACAGATATCAAAGGTTGGGGCCATGAGAGGCATTGTAGGAGGGGTCTTACCCCCTGCAAGGAGAGGGCAGAATTGCGGTCTGGCCTTTCTGGCACCCTTCTTCAGGAGCACCTGGCGTGAGTTTCCCTTCCGAGTCCGATCTGTCCGGCACCATTGCGCGGCTGTTTGTGTACCCCGTCAAATCCTGTGCGGGCATTGAGGTGCAGCAGGCATTGCTGACAGAGACGGGTCTGGACCTGGACCGTGCCTGGATGGTGGTCGATGCGCAGGGCATGTTCATTACCCAGCGCAGCCTGCCACGCATGGCGCTGATTCGGCCTCAACTCAAGAGCGATGAAATGGTGCTCCGTGCCCCCGGCATGCTGGCCCTGCATGTGGCGATCGACGCGGTGGAGGCTCCGGCCACGGTGACCGTCTGGCGCGACACCGTACCCGCGTGGGACATGGGGGCCGTGGCGGCCCAATGGTTCACTGATTTTCTCGGTCAACCCTGCCGCCTGGTGCGGTTTGACCCGGAACACCAGCGCCTGTCCAGCCTGGAATGGACAAATGGGGTGGAGGCCCCCAACCAGTTTGCCGACGGGTTTCCACTGCTGGTGGCCAGCGAGGCATCCCTGCAGGAGCTCAATGCGCGGCTCACGGCGGGTGGTCACGCGGCGGTGGGCATCGAGCGGTTCCGGCCCAACGTGGTGCTGGCAGGGGTGGATGCCCACGACGAGGACCGTGTGGACCTGCTCCATGTGCAGGGCGATGACACTACCGACATCCACCTGCAACCCGTGAAGCCCTGCGCGCGATGCCCCATCCCCGACATTGACCCGGCCACGGCCGAGAGCAACCCGTCGGTGGGCGACACCCTGCGCACCTACCGCCAGGACAAGCGGCTGGAAGGCGCCATCACGTTCGGCATGAACGCCATTGTGCGCAGCGGCGCAGGACAGTGGCTGCGTGTGGGGCAACGCATTGCTGCCGATTTGCGGTTTGAATGACGGCCTGATTCGGGCTATCTGCAGTGGGCGCTGGGCGGGCCCGTAAAATCGGGGTTTGTCTCCAGAACACCAGAAAGCCCTGCCATGAGCCTCCAATGCGGCATCGTGGGCCTGCCCAATGTCGGCAAGTCCACCCTTTTCAACGCGCTGACCAAGGCTGGTATTGCCGCCGAGAACTATCCCTTCTGCACCATCGAGCCCAACGTGGGCGTGGTGGAAGTGCCGGACCCCCGCCTTCAGCAGCTGGCCGAGATCATCTCGCCCGAGCGCATCGTTCCCGCCATCGTCGAGTTTGTGGACATTGCCGGCCTGGTGGCCGGCGCGAGCCAGGGTGAAGGCCTGGGCAACCAGTTCCTGGCCCACATCCGTGAAACCGACGCCATTGTGAATGTGGTGCGCTGTTTTGAAGACGACAACGTGATCCACGTGGCTGGCCGCGTGGACCCGATCTCCGACATCGAAGTCATCCAGACCGAGCTGTGCCTGGCCGACCTGGGTACTGTCGAGAAGGCGCTCAACCGCTACACCAAGGCTGCCAAGTCGGGCAACGACAAGGATGCCGCCAAACTGGTGGCGCTGCTCACCCGCATCCAGGCCGCACTCAACGAGGGCAAGCCGGCCCGCTCCGTGGAGATCACCAAGGAAGAGCAGCCCCTGCTCAAGTCCCTGTGCCTCATCACGGCCAAGCCCGCCATGTTTGTGGGCAACGTGAGTGAAGACGGCTTCGAGAACAACCCCTTCCTGGATCGTCTCAAGGACTACGCCGCCAGCCAGAACGCGCCCGTGGTGGCCATCTGCGCCAAGATGGAAGCCGAGATGGCCGAGATGAGCGACGAAGACCGCGACATGTTTCTGGCCGAGATGGGGCAGACGGAGCCCGGCCTGGCGCGCTTGATCCGCGGCGCCTTCAAGCTGCTGGGCCTGCAGACCTATTTCACCGCAGGCGTAAAGGAGGTGCGCGCCTGGACGATCCACATCGGCGACACCGCACCCCAAGCAGCCGGCGTGATCCACGGCGATTTCGAGCGCGGCTTCATCCGGGCGCAGACCATTGCCTTCGAGGACTTCATTGCCTACAAGGGCGAGCAGGGTGCCAAGGACGCTGGCAAGATGCGCGCCGAAGGCAAGGAATACGTGGTCAAGGATGGCGACGTTCTGAACTTCCTCTTCAACGTCTGACCTTCCGGCAGGCCCGTACGGGTCTGCTGGTGCGGTGGACATGTCCGCTATCCCTGTTTGCCCTTGGGCTGACAGGGATTTTTTCTGGCGCTGTCGGGTCCTGCGTCGTCGGCTTTTCTCCATTCACCCCTTGTCGGGCTTTTCGCGCATGAATACCGGAATCCTCTACGCCGCGCTGGCTTATGTTGCATGGGGCTTGTTTCCCCTGTACTTCAAGCAAGTGGCCGACGTGCCCTCTCTGGAGGTCGTGATGCACCGCACACTGTGGTCGCTGGTGGTGGTGTTGGCGCTGCTGGCCGTGCGCAGGCAATGGGCATGGATGGCGTCTGTGGTGCGCCAGCCGCGGGTGCTTGGGGCGTTTGCGTTGTCGGCGGTGCTGTTGTCGGGCAACTGGCTGACCTATGTATGGGCGGTGCAGAACCACCACGTGGTCGATGCCAGTCTGGGGTATTTCATCCTGCCGCTGGTCAATGTGGCGCTGGGCTTCGTGTTCCTGCGCGAGCGCCCCCGGCCGGGGCAGTGGCTGGCCGTGGCGGTGGCTGCGGCCGGCGTGCTGTGGCTGGCGGTGCAGGCAGGGCGCCTGCCCTGGATCGCGCTGGTGCTGGCCCTGACCTTTGGCTTCTATGGCCTGCTGCGCAAGGTGGCGGTGCTGGGTGCGCTGGAGGGGCTCACCCTGGAGACCCTGATGCTGGCGCCGGTAGCTGCAGTGATTCTGGCCTGGTGGAGCTGGCAAGGACAGGGCGCTCTGGTGCAGGGCGACATGTCCACCGTGGGCTGGTTGTTGTTGGCCGGGCCCATGACGGCCATACCTTTGCTGCTGTTTGCTGCGGGCGCGCGGCGCATCCCCATGTCCACGCTGGGTATCCTGCAATACATCTCGCCCAGCCTTCAGTTTGCGCTGGGGGTGTGGGTGTACCACGAGGCCTTTCAGCCCGCGCGCCTGGTAGGTTTTGTTTTGATCTGGGCCGCGCTGCTGGTGTACAGCGTGGAGGGGTGGTGGACGCGTCAGCGGGTGGTGGTGGCCTGAATCGCCGGGGGCGGTCCCTGTCGCCTGGGCTACTGGAAAACGCGCAGTTCGATTCTGTCAGCCACGCGTAAGATCCTGCGATTTGTCTGACGGGTGCTGCGCGTGTGTTGCTGCACCGCCCACCCACATATCCAGGCCAGAGCCCGCCACCACATGCTTTTTGGACGCAAAAACCTGTTTTCGGCGACGGATGCCTTCCCGTTGACCGATGCCGTGCTGGAGTTCGACGACTCGTCGTCTGTCGCCGTGCGACCTGGACGGCGCGCGCTGGATGGCTTTGGCCCCCGGGGAGAACGCAGTGCGCAGTCCAAGTGGTGGGCTGTGGCGGGGCTCATTGGCCTGTACGCCTTGGCCCTGCTGGGGTTTTATGGTTTGGGCGTGGTGGGAGTCCAGGTGCTGTGGGTGCTGGCCGGTCTGACGGCGGCGGGCTTCGCGGTGTTTGGTGCCTTGTTTCGTTTGGGCCTGCACCACAAACTGCGGCTGCGCCATCTCAAGCTGGGCATCGTGGTGGCTTCCATCAGTGGCATGCTGGGGTTGTTCTACCTGGAGCCTGTCACGCAGATTCTGTTGGCCCCCTTCATGTTTGTGGCAGTGGCTTATGGCATTTTTACCGTGCCCCGGCGCACGTTGCTGGTGCTGACGGCCGGGGTGTTGTGCGCTTATGCGGCAGTGGCAGCCGCGCACTACGCAGAGCAGGGCAACGATGCCCTGCTGCGGCTGGAGCTGATGCACCTGCTGGCGCTGGCGGTCTCCGTGCCCGCGTTCATCGTGCTCATGGGCCGCGTGCAGCGGTTGTACCGCAGCCTCTACCAGGCCAGCCGCAAGATCAAGAACATCCAGGAAGACGCGCAGCGCGACACCTTGCTGGGCTGTTTTAACCGCCGCTACATCCTGGCGGCGCTCGAAGAACAAAAACAGCTCGCCGACGAAAGCGGGATTCCGCTGTGCCTGGCCGTGCTGGACATCGACCATTTCAAGCGCATCAACGACGAACTGGGCCACCTGGGTGGCGACGAGGTGTTGCGCACCTTTGCACGCATTGCGCAGCAGGGCGTGCGCGGCGGCGACGTGTTTGGGCGGTACGGTGGCGAGGAGTTTTTGCTGATCTTCCCTGCCACTTCGCTGCTGCCCTCGCTCAATACCTGCGAACGCATACGGGCCCAGGTCGAGTCGCACGCCTGGACGGGCCTGCTCAAAGGCCGCGTGACGGTGTCCATTGGTGTGACCCAGTATGTGCTGGGCGAGTCGGTGCTGGAGTTCTTCTCGAGGGCAGACACCGCCATGTACATGGCCAAGGAGGGCGGGCGCAACCAGGTGGTGGTTGAGGAGCCCATTGCCAAAGGCGATTCGCAGCTGTCGGACCTGTCAGTCCCCAGCAGTCACGCTTTTCTATAGTTGCCCGCCATCTGCTGGCCATCCGCTTGCGGGGTGCTGGCGGTTTGCTGGCTATCGTTTGCGCTGGCCGGGTTGACAAGCGGCCAGCAGCGCCCACACTGAGGGCCAGTTCCCCGCCACCCGCTGGGTGGCATCGCACCTTTTTGCACCTGCGCTTGGGTGCCGATGCACCAGCCTCTCATCCGTTCCATGCCTCCATCCACCGATCTGTCGGCACAATTTGCCACCGCCGAGCAGCGCGTGCGCATGCTGCTGCAGCAACCGCAGGCTTTTCCCTATCCTGCAGACCTGATGGGGCCGGTGGAATGCATCGAGACCCACATCTCCTGGGTGCTGCTGGCCGGTGACTTTGCCTACAAGTTCAAAAAGCCATTGCAGCTGGACTTTCTGGACTTCAGCACCCAGGCGCTGCGGCATGCGGCCTGCGAGGAAGAGCTGCGCATCAACCGCCGCACGGCGCCGGGCCTTTACCTGGGCCTTGTCGGCTTGGTGGCCGGTGCTGCAGAAGATGCTCCTGCCACCCTTCGGCTGGTGCAATGGCAAGACGCTCCGCCAGGCGCCGAGCCCGCCTTGTGGATGCGGCGTTTTGCCCAGGCGGCACTGCTCGCCACCGCACTGGATGAGCAGCGCGTGTCGCCTGCGCAGATCGACCAGCTGGCGCGCCATGTGGCGCAGTTTCATGCCACGGCCGCCGTCGCCGCAGGCGCCACCATCTGGGGCACAGCAGCGGCGGTGCAAGCGCCGGTGGGTGACTGCCTGGCGGCTCTGCTCCCCTCCGTGGCAGGCGCACTGCCTGGTCAGGGGCCATTGCTGGCGCAGGTGACCAGCTGGTGTCAGCATGAGGGGCAAGCCCTGGCCCCCACGTTCGAGGCGCGCCGGGCAGCCGGTCGGGTGCGCGAATGCCATGGCGATTTGCACCTGGCCAACATTGCGCTCATCGATGGCGAGGCCCAGCTGTTCGACGCCCTGGAGTTCAGCCCCGCCTTGCGCTGGATCGACTGCGTTGCGGACATCGCTTTCGTGGTGATGGACCTCGCGGCCCATGGTCGGGCGGATCTGGCTTGGCGGTTTTTGAACCGGTGGCTGGAACACACCGGGGACTACGTGGGTCTGCTGGTGTTGCGTTACTACGGTTGTTACCGTGCCCTGGTACGGGCGCGGGTGGCCGCTCTGCGGCTGGACCCCACCGGTGGCGGTGGCGCCGGCGTGCAGGCTGTGCAGGGCGTGGAAGGGTATCTGGAGCTGGCGGCGGGGTTTGCAGGGCAACGGCCCGCGCGCTGGCCCGTGGCGCGCCCTGCCGCGCTGTGGCTGGCCCATGGCTTTTCGGGCGCTGGCAAGAGCACCCATGCGCTGGCCCTGGCGTGCCAGCGTGGACTGGTGCGTGTGCGGGCCGACGTGGAGCGCAAGCGCCTGTTTGGCCTGGCGCCCGATGCTGCCAGCGACGGCATCCCTGGCGGCATCTACAGCGCCGAGGCCACACAGCGCACGCACCAGCGGCTGGCGCAAGTGGCGCGCGAGGTGCTGACGGCAGGCTATTCCGTGATTGTGGATACCACTTTGCTGGACCGCGATGCCCGCGCGCTTTTTCTGGCCCTGGCCGATTCTGCGCAAGTGCCCTGCCACATCCTGTCGTTCGAGGCCCCGCTGCGGGTGCTGCGCGAGCGTGTACGCCAGCGGGCGCTGGCCGGAGGTGGTGCGTCAGAGGCGGATGTCGCGGTGCTGGACGCCCAGTGGGCCCGCGCCCACCCCCTGCAGCCCCACGAGGAGGCCATCACGCTGCACGTGGACACCACGGCGCCCGTGGACTGGGGCCGTCTGCTGCCGTCCTGACCTCGATGACCCTGGTGGGCCGCTACATGGCCAGATGCCCGGGCATGAAGTACAGCAGCACGCTGGTCATCACCAGGTAGCGCAGAAACTTGCCCACAGCCATGTAGGCCAGACACGGCCAGAACGGCAGCTTGAGCCAGCCGGCCACAGCGCACAGCGGGTCGCCCACCATGGGCAGCCAGCTCAGCAGGCAGGCACGCGCGCCAAAGCGCTTGAGCCAGTTCAGCGCCCGTACCTCGGTGGCATTGCCGCGCGCCGTGTCCACTGCCTTGTGGGCACCCAGGCCCATCCACCAGCTCAGGCCGCCGCCCAGGGTGTTGCCCACCGTAGCCACGACGATGGCGGGCCAGAACAGGTCGGGGTTGAGCTTGATGAGACCGAACACTGCAGGCTCGGAGCCCAGTGGCAGCAGCGTGGCCGATACGAAAGACACCACAAAGACTGTGCTCAGGCCGAACTGCGGCAGGGCCAGCCATTCGAGCAGCTGGTGCATCCAGATTTCCATAGCCTTCGAGTGTAGGGGCCGGTGGGGGGGCTATCCGCCCCTGGGGGCTCTGTCCTACAGCGGCGCGCGCCATCGGCGCATGGCTGGGTTGTAGGGGCTTTTGTATCGTGAAAACACATTGGCCCTGAATGACAAACCCAGGAGGTCGCTCATGCTGGTATTGCCCACAACGTCCCATCCACGCCGCTTGAACCCCTCTGTTTCCTTGCCGCCCGCGACCCGCTGGTCATCAGTCGCCATGGCCCTGTTGTTGGCGGCCTGCGTGCACAGCCCCCAGGCGGCCGTGCCCACTCCTGGCTTGCAAGGAGGGCCAACGCTGTGGGAGCCCGCTGCGACAGCGCCTTGCGATAGGGAGCCCGCCGCACGTCCCGCGCTGGAGCGCATTGGCCGCGAGCTGCAGTCCCAGGGTATGGCGTTGCAGGCCACATGCAACACCACCAGCGGTGGCTGGGTGGTGCAGGTGCAGGTGGTGGACGGAAGCAAGGCCCACAAGGTGGTGCGCGGGCCGCTGGCTGACGGGCAGGCCGTGGACATGGGCACCCCGGTGGGCGCCGCGCGGTCGGAGGCGGCGGCGGGCGCCAGCGGTTTCTCCCCGGACGTGCTGCACAATCGCCAGTGGCTGCGGGCGCTCATGGCGCGCCACCAGTTCGACAACCTGCCGGATGCGTGGTGGCATTTCGCGCAGCGGGGTGTGCCGCCAGCCCAGGCTGCAGACACCGATCTCGCCGCCCGGTGAGACTGCAACCAGCGCGTTGAGACGCTGCGGTGTCTGCTCCACAGGGCCAGAGTGGGGGGCAAGGGAAGCGTCCCGTGGGCTGACTCAATGGGGCCCGGTCGGCAGATAGATACGGTGTGTGCTCCATTTCAGTTGCTGAAATTTTGAGCAGGTACAATCCTGCCTCCTTTTTCAGCATCTTTTGCTGCCTCCCCCTTCCTATCCCCGCCCATGCAAATCGGCCACATTCCTTTGGCGAACCGGTTGTTCGTCGCCCCAATGGCGGGCGTCACTGACCGGCCGTTCCGCCAGCTGTGCAAGGCGCTGGGGGCGGGCTATGCGGTGAGCGAGATGGTGACTTCGCGCAAGGACTTGTGGAACAGCCTCAAGACCTCGCGCCGTGCCAACCATGAAGGGGAGCCGGGGCCCATTGCCGTGCAAATCGCCGGCACCGATGCGCCGATGATGGCCGAGGCTGCGGTCTACAACGTGGAACGCGGCGCGCAGATCATCGACATCAACATGGGCTGCCCGGCCAAGAAGGTGTGCAACAAATGGGCGGGTTCCGCCCTGATGCAAAACGAGGCCCTGGCGGTGGAAATTGCCGCTGCCGTGGTCGAGGCTTGCGCGCCCTTCAACGTGCCCGTCACGCTGAAGATGCGCACCGGCTGGTGCCAGGAGCACAAGAACGCCGTGGCATTGGCGCGGCAGTTTGAAAGCGTGGGCATCCAGATGCTCACGGTGCACGGCCGCACGCGTGAGCAAGGCTACAAAGGCCATGCGGAGTACGACACCATCGCGGCGGTGAAGGCTGCTGTGAAGGTGCCCGTGGTCGCCAACGGCGACATCACCTCGCCCGAGAAGGCGCGCGATGTGCTGGCTGCCACATGTGCCGACGCGATCATGATCGGCCGCGCCGCCCAGGGCCGACCGTGGATCTTCCGCGAGATCGGCTACTTTCTGGCCACGGGCGAACACCTGGCGCCACCGCTGGTGGCCGAGGTGAGGCGCCTGCTGCTGGACCACCTGCACGACCACTACAGCCTGTATGGCGAGCTGACCGGCGTGCGCAGTGCGCGCAAGCACATTGCGTGGTACCTGCGCGCGCTGCCGGGCGGCGAGGCCTTGCGGGCACATATCAATACGATCGAAGACTGCACCACGCAGTGGCAGGCCGTGGCCGACTATCTGGACGCCCTGGGCCAGCAGATGGACCGGCTGCCTGCTGCCACCGACGTGGATGCCGACACAGAAGAACAAGAGGGATTGGTTGCATGAGCAAGAAACACATAGAAGAATGCGTGCGCGAAAGCCTGCAGGGCTACTTTCGCGACCTGGGCGGCGAGACGCCCGATGGCATGTACGACATGCTGGTGCGTGTGGTCGAAAGGCCGCTGCTGGAAGTCGTGATGCAGCAGGCCGACAACAACCAGTCGCGCGCCGCCGAATGGTTAGGCCTGAACCGCAACACCCTGCGCAAGAAGCTGGTCGAGCACAAGCTGCTCTGACGGATTGCCTCTGATTGCTATTTATTCTGTAGCTACCAGCGCATGATTCACCAGCGCTACAGCCTGTTTTTATTCAAAACCTCCGCACTACCACCATGAACGCACTCCTCTCCGTCTCTGACAAGACCGGCATCGTCGAATTCGCGCAAGCGCTGCACGCGCTGGGCATCAAGCTCTTGTCCACCGGCGGCACAGCCAAGCTGCTGGCCGACAAGGGCCTGCCCGTGACCGAAGTGGCCGAGGTCACCCAGTTCCCCGAGATGCTCGACGGCCGCGTGAAGACGCTGCACCCCAAGGTGCACGGTGGCCTGCTGGCCCGCCGTGAGCTGCCTGAACACATGGCGGCATTGAAGGAACACGGCATCGACACCATCGACCTGCTGGTGGTCAATCTCTACCCCTTTGAAGCCACCGTGGCCAAGGCCGGTTGCACGCTGGCCGACGCCATCGAAAACATCGACATCGGCGGCCCCGCCATGGTGCGCAGCGCCGCCAAGAACTGGAAGGACGTGGGCGTGATCACCTCGGCCGATCAGTACGAGGCCGTGCTGGCCGAGCTGAAGGCCGGCGGCAAGTTGAGTGACAAGCTGCGCTTTGCGCTGTCGGTAGCAGCGTTCAACCGCATCGCGCAGTACGACGGCGCCATCAGTGACTACCTGTCGTCCGTCACGTTCGAAGAAGAAAAGCTGTCGGAAACCTATGTGCCTGCGCGCACCCAGTTCCCCGGCCAGAGCAACGGCATCTTCACTAAGGTGCAGGACCTGCGCTACGGCGAAAACAGCCACCAGCAGGCCGCGTTGTACCGCGACCTGTACCCCGCGCCTGGCTCGCTGGTCACCGGTGTGCAGCTGCAGGGCAAGGAGCTGAGCTACAACAACATCGCTGACGCTGATGCTGCCTGGGAATGTGTGAAGAGCTTTGAAGCCGCCGCTTGCGTGATCGTCAAGCACGCCAACCCCTGCGGCGTGGCCGTGGGCCTGGATGCATTGAGCGCCTACAGCAAGGCCTTCCAGACCGACCCCACCAGCGCCTTCGGCGGCATCATCGCCTTCAACCGCGTGGTTGATGGCGCGGCGGCTGCCCAGGTGAGCAAGCAGTTTGTCGAAGTGCTGATGGCGCCAGATTTCACCGCCGAGGCGCTGGAGATCTTCAAGGCCAAGGCCAATGTGCGCCTGCTCAAGATCGCGCTGCCCGCCCACGGTGGCAAGACCGACTGGGAACGCGGCCGCAACGCCATGGACGCCAAGCGCATCGGCTCGGGCCTGCTGCTGCAGACGGCGGACAACCACGAGCTGTCGCTCATCGACCTCAAGGTCGTGACCAAGAAGCAGCCCACGCTGGAAGAAATGGAAGACCTGCTGTTTGCCTGGAAGGTGGCCAAGTACGTCAAGAGCAATGCCATCGTCTTCTGCAAGGGCGGCATGACCATGGGCGTGGGCGCAGGCCAGATGAGCCGCCTGGACTCGGCCCGCATCGCCAGCATCAAGGCGGGCCATGCTGGCCTCACGCTGCAGGGTACCGTGGTGGCCAGCGACGCGTTCTTCCCCTTCCGCGATGGCCTGGATGTGGTGGTGGATGCGGGCGCGACCTGCGTGATCCAGCCCGGTGGTTCCATGCGCGACAACGAAGTGATCGATGCCGCCAACGAACGTGGCGTGGCCATGGTGTTCAGTGGTGTGCGCCATTTCCGCCACTGAAGTGCCGCTGATTCGCTCCGGTCTTGTTCTCGAGCATTAGCATGCACCGCGACGATGAGAGCCCGCCACCCCGGCCCCGCTGGCTCAAGTGGGCACTGGTGGTGTTCATGGCGCTGGTGGTGTTGGGCATGCTCAACCTCGGCTGGCGCATGCTGCAGCCTGGCCCGAGTGCAGCGAGTGCAGCAAGTGCTGCGAGTGCAGCCCAGAGCGCATCCGGGGGCGGCAGCTCTGCCACACAGCCTTCTGCATCAGCTGGGCTTCGCCTGGTGGAAGCATCGGATTGCCTGCGCTGCCACGGCATGGAACGCTACTACGTAGGCCCGTCGTTCCAGGAGATTGCGGTGCGTTATCGCGACCGTGCCGACGCGGTGGACTATCTGGCCCGCAAGATCCGCAACGGCAGTGTGGGCGAGTGGGGGCGCACCGTGATGCCGCGCCACCCGCAGGTGACCGAGGCCCAGACGCGCGAGATGGCGCAGTGGCTGGTGTCGCTGCCGGTGCCTCCAGCCGCTGCACAGAGCGCGCGGGCGGCAGAGGCCGCCTCAACCCCCCGCTGATGGCGGCAGCCGCCGGGGCTGGATGTCCGCTGGGGCTCAGGACCCAAAGCTCATCGGCAGGCCCACGTAATTTTCCGCCAGCGACACCGAGGCCGCACGTGAGTGCACCAGGTAGTCCAGCTCGGCCTCCTGGATCTTCTGACCGAACTCGCCCGTCTCTGGAAAGCGGTGCATCAGCGAGGTGAACCACCACGAGAATCGCTCTGCACGCCACACGCGGCGCAGGCAGCGGTCAGAGTAGGTGTCGATGCCTACGGACGATTTCTCGTTGTAGAACTCGGACAGCGCGGTCCACAGATAGCCCACGTCGCTGGCAGCCAGGTTGAGGCCCTTGGCGCCGGTGGGCGGCACGATATGGGCCGCATCGCCTGCCAGGAACATGCGACCAAACCGCATGGGCTCGGCCACAAAGCTGCGCAGCGGGGCAATGCTCATCTCCAGCGCCGGGCCGGTCACCAGGTTGGCGCGGGCCTCGGGGTCCAGGCGGTTGCCCAGTTCGGTCCAGAACTGGTCGATGGTCCAGTTCTCGACCTTGTCGGTGGTGGGCACCTGTACGTAATAGCGGCTGCGGGTGGCGCTGCGCATGCTGCACAGCGCAAAGCCGCGCTCGGTGTTGGCGTAGATGAGTTCGTGCGACACCGGTGGCACGTCGGCCAGCACGCCCAGCCAGCCAAAGGGGTACACGCGCTCGTAAGTCTTGAGCAGATCGGCCGGCGCGCTGGCGCGGCACACGCCGTGGTAGCCGTCGCAGCCCGCGATGAAGTCGCAGGCCAGCTCGTGGGTCTGACCATCCTTCTCGTACGTCACGCGCGGGTGCTGTCCGTCAAAGTCGTGCACTTGCACGTTCTGTGCGTCGTACACGGTGGTCAGGCCTGCCGCCGCGCGCGCGTCCATCAGGTCGCGGGTGACTTCAGTCTGTCCGTACACCGTCACGCGGCTGCCGCCGGTCAACTCGTGCAGGTCGATGCGGTGGCGCTGGCCCTTGAACAGCAGCTCGATACCGTCGTGGGGCAGGCCCTCGGCATGGGCCCGGGCACTCACGCCCGCCTGGTCCAGCAGGTCCATGCAGACCTTCTCCAGCACCCCGGCGCGAATGCGGCCGAGCACGTAGTCGGGGCTGCGCTGTTCGATGACGACGGCGTCAACGCCGGACTTGTAGAGCAACTGACCGAGCAGCAGGCCGGCGGGGCCGGCACCAATGATGGCAACCTGGGTGCGCATGGAAAACCTCTGGGAATGGGAAGTGGGGGGTGGGGGGATACCGAAAACCAGTGGCCTTGAGCGTAGGTTGATCCAGATCAAAGCGATATCCGGTGATGCCGATTGCGTGCGATCAATCGATGCTTTGTGCGATGATCGCGCAGTCTCCGGGGTGGTTGGCGTCTGCAACCCCTGGCCGCCAGTGCGCTGGGCTGCTGCGGGGTCCCGTCAGCCCCGTTGTCTCAGCCAGTCCAATCAACCAGCACTTCATACCTCAGCCCATGACCTCCACCCCCATCGCCAAGGCAGACTTCATCGAAGGCATGGCCAAAGGCATGGCCGTGCTGGAG
Organism: Acidovorax sp. GW835-FHT14G06; assembly: GCF_058793595.1. NCBI lineage: Bacteria > Pseudomonadati > Pseudomonadota > Betaproteobacteria > Burkholderiales > Comamonadaceae > Acidovorax > Acidovorax sp. GW835-FHT14G06. The sequence goes on from NZ_JBXAGA010000012.1 coordinate 123,959, forward strand.
AGTTTTGACACCGAGCGCCAGCGCCTGAATGCCACGCTGGCGGCGCAGCGCACCGGCCTCACGCGCGCGGCAGCGCGGCGGCACCTGTTGACGCTGGCGCACCTGGGGTATCTGGAGACGGATGGCAGCTACTTCTGGCTGGCGCCCAAAGTGCTGCGGTTTTCGGGCAGCTATCTCGCTTCAGCGCGTTTGCCCCGTGTACTGCAGCCCACGCTGAACCGGCTGGCGGCGCAGACCCAGCAGTCGTTCTCGGCGGTGGTGTTGGACGGGGACGAGGTGGTGATCGTGGCACGCAGTGGCGTGTATGGCGCGCCATCGCGGGTGCTGGCCTATGGCTTGCACCTGGGCGCGCGGCTGCCGGCCCACCCTACGTCCACCGGCCGCGTGTTGCTGGCGGCGCTGCCCCCGGCGGAGTTGACCGCCTGGCTCAAGAACCGGCCCTTGCACCGCCTCACGCCCCAAACCATTACGCAGGTAGGCCCGCTGCGGCAGGTGATCACCAAGGTGCGGCGCGACGACTATTGCCTGGCCGTGGAGGAGCATGAGTTGGGCGTGCACGCGCTGGCCGTGCCGCTGCGCAACCTGCAGGGCCACACGGTGGCTGCGCTCAACGTGGTGGCATCGCCCAAGCAGATGGACGAGGGCAGCCTGCAGCGCGACATGCTGCCGCTGCTGCAGGATGCAGCCCGTGAGCTGCGCGGACTGCTGTGACTGTCTGCCGCAAGCCTCGTCGCCATGAAAAATGGCCCTCGTGAGGGCCATTCAGTGCCAAATTGGCAGGAAGCGCTAGTGCAATTTGCGATGTCAGCTATTATTTTGAGAGCGTCTTGAACACTTCGCGCGCAGCAGCCACGGTGGCTGCCACGTCGTCGGCGGTGTGGGCGGCGCTCACAAAGCCCGCTTCATACAAGGCCGGTGCAATGTAGATGCCCCGATCCAGCAGACCGTGGAACAGCTGGTTGAAGCGCGCGCTGTCGGTTTTCAGCACCTGGGCATAGTTCTGCGGCAGTTCGGGCAGCAGGAAGAAGCCAAACATGCCACCCTCGCAGTCACCGCAGAACGGCACGCCTTCCGCCGTGGCAGCGGCTTGCAGGCCATCGACCAGCGAGCGGGTGCGGGCCGACAGCGCATCGAAGAAGCCGGGCTTTTGGATCTCGCGCAGCGTGGCCAGGCCACAGGCCGTGGCCACCGGGTTGCCCGACAGCGTGCCCGCCTGGTACACGCCGCCCAGCGGCGCGAGGTGTTCCATGATGGCGCGCGGGCCGCCAAAGGCCGCCAGCGGCATGCCTCCACCGATCACCTTGCCCAGCACGGTGATGTCGGGTTGGAAGCCGGGGATGCTCTTGGCGTACACGCTTTGCGCGCTGCCCAGGGCCACGCGGAAACCGGTCATCACTTCGTCCAGCACCAGCAGCGCACCGTATTCGGTGCACAGCTCGCGGCAGCGCTGCATGAACGGCACGCTCGCGCGCACCAGGTTCATGTTGCCCGCGATAGGCTCGATCATCACGCAGGCCAGCTCCTTGCCGTGCAGGGCAAAGGCTTCTTCCAGCTGGGCGACGTTGTTGTATTCAAGCACCAGGGTGTGCTGCACCACTTCGGGCGGCACGCCCGCGCTGGTGGCGTTGCCAAACGTGGCCAGGCCCGAGCCGGCCTTGACCAGCAGCGAGTCGGCATGGCCGTGGTAGCAGCCTTCGAACTTGATGAACTTGCTGCGGCCCGTGGCGCCACGGGCCAGGCGGATGGCGCTCATGCCCGCTTCGGTGCCCGAGCTGACCAGACGAATCATCTCCATGGACGGCACCAGGCTCAGGATCTCCTCGGCCAGCTCGACTTCGCGCTCGGTGGGGGCGCCAAAGCTGAAGCCTTCGAGCGCAGCCTTCTGCACCGCGTCGAGCACGGCGGGGTGGCCGTGGCCAAGGATCATCGGGCCCCAGGAGCCGATGTAATCAATGAAGCGCTGGTCGTTCGCATCCCAGAAGTAGGCGCCTTGCGCGCGCTTGACGAAGCGGGGTGTGCCTCCGACCGCCTTGAAGGCCCGCACGGGCGAATTCACGCCTCCGGGGATCAGCGCCTTGGCGCGTTCGAACAGGGGAATATTGAGATCAGTGCTTGGTGTCATGGGGTGGCATCACAAAACCCTCCAGGGCCTGTGTTTCATCAATCGTGGTTTCTTCTTCGTCGGGGTCGGTCTCGTCGTCCTCAGGCTGTGCCCAGAACATGCGGTCGGGCACGATGTGCCCCATGCCGGGGCGAAAGCCCGCGTCCAGGCAGCGGTCGAGGTAACCCAGCGCTTCGCTGGTGGCTTCTCCCAAGTCGTTGCCGCTGGCCACCAGGGCAGTGAGTGCGGCCGAGAGCGTATCGCCCGCGCCCGAGAAGGTGGCGTCAAACAGCTCAAACTTGCCACTGCCCAGCACGGTCTGCGGCGAGGCCAGTACGTTCTCGACGAACTGCTCGGGCAAGGGGATGCCAGTGACCAATGTGTAGGGCACGCCCATCTCGGACGCTGCGCGGGCAATGTCCCGGGCGGTGGGGCTGCGCTCGCCCGTCCAGTCCGGCAGCAGCCAGCGCCACAGGGTGCTGTGGTTTCCAACCAACACCGAGGTCTGGGGCAGCAGCAGCTCGCGGAAGGCGTCGAGGTACTCGTCGATCAGCTCGTCACGCCACCAGGACAGGTTGGGCATGTAGGCGATCACGGGGACTTCGTCATAGTCGGTCGTGATCTCGGCAATGGTGCTGATGTTCTCGGGACTGCCGACAAAGCCGACCTTGATGGCCTGTACTGGCAGGTCTTCCAGCACGGCACGCGCCTGCTCGGAGACGGCCTCGTCGTCGAAGCTGAAGTGGTCAAAAATCTGAGCGGTGTCGCGGGCATAGGCCCCGGTCACCACGGCAATCGGGTGCCCTCCAACCGAGGCGATGGTGGTGATGTCGGCGGTCAGTCCGCCGGCTCCGCTGGGGTCGCTGGCATTGAACACCAGCACACAGGCCGGGCTCGCTTCCTCCGCGTCATCGTCGTCAATATCTGGGATTTCGGAGAGGGGAAGGGAGGCTTTGGTGGTCATGGACCAGATCCTGCTGGAGGGGTGGCACGGAAGCTGCAGGCCGCAGAGATCACTAGATACAATCGTTGCATTCTATGTGAAGGCCCTTTAAGCTGTGACCGACTTTAAAACTTGGATGTGTTTGATTTGCGGCTGGATTTATGACGAAGCTGAGGGTTCTCCCGAACACGGCATTCCACCCAACACGCCATGGGATCAGGTCCCGATGAACTGGACCTGCCCAGAATGTGGCGCCCGCAAGGAAGATTTCGAGATGGTCCAGATCTGAGGCGCTCCAGCACCATTCGCTGCTGCGTTGTTTATTTTCTCCATCGGGAGCAGTGACAATTGACTACAACAGGCGCATCTTTCAAAGTGCTCGTGGTGGATGACAGCAACACCATCCGTCGAAGCGCCGAGATTTTTCTCAAGCAGGGGGGGCACGAAGTCTTGTTGGCCGACGACGGCTTTGATGCTTTGGCCAAAGTCAACGATTACCAGCCTCAGCTGATTTTCTGCGACATCCTCATGCCCAAGCTCGACGGGTACCAGACCTGCGCCATCATCAAGCGCAACGCCCGTTTCGCAGATACCCCGGTGGTAATGCTGTCCTCCAAGGACGGCGTGTTCGATAAAGCGCGTGGGCGCATGGTCGGCTGCCAGGAATATCTCACCAAGCCGTTTACCAAAGACCAGCTGTTGCAGGCAGTGCAGCAGTTTGGCAATTCCCAACAAGGAGCCATGTAATGCCCATTCAGAAAGTATTGGTCGTCGACGACTCGAAGACCGAGTTGATGTTTTTGACGGACCTGCTTCAGAAAAAAGGCATGCAAGTCCGTACCGCAGAAAATGCCGAAGAGGCGTTTCGCCGTCTGGCCGAAGAGAAGCCTGATCTCATCCTGATGGATGTGGTGATGCCAGGCCAAAACGGTTTTCAGCTCACGCGTGCCATCACCCGCGATCCCCTTTACGCTGATGTGCCCATCATCATGTGCACCAGCAAGAACCAGGAAACCGACCGTGTCTGGGGCATGCGCCAGGGTGCGCGCGGCTACATTACCAAGCCGGTGGACCCCGCAGAGCTGCAGGCCAAAATTGACGCTCTGAACTGAGGCAGCGGCGCGCTCATGGCAAACCGCGAAGCCCTACGGGAGCTCCAGACCCGACTTGCCAGCCGTTTGCAGGCTGCAAGGTCCGAAGGTACGTCTGTGTCCTCCTGGCTGGCTGTAGAGTCCGCCGGGAATTTCTATTTGCTGCCCCTGGGGCAGTCTGGGGAGATTTTCCCCTGGGCGTCGGTGCAGGCGGTGCCTTACACCCAGAGCTGGTTTCTGGGCGTGGCCAACCTGCGAGGCGGGCTGGTGGGTGTGGTGGATCTGGCTGGTTTGCTGGGCTCTACCGCGCCACGCACCGAGCAAGCCCTGTCCGAGGCCAGTCTGCTGGCTTTCAATGCGGCGCTCGACGTCAACGCTGCGTTGCTGGTGGACCGCCTCGCTGGTCTTCGCGGCACGGATGCGTTTGTATCGTCCGAGCCGCCCGCTGAGGATTCGCCCAGCTTCTTCGGCACCACCTATATCGATTCCAGTGGCACACGCTGGCAGGAGCTGAACTTGCAGATCCTGTCCCAACATCCCGCTTTCCTGAGCATCAGTGCTTGAGTTTTTCTGTAAGGCTGCACCATGTCCGTCGTCAATCAATTTGGAAAACTGTTCAACCGGAAACCCGCCACGCCTGACACTGGCGCAGCCACCGGCACGACCGACGATGGGCAGGATCTCCTGGCCACCGGAGCACTGGATGGTTCGCAACTGCGCGACTCCTATCAGGCTGAAGCCATGAACAGCGTCCAGGGCGATCCCGACGGCTACACGCCCGAACTGACCGCGCCTGAGGCCGAAGAAGACCTCATCAGCCTGCCCCTGCTGGGCCGCTCGACCGCTGCTGGCCATCAGCGCCGTCTGCTGGCGCTGCTGGCCGTGGGTGTGGTGGTGCTGGCTCTGATCGCTGGTTGGGTGCTGCAGCAGGCCGACCGTTCTGCACAACAGCTCGCGGCTACTGGCCAGTCGCTGATGCAGTCGCAACGTCTTGCCAAGTCGGTGTCGCAAGCGCTGGTGGGTAGCCCACAAGCCTTCCCGGACGTGGTGGAAAGCTCTGGCGTGCTGGCTCGCAACGTGCGGGCCCTCAATGCCGGTGACAACGAACTGGGCGTACAGTCGTTGGGAGAGCCCTTCAAGCCCGATCTGGATGCCGTCAATCCGCTGATGGAGCGCGCCGAGCGCAACGCCAGCGTGGTGATGGGCCAGCAAAAGATTCTGACGCAGGTGGGTGACGCTCTGCGTACCATCAACCGCCAGTCGTCCGACCTGCTGGAAATCGCTGAAACGGTCTCCTCGCTCAAGCTGCAACAGAACGCCCCTGCGGCCGAAATCTCTGCTGCAGGCCAGCTGGTGATGCTGACGCAGCGTATTGGCAAGTCCGCCAACGAATTCCAGACCATGGAAGGCGTGAGCCCCGAGGCCGTGTTCCTGCTGGGCAAGGACTTGAACTCCTTCAAGGAAATTGCACAAGGCCTGCTGGAAGGCAGCCCTGAGTTGCGCCTGTCAGCCACCAAAGATGCGCAGACCCGCGAGCAACTGGAAGCCCTGATCAAGCTGTACGAGCAGACCCGCACCCAGGCGAGCGCCATTCTGGGCAACCTGCAAGGTCTGGTGTCTGCCCGTGAGGCACAGTCCGCCATCATTGCCGACAGCGAACCGCTGCGCCGCCAACTGGAAGGTCTGCAAACTAAGCTGTCTGCACAGACCGGTCTGGGCGCCGGCCAGTTCGCCGCCCTGGCGCTGGCAGGCTTGTTCGTGCTGCTGTGCGGTATCGGCATTTCGCGCGTCCAGCTGCTGGACAGTCGTGGTCGCCAGGCAGCTGCTGAAAACCAGCAACGCGACGCCAAGCGCCAAGAGCAGGAAGCCAAGCGCGTCAACGACGCCAACCAGGCCGCCATTTTGCGTTTGATGAACGAACTGCAGTCGGTCGCTGAAGGTGACCTGACGCAAGAAGCCACCGTGACGGAAGACATCACCGGCGCCATTGCCGACTCTGTGAACTACACGGTGGAAGAGCTGCGCCAGCTCGTGGGTAGCGTGCAGAACACAGCGACCCGTGTGGCACAGACGACCGCCCAGGTGGATAACACTTCGACCGAACTGCTGGCGGCATCGACCGAGCAGCTGCGCGAGATTCGCGAAACCGGCCGCTCCGTTCTGGACATGGCAACCCGCATTAACGAGGTGTCCACGCAGGCGCAAGAGTCCGCCACGGTGGCCCGCCAGTCGCTGCAAGCTGCGGACTCGGGTCTGCAGGCCGTGCAAAACGCCATCGGCGGTATGAACTCCATCCGCGACCAGATCCAGGACACCTCCAAGCGGATCAAGCGCCTGGGCGAATCGTCTCAGGAGATCGGTGAAATCACCGAGCTGATTTCCGATATTACCGAGCAGACGAACGTGCTGGCTCTGAACGCTGCCATCCAGGCAGCATCCGCCGGTGAGGCCGGTCGCGGCTTCTCGGTGGTGGCGGAAGAAGTGCAGCGTCTGGCTGAACGTTCGGCCGATGCGACGCGCCAGATTTCCGCCCTGGTGAAAGCCATTCAGACCGACACCCAGGACGCCGTAGCCGCTATGGAACGCTCCACGCAGGGTGTGGTGGAAGGAGCCCGACTGTCCGACAGCGCCGGTACCGCGCTGACCGAGATTGACCGCGTGTCGCGCCGTCTTGCCGAACTGATTGAGCAAATTTCGTCTTCGACTTCCCGGGAAGCTGTTCTGGCCAACGAAGTGGCCGACAACATCCAGCACATTTTTGCGGTGACCGAGCAGACGGGTGAAGGTACTCGCACCACAGCGCAGCAGGTGCGCGAGCTCTCGCACATGGCTGAAGAACTGCGCCAATCGGTGGCACGGTTCAAGATCGCCTGACGCAGCAGTTAGTCATCAACCAGCTGGCTCATTGCAGCCGGGGACGAATCCATGTCATCTATTGATGTCAACAATGCACCGGCCGCCGACGGGACCCAGGGAGATCAGGACCTGGGTCCTTTGGCTTGGGTGCTTGACGAGCTGCGCAAATCGCTGGACGGTGCTGTCAAGGCGATGCGGCGCTTTGTGCGTGATGCCGAGGTAGCACGCGAGTCTGATCTGGCGGCGCTGGACGCTGGACCCCTGCGCATTGCGCGCCAGCAACTGCACCAAGCCTGTGGTGCGCTGGAAATGGTGGGCATGGGCCCTCCGGCGCTGGTGTTGCGGTCCATGGAATCGGCGGTGCAGAAGTTTGTCCAGCGCCCCGAAACCTGCAGCGATGACGCTGCCGCAGTGATCGAGCGCGCCAGTTTTGCACTGATCGAATACCTGGAAACCGTGCTGGCGGGCAAAGCCGTATCGCCCGTGGCCCTGTTTCCACAGTACCGCGATGCCCAGGCATTGGCAGGCGCTGACCGTGTTCATCCCGCTGACCTCTGGCCGGTGGAGCGCCGTTTCCGCGAACCTGAAGGCGCGGTGTCGCGCCCACCTCTGCCCTACGGTCCCGAGGCGCGGGCGCGGCTGGATGCGGCGGTGCTGCGCATCGTCAAATCGGGGGACCTCAAGGCTGCCCTGAGCTTGCGCGACACCTGCCTGGGTTTTGTGGCCGCACAAACAGATCGGCAAGCGCGTGCGTTCTGGAAAATTTGCGCGGGTTTCTTCGATGCGTTTGGCTCGGGCCTTTTGCCGCCAGATGTGTACGTCAAGCGCGTGGCATCCCGTGTGCTCATGCAGTACGCCACCTTGGCCAAGGGCGATCCGACGATCGCCGACCGGCTGGTGCAGGACCTGCTGTTCTTCTGCTCGCAGGCCAAGGTGGCCGATCTGGCAGAGGACGCAGCGCCCTCATTGCGTGCTGTCCGTCAGGCCTTTGCGCTGGACCGCTTCAAGCCGGTGGACTACGAGACTGCCCGCTTTGGACGTTTTGACCCGGCGGTGTTGACGCAGGCGCGCAAGCGCATTGCCTCGGCCACGGAAACCTGGTCTGCCCTGGCGGGTGGTGACCGAAACAAACTCAAGCCCGCTGCAGACCAGTTCAGCCTGGTGTGCGATTCGCTGCGCAAGCTCCACCCGGGCAGCGAAAACCTGGCGCAGGCGTTGACGCGTGCCCTCGATTCGACCACCCGATCGGGTGAGCCCCCGTCGCCCGCGTTGGCGATGGAAGTGGCCACCTCCGTGCTGTACCTGCAGGCAGCTTTTGAAGAGCTGGACACTGCAGACGAACAGATGGAAGCCCGCGCTAGCCGTCTTGCAGAGCGTCTGGATGCGGTCACGGCGGGCGCCGAGCCCGAACCCCTTGAACAATGGATGGAAGAGCTGTACCGCCGGGTCAGCGACAACCAGACCATGGGCAGTGTGGTCGACGAGCTCAGGGTGACCTTGGGCGAGGCCGAAAAGGCCATGGACCAGTTTTTCCGCAATCCCAAGGACACCGGTGTGCTGGCGACCGTGCCAGGGCATCTTGCGCAGATGCGCGGCGTGCTGTCGGTGCTGGGTCTCGATCAGGCATCGCTGGCCGTGGTTCGCATGCGCGACACGGTGGAGCGCCTGCTGATCAACGAGGTGCCCGAAGAAGAACGCCAGCGCGCGTTTGAAAAGCTGGGCAACAGCCTGGGCGCATTGGGTTTCCTGATCGACATGCTGAGCTACCAGCGCACCATGGCGCGCAAGCTCTTTGTGTACGACGAAGAACTGGGCGAACTGCGCATCCTCATGGGCAAAACCCGTGCGCGCGCATCCGATGCCGTGGAAGAAGCGCCGGCCAAGCTGGAAGAGCGTTCTGACACCGTAGTGCCTGACGTGATTCCCCGCTTTCCGGTGCCGGAGCCTGTCAGCGAGCCCACGGACTTTGCGCCTTTCCCTGATTTTGAGCCGACCCCTGCGGCCGATGCCAGCGTGGCGGCAGAGCCTGCCGACCTGGCCCCGGACATATCCTTTGACGTCTCAACCGCTGCCACGCCGGTACCGACGGAAGCTTCCTCTCCGGTGGCTGCGCCAGCTGCAGTGCCCGATGTCGAGGATGAACTGCTCGACGTGTTCCTCGAAGAGGCGCGCGAAGTGGTGGTCAACGGCCTGGCTGCCATTGAGCAGCTGCGGGGTGAACCCGGTGACCTGAGCGAGCAGACCACACTGCGCCGTGCGTTCCATACGCTCAAGGGCAGCTCGCGCATGGTGGGGCTGAACGACTTTGGCGAAGCAGCCTGGTCGATGGAGCAGGTACTCAACGTCTGGCTGGCCGAACAAAAACCCATGCAGCCTAGCTTGCTGCAACTGTCCACCGATGCACTGCATGCCTTCAGCAACTGGGCAGATGACATCGCTGCAGGCCGCGCGACGGGTTGGGACCCTGAGTCCTTCCGCCGGTCTGCCGACGCCATGCGCCTGGACGGCACGCTGGTGCCGCTGGTGATGCCATCGGGTGGCGGTATGGCGCCTGAACCCGTGGTGCCCCACGCCGCGCCGGAGCTTGGCGAGGCGGCGCCAGAGCCGGTGGCTGCACTTTCCGCCGAATCGCTCGACGACGAACTGACGGTTCCGGATTTTCAGGCCACCGAGATTTCGGAGCATGTGCCCGAACAGCCCGTCGAAACCGCCAGCGCTGCGCCGGAGGTGGCCGAGGAGATCGACTTCTCGGTGTTCACTGCCGCACTGAACGAGTCCGCTCACGAACCCGCGCCCGTGGTCGATCCGTCCAACGTGGACTTTGTACTCGATCTGGAACTGCCTGATCTGGAGCCTGCGTCGGCCGCGCCGCCCGCGCACGAGATTGCTCATGCTGACCCCGTCGATGCGCTGTTGCTGACAGAGGAGTTGGTGCTCGATGCTGCTGATCCGCAGGATGTGGTGAGTGCCGATGCTGACATCCCGTCGGATGGGTTGGAAGCCCTGGACGTTGCCGAGCTGGAAAGGCTGCTGGAGGCCGAGTCTGCCGAGGCGGCCGAATCGCTGGCACCCGCCGCTGACGCAGTGCCAAGCGCTGAGGCACTTCCGCTGGACGCTGGTGTGGATGTGTTGCCTGCTCAAGAGGTGTCGAATCTGCTCGACGCCCTGCCGCAGGAAGAAGGCGGCAGCGACGATGCCGTCAAGGTCATCGACACGCTGCGCATTGGCATACCGCTGTACAACGTGTACCTGAACGAGGCAGATGAATGGTCGCGTCGCCTCGTGACCTGTTTGCAGGAGTGGGCGCTGGAACTGCACGAGCCGCTGCCTGACGTGGCCGTGGCCCTGTCGCACTCACTGGCTGGCAGCTCTGCCACCGTGGGCTTCACGGCCTTGTCCGAAATGGCCCGCGTGCTGGAGCACACGCTGCAGCATGTGCAGCTGCAATCGGGCGGAACCCAGGAGCAGGCTGCAGCCTTCATGGCGGCGGCGGAAGACATCCGCCGCCTGCTGCATCAGTTTGCTGCGGGCTTCCTCAAAGAGCCCAGCCCGGAAGTGCTGGCCCAACTGCGCCAGATTCTGGAAACGGAGGTGGTGAGTACCCAGTCTCCACCCGAGGAAGATGCGCAGGCCTATCTCGACGCCGCAGAACAGGAAGCCTTCGCAGCACCTGTGGCTGAAACGATCTCTGCACCCGAGCCTTCGGTGGACAGTCTCGCGACGGATGCAGAGCCAGAAGCCGAGCCTGCCACCCCTGTTGTACCCGCACCGGTGGTCGGCCACGTGGCGCCCGCTCTGTCTGCGGTGATCCATGATCACGATCAGCACGTTGACGACGCCATCGCGCACGCCATCGCCTCGATCCCGGATGCTGACGACGATATCGATGCGATCGACGTCATCGACCCCGACCTGTTCCCCATCTTTGAGGAGGAGGCTGCCGAGTTGCTGCCGCAGCTCGGTGGAGCGTTGCGGCAATGGGCCTCGCGCCCAGACAACCTCAGCGCCCGTAGCGAAGTGTTGCGGGCCCTGCACACGCTCAAAGGCAGCTCCCGACTGGCTGGGGCGATGCGTTTGGGCGAAATGGCCCACCGGCTGGAGTCTGCGATCGAGCAGCTGGACGCAGAAACTGTCACTGCCGACCAGATCGAGCCATTGCAAGCAAGCTTCGACGGGTTGCAAGCCAATTTCGATGCACTGCGCGCGATTGGTCAAGGGCCCGCCGATACGGTGGTTGCCCTGCCGGTCGAATCTGCGCCCGTGGCTCGCGCGCACTTGGCCGAAGCGGCAGAGGCCTCCGTACCTTCGGCTGCAGCACCTTCCGTCAAACCGCTGGCGGTGACCGCCCCGGCCGTACGTTTGCCGGGGCCCTCCCAGTTGGCGCCTCTCCGGGTCGCGGCCAACCAGTCGGTCCGCGTGCGCGCGCAGCTTCTGGACCGTTTGGTCAATCAGGCGGGCGAGGTGATGATCAGTCGTTCGCGCCTGGATGCACGCCTGGGGCAGTTCCGCAGCTCGCTCAGCGACTTGTCAGGCAACCTGGACCGCTTGCGTCAGCAATTGCGCGACATCGAGGTGCAGGCCGAGTCCCAGATGCAGTCGCGCCTGGCACTGTCCAAAGACTCTGCGGCAGGCTTCGATCCGCTGGAGTTCGATCGCTTCACACGGGTGCAAGAGCTGACCCGCATGATGGCCGAGTCGGTCAACGACGTGGCCACGGTGCAACGCAATCTGCAACGCGCCATGGAAGGCGCCGAAGACGACCTGATCGCCCAGGGCCGTCAGGCGCGTGAACTGCAGCGCGACCTGCTGCGCACCCGCATGGTGGAGTTCGAGGGCATTGCCGAACGGCTGTATGCCGTGGTGCGCCAGGCCTCCAAGGAAACCGGCAAGCAGATCAAGCTGGACATCACCGGCGGCTCCATCGAAATGGACCGTGGCGTGCTGGACCGCATGACCCCTGCGTTCGAGCATTTGCTGCGTAACTGTGTGGCCCATGGCATCGAAGATCCCGAGGTGCGGGTGGCTGCGGGCAAGCCCGCGTCCGGCACCATCACGGTCGATCTGCACCACGAAGGCAACGACGTATCGGTCGAGTTCCGCGATGACGGGGCGGGCCTGAACCTGCCGCGCATCCGCGAAAAAGCCCTGTCCCAGGGCATCGTGGAACCCGGCGTGGAACTGAGCGATGCCGACGCTGCCAACCTGATCTTCATGCCGGGTTTCTCGACGGCCTCCGAGGTGACTGGCCTGGCAGGTCGTGGTATCGGCATGGACGTGGTCCGCGCTGAGATCAACGCCCTCGGCGGCCGTATCGAAACCTCTACGGAGGCAGGCAAAGGCGCTGCATTCCGCATGGTGCTGCCATTGACCACAGCGGTGACGCAGGTGGTGATGCTGCGCTCGGGCGATCTGGCGATTGGCGTTCCGGCCAACGTGGTCGAAATCGTCCGCCGCACCTCGGCCCCTGATCTTGCAGAGGCCTACCGCACCGGCGTGTTTGACGACGGCATGGAGAAGATCCCGTTCTTCTGGTCGGGAGCCCTGCTGCAGTCCTCCACGCGCAGCACCGAGCCAGCGGGCAAGACCCGTCCGGTGGTGATCTTCCGAAGCGCTGCCCAGCGCATTGCCATGCACGTGGACGAAGTGCTTGGCAACCAGGAAGTGGTGGTGAAGAACCTGGGGCCGCAGCTGTCCCGTCTGCCGGGTCTGGCGGGCATGTCCGTGCTGGCGTCGGGTGCCGTGGTGCTTATCTACAACCCGGTGGCCTTGGCGACCGTGTATGGCGACCAGGTGCGTGCGGCCAGTGCCGACATGGCACCAGCGCCCGACACCCCCGCCGCAGGCGGCACGGGTAAGGCCGTCGTGTCTCAGCAGTTGTCGGGACCGAGCCAGGTGCCGCTGGTGCTGGTGGTGGACGATTCCATCACCGTGCGCCGCGTGACGCAGCGTCTGCTGCAGCGCGAAGGCTACCGTGTGGCTCTGGCGGCCGATGGCCTGCAAGCGCTGGAGCGGCTCCAGGAGGAGCGCCCGACGGTGGTACTGTCCGACATCGAAATGCCCCGCATGGACGGGTTCGATCTGGCGCGCAATATCCGTGCAGATGGCGCCTTGCGCGAGCTGCCCATCATCATGATCACCTCGCGCATCGCTGAAAAGCACCGCGAGCATGCGATGGAGCTGGGTGTGAACCACTACCTGGGCAAGCCGTACTCGGACGAAGAACTGTTGAGCCTGATCCAGCACTACGCCCGCATTGCTGCGGCTGCTGAGGTCTGACGCCATGCAGGTCCACCCCCGACCCTGCGAGTCAGCCTGGGTCGGGGGGGCTCATTTGTTGCCTTCCCGTGCGCCCGGTGCGTGTACAAGGCGGACCGAGTCACTGTGATGGATCCGCTGACACCATCCCCTTCCACCGATCCACGGCTGCTGGCCTGTCTGGCACTGGTGGTGCGCGAGCGGGCCTCTGACCTGTTTTTGCTGGCGGGTGCGGCGCCCACGATCAAGCGTCAGGGTGCCTTTGTTCCCATCACACAGCAAGTCCTGGCAGCCGACGATGTGCGCAAGATGGCCTATTCCATCTTGCGCGAGGCTCAGCGCAAGGAGTTTGAGGCCACGATGGAGTGCGACCTCTCGCTGCAGACCGCCGAGGGCGAGCGCTTTCGCGTGAACGTGCACATGCAGCGGGGCCAGGTCGGCATGGTGGTTCGCCACGTGATTGCCAGGATCCCAACGCTGGAAGAGCTGGGGTTGCCACCCGTGCTCCAGCGGCTGGCTTTCCTCAAAGGGGGGTTGGTGTTGACGGTGGGGTCGGCGGGCTCGGGCAAGACCACCACCCTGGCTGCATTGCTGGACCATCGCAATACGCACACTGGCGGGCATATCCTCACGGTGGAAGACCCCATCGAATACCTGCACAGTCACAAAAAATCCCTGGTGACCCAACGCGAGGTGGGGCTTGACACGCTGTCGTACGACGAGGCGCTGCGCCGTGCGATGCGTGAGGCGCCCAACGTGATCATGATCGGCGAGATCCGCGACCGGGCCACCATGCAGCATGCGCTGCACTATGCGGAATCTGGGCACCTCTGCGTGTCCACACTGCACGCCAACAATGCCAACCAGGCGGTGCAGCGCATCCTGAACTTCTTCCCTGAGGACGCGCACCGCCAGCTGCTCATGGACTTGTCCCTCAACCTGCGGGCGGTGGTGGCGCAGCGCCTGGTGCCGGGCCTCGTGGGCCACCTGGTGCCAGCCACCGAGATCATGCTGCTCACGCCCTATGTGGCCGAGCTGATCCAGAAAGGGCAGATCGACGAACTCAAGACTGCCATCACCCGCAGTGGCGAGCAGGGCATGTGGAGTTTTGACCAGTCACTGCTGGGCATGGTGGAAGCTGGCGCCATATCGCCCGACGAAGCCATTGCCAACGCCGACAACCGTACCGATGTTCGCCTGCGGCTGCGGCTGGCAGCCGGTGCATCACTGGGTGGTGAGGGCATGCAGATGACGCCAGAGGAGCCACCGCCGAGCGACCCACCGCCCACGGCGCATCGCTGACCCCACGGCGGCAGCGCGTGTCGTCTGACCGCCTTGGTCGGCAGATCCGTGTGTTCTCACCCTGCTGCCGTCTTCACCACGGCATACCGCTCCAGCGTTCGTTGCCGTGCCGCGTCGTGCTCTACCACAGGCAAAGGGTAGGTGTCTCCCAGGCGCACGCCAGCTTCCTGCAGCTCCAGCGGGCGCGCCAGCCACGGGGCGTGCAATGCCTTGGTGGGGAGCGCTGCGAGCTGGGGCAGGTAACGGCGGATGAACTTGCCCTCCGGGTCGAACTTCTCGCTCTGGCTCACCGGGTTGAAGATGCGGAAGTAGGGCTGGGCATCACACCCGCTGGAGCTGGCCCATTGCCAGCCACCATTGTTGGCGGCCAGATCGAAGTCATTGAGGTGCGTGGCAAAGTAGGCCTCGCCCCGGCGCCAGTCGATGCCCAGGTCTTTCACCAGAAAGCTCGCCACCACCATGCGCAGGCGGTTGTGCATGTAGCCGGTCTGGTTGATCTGCGCCATGGCGGCATCCACCAGCGGGTAGCCGGTGCGGCCATCGCACCAGGCGGCAAACAGGGCATCGGCCTCGGGGCCGGTCTCCCAGGCGATGGCGTCGTAGGCCGGCTTGAAGCTCTGGTCCACCACATGCGGGTGGTGGTGCAGGATCTGAAAGTAAAAGTCTCTCCAGATCAGCTCGCTGAGCCAGGTCGTCGCGCCCGGGTTGCCCTCCAGCATCAGGCGGTGTGCCGTGCGCGCCAGCAAGCGCGGCGAGATGGTGCCAAAACGCAGGTGCACGCTGAGGTAGCTGGGCCCTTTTACCGCCGGAAAGTTGCGCGTGTCCTCATACCGCTCGATGCGGTCGAGAAAATCTTCGAATAACTGCTGTGCGCCCCGCGCTCCGGTGGGCAGGCGCAGCTGGGACAGCGCTGTGGGCTCAAACCCGAGGTCCTGCAAGGTGGGCACGGGCTGGCAATGACCTTCCGGGCGCGCCGCCAGATGGTGGGCATGGCGCTCCACCGGATAGCTCTTGAGCTGGAACGCATCGATCTTCTTGAGCCATGCATTCTTGTACGGTGTGAACACGCTGTAAGGATTGCCGGTCTGCGTCAGTACCTCGCTGCGCTCCAGCAGGGTATGGTCCTTGAATGTGTGGAAGGCTTTGCCTGCTGCGGCCAGCCGGGTCCGCACCAGCCGGTCGCGGTCCAGCGCCTGGGGTTCATCATCATGGTTGGCAAAGACCGCCTGCACGTCCAGGGCGTTGGCCAGCGCCGGAATGGCATCGCTGGCCACCGCATGCCATACGATGAGGCCACCCTGTTCCTGCTGCGAAAGTGCGCGCAACGTGTCGTCCAGCTCCACCAGCGACTCCCGGATGAACTCCACCCGCCGGTCGGCGCGGGGCAGGGCATCGAGAATGTCCTTGTCAAAGACAAAGGCGCAGAACACCTGCTCGCAGCGCGTCAGCGCGTGGTACAGGGCGGCGTGGTCATGGGCACGCAGGTCGCGGCGGAACCAGACCAGGCCACGGGGGTAAGTGGGCTCGGGGGAGGGGGGCATGTTCACCGTTAAAATTGCGGGATGTCTTTCGATTCTGCGCCCATCAACCTGACGCATCACTTCCTGATCGCGATGCCCGGCCTGGAAGATGAGTCTTTTGCGCGCAGCGTCGTCTACCTGTGCGAGCACAGCGAACGCGGTGCGCTCGGCCTCATCATCAACAAGCCCACCGACATCACGCTCAAGGGCCTGTTCGACAAGGTCGACCTGTCCTTGCGGCGTGAGGATCTCAGCAAGGAGCCCGTGTTCCAGGGCGGCCCGGTGCAGACCGAGCGCGGCTTCGTGCTGCACGAGCCCATGCTCATGGACCGTGCGGAAACCGACGAATCGGCCTACGCCTCCACCATGACCATCCCCGGCGGGCTGGAGATGACCACCTCCAAGGACGTGCTGGAAGCGCTGTCCACAGGGGCGGGCCCCCGCCGCGTGCTCATCACGCTGGGCTACTCGTCCTGGGGTGAGGGCCAGCTCGAATCGGAGCTGGCCGAGAACGCCTGGCTCACGGTGGCCGCCGATCTGTCGGTGATCTTCGACACGCCCGTGCCCGAGCGGTACGACCGGGCCCTGTCGCTTCTGGGCCTGCAGGCCTGGATGCTGTCGCCCGAGGCGGGGCACGCATGACTGGCGCGCCCGCTCAGTCCATCCAGCCGCCAGCCGTTCCTGCGCATTTCCAGACCTTTCTTGCTTTTGACTTTGGGCTCAAGCGCACGGGCGTGGCCTCGGGCAACCGCATGCTGCGCAGCGCCACGCCGCAACGCACCATCCAGGCCGAGGGCGACGCCCGTTTTGCCCAGGTGGCAGAGCGCATAAAAGAGTGGCAGCCCGACGCCCTCGTGATCGGCGTGCCCTACCACCCCGACGGGGCAAGCCACGAGAACACCGCACGCGCTCTCAAGTTCGGCCGCCAGCTGCGCGGCCGATTCGGCTTACAAGTGTTCGAGGTGGACGAGCGCTACAGCACCACCGAAGCCATTGCGGGTGGTGCCAAGGATGCGGACGCAGCGTCCGCCTGCATCATCCTGGAACAGTTTTTGAGGAATCTCCCATGACCACCCCATCCCCCGGAATGTCCGGCAGCCTGGTGCTAGACGCCGAAGCGCTGTACAGCGAGCTGCTGCGCGGCGTGCGCAGCATGTTGACCCCCACCACACGCCTGGCGGGTATTGCGTCGGGTGGCGCCTGGCTGGCCGAGCGCCTGCAAAAGGACCTGGGCCTTGAAGGGCCCGCCGGTGTGCTCTCGTCGGTGATGCACCGTGACGACTTCGCCCAGCGGGGCCTGTCGGCCAGCGCACAGACTGTGCTGCCGTTCGACGTCAACGGTTCTGACGTCCTGGTGCTCGACGACGTGCTCTACACCGGCCGCACCATCCGTGCCGTGCTCAACGAGCTGTTCGACTACGGCCGCCCCGCCAGCGTGCGCCTGGCCGTGCTGGTGGACCGTGGCGGGCGCGAGCTGCCGGTGCAGGCCGACTTTGCGGCTGCGCGTGTGGCCTTGCCTGCCGCCCAGTCGCTGGCCCTGGCGCGTGACGACAGCGGCACCTTCCAATTCCAAGTCAAAGAGGCCTGACCGTGCTGCACAAGCGCAACCCCCAACT
Source organism: Acidovorax sp. GW835-FHT14G06 (assembly GCF_058793595.1). Classification (NCBI taxonomy): domain Bacteria; kingdom Pseudomonadati; phylum Pseudomonadota; class Betaproteobacteria; order Burkholderiales; family Comamonadaceae; genus Acidovorax; species Acidovorax sp. GW835-FHT14G06. The sequence continues at coordinate 141,643 of NZ_JBXAGA010000012.1, forward strand.
CAACGGCAACGGCGAACTCATCCACCTGCTGTCCATCGAGGGCCTGCCACGTGACATCGTCACGCACATCCTCGACACGGCCGCCAACTTCGTCAGCGTCAACGACCGCGAAGTCAAGAAGGTGCCCCTCTTGCGCGGCAAGAGCGTGTTCAACCTGTTCTTCGAGAACAGCACGCGTACGCGCACCACGTTCGAGATCGCGGCCAAGCGCCTGTCGGCCGACGTGCTCAACCTCGACATCGCGCGCAGCTCGGCCAGCAAAGGCGAATCGCTGCTCGACACCATTGCCAACCTGTCCGCCATGGCGGCTGATCTGTTCGTAGTGCGGCACAGCGAATCGGGCGCACCGTACCTCATCGCCCAGCATGTGGCGCCCCATGTGCACGTGATCAATGCGGGCGATGGCCGGCATGCCCACCCCACGCAGGGGCTGCTGGACATGTACACCATCCGCCACTACAAGAAGGATTTCAGCAACCTCACGGTGGCCATCGTGGGCGACGTGCTGCACTCGCGCGTGGCGCGCTCCGACATCCGCGGCCTCACCACGCTGGGCTGCGCCGAAGTGCGCGTGGTGGGCCCGCGCACCCTGGTGCCGTCGGACATGGCGCAGATGGGCGTGCGCGTGTGCCACACGCTCGAAGAAGGCATCAAGGACGCCGACGTGGTCATCATGTTGCGCCTGCAGAACGAGCGCATGAGCGGTGCGCTACTGCCGTCGAGCCAGGAGTATTTCAAGAGCTTCGGCCTCACGCAGGAGAAGCTGCAACTGGCCAAGCCCGACGCTATCGTGATGCACCCCGGCCCCATCAATCGGGGGGTTGAGATCGACTCCGCCGTGGTTGATGGCAAGCAGAGCGTGATCCTGCCGCAGGTGACGTTCGGCATCGCGGTGCGCATGGCCGTGATGTCCATCGTCGCCGGGAACGAGGCGTGAAACGCACAATGATTGCTCCTGTTTTCATAGCTGCTGGCGCATATATCACTAGCGCTATCGGCCTATTTGGCTTGAAATCATGAAGATACTGATCCAGAACGGCCGTGTGATCGACCCCGCCTCGGGCCTCGACCAGACCTGTGACATCGCGCTGGCGGCAGGCCGCATCGTGAGCGTCAACCGGGTGCCGCCCGACTTTGCTCCCAACCGCACCATCGACGCTGCAGGCTGCATCGTGTTGCCCGGCCTGGTGGACCTGGCGGCGCGCCTGCGCGAGCCCGGTCACGAACACGAAGGCATGCTCGAATCCGAGATGGCCGCCGCCGTGGCCGGTGGCGTGACCAGCCTGGTCTGCCCGCCTGACACCGACCCCGTGCTCGACGAGCCAGGTCTGGTCGAGATGCTCAAGTTCCGCGCCGAGAAGCTGCACCAGTCGCGCCTGTTCCCTCTGGGGGCCCTCACGCGCAACCTGGCCGGCGAGGTGCTGACCGAGATGGCCGAGCTGACCGAATCCGGCTGCGTGGGCTTTGGCCAGGCCGAGGTGCCGCTGGCTAGCACCCAGGTGCTGCAGCGCGCGCTGCAGTACGCCGCCACCTTCGGCTACACCGTGTGGCTGCGCCCGCAAGAGATGCACCTGGGCAAGGGCGTGGCTGCCAGCGGCCCGCTGGCCACGCGCCTGGGCCTGTCGGGCGTGCCTGTGGCGGCCGAGACCATTGCACTGCACACCATTTTTGAACTGCTCAAGACCACCGGTGCCCGTGTGCACCTGTGCCGCATCAGCAGTGCGGCGGGGGTGGAGCTGATCCGCCGCGCCAAGGCCGAGGGTCTGAAGGTGACGGCCGATGTCAGCATCAATTCGCTGCACCTCACCGACGTGGATATCGGCTTCTTCGACAGCCGCGCCCGCCTGTCGCCCCCCCTGCGCCAGCAGCGCGACCGCGATGCGCTGAACGCCGCGCTGGCTGATGGCACTATCGACGCGCTGGTTTCCGACCACACCCCGGTCGATGAGGACGCCAAGACCCTTCCATTTGCGGAGGCCGAGCCCGGCGCCACGGGGCTGGAGCTGCTGTTGTCGCTCGCACTCAAGTGGTCGCAGGGCAGTGGCGTGCCACTGCAGCGCGCGCTGGCCGTGGTCACGTGCGAGCCCGCCCGGGTGTTGGGCAACGCACTGGGTACGCTGCAGGCCAGCGTGGGCCAGATCGTGGAAGGTGGCGTGGGCGACCTGTGCATCTTTGACCCGCAGGCTGCGTGGACGGTGCAGGACGATGCACTGCGTAGCCAGGGCAAACACACACCGTTCTCGGGCTACGAGCTTCCCGGTCGTGTGCGTATGACCCTCGTCGGCGGGCAGGTCGCTTTTGACCGTGGCTGAGGCCGTGCGGCGCGACGAGGCCCGGCGGTGAAATCCTTGCTTGCCAGCTGGCGCCTTTTGCGGCTGCTGGGCCACATTGTTAAAGGTCTGTGGATCGTGGCGCTGCGGTTTCCCGCGCTATCGCCCGACCAGCAACACGCCCGCGTGCAGGTGTGGTCGCTGGAGTTGCTGGCCCACGCGGGCATCAGCCTGCGCATCCTGGGGCAGCCCCCAGTGACCGGGCCGGTGATGCTGGTGGCCAACCACATCTCGTGGCTCGACATCCCCGTGATGCATGCAGCGCGGCATTGCCGTTTTGTCTCCAAGTCCGACGTGCAGGGCTGGCCGCTGATTGGCACGCTGGCCACTGCCGCAGGCACGCTTTACATCGAGCGCAGCTCGCGCCGCGATGCGCTGCGCATGGTGCGGTCCATGCAGGAGGCGCTGGAGCGCCACGAGGTGCTGGCGGTCTTTCCTGAGGGCACGACGGGCGATGGCCGTGAGATGCTGCCCTTCCATGCCAACCTGCTGCAGGCGGCCGTGGCCGCAAAGGCGCCCGTGCAGCCCGTGGGCCTGCGTTTTGCCGACAAGGCTTCAGGTGCGACCAGCTTTGCGCCCAGCTACATCGGCGACGAAACCCTGGTGGGCTCGATCTGGCGCACGCTGTGTGCCCCGCCCATCGAGGCAGTGGTGCACTACGGCCCGCCCGAACTGGCAGGCGAGCGCGACCGCCGCGCCTGGACACAGCACCTGCACGACACGGTCGATCAACTCCGAAAAGCCTGAGCCCTCAGCCCTGGTGCCTAGGTTCGTCTTTGCGCAGCGAAAGCGTGCATATTGCACGCTTTGGGCCGCCCTGGCAGCGGCCGTGGTGGTCCGCCTTGCGCAATCTCCCGTATCGTCCGCGCTTTCCATTCGCCTGCTGACCACGGCAGGCCTTTGCACATTGCCGGGAGGGCACCATGATCCTGATTGAGCGCGCCAAGAGCATTCTTCTCCAACCCAAAGAGACCTGGGCCACCATCGACACGGAGGCCACCGACACCGCCACCCTGTTCACCCGCTACGCCATGATCCTGGCCGCCATTCCGGCGGTCTGCGGTTTCATCGGCATGTCGCTGATCGGCTTTGGCGGCTTTGGGGTCACCATCCGCGTGCCTTTTGTCTCCGGGCTGGTGAATATGGTCGTGTCATACGGGTTGAGCCTGGTGGGCTTGCTGGTGCTCGGGCTCATCATCGATGCGCTGGCGCCCACCTTCGGCGGGCAAAAGAATGCCATCCAGGCACAGAAGGTGGCGGTGTACGCCAGCACGGCCGCCCTGCTGGGCGGTGTGTTCAGCCTGCTGCCGTCGCTGGCCATGCTGGGCCTGCTGGCGGCGCTGTACTCCATCTACCTGCTCTACACCGGCCTGCCTGTGCTCATGCGCAGTGCGCCCGAAAAGTCGGTGGGCTACACGGTGGTGGTCATCGTTGCTGCCATCGTGATGGGTGTGGTCATCGGTGCCGTCAGTGCGCTGTTTATGCCGCGCAGCAGTGCGCTGTTTGGCGGTGCTGATGCCCCTGCTATCACCATGAACACGCCCGGTGGCAAGGTGTCCATCGACACCGCCGGCTTGGAGGCTGCAGGCAAGAAGATGGAAGAAGCCGCCCGCAAGATGGAAGAGGCCCAGAAGAGCCAGGACCCGGCTGCCATCGCCGCTGCCACGGGCGATGCCGCCAAGGCCGCTGCCGGCGTGCTCGGTGGGGGCCAGGCGATTGCCGCCCAGTCGCTCAAGGCGGCCCTGCCCGAGAAGCTGGCGGGCCTGCCCCGCACGGGTTTTGACGTGCAGGACGGTGCCGCCCTGGGCCTGCCCACCAGCCAGGCCAGCGCGCAATATGGCAACGACGACAAGCAACTGCGCCTGGAGATCGTGGACATTGGCGGCCTGGGCCAGATGGCGGCGATGGCCATGGGCATGGCCCAGGGCGAAAAAGAAGACCAGACCAGCGCCGAGAAGACCTGGCAGGAAGGTGGCCGCACCCTGCACCAGCGCTACGACAAGGACGGCAGCCATGCCGAGTTCAAGACCATCCTGAAGAACGGCCTGGTGGTCAGCATCGAGGGCGACAAGATCGGCGTGAAAGAGCTGCGTGGCCTGATGTCACAGGTGGACCTGAACGGGCTGGAAGGCCTACAGCGCAAGGGCAAGTCATGAGCTGAAGGTTTGAGTGCTATTGAATTTGTAGCGTAAAAGGCTTGTTCGACTAGCGCATTCGGCCGATTTTTATTCAATCACCGTCTCAGCCACGCGGAAACGTCACCACGTGATCCACCTGCGCGCGGATGCCGATCCACTCGCCCAGCGCGTGGTCGTGGTGGCTGGGCACATGGGCCAGCACCGTGTGGCCGCTGGCCAGGCGCAGGGTGTACAGGAACTCCGACCCCCGGAACGACTTGCGTACGATTTGCGCCTGCACCGGCGCATGGTCGTCGTGCACGATGTCGTCGGCGCGCAGCAACACGTCACATTCGCCTGCGGGGTAGCTGCTGGGCAGGGGGCATTCCTCCAGGTCGGTCAGGTCGCCCAGTGGCGTCTGCGCCACCACGTTGTTGCCTTGCTGGACGAGGGTCGCGGGGGCGAATACGCCATGACCGATGAAGTCGGCCACAAACCGCGTGGCGGGGCGGTGGTACAGGGTGTACGCATCGTCCCACTGGTGCAGGTGGCCCTCGTTCATCACGCCGATCACATCGCCAATCGCAAACGCCTCGAACTGGTCGTGCGTCACAAACAGGGCCGTGGCGCCTGCGGCCTTGAGGATGCCGCGCACCTCGTGCGCCAGGCGCTCGCGCAGGTCCACGTCGAGGTTGGAAAACGGCTCATCCAGCAGCATGAGCTGCGGGCGCGGCGCCAGCGCACGCGCCAGGGCCACCCGCTGCTGCTGGCCACCGGAGAGCTCGTGCGGGTAGCGGTGCTCGCTGCCCTCCAGCCCCACCAGTTGCAGCACCTCGGCCACGCGCGCGGCCTGCTCGGCCCGGGGTAGCTGGTGGATGCCAAAGGCCACGTTGCGGCCCACCGAGAGGTGCGGGAACAGCGCATAGTCCTGGAACACCATGCCGATGCGGCGCAGCTCAGGCGGCACGCTCAGATGGGCGCTGCTGACCACGCTTTTGGTGAGGCGGATCTCGCCGGCCGTCACGGGCTCCAGCCCGGCCACGGCGCGCAGCAGGGTGGTCTTGCCGCAGCCAGACGGCCCGATCAGCACCCCGATGTCGCCCGCTTTCAGGCTGAGTGTGACGCCTTGCACGGCTGCCTGCGCACGGCCTGCGTAGCGCACTTCGAGTTGGGAGACCTCAAGAAACATCCGCACATTTTAGGCGGGGTGGAGTGAATGCTTAAAATTCGCATTTGCATTCCTGGGCATTTCTGTGCCCATGCCTTTCGGCAGGTGTGCGCTTTCTTCATTCTGCCGAGCCCTTGCCTTGCGCCGCACGCCGTCTTCTGTCCTTCGCAGCATCCCGCTGATCCTGTTTGCAGGCTTTCTGGCATTGCCGGTGCTGGCCGTGCTGGCGTCGTGGTTCCCCTGGGGGGGCGCAGGCCAGGGCGATGCGCAGGCGGGCGCGATCCTGCGCGAGATGGCGGCCACCGTGTTGCTTGGTTATGTGTGGACCACGCTGTGGCTGAGCCTGCTGGTGGCGCTGGGGGCCGCAGTGGTGGGCACATTGGCTGCCGCCGCCGTGACGTTGTTCGACTTTCCGGGCCGACGCACCTTTGAATGGCTGCTGCTGCTGCCGCTGGCCATGCCAGCCTACGTCACAGCCTATGCGTACACCGACTTTCTGCAGTTCAGCGGACCGTTGCAGGTGGGCCTGCGCAACACCTTTGGCCTGGAAGGCCGCCTGCTGCCCGAGGTGCGCAGCCTGGGCGGTGCCGTGTGGGTGTTCATCTTCTCCCTGTACCCCTATGTGTACCTGCTGGCGCGCACGGCGCTGGGCGAGCGTGCCGCTCACCTCATGGAAGCCGCGCGCCTGCTGGGTGCTCCGCTTTCGCGCCGCATTCGCGCCGTGGCCCTGCCGCTGGCGCGCCCTGCCGTGGCTGCGGGCGTAGCGCTGGTGCTCATGGAAACCCTGGCCGATTTCGGCGTTGCCAGCTACTTCGGGATCCAGACCTTCACCACGGGCATCTACAAGGCCTGGCTGTCGATGGACAACCGCTTGGCTGCCGCGCAGCTGGCCACCATGCTGCTGGTGGTGGTGATGGCATTGCTTCACCTGGAGCACCGCGCGCAAAAACGCATGCGGTTTGCGACCGGTGGCGGACACGCGGGCTCGGCCGAGGCGCAGCCGCTGGCGCTCCGGGGTGCGCGCCGCTGGGCAGCCTGGGCGGTCTGCACGGTGCCGGTGGTCATGGGTTTTGTGGCGCCGGTGGTCTTCATGCTGCGGCCACTGGCGGCCGACTGGTCGGTGCTGCCGTGGGAGCGCTTCATGGAATGGGCCTGGCACAGCGTGCGCCTCGGGGGGATCACTGCGGCGCTGGCCGTGGTGATTGCACTGGCGCTGGCCTTTGCGGTGCGCTGCCAGCCCGATGCCATCACGCGTGGTGTGGTGCAACTGGCCAGCGTGGGCTACGCCGTGCCGGGCGCCGTCATCGTGGTGGGGTTGCTGCTGCCTGTGGGCTGGTTGCAGGCCGCGATGCCGCAGTGGGGCGTGGGCGCGCTGGTCACGGCCACGGCGTTTGGCATTGTGTGGGCTTACCTCGTGCGGTTCTGCGCGGTGGCGCTGCAGTCCATGCAAAGCGGCTACGCGCGGATTCCCCCCAGTCTGGATGACTCAGCCCGCATGCTGGGCACCGGCAGCGCAGGCCTGCTGGCGCGCGTGCACTGGCCGCTGCTCAAGCGTTCTACCGCTGCTGCTGCGCTGCTGGTGTTTGTGGATGTGATGAAGGAGCTGCCTGCCACCATGGTGCTGCGCCCCTTCAACAGCGACACCCTCGCCGTGGTGGCCTACCAGCTCGCGCGTGACGAGCGCCTGGGCGAGGCCGCCTTGCCGTCGCTGGCGCTGGTGGCAGTGGGGCTGGTGCCGGTGATCTTGCTCAGCCGTACGCTGCGCAGTCGCTGAAGCCTGCCACCGCCTCCCCGTTTTGGTAGCTGCGGGCAAGAAAAAGCCGCCCTCAGGCGGCTGTAGGGACTGAAACCAGGAGCTGTGCGGCTTACTCGCTCCAGTCGGCGTGTTTCTCGCACAGTTTGTTGGTCTCTTTGCCCTTGCGGGTTTCTGCGAACTTCACCAGATTGCCCTTGAAGTCGTCGGGCGTCTCGTTCCACATGCAGGTGCACCATGCTTGCGCCTTGGTTTGGCCCTTGATGGGGCTGGGTGCGTTTCCACCCTCATAGACAGTGGTTGAATAGGTCAGGCATTGTTTGTACTGAGCGTCCCCCGCAGGTGGGCGGTTGTAGTCATCAGCAGCGTGTACAGAGGCGCTGGCCGCGAAGAGGAAGACCAAGGCGGCAAGGGTTGAGCGGGATTTCATGGTGCAGGGTCCCTGTGTGAGGGATGGAGTGTGGGGAGCGTTAAGGTAGGCATTGCCGCCCCGTGAAGCAGGGCAACAAACCAGTGTAACCATTGGACACAATTTCGGAACGCCGCGCTGCGTTTTGTCTTAGTGGCACCCCGGGGCGATTTCAGTAGCGGCAAGGGCGTTTGAACGCGGTTGCACAGTGGGATGCTGGTGCTCAGCCACAGGTCTGTGTGTAACGGCTCTGCCCTTGTCGGCGCCGGCCCCGATGTTCCTGCTCGGTCCAACCTTGCGCTGCCGCCAACAGGTATTGGCCGTGGCGTTTTTGTTACTCCGTGACGGCAACAGTCGGGTTGCGTGGCAGGGTCAGCGTAAAGCGTGCGCCCTGGCCTTCGGTGGACGCCAGCGTCAGCGTGCCACCCATCAGAGCGGCCAACGCCCGCGACAGCGCCAGCCCCAGGCCGGTGCCGCCATGCTGGTAGCTCACCCGATCATTGCCCTGGCGGAACTTCTCAAAGATTGTTTCGTGCAAATGTGCCGGTATGCCGGGTCCGGTATCCACCACATGAAAGCGCACAGCGTCGCCAGCGGCGTCCACCTCGATGGCGACGGAGCCGGTTTCGGTGAACTTCATGGCGTTGGAGATCAGGTTGTTGAGCACCTGCTTGAGCCGCAACCCGTCGCACATCAGCGTGGCTGGCGCCTCAGGGGCGATGTGGACCCGCAGTTCCAGGTTCTTGTTGGCGGCCGTGACGGCGAAGAAGTCGGCTGTGGACTGCACGATCTCCGCCACGTTCTGCTCGGTCGGCGTGTGGGGCATTGCGCCTGCCTCCACCTTGGCCAGATCCAGGATCTCGGTGAGCAGGGCATTCAGGTGGTCGGCCGCCTTGCGGATCAGGCTGGCCTGTTCCTTGTAGCGGGGCTGGTCCAGTCGCAGCTCCATCAGTTCGGCAAATCCCCGAATGCTGGTGAGCGGGGTGCGCAGCTCGTGTGACACGGCCGCCAGAAACTCGCTCTTGGCCTGGCTGGCTGAATGGGCCTGGGCCTCGCTGATGCGCAACGCAGCGTTCGTGTTTTCGAGCTGGCGCAGGCTGCGCAGAAAGATGATGCCCGCGCCGATCAGGGCCACGCTGAACAGGCTGGTCGTGATCAGCGCCACATTGCGGCTGCTGCGCCATTCCTGCAGCGCGTCGGCGGTGCTGGTGGCCACAAAAATCAGCAGCGGGTAGTCCCCCACACGGCGGTAGGCATAGATACGCTCGACGCCATCGAGGCTGCTGGTGCGCACGTAGTGGCCTTCACGATCCAGGCGCTCGGCGTTGTCGCCCGGCGCACTGTTCAGGGTGGTGCCCATGCCCTGGTTCTGGCCTCCGACCACACGGGCGCGCACCGCACGGTCATCGCCCAGCAGGGTGACACTGCCGGTTCTGCCAAGCTCCACCCCTCGGTACACATCCTCGAAGTAGCCTGGATTGAGCGATGCCACCACCATTCCCAAGGTGTTGCCGCTGGCCGCAACGATCTTGCGCGACAGTTGTATGGTCCACTTGCCCGACACCTTGCCTAGTACGGGTTTGCCGACATACAGCCCTGAGCGGGTCATCTGCAGCTGCATCTCGCGCGAGCGTTCGGGCGTCAGATGGACCTGGATGTGCTCGCGTTCCGACAGATCGACATGCCCGGTTTGTTCACCCGTCTGATCGAGATTGCTGCCCATGAACCGGCCATCGGGGTTGACCCGCGACAGCTGGGTCAGAATCAGCGGTGCCAGCCCGGTCTCATTGGCAAAGCGCGTGAAGTCCGCAGTTTCAAAGTCCGATGCGATCACTGCGTCCTGCATGCGCAGGGTGGCCTGGTCCACCGCTGCCAGTACGCGGATGGTTTGTTCCTCCAGGGTGCGCGCCAGGTTGCTGTTCTGGCGGGTCTGGGAGTCCATGGCATTGCGCCAGGTCACGTTCAGGACAGCCAGTACCAGTGCCCAAGCAAGAAAGAGCACAACCGTCGTTCCCACCACCACAACCACCCTGGCCTGCAGGCCAGCGTGACCTCGGGAGGGGGCGTCCGGCGCAGGGCGGGCGTAAGGCAGGGGCGTGGGCATGGCAGCAGAATCTGTGATTGCGATGGCTGCAGGTGGGTCCCGCTTCAATGGCTTTGCTGGATGGCCATGCCAGTGTAGCCATGGTGTAGGTCGGGCGGTGTCACGCTGGCTCCGGACGGTGCTGTTTATTTCGCCGAGGTGGCCGCAGCTTGGCCCCCAGCCTGCGCCACCCCATCACCACCCCGGTCAGGCTTATCACCGCCCCGCCCAGGCTCAGCACGATCAGCACCATGTCCCACAGCGGCCTGCGGTCCAGCAGCGGCAGCCAGTCCCAACTGTGCAGCATGGCAAACAGCCAGCGGCTGGTGCGACGGTGGCTGTCGGTGCGGCCCAGCACGGCGCCTGTGTGGGGGGCGATGTGCACCCAGGTGCCATGTGGGTCGTCAAACACCACGCGCAGGGCGGGCAGGGGTTTGTCGACGCCACCAGTCATGGTGTGGGCGGCGCGGTCGTAGTAGTGCAGGTCGTAGGTGGTCAGGGTGTCGATTCGCACCACTGCGTGGGGCAGCAGGCGCGTGGCGGACTGGGCCACAGCGCCCGGGGTCCAGGTGTGCGAAGTGGCCGCGGTGGCGTCCAGCACCGCAGGTGCGCCGATGGGGCCCTGGGCCAGCACCAGCGTATGGCCTGCGCTACGCACCCAGCGCAGCTCACGGGTGTTGGGCGAAGCGGCCGACAACAATGCCTGAACGGTGGCGGCCTGCGCGGGCAGCTCCAGCAGGCCGCCGTTCATGGCCTGCTGGCGCAACGGTGCTGCACCGCTGTCGAAAATCTTCCAGGGGTTCATCGACATGAGGCCGCTGAAGATCCAGGTGAAGGTGATGGCGGCGAACACCAGCCCGAACACATGGTGCCAGCGCATCATGAAGCCCCGGTACGGCGTGCGCGAGCCCGTCTTGTACCGCCCCTTGAAGCGCCAGCGCAGTACGCCCACCATGGTGCCTGTCACTGTGAGCACGATGCCCGCGATGGACAGCCAGTTGACGATGTCCGTCCAGTAGTCGTTGAAGACATTGCCCCGGAAGGGGTAGAGCCAATGGATCCAGGCGCCCGCGTAGTTCCAGGCGCGCTCCTGCAGTGGTGCATCGCGCACCACCTCGCCCGTGGTGCCCGACACATAGACCACGGTGCCCGCGCTGTTACCCAGGTGCAGGCGGTGGAGGGGACGGTGCACATCGAGCGCGCGTGAGTGGGTGAAGGCGTCTTCGTCGATCGTGCCCTGGTAGTCGATGGAAGGGTTGGCTTCCTGTGCAAAGGCGCGGGCTGATGCGATGGCGTGCGTGGCGTCCACGCGCTGCAACCGTTCGCCCGTGAGGGCGTCGATGACCGCTGGTGCTGGTGCCCGGCGCGGGCGTGGTGCGGCGTCTCCAGTCGGTGCTGCGGGAGCCACCAGGTACACGGCGCGCCCGCCGCTGGCCACCGCCAGCCGCAGGTCTTGCAGCGGCCCTGCCAGGCTCGCGCGCTGCAGGGCTTCTGAGGGTTCGAGCAGGCGCTCGGGTCCTGCGATGGCGCTGCGCAGTGGCGGCAGGTGGGCCAGGCGCTCGGCCTGCGTGAGCTTGGGGTAGCCCACGTACATCATCACCACGCCAGAGATGAACCACATGGCGAAGAAGGCGCACAGCAGCACGCCCAGCCAGCGGTGGACGAGGTACAGCCAGCGTTTGGCGTGTGGCATGTCCAGTTCCTTGCCTGCGTCAGAACGCGGTGTGCAACGTCACGTCCAGCGTGCGCGGTGCGCCCAGGTAGACCTGGTCACGCGTCTCGGCTGCGTAGATGCGGTCGGTAGCGTTGCGCACGCGGCCCGTGAGGGTGGTGGTCTTGTTGACCTTCCACGCCAGGCCCAGGTCCAGCAGCGTGTACGACGGCCAGAACTTGGTGTTGGCCGCATTGCCATACACCTTGCCCACATGGCGCACGCCCGCGCTGGCGCTGACGGTGGGCGTGATGGCATACGAGGCCCACAGGTTGGCCACCTGCTGCGGCACCAATTGCGGCACGTTGCCCGCGCGCGAGACGCCGCCTTGCACAAAGTTTTCATACCGGGCGCGGATCAGCGACAGGTTGCCCTGCAGCTGCCATTGGGGCGTGGGGCGGATGCCGGCCGACAGCTCGATGCCCTTGGACGACTGCTCGCCCACCAGCACCGTGAGGTTGGGGTTGGACGGGTCTTGCGAGGCGATGTTCTTGCGGCGGATTTCAAAGGCCGCCACCGTGGCGCTGCCCTTGCCATCCCAGAAGTCGAATTTGCTGCCCACCTCGATCTGGCGGCCGGTAGTCAGTTCGCTGTTGTTGCGCACATCGGCAAACGAGGCAGAGGCCAGCGAGCCCGATGGCGGGTCGGCCGCGTTGGAGGCCTGTGCATACAGGTTGGCGCCGGGCGCAATGTCCCACACCACGCCCAGGCGGCCGGTGGTGGGGTTGTAGCTGCGGCTGAAGGTGGCGGGTGCTGTGGCCGTCACCGCGCGGCGGTTCACCAGGTCGAGCTCGATGCGCTCGTGCCGCAGCGCGGTGACCAGATTCACGCCCGGCATCACGGCCGTGCGGTTTTCCAGGTACAGCGCGGTGTTGGTGATCTTGTTGTCCTTGTCAGGGCTCCACACTGGCGAAATGCCTGGGATGTTGAAGAAGTTCTCTGTCGAGAAGTGGTACGGATTGACCGTGCTCACGGTGACCGAGGGGCCGAACGGGAAGCGGGTCTGCTTGTTCACGCTCACGTCCAGGCCAAAGGCCCAGTCGCTTTTTTTGCCTGCGAGCTGGCCCTGGTATGTCCCTTCGAGGCGGTTGCCCACGAGCTGCTGGTCGTGGCGTTGCAGCAGCGGGGATGTGCGTGTGACCGCCGTGTTAGTGGCATTGAATGTGTAGGTCTCCACGTTGCGGTAGTCGCGCAGGGCGTCGTACACGTAGAACGTGTTCTTGAGCTGCAGCGCATCCGACACACGCCATTGCGCCACCGAGCGCAGCCACTGCACGCGGTGCTCGTACATGCCGTCGGCGCTGTTGTAGTTCTTGAAGCGCGTGGCCGGGTCGATGGTCAGTGCGCCCACGGCGGGGTTGAGCACTGGTGTGCCCCAGTAGGGGCGGTCCACATGGTCCTTCTGGTACTCGTAGGCCAGCGTGTGGCTGAAACCGCCGCCCAGGTCCGACAGCAGAGAGGTGGCCAGTTGCGTGGACTGCGTCTTGGTGCCCTCGGTCCAGCTGCCCGCGTTGCGGTGGTTGAGGTCGATGCGCACATAGTGGGCCGGGCCTGCGCCGCCATCGCCTCCGGCAATGCGGCGGTTCAGGCCCACGGACACTTCCTTCAGGTCGTACGAGCCCAGGCGCAGCTGGCCCTCGGCAAAGTCGTTGCGCTCGGCCGTCTTGGTGATGTAGTTGATGGAGCCGCCCACGCCGCCCGAGCCGTACAGAAAGCTCGACGCCCCGCCGATGGCCTCGACGCGGTCGTAAATCCAGGCATCTACAGCGCGGGTGGCGCTGCCGTACTGCGGGTTGATGCCGTTGTAGAGCTGTGCCACCGAGTTGGACGTGAACCCCCGGTAGTGGGCGGACATAGAGCCCGGCGCGTTGTGCGCCACCACACCCGGCACGGCGCGCAGGATTTCCTGCGTGTCTTGCGCGCCGCGTGCGTCGATGGTGGCGCGGTCCACCACCGTGACGGACGCCGGGTTCTCGCGCACCGACAGGCCCAGGCGGCTGCCGGTGTCCACGGGTGTGTCGAGACTGAGCTTGCCATTCGGGGATGCGGCGGCATCCACCACATCCACGGCCTGCAAGGTGGGTGTTGTGGTTGTCTGTGCATGGGCTGCCACCGAGGCCAGCGCACAGGTGGCGAGCACGCTCCGGCACAAAGGGGAAAGGGGCAGGCGCGGAGAGCGCGCAGTATGGCGGGGGGAGGAGTAGGAACGGGACATGAAAACGCTCTTGTCTTGAAGCGACAGCGCAGCCAGGCCCGCGTCGAGTGCACGCAGGGCTGCGCCGTCTGGAAACCAGCGGGAACAAGGCAGCGCCCGACCACCAGGTACCGGGTACTGCCAACAAACTTCAGATCAAGAGCGCGATGGGGGCCCGCGTGCGGGCAGGGGGGCTGCAGTGGCGGCCGCGATGCGGGCGGCCTCGACGGGCTGCAGCGCATGGGCCAGAGGGTGGGGCGGCAGCAAGGCGGCTACCGGCGTGGGGGGCGGGGCGCTGGGGGTGGAGCACAAAGGGCAGTCCATACCCATCGCGCCCATTTCGACGGTGCCGTCGTCGGTCTGCACCAGCAGCTTGATGGCGCCTGTACCCGAGCAGATCACCTCGAAGGCCTGGGGGTGCACCAGCGGCGATGCAATGGCCACTCCGATCGATGCTACGAACCATGCCAGCACCCACAGGCGCAGCGCAGACAAGGTTCGGGAGGTGGTCATGGGGCGGGATGATACCGGCTGTCGTTGCTGTCGGAATCAGCGTCGCTTTGCTAGTGGATTGCTTTTGCTATATAAAAAATAGCTACCTGCGCCTGATTGACTAGCGCTTGCGGCCGATTTTCTTTAAAACCGTGCATGAGCGGCTGTAAAGGTGGCCAGTGCGCGCCGGGCGGCACCGGCGCTTGGCCCTGCCCCTTCGGTGCTGGAGTGGCGGGGCGCAAGTTTGTGCCTTGCCAGCTTCAGGCCTGCGTGTACGCGGTCTTCACCGTGGTGTAGAACTCCGCCGCGTAGCGCCCCTGCTCGCGCGGGCCGTAGCTGCTGCTCTTGCGGCCGCCAAACGGCACATGGTAATCCACGCCCGCTGTGGGCAGGTTCACCATCACCATGCCGGCCTGGGCGTGGCGCTTGAAGTGCGTGGCGTGCTTGAGGCTGGTGGTGGCAATGCCGCTGGCCAGGCCAAAGGGCGTGTCGTTGGCCAAGGCCAGGGCCTCTTCGTAGTTCTTGGCGCGCAACACGCTGACCACGGGGCCGAAGATTTCTTCGCGGTTGATGCGCATGCCGGGCGTGGTCTCGGTGAACAGGGCAGGGCGCAGGTAAAAGCCGGGGGCGCCGTCGGCGTTCTTCTCCAGGGCCTCGCCACCATAGGCGAGCTTGGCGCCTTCCTGCTGGCCAATGCCGATGTACTCCAGGTCTTGGGCCAGCTGGCGGTCGTCCACCACGGGGCCGATGTCGGTGCCGGCCTTGCGGGCGTCATCCACTTTCAGCGTTTTCATCTTCTCGACCATGGCAGCCACAAAGCGGTCGTGGATGCCTTCGGTCACGATCACGCGGCTGCTGGCGGTGCAGCGCTGGCCGGTGGAGAAGAAACCGCTGTTGATGGCTGCGCCCACGGCCACGTTCAGGTCGGCGTCGTCCAGCACCACAAAGGGGTTCTTGCCGCCCATCTCCAATTGCACCTTGGCGCCGCGTGGCACGCAGGCAGCGGCCACGCGCTGGCCCGTGCCGACGGAGCCGGTGAAGCTCACGCCCGCAATGCGCTCGTCTTCGAGCAGCACGGCACCCACGTCCGATCCCCGGCCCATGACCAGGTTGAAGACACCCGCTGGCAAACCGGCGCGGTGCAGGATGTCGGCCAGCGCCCAGGCAGAGCCGGGCACCACCTCGGCGGGCTTGAACACCACTGTGTTGCCGTAGGCCAATGCGGGCGCGATCTTCCAGGCCGGGATGGCGATGGGGAAGTTCCACGGCGTAATGATGCCGATGGTGCCCAGGGGCTCGCGCGTGATCTCGATGCCCACGCCGGGGCGCACGGATGGAACCAGTTCGCCGCCTGGGCGCAGTGCCTCGCCTGCAAAGAACTTGAAGATGGCAGCAGCGCGGCCGACTTCGCCGATGGCCTCGGGCAGGGTCTTGCCTTCTTCGCGGGCCAGCAGGTCGCCCAGCTCGGCCTTGCGCGCAATGATCTCGTTGCCCACGGCGTCCAGGATGTCAAAACGTTGCTGGGGCGTGGACACGCTCCAGGCCGGGAAAGCCGCGTGCGCGGCGGCAACCGCCTCCAGTGCCTGCTCACGGCTGGCCACGGCGTAGTCGCCGATCACATCACGGGTGTCAGAGGGGTTGGTGTTTTGGTAAGTGCGGACGCCGTCGGTCCAGGCGCCGCCAATCAGGTTTGCATGCATGGTGAGTTGCTCGCTCGCTCGTTCAGGTCAGTGGGTGAAAGGTGCCGGAAGCACTTTGGGCAAGGTCCGATGACACGTCCATCAGCGAACCAGCGCAGGCCGCTTGGGGTCAAAGGCCCAGCCGGGTATGAGGTACTGCATGGCGATGCTGTCGTCGCGTGCGCCCAGTCCGTGTTGTTGGTACAGCTGGTGAGCCGCTTCGACGGCGTCCATGTCCAGCTTCACGCCCAGGCCCGGCGCCGTGGGCACGGTCACCTCGCCACCGACGATCTGCAGAGGCTGTTGGGTCAGGCCCTGGCCGTCCTGCCAGATCCAGTGCGTGTCGATGGCGGTGATGCGCCCGGGGGCAGCAGCCGCTGCGTGGGTGAACATCGCCAGCGATACGTCGAAATGGTTGTTGGAGTGCGAACCCCAGGTCAGGCCAAAGTCGCGGCAGGTCTGCGCCACGCGCACGGCGCCCTGCATCGTCCAGAAGTGTGGGTCGGCCAGGGGGATGTCCACCGCCTGCAGCGACAGCGAATGCACCATTTGCCGCCAGTCCGTGGCGACCATGTTGGTGGCCGTAGGCAGGCCCGTGGCGCGGCGAAACTCCGCCATCACCTCGCGGCCCGAGAGCCCGCCTTCGGCGCCGCAAGGGTCTTCGGCATAGGCCAGGGTGCCATGCAGGTCGCGCAGCAGGCGCACGGCGTCGTCCAGCAGCCAGCCGCCGTTCGGGTCCAGCGTGATGCGCGCTTGCGGAAAGCGGGCTTTCAGCGCACGGATGGCTTCGACCTCAGCCTCGCCGGGCAGCACGCCGCCCTTGAGTTTGAAGTCCTGGAACCCATAGCGCGCCTGGGCGGCTTCGGCCAGCGCCACCACCGCCCCGGGCGTCATGGCCTCCTCGTGGCGCAGGTGCAGCCAGGCATCCTCGGCGTCGGGGGCGGTGTCGTAGGGCAGGGTGGTCTTGCGCCGGTCGCCCACAAAAAACAGGTAGCCCAGCATGGGCACGCTCGTGCGTTGCTGGCCTTCGCCCAGCAAGGCGCACACGGGCACTTCCAGGTGCTGGCCGAGCAGGTCGAGAAACGCGGTCTCCACGGCGGTCACCGCATGGATGGTGGTGCGCAGGTCAAAGGTCTGCAGACCGCGCCCGCCTGCATCGCGCCCGGCAAAGGTGGTGCGCACGGCGTTGAGCACGCGCTGCCAGTCGCCCACGCGGGCGTTGTCGATGAGTGCGCGCGCGTCTTCCAGCGTCTGTCGGATGGACTCGCCACCCGGCACCTCGGCCACACCGGTGCGCCCGGCGCTGTCGGTCAGTATGAGCAGGTTACGGGTGAAGAACGGAGCGTGCGCGCCCGAGAGGTTCATCAGCATGCTGTCGCGCCCCGCCACGGGGACCACGCGCACACCGGTGATGCGGGGAGTGGATGCGGCCGCCATGGTCATTGCGCCCCCAGGGGTGCCATCAGGGCACGCAGTTGCTCGACTTGCGAGGCGTTGAGGTCCGACAAGGGCGGGCGCACCGGGCCCGCACTGTGGCCCGCCAGCGTGGCGCCCGCCTTGACGATGGAGACAGCGTATCCCTGGCCCTGGTTGCGCAGCGCGATGTAGGGCAGGAAGAAGTCGCGGATCAACTGGTCGCAGGTGGCGGTGTCGCCTGCGGCGTGGGCGTTGTAGAACGCCATGGCGGTCTTGGGGATGAAGTTGAAGACCGCCGAGGAGTACACAGGGCAGCCCATGGCCTTGTAGGCGCCGGCAAACACCTCCGCCGTGGGCAGGCCACCCAGGTAGGCAAAGCGGTCGCCCAGCGTCTGGCGGATCGATACAAACGCTTCGATGTCGCCAATGCCGTCCTTAAACCCGACCAGGTTGGAGCAGCGCTCGGCCAGCGTGCGCAGGCTGGTGGGCGTGAGGCGGCAGGCGCCCCGGTTGTAGACGATGACGCCGATCTTCACGCTCCGGCACACGGCCTCGACGTGCGCCACCAGTCCGTCCTGGCTGGCTTCGGTCAGGTAGTGGGGCAGCAGCAGGATGCCCTGGGCGCCCAGGCGTTCGGCCTCTTGCGCGTACTCGATGGCCAGGCTGGTGCCTCCACCCGCTCCGGCAATGATGGGTGTGCGGCCACGACAGGTGTCCAGCGCGACCTTCACCACCTCACTGAACTCGCGCGGGGCGAGCGAGAAGAACTCCCCGGTTCCGCCTGCCGCAAAGAGCGCCGATGCGCCGTACGGCTGCAACCATTCCAGCCGCTGGGCATAGGGTTTGGGGGCAAAGCGCAACTGGCTGTCGAAGTCGGTCAGCGGAAACGACAGCAGGCCGGCTTGCAGCACACTTTTGAGTTCTTGAGGGGACATGGGCAGGGCTCCGGAGGGCGGGTTGGCAAGACTCCACACGGGTGCGGGGCCCCTGTGTGAATGACTGCACAATGGCGTCATTATGTTGTAAGTCATCGTACAACATAAATCCATATCCTGTGCTGCGGGAAACTACTGATAGGACAACTGGTGCCGCCTGCCCGACGGGGTTGTGCTCCGGGCTGCGGGGTGGCTGGAACCGGTGCTTAGCCCATAAGGCGGAGGGGTGAGGTTGCGCTGGACTATGAGGTTATGGTTGTCTCAACGGGCTTCGGTCTGCGCGCGGCGGCGGCGCTCGCGGCTGTTGGCCAGGTGGGTGCGCATGGCTGCGCGGGCTGCGTCCGGGTCCTGGCCCACGATGGCGTCATAGATGCTCTCGTGCTCGCCATTGACGCGGCGCAGGTACTGCCGTCGCTCGTCGTTGGGGGCATCGACCGAATCCAGCCGTGCGCGCGGAATGATCATGCTGCCCAGCGTGCCCATCAGCTCCGCAAAGTGGCTGTTCTGTGTGGCGCGAGCGATCTCCAGGTGGAACTGGAAATCTGCCGCCACGGCGTCGCGCCCGGCGTCCACGGCCGCAGCCACGGTGTCCAGCGCCTCGCGCATGGTCTTGAGGTTGGCGGGCGTGCGGCGCTGCGCTGCCAGGGCGGCGGCTTCGGTTTCTACGCCAATGCGCAGTTCCAGCACCGCAATCACATCGCGCAGGGTGCTGAACTGGTCGGGCGTGATCTTGAAGCCTGGGGCCTGCCCCAGGCCCAGCACAAAGGTGCCGATGCCGTGCCGTGTCTCCACCAGCCCCGACGCCTGCAGCTTGGAAATGGCCTCGCGCACCACCGTGCGGCTGACGTTGAACTCGGCCATGATGGCTGCCTCGGTGGGCAGCTTGTCGCCCAGCGCCAGGCGGCCGTCGCGGATGCGGTCGCCCAGCGAGTCCACCAGCTCCAGGGCCAGTGTGCGGGGCTTGCGGCGTGGGGCGATGTCGGTGCTCATGTCTCGGTGTTATCCCTATGTGTTGGCCGGGTTGAAAGGAGTACATTGCCTCTTCGTTGTATGACAACTGATGACGTTCAACCACTTGTAACGCCACTGTACCAAGAACCTCCGCAAAAGCCATGCCCTGTCACCCGACACCGATCCGTTTTCAACGCTTGTTACTGACCGGGGCCGCCGGGGGGCTGGGGCGCGAACTGCGCACGCGCCTCAAGGCGTATTGCACCACCTTACGCCTGTCCGACATCGCCGACCTGGGCAGCGAGGCGCCCGGCGAAGAGCTGCGCCCCGCGCGCCTGGAGGACGCCAGTGCCATGCTGCCTCTGCTGGATGGGGTGGATGCTGTGGTGCACCTGGGTGGCGTGTCCACCGAGCAGCCCTGGGACCCCATCCTGCAGGCCAACATCGTGGGAGCGTACAACCTCTATGAGGCCGTCCGCAAGCAGGGCGTCAAGCGCGTGGTGTTTGCCAGCTCCAACCACGTGACCGGCTTTTACCGCCAGGACGAAGTGGTGGGCCTGCGCGACCCCGCGCGGCCCGATGGCCTGTATGGCCTGTCCAAGGCGTTTGGCGAAGACCTTTCGCGCTTCTACTTTGACCGCTACGGCATCGAGACCGTGTGCCTGCGCATCGGGTCGTCGTTCCCCGCGCCACGCAACCGCCGCATGCTGGCCACCTGGATGAGCTACGACGACCTGGAGCGCCTGGTGGTGGCCAGCCTCACGGCGCCCGTGGTGGGCCACAGCATCATCTACGGCATGGGCGACAACACCACCACCTGGTGGGACAACACGCTGGCGCGCCACATCGGTTTCCGCCCACAGGACAGCTCCGAGCCCTTCCGCACACAGGTGGAAGCCGCCGACCCCCAGCCCGACCTGACCGACCCTGCCGTGATTTACCAGGGCGGGCCGTTTGTGCGTACGGGACCTTTTGAGTGAACGACGCCATGGAGCTCTTGCTGCCCCAGCACCACGACCAGGTGGGCGAAAGCCCCTTGTGGAGTCCTGCAGAGCAGGCGCTGTACTGGGTGGACATTGAAGGCCGCGCACTGCGCCGCCTGCGCTGGGCCGACCGGCAACTGAGCAGCTGGGCAACCCCCGGGCGACTGGCCTGCATTGCGTTGCATGCCTGTGGCGGGCTGGTGGCGGGCATGGACTCTGGCATCTTCCATTTGCAACCCGCCGACGATGGCGCCCTGGACTGCACCCTCGTCTCTGCCGTGCAACACCCGCAACCAGATATGCGCTTCAATGACGGCCGTTGTGACCGGCAGGGACGCTTTTGGGCCGGCACCATGGTTCGCGACATGTCGCTGGCGCAGCCAGCGGGCGGCCTGTACCGGCAGGACGCACGCGGCCTCTCGGCGCCGCTGATCGAAGGCCTGGTCACTCAGAACGGCCTGGCGTTCAGCCCCGATGGCGCCACCATGTACCTCAGCGACAGCCACCCCAGCGTCCAAAAGATCTGGTCGCTGGACCTGCACGCTGATGGCAGCCTGGGCCCGCGCCGTCTGTTCGTGGACATGCGCGAGCTGCCCGGCCGGCCCGACGGTGCCGCCATTGACACCGGTGGCTGCTACTGGATCTGCGCCAACGACGCTGGTATGGTGCATCGCTTCACTCCATCGGGCGTGCTGGACCGCTCGCTGGCCGTGCCAGTCAGCAAGCCCACGATGTGCAGTTTTGGCGGGCCTGACATGGACCTGCTGTTCATCACCTCCATTCGCCCCGGCCAGCCGCAGGGCAACGATGTGGCCCACGGCGGCGCGGTCTTCGTGACCCGCCCGGGCGCCCAAGGGCTCGCAGAGGCCTCGTACCAGCCCGCCTGAGCGCGGCACCCCAACCGATTCAACCCCGGAGACAAAGCACCATGAAAGTTCCACACCTCTTTGGCCGCGTGGCCTTCGCCGCTGGCATCTTGCTCGGCAGCATGGCCGCGCAGGCCACCGAATTCCGCTCGTCCGACATCCACCCCGAGGACTATCCCACCGTGCTGGCCGTGCGCCACATGGGCGAGACGCTGTCCAAGGCCACCGGCGGCAAGCACAGCATCAAGGTCTATGCCAAGGGGTCACTGGGCATCGAGAAGGACACCATCGAGCAAACCAAGCTGGGTGCTATCGCCATGACGCGCGTGAACGTCGCGCCCATGAACAACATCTGCCCCGCCACCATGGTGCCCACCATGCCCTTCCTGTTCCGCGACAAGGAACACATGCGCAAGGTGCTGGACGGGGCGATTGGCGACGAGATCCTCAAGGACTGCGAATCGCAGGGCTTCGTGGGCCTGGCCTTCTACGACAGCGGTGCGCGTTCGATCTACACCGTGAAGAAGCCGGTCAAGACACTGGCCGACGTCAAGGGCCTGAAGGTGCGCGTGCAGCAGAGCGACCTGTGGGTGTCCCTGCTCGAAGCCATGGGCGCCAACGCCACCCCCATGCCCTTCGGCGAGGTCTACACCGCGCTGAAGACCGGCCTGGTGGACGCTGCCGAAAACAACTACCCCAGCTACGAGAGCTCGCGCCACTTCGAAGTCGCCAAGTACTTCAACAAGACCGAGCACTCCATGGCGCCCGAGATACTGCTGTTTTCCAAGCGCGTATGGGACACCCTGAGCGCCGATGACCAGAAGGCCATCCGCGCCGCCGCCAAGGAGTCGGTGGGCTTCATGCGCAAGATCTGGGACGAGCGCGAAGAGAAGTCCCTGGCCACCGTGAAGGCCGGCGGCGCGCAGATCGTCGAGATCGACAAGGTCGCCTTCAAGACCGCCATGAAGCCGGTGTACGACAAGTTCCTCAAGGACCCCAAGCTGCAGGACATGGTCAAGCGCATTGACGCCGTGCAGTAAGAAAAAGCCAGAGTCTCCAGGGCAGGCGGCACGGAGAGCAGCCCGCCGCCTGCCCACTTCCAGTTGTTATTGAATGTCCACTATGTACACGCGACTCTGCGCTTTCATTGCGCGCACCTGTCTTCAACTCGGGGTAGGGGGACTCGTCCTGCTGGTTTGCGCGGTGCTCTACCAGGTCATCGGCCGCTATGTGTTCAACGACACGCCCACCTGGGCCGAGAGCGGCGCGGTGCTGCTCGTGCTCTACGTGACCATGCTCGGCATGGCGGTAGGGGTGCGCGATGCAGGACACATCGGTCTCGAATCATTTCTGGTGCTGGCGCCCGATTGGCTGCGCACCAAGCTCGAGTTGCTGATCCACGCGCTGGTGCTGCTGTTCGGCATCGTCATGGCCTGGAACTGCGGCGTGCTGGCCGAATCGGTGGCGCCCTACAAGATCCCCACGCTCGGTATCTCCGAAGCCTTCAAGTACGTGCCACCCGCCATGGCTGGCATGCTGGTGGCCATGTTCTCGCTGGAACACATCATCGCCATCTTGCGTGGCACGGAAGTAGAGCCCGCCTGGCATTGAGCGGCCTCACTGTCCCTCTGCACCCTAACGTCCCTACAAAGATTCCACCATCATGGCGTTGACCATCCTGTGCGTGAGCTTCACGCTGTTGCTGCTGCTGGGCGTGCCCGTGGCCTTCTCGATCGGCCTGTCCTCGCTGGCCACCATCCTGTACGAAGGCTTGCCACTCGCCGTGGGCTTCCAGCAAATGATTTCGGGCATGAACCCGTTCTCGTTCCTGGCCATTCCGTTCTTCATCTTTGCCGGCGAGATCATGATGTATGGAGGCATCGCCGACCGCATCGTCAACTTCGCCAAGAGCGTGGCGGGTCATGTGCGCGGCGGTCTGGGCATGAGCAACGTGCTCGCCTGCACGCTGTTCGGCGGTGTCTCGGGCTCGCCGGTGGCCGACGTTTCGGCCATGGGTGCGGTGCTCATTCCGCAGATGAAGAAAGAGGGCTACCACGCCGACTACGCGGTGAACGTGACCACCCATGCCTCGCTGGTGGGCGCGCTCATGCCCACCTCGCACAACCTCATCATCTTCACGTTGGCCGCTGGCGGCAAGGTGAGCATCGCGGCACTGATACTCGCCGGCATCGTGCCTGCACTGCTGCTCACGGTCTGCAACCTCGCTGCTGCATACCTGGTGGCCGTCAAGCGTGGCTACCCCGCCGGCACCTTCCCCGGCTGGGAGATCGTGTGGATTTCGTTCCGCGCCTCCGTCCCCGGCCTGGCCGTGGTGGTCATCATCATCGCGGGCATTCTGTCGGGGGCCTTCACGGCCACCGAGTCGGCCTCCGTCGCGGTGCTGTGGGCGCTGTTGCTCTCGGTCTTCGTCTACAAGAAACTCACACGCGAGCAGTTCCTCAAGGCCGCCTCCAAGGCCGTCAAGACCACGGGCACCGTGCTGCTGCTGATCGGCATCTCGTCGATGTTCGGCTACCTGATCGGCCTGTACGGGGTGGCCGAGCTCACCGGCGAGGCACTCAAGTCCATGAGCACCTCGCCCTGGGTCATCTTCCTGAGCGTGAACATCATCCTGTTCATCCTGGGAACCTTCCTGGACATGGCTGCCACCATTCTGATCTGCACGCCGATATTTCTGCCCATCTGCCAGCAGTTCGGCATGAGCACCGAGCAGTTCGGCATCGTGATCCTGATCAACTGCGCGCTCGGCCTGAACACGCCGCCCGTAGGCACTACGCAGTTCATCGGCTGCACCATCGGCGGCATCTCCGTGGGCGAGGTGATGAAAACCATCTGGCCCTTCTACAGCGCCCTGATCGTCGCGCTGATGCTGGTGACCTATGTGCCGCAATTCTCCATGTGGCTGCCTGACCTGGTTCTCAAGGGGGGTGGGTGAAGCGCGGGGGGGCTGGTCGCAAGCCGGCCCCCTGTCAGCTTGTCCACCGGGTGTGATGATGGATGCAGTGCCATGTGCGTGGCGCCTGCGATGACCAGGGCAGTGGCATGGCGCGAGTTTTTGTGCAAGCTGTGCTGCGCCAGCAAGAAGTTAAAGAAGTGACAGACCCGATGCGAGAAGCCCTCACTATCCGCATGCATGCGGAAGACAACGTCGCCATCGTCGCCAACGACGGTGGTCTGCCTGTCGGTACCGTGCTGGCGGCAGGCGTGCCTGGCGCTGGCATCGCGCTGCGCGACAAGGTGCCCCAGGGCCACAAGGTGGCGCTGGCGGACATCCCCGAAGGCGGCGTGGTGCGCCGCTACAACGTGCCCATCGGCTATGCGCTGAAAGACATCCCCGCAGGCAGCTGGGTGCATGAGCGCCTGCTCCAGATGCCCTCGGCCCGTGCGCTGGAGGGCTTGCCGATGGCCACCGTGAAGCCCCCGATGCTTGAACCCCTGACGGGCTACACCTTCGAAGGCTACCGTAACGCCGACGGATCGGTGGGCACGCGCAACATCCTGGCCATCACCACCACCGTGCAGTGCGTGGCCGGTGTGGTGGCGCAGGCCGTGCGCCGCATCAAGGCCGAGCTGTTGCCTTTGTTTCCCCATGTGGACGATGTGATCGGCCTGGAGCACACCTACGGTTGCGGCGTGGCCATTGATGCACCCGACGCCATCATCCCCATCCGCACGCTGCGCAACATCAGCCTCAACCCCAACTTTGGGGGCGAGGTCATGGTGGTCAGCCTGGGCTGCGAGAAGCTGCAGCCCGACCGGCTGCTGCCCCCGGGCAGCTTCCCCATCACCGACGAGCGCGACGCGGCGCTGGGCCCCGAGACGGTGTGCCTGCAGGCCGACGAGCATGTGGGCTTCATGTCCATGCTCGACCACATCGTGCAAAGCGCGCGCCCGCACCTGGACCGCCTGAACGCCCGCCGCCGCGAGACCATCCCCGCCAGCGAGCTGGTGCTGGGCGTGCAGTGCGGCGGAAGCGATGCGTTTTCGGGCGTCACCGCCAACCCCGCCGTGGGCTTTTGCGCCGACCTGCTGGTGCGCGCCGGTGCCACCGTGATGTTCAGCGAGAACACCGAGGTGCGCGACGCGGTGGAGCAGCTCACCAGCCGCGCGGCCACGCCCCAGGTGGCTGACGCTATCGTGCGAGAGCTGGGCTGGTACGACCAGTACCTCGACCGGGGCCGTGTGGACCGCGCGGCCAACACCACGCCGGGCAACAAGGCGGGCGGTCTGTCCAATATCGCCGAGAAGGCCATGGGCTCCATTATCAAGAGCGGCACCGCACCGATTGCGCACGTGCTGGCCCCCGGCGAGAAGCTGCGCCAGGACCAGCGTGGCCTGGTCTACGCAGCCACGCCTGCCAGCGACTTCATCTGCGGCACGCTGCAGCTGGCCGCCGGTATGAACCTGCACGTGTTCACCACCGGCCGCGGCACGCCCTACGGCCTGGCCGAATGCCCGGTGGTCAAGGTCGCGACGCGCACTGATCTGGCCCGCCGCTGGCACGACCTCATGGACATCAACGCCGGCAAGATCGCCGATGGCGAGGCCACTATCGAACAGCTGGGCTGGGAGATGTTCCACCTGCTGCTCGACGTGGCCAGCGGTCGCAAAAAGACCTGGGCGGAGCAGTGGCAACTGCACAACGCGCTGGTGCTGTTCAACCCGGCGCCCGTCACCTAAACCCCGCCGGGCCCCGGCCCTTTGTGTTCCCTCTTCAACAGCCCTTGCCTGCAAGGGCTGTTGTCCTTGAAAGACTGCTTGGCATGGGATCTTTCCGTTTTTCTGACCGCAAGGTCGTGGTGGCGCTGGCGCTGCTGTGTTGCCTGCTCTGGGGCAGCTCGTACCCCGCCATCAAGACCGGGTACGCCTGGTTGGGCATCGCCCGCAATGACATTTCTACGCAGCTCGTATTCGCAGGCTGGCGGTTTCTGGGCGCAGGGCTGATCCTCCTGGCCTGGGCCGTGGTCATGCGCAAGGCCATCTGGGGCTTGGGCTTCACAGCGGGGCGGCAGCTGATAGCGCTGGGCTTGGCACAGACCACGTTGCAGTACGTGTTCTTCTACGTGGGCCTGGCACACACCACGGGCGTCAAGGGTTCCATCATGAACGCCACGGGCACGTTCTTCAGCGTGCTGCTGGCGCACTGGGTCTATCACAACGACCGCCTGAGCCATGCCAAGCTCTGGGGCTGCCTGGTGGGCTTTGCGGGCGTGATGGTGGTGAACCTGGGGCGCGGCACGCTGGACCTGGACTTCACGCTGCTGGGCGAGGGCTTCGTTGTCATCGCCGCCTTGGTGCTGGCCGCCGCCAGCATCTACGGCAAGCAGGTGTCGCAGCGCATGGACTCCGTCGTGATGACGGGCTGGCAGCTGGGCCTGGGCGGTGTGGCGTTGTTGGCCATTGGCTGGTCGCTGGGTGGTTCGCTCACGGGCTTCACCTGGGGCTCTACGGTGCTGCTTGTGTACCTGGCGCTGCTGTCGTCGGCCGCGTTTTCGCTGTGGAGCACCCTGCTCAAGCACAACCGGGTGAGCCAGATCACGGTGTTCAACTTCACCGTGCCGATCTTTGGCGCGGCGCTGTCGGCACTGTTTTTGGGCGAGGCGCTGTGGGAGTGGAAGAACCTGCTGGCCCTGGTGCTGGTGTGTGTGGGCATCTGGCTGGTCACGCGCGATACGGCCAGCGCCACCAAATAGACTCGGCCCATGGCTTTCACACTTTCCCGCGAAGCGTTTCAACGCGCGCTGCACGGCCAGCGCACCGATCTTTTCACCCTGCGCAGCCCCGGCGGGCTGCAGGTGGCCGTGAGCAACTATGGCGCCCGCCTGGTGCAGGTGGCGGTGCCCGATGGGCAGGGCGGTCTGGCCGATGTGGCGCTGGGCTACGACAGCCTGCAGGGCTACCTGGACGGCCAGCTCTCCATGGGCGCCCTCATCGGCCGCTGGGCGGGGCGTCTGCGTGCGGGCACGCTGACCCTGCCGGATGGATCGCGCCAGCAACTGCCCACCAACAGCGGGCCACACCACCACCATGGCGGGCCGCGCGGCAGCCGCTTTCAGGTGTTTGCGGTGGAGCAGGTACAGGCTGATGCCCTGACCCTGAGCCACACCTTCCGCACCGAAGACGACGGGGTGCCCGGTACGGTGCGCGTGCAGCTCCATCTGCAGGTCACGCCCGACAACGCGCTGCACATGGCCTGGACTGCCGAGGTGCTGGATGCCCCCACGGTGCTCAACCTCACCGGGCATGCGTTCTTCAACCTGGCAGGCCAGGGCAGCACCCACGGCCACACCCTGCAGGTGCCCGCCAGCCGCTATGTGCCCCTGGCGGCCGATGTGTGTCCCACGGGCGCGCTGGCGGCCGTACAGGGCACGCCGTTCGACTTCCGCCAAGCCCGCGCTGTGGCGGATGCCATCGCAACACCCCATGAGCAGCTGGCCGTGGCGGGCGGGCTGGACCACTACCTGGTACTGGACGAACAGGCGGCCCGCCTTGCCCCTCCGTCGTCATCCATCACGCCACCGGGCCTGCGACTGGCCGCGCTGTTGGGCGAGCCGGTCAGCGGCCGTGCGATGGAGGTCTGGAGCACCGCCCCTGGTGTGCAGGTGTATGCAGGCCACGGACTCAAGGCCGACCCCGCGCGGGACTTGGGGCGAGGACTGGGGCAGGGCGGCTGGCTGTGGCAGCCGGGCGACGGTATCTGCCTGGAGCCCATGGAGTACCCGGATGCGCCCAACCACGCGGGCTTTCCGGTGCGCTGGTGGCTGCCGGGCGAAGTGGTGCGGGGCGCCATCGTGTACCGCTTCATCGGTGGCTGATGGCCGATGGGCTGGCCTGGCAAGCCCGTGCCGCGCTACCATGCCGCCTGGCTTTTAACCGAGGTGGCTCATGCACATGTCCAACGCCCCCAGCACCGACTGGAAAGAAGTGGTGGCACCCGATGAAGCGCAGCGCTTTGCGGGCTATGCGCGCCAGTTTGCCGAGCTGCAGGCGCGCAAGTCGCAAAAGTATGGCAACGGACGGGGCCTGCATCGCAAGCAACTGACCGCCGCGTATGGCCGCCTGGAGGTGCTGGGCGATCTGCCCGCGTTTGCGGCCCAGGGCTTGTTCGCGCGGCCGGCGCAGTACGACGTGCGGGTGCGGCTGAGCAACGGCGGCATGGACAAGGCGGCGGACCACAAGCCGGACATCCGGGGCTTTGCGATCAGTGTGCGGGGAGTGCAGGGCGACTCTGCCTTGGGCAACGGGCCCGCAAAGAGCCAGGACTTCCTGCTCATCAACCAGGAAAAGTTCGCCTTTCCCCAGAGCGCCGAGTTTGTGGATTTTGTGGTCGCTGCGTCGCACGGCGGCGGCGCGCTGATCAAGTTCCTGGTGCAGCGCCATGGCTTGCTGGGTGCTGCCCGGCAGATCGCCAAGACGGTCAAGACCTTTGGGCGGCCCTTTGGGGGCTTTGCATCGCATGCCATGTTCAGCGCCGCGCCCATTGCCTGCGGGCCCTATGCCGTGCGTGTGCGCCTCGTGCCCCATGCGTCCAATGGGGCGCCCGTCAGGCAGGTGCAGCACGACTGGGATGCTGAATTCTCCGGCCGCCTGCGCCAGCAGGACCTGCAGTGGGACCTGCAGCTGCAGCCCTTTGTCGACGAGGCCACCACCCCCATTGAAGACGCCAGCGTGGACTGGCCTACGCCCTACACCACCGTGGCCCGGCTCACCCTGCCACGGCAGGACCCGGCTGCCGACGCAGCCCTGGCCGCCGAGGTGGAGGCCGCCGTGTTCGACCCCTGGCAGGCGCTGGCTGCGCACCGGCCCCTGGGCGACGTGATGCGGGCCCGCAAGGTGGTGTATTTCGAGAGCCAGAAAGGCCGTGGCGCTGTGTGACCTGCGGGGTGCGGCGACCGGGCGCTTCGTGAGGAAGCTCCCACGGTACTCAGAAAAACAGTGAGGGTGTTGAATCCCGGTCTGAGAGCGGCTCACAAAACTCAGCGAAGCGGCCCTGGCTAGGCGTTTCGCCGCAGGCAGTACAAGCAGTACGACAAGGCGAGACAACGACGCCAGGGGAGTTTTGTTAGCCGCTCTAAGTTTCGTCTAAGTGTTGGTGCCCACACTGCCTTCCATCGCAACTCCGATTGGAAAGGCACCACACCATGAACACGACAACGCTGACCTCCACCCCCCGCCGCCTCATCCTGGCCCTGGTGGCCGCCGGTGCGGTGGGTGCCACGGGGGCAGGCCTCATCACCGGGCACCAGGCCCGCGCCTTGACCCCGCCCCCCGCCATCGTGGCCCAGACGCCCGCCGCCCCTGGCGGGGCCTTGCCCAGCTTCGCGCAGATCACCGCGCAAAACGGCCCGGCTGTGGTCAACATCAGCGTGACAGGCAGCACCAAGGCCGCCATGGCCGATGACGATGGCGAAGACGAAGGCCAGCCCGCCGCGCGCCAGGGCCGGGCGCCGCAGATGAACCCGAACGATCCATTTTACCAGTTCTTCCGCCAGTTCGGCTTTCCGGGCGGCATGGGCCCACAGGCCCAGCCCAACGTACCTACGCACGGCCAGGGCTCGGGCTTCATCGTCAGCCCCGATGGCCTGGTGCTGACCAACGCCCATGTGGTCAAGGGTGCCAGCGAAGTCATCGTCAAGCTGACCGACCGCCGCGAGTTCCGCGCCAAGGTGCTGGGCTCCGACCCCAAGACCGACGTGGCCGTACTCAAGATCGACGCCAAGAATCTGCCCACGGTGCGCCTGGGCAGCACACGCGACCTGCAAGTGGGCGAATGGGTGCTTGCCATTGGCTCGCCCTTCGGCTTTGAAAACAGCGTGACGGCGGGTGTGGTCAGCGCCAAGGGCCGCTCGCTGCCCGACGACAGCCTGGTGCCCTTCATCCAGACCGACGTGGCGGTGAACCCTGGCAATTCGGGCGGGCCTTTGTTCAATGCACGCGGTGAAGTGGTCGGTATCAACTCGCAGATCTACAGCCGCTCGGGTGGCTACCAAGGGGTGTCGTTCTCCATCCCGATCGAGCTGGCGGCCAAGATCAAAGACCAGATTGTTGCCACCGGCAAGGTACGCCACGCACAGCTGGGCGTGGCCGTGCAAGAGGTGAACCAGGCGTTTGCCGAGTCGTTCAACCTCGACAAGCCCGAAGGCGCGCTGGTGGCCAGTGTCAGCAAGGGCAGCCCGGCCGAGAAGGCTGGCCTGCAGGCGGGCGACGTGATCCGCCAGGTGGACGGCCAGCACATCGTCGCCTCGGGCGACCTGCCCGCCTGGGTGGGCCAGGCGCAGCCGGGCCAGCAGGCCAAGCTATCGGTGTGGCGCCAGGGCAAGCCGCTGGAGCTGACCGCCACCCTGGGTGACGCCAGCGACAAGGCGATCAAGCAGGCGCGCAACGACGATGCCGTGGGCA
The DNA here is from genome assembly GCF_058793595.1 of Acidovorax sp. GW835-FHT14G06. Classification (NCBI taxonomy): domain Bacteria; kingdom Pseudomonadati; phylum Pseudomonadota; class Betaproteobacteria; order Burkholderiales; family Comamonadaceae; genus Acidovorax; species Acidovorax sp. GW835-FHT14G06. Next base: position 172,150 of record NZ_JBXAGA010000012.1, read on the forward strand.
AGGGCCAACTGGGTCTGTCATTGCGCCCGCTGGACCCGCAGGAGCGGCGCGCGGCAGGCCTCAATGAGGGCCTGGTCATCGAGCAGGCGCGCGGCCCCGCCGCTGCGGCCGGTGTGCAGCCGGGCGACGTGCTGCTGGCCATCAACGGCGCGCCCATCAAGGACATCACGCAGGTGCGTGCCGCCATGGCCAAGGCGGGCAAGTCGGTGGCGCTGCTCATTGAGCGCGACGGCGACAAGATCTTTGTGCCCGTGCGCCTGGGCTGATCCATGGCCTGCGCCTGCCGTCGGCTCCAGCCCAGCGGCGGGCGCTGCGCGTCAGCGCGGCAGCGCCTCCACTTCCTTGGTCCAGCGGTCGATCAGGCGCCGGCGCTCGGCCGCCTTGCCGTATTTCTCGAAGTCGTATTTGATGAGCTTCACGTTGTCCAGCGTCGGGATGCGCGAGTCCATCTTGAAGGTCTTGTTGGCGGGCACCTGGTAGCTGCCCACCTGGGCGCCCACGGCCTGGCCTTCGGGGCTCATCAGCCAGTCGTAGTACTTTTTGGCGTTCTCCATGTTGCGCGCGCCCTTGACCAGCGCAATGCCGCCCACCTCGTAGCTGGTGCCTTCACAAGGCGCCTGGGTTTTCACCGGGTACTTGTCGGCCTTCCATTTCTCAAAGTTGAACATGAAGGTGATGCCCACACCCACCTCGCCCTTGGCCACGTTGGGCGCCTGTGCCTGGCCGCTGCGGGTGTAGGTGGTGGTGTTCTTGTGCAGGGCCTTGAGGTAGTCGAACGCCTTGTCTTCGCCCATCAGCTGCACCAGCCCCGCGATCACGGTGTAGGCCGTGCCGCTGGAGGCAGGGTGCGAAATTTCCACCTCGCCCTTGTAGGCAGGCTTGATCACGTCGGACCAGCACTGCGGCTCCGGCAGCTTTTTCTTCTTGAGCGTTTCGGTGTTGTAGCCAAAGCCGATGGCCGAGCTGTAAAAGCCCCCCACCTGGTGGCCCGACATGGCGTACTGCCGCACGCTCCAGCTGTGCAGGTCATGCAGATAGGCGGGGCGGTATTCGGCCAGCAGGCCCTGCTCGGCCGCCTGCAAGAAGGGGTCGCCCGTGCCGCCCCACCAGATGTCAGTCTTGGGGTTGTTGGCCTCAGCGCGCAGTTGCGCGGCAATCTCGCCCGTGCCCTTGTGGGCCTGGTTCACCTTGATGCCGGTTTTGCGGGTGAACTCCTTGGCAGCCGCTTCGCACCAGGGCGCGTCGGTGCTGCACAGCGCGTTGACCACGCCCTGTGCCTGGGCACCCGTGGAAGACAGCGCCGCCAGCGCAACGGCTGCCGCAACGTGGTGGAGAGGGGGAAATGCCATCGGAATTGCCATCGGTCTTGCTCCTTGTGTTTTGTGGTGGTGGCCCGGCCCCTGGGGCGGGCAGTGTGCGCGTGGCGCATTCATTGTGACAGTGATGTGACAAAACAAAGTCGTTCTCGCAGCCCGGGGCTGCGTCATCGGCCGTGCCGCCGCTATCCTTCGCGGGTAGCCCTTCTCACCGACCCCCGGCCGACCGTTCTGCCCCCTTTCCATGCGCCTCTTGCTTGTTGAAGACGATTCCATGATCGGCGAAGCCGTGCTGGACCTGCTGCGCGCCGAGCAGTACGCGGTGGACTGGGCGCGCGATGGCGACGCGGCCGACACGGCCCTGCGCACCCAGGCGTACGACCTGGTGCTGCTGGACCTGGGCTTGCCTCAACGCGACGGCCTGACCGTGCTGCGCGACCTGCGCGCCCGCAAGAACCGCACGCCCGTGCTGGTGGCCACCGCGCGAGATGCCGTGGCGCAGCGCATCGAGGGTCTGGATGCCGGGGCCGACGACTATGTGCTCAAGCCCTATGACCTGGACGAGCTGCTGGCCCGCATCCGTGCCCTGTTGCGCCGCGCGGCAGGGCGGGCCGAGCCGGTGTACGAACACCAGGGCGTCAGCATCAACCCCGCCACGCGCGAGGTCACCGTGCGCGGCACGCCCGTGGTGCTGTCGGGGCGCGAATGGGCGGTGCTGGAGCCGCTCATTGCCCGCCCCGGCATGGTGCTGTCGCGCCAGCAGCTGGAGGACAAGCTCTACGGCTGGGGCGACGAGGTGAGCAGCAACGCGGTGGAGGTCTACATCCACGGCCTGCGCAAGAAGCTGGGGCCCGAGCTGGTGCTGAACGTGCGCGGGGTGGGCTACCTCGTGCCGAAGGCATGACCCCCCTGAGCGGCTTGGCCGCTTCCCCCCAAGGGGACGACAGCCTTTGCTGCGGGGCGGCCCTTGCTGGCTGCCCCCGCGCAATCTCCCGCCGTGAGCATGCAGCGGGGATGGATGAATAGAGATGAAGAACGTGCCAACCACCTCCTGGCGCAGCGCGCTGCAGTCCATGCTCCCGCGCTCGCTGCGCATGCGTCTGCTGGTGTTCCTGCTGGCCGCCATCGTGCTGGCCGGCGCAGTACAGGGCGCACTGGCCTACCGGGGCGCGCTGGACGAGGCGGATGCGCTGTTCGACTACCACATGCAGCAAACCGCACTGGCCTTGCGCTCGGGCCTGCCGGTGGAGGCGCAAGGGTTGGGCCCGGGCCTGGACCCCGAGGACGAAAACCACGAATTCATTGTGCAGGTGTGGACCAACGAAGGCCTGCGCATTTTTGAATCCGCCGTGGGCGCGGCCCTGCCGCAGATCGCCGTACTGGGCTTTGCCAACGTGCAGGCGCGCGGCGGCACCTACCGGGTGTTCTCGATGCAGACGCGCTCGCAAGTCATCCAGGTGGCGCAGAACATGGCTGCGCGGCGCGACATGGCCCGCAGCTTGGCGCTGCGCACGCTGGCGCCGCTGGCCATCATGGCGCCGCTCTTGGTGCTGGCCGTGTGGTGGGGCGTGAGCCGGTCGCTGGCCCCGGTGGAGCGCGTGCGCCGACAGCTGGCAAAGCGCCAGGCCGACGATCTGTCGCCCGTGAGCGATGCACAACTGCCCGATGAGGTGCAGCCGCTGGTGAGCGAACTCAACCTGCTGTTCGAGCGCGTGCAGCACGCGTTCGAGGCGCAGCAGCACTTTGTGGCCGACGCCGCGCACGAGCTGCGCTCCCCCCTGGCCGCACTGCGCCTGCAACTGCAGGGCCTGCAACGTGCGGGCGACGACGCCGCGCGGGCGGCCGCCATCGAACGCCTGTCGGCCGGCATCGAGCGCGCCACGCGGCTGGTCGAGCAGCTGCTGACCCTGGCCCGGCAGGAGGCCAGCACGGCCGTCAACGATCCGGTGGACCTGCGCGCCACGGCGCAATTGGCGCTGGCCGACGTGGCCCCCGCCGCCCAGGCGCGCAGCATGGATGTGGGCCTGCTCGAATCTGACGCCGCCACCGTCACAGGCAATGCCGAGGCCCTGCGCATGCTGGCCCGCAATCTGCTGGACAACGCCATCAAATACAGCCCGCCCGGCGGCCAGGTGGACCTGCAGGTGCGCCGCGAGGGCGACCATGCCGTGCTCACCGTGGAAGACAGCGGCCCCGGCATCGCCCCCGAGCACCGCGAGCGGGCCATGCAGCGGTTTGTGCGCGTCACCGCCGACGGTGCGCCCGGCAGCGGTCTGGGCCTGGCCATCGTGCAGGCCATCGCCCAAGGCCATGGCGCCACCGTGGCGCTGGACAGCTCGGCGCGCCTGGGCGGCCTGCGGGTGACCGTGCGGTTTGCGGCTGCCAAGCCCTGAGCTCTGTGATGCCCTGTTTGCTATTAATTACATAGCTGTTCAGGCATATTGCACTAGCGCTATCGGCTCAAAAGCCCTCAAAAGCACCCGCAGAGTGCTTTAAAGCGCCTCGTCACGTGCGCGCCACGCCGCCAGGGGCCTGCCCCGCACAATGCGGGGGTAGCGCGCAGGCTGTGCCGGTTCCTGGTCCGCCTGCGTCCACTTCCACCACCGTACACACGCATCGGCATGAACTTCATCGTTTTGGGCGCAGGCGCCATTGGTTGTTATGTGGGTGGGCGCCTGGCCGTGCAGGGCCAGCCGGTGTGCCTGGTGGGCCGCCCCCATGCGCTGGAGCCCATCGCTCTGCGCGGCCTTCAGGTCACTGACCTGGACGGCTTTGACCGCACCGTTCCCACGTCCGCACTGCAACTGGCTGCCACGCTGGCCGACGCCGCGCCTGGTGCCGACAGCATCATCCTGCTGTGTGTCAAAAGCGGCGCCACCGAATCTGCCGCGCGCGAGCTGGCGGCGGCCTGCGTGCCCGGCACCCCGGTGATCTCGCTGCAAAACGGTGTGGACAACGTGGCCCGCATCGCAGCATTGGCGCCCAGCCTGAACGTGCTGGCGGGTATGGTGCCCTACAACGTGGTGCTGCGCGGCGCGCAGGTGCACCGCGCCACCGCAGGCCACCTGCAGCTGCAGCGCGACGCTGCCACCGAGCGCATCGCGCCCCTGTTCAACGCCGCCGGCCTGGCCACCACGCTGCCGCCAGACATCCGCGCTGTGCAGTGGGGCAAGCTGCTGCTCAACCTCAACAACCCTGTCAATGCGCTGTCCGACATGCCCCTGCGGCAAGAGCTGCTGGACCGCGACTGCCGCCGTGTTTTTGCCGCGTTGCAGACCGAGGCGCTGCGCGTGATGGCGCGCGCGGGCATCACGCCCGCCCAGGTCACCGCCGTGTCGCCCACGCTGCTGCCCCATGTGCTGCGCCTGCCCAACTGGCTGTTCACACGACTGGCAAAGCGCATGCTGCAGATCGACGCCACGGCCCGCTCGTCGATGTGGGACGACCTGGAGACCGGGCGCGTGACGGAGATCGACGCGCTGTGCGGCGCCGTGGTGCGGCTGGCGGCGCAACAGGGCATGGCGGCACCGCTCAATGCGCGCATGTGCGAGCTGCTGGGCGGCCCGCGCCAGCGCCTCACGGGCAAGCAGATGCGCCAGATGCTGGGTCTGTGAGTTGGGATTTGGGATTCGGGATTGGGGTTGTGACCGGTGATCAGGCAGCGGGTGCTGCGCTGTCCAGCGGCACGCGCAGCCCGGTCTTGAGGCTGGCCAGCGCCACCGAAGTCCGAAACCGCTTGATGTTGTCGTCCCCGTCAAACAGCCGCCGCGTCAGCGCCTCGTAGTCCGCCATCGACGCCACGTTAACCACCAGCAGGTAGTCCGCCTCGCCCGTTACGCTGTAGCACTGCTGCACCGCGTCTTCCGCCGCAATGCGCGCGCGCAGCGGGGCGGTGCGGTCGGGGCGCTCGTTGTCCAGGTGCACCTCCAGCACGATGGTCAGCGGCTTGCCCACCTTCACCGGGTCCAGCACGGCCACGTTGGCGCGGATCACGCCGCTGTCCTTGAGCCGCTGGATGCGCCGCTGTACCGCAGGCGCCGACAGGTTCACCGCCTGCGCAATCGCGCGCTGGGGCGTGGTGTTGTCGGCCTGCAGGATGTCGAGGATCGCGAGGTCGAAGCGGTCAAGTGCTGCCGGGGTGGACATGGGGGTTCCTTGGAACGGAGTCTCAGGGTGAGCGAAAGTTGCGTGCAGGCCCCAAAATTCGAGCCAAAAGCACGCTGAGGTCGCACTATATTTTCAGCCCATGAGCGCTTCCCCCCTCCGTTCTCTTCTGCACCGGTTCTTCCCTTTCCTGGCCGTGCTGGGTTCCGTCACCGCGTTGGGCATTGGCACCTCGTGGGCCAAGCACTGGCTGTTTCCGGTGGTCGGGGCGCAGGGCACCACCGCCGTGCGCGTGGGTTTTTCGGCGCTGCTGGTGCTGCTGCTGTGGCGGCCCTGGCGCTGGCACCTGTCGCGCGCCGACGCGCGGGCCGTCATGCTGTACGGCGCGGCGCTGGGCGGTATGAACCTCATGTTCTACATGTCGCTGCGCACCCTGCCATTTGGCCTGGCGGTGGCCATCGAGTTCGCGGGCCCCTTGGCGGTGGCCATCTGGTCATCCCGCCGCGCGGTGGATTTTGTGTGGGTGGCGCTGGCCATCGCGGGCCTGGGCATGCTGCTGCCGCTGGGGCTCAACGGCAGCACGCTGGACCCGGTGGGTGTCTTTTACGCCCTGGGAGCGGCCGTTTTCTGGGGGCTGTACATCGTGTTCGGCAAGCGCGCCGGGCACCTGCACGCGGGGCATTCGGTATCGCTGGGCCTGCTGGTGGCCGCGCTGGTGGTGGTGCCCGTGGGCGTGGTGCACGCGGGTGCTGCGCTGCTGTCGCCCACGGTGCTGCTCATCGGCGTGGCGGTGGCGGCGGTGTCGAGCGCCATCCCGATCTCGCTGGAGATGATGGCCCTGAAGCGCCTGCCCAAGGAGGCCTTCGGCATCATGATCAGCATGGAGCCTGCGGTGGCTGCACTGGTGGCGATGGCGCTGCTGGGCGAGCACCTGAGCGTGGTGCAGTGGCTGGCCATTGGCTGCATCATGGCCGCGTCGATGGGCAGTGCCATGACGGCTGCGCGGCCCGCTGCAGCCGACCGTGCGGCACCGCAGGCGGCCTGAAGGCGGTGCCATGGCACGGCGCATTGCCTGACAGTGGTGTGGTCTTCAGGCTGGCAAGGGCGGCCTAGCTGCAGGGCTAAAAAAGGACAGTGACGGCACCCCGTTGGCGCCGTCGCCCCATGTCCAAGGAGCCGATCATGATTCCAGCCACTACCCCCATCCCTTCCGCTGCGACCGCCACGCCGGTGGACAAAGACCTGGCCGAGCAAGCGCGCCCCGGCTACGGCATCCCGTCGCAAGATCCCCGGACCGGCGCACAGACCGCGCTGGAGCCCGAAGACGCAGAGCGCGAGGCCCACTCGGCCTTGATGGGTGGCGGCATGATGGCCGGCGCCGCAGCCGGTGCCGCCGTGGGCGTGGCCGTCGCGGGCCCGGTGGGGGTTGTTGTGGGAGGCACGTTGGGCGGCATCGCCGGTGCGCTGGGTGGTGCCGCTGCAGGCACCATGGTCAGCCCGGATGATCCTTCGGCCGATGCTGCGGCTGCAGAACACATCGCGTCGCCGCTGCGAGGGCCGGAAGGCAAGGCAGACCCGAAGTAGGGTGGCTGGGCACGCTACAGGCTGACTGGCGCAGCGCACACAATGCGTGAGATTGCTTTAGATTTGATAGCTAGCAGCGCATATTGCACTAGCGCTTGCTGCCGTTTGGGCTGTGAATTTGGTCCCCTCGACAGGAATCGAACCTGTATCTAGCGCTTAGGAGGCACTCGTTCTATCCATTGAACTACGAGGAGATGGGGGAGATTCTAGCCGTCACCAACTGCGTTTCTATAGTGCTGCTGTACCATGGCGTATCACTGTGTGATTCTGCCAGTGATACCAGAAAAGATACGTATCACTGCGCATGGCTAGCATCATCCAAGTTGGCGGGAAGTGGCGGGCACTGATCCGGCGCAAAGGCCACCCATCATACTGTCAGACCTTCCCCACAAAGTCGCAGGCGCAGACCTGGGCGCGCGGCATTGAGGCGGATATCGACCGAGGGCAGACCCTCGCGCCAAAGACAGTTTTGGGCCGGGTGGTGCTGGTATCAGACCTGATCGATACGTATCGCAAGCTGCGGGAAAAGTCCCGGCCCATTGCGGATACATCGAATGAGCATTACATGCTCAAGACCCTGGCGCGCTACCTTGGCCCGCTGGATGCTGCCAAGCTGTCACCGGCTGATCTGGTGGCCTATGCCGAAGCCCGCAAGGATGAGGACGGCGCGGGGCCGTACACCGTCAACATGGACATTTCCAAGCTCGGCACGGTGATGCGCTTGGCTGGTGTCCACCTGAAAATCAACCTTCCCGATGCAGTGGGCCAAGCCCGCCCGCTTTTGTCACACATGCATCTCATCGGCGGCGGTGGAAAGCGTGAACGCAGGCCGGAAGAAGATGAATTGGTACGCATCACAGAATGGCTTGAGGCCCATCGCGGGCGCGTGTTTGCGGACGTGGTGCGCTTCGCAGTGATGACGGCCATGCGGCGTGGCGAGATTGTCAGACTTGAGTGGTCTGGGCTCGACCACGAAAAAAAGCTGGCGCTTATCAAGGACCGCAAAGACCCGCGCAAGAAGGTCGGCAACGATCAATGGGTTCCGCTGATGAACGGCGCGTGGGAGCTTGCGCAGGCCCAGCCCAAGGGAGACGACCGCATCTTTCCCATCCATGAACAGACCCTGAGCAAGTATTTCAAGGATGCGTGCAACGCGCTATCCATTCCAGACCTGCATTTCCATGACCTGCGCCACGAAGGCATTAGCCGCCTGTTTGAGCAGGGGTTTGATATCCCTCGGGTCGCGCTGGTCAGTGGTCACAAGAGCTGGAACAATCTCAGGCGCTACGCTCAATTGAAGCCCGAGGACTTGCACCGTGGACCAGGCGCGCTTCCTGGCGGCGCTGATCCAGATATTCCGCAACGTCCCTGATATCGGCCCAGCGCTTGCCGTTGTCTAGGTAGGTAGGTATTTCGAACCTGGCCTCGCTGATCTTGCGGCGGATGTTCGGCTGTGTCGTTTCCAGGATCTCGGCCATGCGGTCAAGGTCAACGCGCAGGCCGTACTTTTCGATCAGCACCATTTGTGTCAGCAGGCTCATCTCATTCCCCCTTCATCCATTCAGTTTCTTTGGCGCTAAACCTGCGCCCCGTATCTTCCCAGCCGATCAAATCGCCCAGGAACTCGTAACTCACCACCGGCTCGCCAATGGAGCCAGGCGTCCGCGCAATCGCGGCCCGTAGCTGCTGGGTTGCGTCCGGAAAGTGGCTGGCCTTGTCAAAAGTCACCATCCCCTCCTGAACCTGCACAGCCTCTGTCTCCGTGGCCTCGTACAGCTTGGCCCTGAGCATCATTCGCCCGGGCGAGACTTCCTGCAGGTACATGGTCAGGATGTAGGGAGCGCCCTTCTTGAGCTGGAAGCCCGGGGCGGCGGTGAGGTAGCCAGATGGATTGGGGAACACATCAAGGCACTTCGATGCGCCGGTTTCCTTGCCGTCCGTGGTGAACACGCACCGGCCATACTCCTGCGTCCAGAAAGTCCCGACCGTCACACCGTCCACCCGGTTCCACAGCTCCAAGGCCAGGCCGTCCGCGCCAACAAACGCCCCGGCCCCATGGGTCCAGATAGGCTGACCATCCGAGTTCTTCACCGTGTTCGAGTCGGTGATCTGCACAAACCCCAGGGGGACATGCTGGGTTGTGGTGATCGGTTGTCCTTTCTCGCCTGCCCACACAATGCGGGCCTGCAGAGTGAGAACCGCACCACCGGCAAGAGCTTCATAGGGCTCATCGAGTGTGTGGGTGTAGTCAAAATCGTAGTAGTTCGATTGACCGTCCGAGTAGAGGGAGCCGCCACCACCGCAGGCAGTAAGCAGCACAAGCAAAAGCAGTTGGATGATTCGCATGGTGTAGGGGCGTAAAAAAGCCCCGACTTGCGGGGCTATGGAAATGAAAACGCCCCGTAGCGGGGCGGTGTGTCTGCTCGTGGGCGAGCCGCTATCCACCCCAAGGGCGGTGATCGGCAGTTACCTTTGCATGGAATCCGTCGAGTGCAGCGGCCGTGATCTCTGCAGTTGGCCCGGGGTGTTCGTTGATCACTTCGGTTGTGCAACCTGCCGTGTGCAAGGCCGTGACGATGGTTTCCAACGGGGTATTGATGACGGCGCCCGGCCCCTTGATCACGACGTGAAATTCAATTTTCATAGCAGACTCCTTGACAATAAAAAAGCCGCTCAAGGCGGCTAGTGAGTGGTGTTCACCGGGGTTTCTTCCTCCGGCTCTGGTAGTTCGTTGTCATCGTCATCGCGCTCATCCTGCCAGCGCTCTGGGTAGTGCTTGGCGTTGTAGACGTCCTCGCGCTCTCTGAGTCTGCGGCTCATCCCGGTTCTCCCAGCCCCATTTCGCGGGCCTCATTGATTGCGTCGGCAATGGCGCAGTGCAGCGATGGATGCTCCTTCTCAACCTCCATCTTTGTGCTGCGCCGATGACCAATGATCGTCACCGAGTAGCCGCGCTTCACCTTGTCGTACAGGTCGGTTTTCGTCCTGATGCGCAAGATGCCAAGCGTTTCCGCCTCCATCCAAAGGTCGTCCAGCGTGGCTGGTGTCAGGGCGTGCATTTCAATGATTTTCGGAATCATGCTCATTGGATATCCTCCTTGAGTTTGCGGATGGCGGTGGCAATCCGATGCTGCGGGTCTGGTGCGTCTGCATCCCATACGCGCGGCTCACCTTCTGCCGCCTTCGCCGCTTCTTCCAGCGCATCCCGCCATGCGTCGGCCTCAATGGCGCGGGCGAAGCCTCTGCACATCGCCAGCGGTGCGCCTTTCATGTCGCCCCATCGGGCAAACGCCTCCGCGTCGATCTGTTCAGGTGTCATGGTGCTTTCTCCAGGCGGGCGCGGGCGGCTGTGATTGCCGCTGTGAGCAATGCCAATTCGGGAGGCGTGAACACCCCGCCGGTTAGAGCCAGTTTTTTCCCCAGCTCAACTGCATCCAGCATCTGCCGGATCAGCGCCTCGTCATTCTTGCGGAGTGAGACCTCCGCCTCAATGCGGGCAGCTTGCCAGTCAAAATTCCAACCGACGTTATCCATGCTGGCCTCCTTTGATGCCGTGGATGGCGACATAGGTGACGATCTTGTGCCCCTGCCCTGGAAGGC
>NZ_JBXAGA010000013.1:0-155811 GCF_058793595.1 Acidovorax sp. GW835-FHT14G06
GGGTGAAAACTTGTTTGACTTCTTCATGGCTCAATCCTCTCAGAGTGTTGAGCCTCCTCAAAAACCGGGGCGATTCAACGAGTGACTTTTGGCAACGCTAGCCTATCAATAGAGTCAGTGGTGCTCACGCCTTCGTACACCTTAAAGCTCTGGAATACAAACCGAGGGCCTGCGCCGCGACCTGCAATCAATCTGCGGTTGCGTATGCGCAGCGTTTCGCCACCGAAACGACGTCAATTCGACAATTACCTACACCTCGCAACCGATCCTCGGCGATCCGCCGACGACAGGTTGTCGTCTGCACCACGATTCGACAACGTTTCGCCCACTAAACGACGTCGATTCGACCACGAGCCAAACGCGCACTACCGCTCAGCCGCGATCCGGGCGGTCAGACCCCGTTAATTGCTGCATTTTTGAGCAGCATCTGGCACTTTGGATGGCAAGGAGACCCTTTCCATGCCCCATTTATTGCCATACCTCCCGGTCACGGGACTTGTCCAAGCGCACTTATGCATTGCCCCTTCGGGACAACGCTTTGGTGCGCCACCCTTCGGTGGTCGAGACTTCAACTTCCACGGTCGAGGTCGCCCGCACATTCATCGGAAACCACGCTGTCGAGGTCGCCAGCTTCATTGGTCCGGTGCCACCCTCCCAGTGTTCGGGGGAGCGCTATGAGCATCTACCACCTCACGGTCAAGATGCACTCGCGTGCCAGGAACAAGAAGCTCCACGCGCTGCGCGCACTGGCCTACCGCACGGGATCGCGAATCGTCGATCCAGTCACCCAGCACATCTATGACAGCACGTCCAAAAGCCGTGAGGTCATCCACAACGCCACCATCACACCCGGCTTTGGTCCTGCTTGGAAAGACAATCCGCAAGACCTTTGGCAGCACGTTCACCAGTCCGAGAAGCGCAAGGACGCTGCCATCTTTCGGGAGTTTGAGTGCGCCCTCCCCAAAGAAATCGCTGATGGAACCTCCCCAGAGGCCTGGGTACGGCTGATTGAACACTTCATTCGAGACCAACTCACTCCGCACGGGGTGCTGGTGACTTACGCGATCCACAACAAGCCAGGCAACCCGCATGTCCACATGATGTGTACGACCCGGCATTGGACCGCTGACGGATTCGGCCCCAAGAACCGTGCCCTCGACACTTTCAAGGTACTGTATGGATGGAGAAGGTCTTGGGCAGACCACTGCAACACAGCTTTGCAACGGGCAGGACGATCAGAGCGGGTCACGCACAAGTCTTTTGCCGAACTGGGCCTGCAACGAGAGGCCACTGCCCATGTTGGCCCCGCTCATGTGGAGCAGACGAACCCCCAATATGCTCAGAAGCGTGAAGAGGTGATCGCGCGCAACAAGAAGGTCCAGGAACGAAACCACCGCCGACGATTGGAGCGCCAACGACGTGCCCATGTGCACTTGTGTGCTGGTGTCTGTGGCGTTCAGATGGTGCGGCACATTGGTTCGTGGGAAGGGTTCGCCCCCGCAGATCAAGGTGCGCAACCTCCACGCACATACCCACTGGCGTTGCGTTCAGAAGCATTGGACCATCCCGCACTGGCCGACCAATCAGAGGCAGATGCACGCCGTCAACTGTTGCTCGCATGGCCTGATGCAGAAACAGCGTTCAACGTATTGGCCCGATGGCGTGAAACGCTGGGCCGATCTTGGTCCTGGTCCATTTTTCAGGGGCAGTACCAGCGCATTCGCAAGAGCCAAGAAAACCCCTTGGCGGAACTACTGGCCAAAGAACTGATGTGGGTAGTGAGCCGTGCACCTAAACGCCTGCCTGACTGCTTGGACGCTGCCGATCCACCCCACGTTATTCGGGCCGCGTTCAGCGTGAAGGAATGGGTGGGCAAAAACAAGCCCCAGCTCTTGGGGGCGTTGGAGGCCCTGATCGAGCAGGCCCAATCCAGGCTGCCTGAATTCCGGCAGCGTCCAAACCCATCGGCCACCGAGGTTCGAGCGACAGCACGCAAAGTGCCTTCGGCAACATTTCGTGAGGTGCTGGTGTCATTTCCCGAGCTGTCTCATCTTGGTGGCTCAGCAACTGACATCGTTGCAGCCTGTCAGCGCCTGGCAGCCGCGATTGACCGACCCTTCACCCCAGAAATCCTGCGCAAGCGCTTGCAACGCATGACGCAAGGCAAGGAGTTACCAGAACCCATCACCAACGAATCGCTGATCGAATCGTTGCTGATCAAGGACCTGGTCTTCGCTGCCAAACGCAGGCCACATCGTCTGGCAGATGCTCTGCGCGCTGTACCTCCGTTGCGCATAGCGTTCTTTGAAGAGCTGGTGCGAGATGCGCTGATCGGCACAGTTCGGGAGCCAAACCACGCACAAGCGGCCAGAGCCTTATCGGCATTCCAGCAGCTTGAATTGCAGGCGAAGTGGGCTGTTGAGCAGGTGTTGACGCCACAGCAGTTGGGGGACTTCGAGTACCGCCGTTCGTGCTGTCAACGATTCGGTAGCACGTACACCTGGCAAACCTTCCAAGCGGACATCAATCGCTTGGCTGGATCTCCCCAAGGCTGGCAGAGAGCTTGGTGGGATGAGTTGGCAGACCAGTTCACACCCACTGTGTTGGAGTCCATCAGTGCTTTGTGCCCAGCCTGGTACGAAAGGTCCTTCGAGCAGTGGAGCGGGGTGCAGAAAACCACATCACAGGTGACTCAGCAGCCTGGGGATCGGGGTCATGCTCAGGATTTTCGGGGGGTGACAGGCGTCGGTCGCGCTGATGATGGCTTGCAAACCCGCATGAATACTGGCTTCGGGGTACCCACTTGACAGATCGGGGATCGGTTTGCCAATCTGGTTGCACATAGGAGCAATTAATGATGAATGAGCAAAACCCAAACCCGATCAATGGTCAATCGGAGAGCCATGGCCAACAAACTTTGACCAACGAGGCCCAGAGATTGGTCGGCTCCATCGAGCAAGCGCTCGAACAAACAGATTCAGACGGCGCTAAATGGAAGCAGCAGTTCGAGAAGAAGTGGGGTTGCCAAGTTGTTGTGGACTGCGAGCAGCAGCCCTTTCAAGTCACGCTAATGGTGCTTCCTGTCGATAAGTATCCCGATAACTGGCGACTCATGCCCTGGGTCGATTTGCGCGGAGTCCGCGACGCTGCCGGGGTGTGGCCTGCGATTCAAGAGAGGGCCAAGCGCTTGGATGAGATCGGAAAATTTCACCGGTACATCAACTTTGAGTTTGATGCCTTGGGCGTCTTCGAGTCGCGTGATTTGCTTGGTTGGATGCTATCGCAAAGTTCGCTGATGGATACGACTGGATTCGGTGTGTGCGGCGGACTCCCAGAGGAGCGAAAGGTTGATCGCGAGCGTTTTTATAGGCGGGTAGGTCAAATCATTGATAGACCACTCGAAGCTGTTTTGGCTGACTGGATCAACTGCATTGAAAAGCAGGTTCCCAAGCCAAAAGAGCGACTGAAAAGCGATCTTTCCAAGGTGGAGTTCGAATTCGTTAACGAAGACGAGCGCGAACGTGTTGCGGAGGATGAATCGCTCTCTGATGATGACTTTTCGGGCTTGTGGCGCCTTGAAGTTGACGGCGTTTTGATCAAAGGCACATGGGACTACTGGACATTTGACGGCAACACCAAGGTAGTCTTACATGGCTACCACTTTGTTTCTATCCCTAAACTTGCGTCGAATTCGGCCACTGAAACGGAGAATTCGGAGTGGGAGTTAAGCATCTATCTTGCACTGACAGATCAGGACTTCAATGCAAGACCGGGAATGTTGAGCATCTACGAGGAGATGGGTGGAGCGCCCGTCTATACGCCAGCTGTTGAGGCGTTAGACGGCCCTACTCTGGCAGAGCTGGACTACAACATCAATCCCTGATGATCGCACGCAACAAGGTATTGACGCCATGACTCACCACTTTCAGCAAAACCATGCACCCACCTTCGCCCCGACTACGTCACGACTATCTGCTGCTGCACAAGCCTCTGATTTCCGCGCGCACGGCGCTCGAAGCATTTGCTACACCAGAGGGAGTCGATGCATACAGAGATTTTCCAAACCTCGTTTCAAGGGCTGAGAACCTGGTGCCGGATTTACAGGACCTCATCAAGACATTGACATCGGAATTAGTGGCGGCCAGAGTTTGCATGGCGCTGGACGGCGTAGCTCTTGGGGCGCCAATTGATGCAGATCTACCTGCCGATCTTTTTGAAGGCTAAGGCGCACATCAGAGAGCGCGGAGTTTCGCCCGCCTGGACTCATCAACACGTTGACAGAGGCCAGGGGACTCTTCCTCAGCAGCGATAAGCCACTGGTGCCTCACGGCCTCATCAACCCAGACGCTTGCGAGAGCATTTATCCAGTCCATCCAATTCACTTCGATGCGCTCGTTCATGAACATCTCCACAGTGGACTGAATGCTTTCCCAACAAGGCGCGATCACCAAACCTTGGCGGTCTACGAAGAACGGCCATGTGGCATCGTCGTTGGATACCGCCGAAACGACACCAAACCTCATCACGTGACGCATGGGACCTGTGTTGCTCAGAGCATTTTTGCGCGACGCAGCTGCGTTTTTGGCAATCGGCAGATGCTCAACATGAGGGTAAGGATTGGGTTGGCTGATCGACTCTCCGGCGATGTACTCAACCAAGGTGCTCGCCAGGTACTTCACCTCGTCGCCTTTTTTACCGCCAGCCCAGTTGGGTGCTGGGGGCGGTGGCTTCAACTTCTTGCGCCGCTTTTCAAGCGTGCTCACTGACATATCGAGCATCAGCGCGGCTTTTGCGGCTGAGAGCAACTTGACCCGCCGCACTTCCGGCGAAAGCGCCATGACCTCGGCCAACAGAGCGTTTTGCCCCGCATCCATATCTTCAATGCTCACTGACTGCCTCCCCGTCAAGTCTCGGCAGCACTGTGGCATGCCGGAGTATTTCGTCTTCTAGCTTCTGCATGTATCGGCGCAGGGTGTCCTGATTGGGCTTACCGTATCGCGCGGTTACGTTCCCCATTTGCCCGTGATTCATGAGCTGCTGAACAACAGCATAGGGCATGCCCTCGATATTCACGGCGACGGTGCAAAAGGTCCGCCTGAGATCGTGCATGGTGAACACCCACTGGGGTCGGTATCTCCGCTCAAACTCCTCTTGGGCTTCTACTGACGCGGCAATCTCCGCACCCCGGCTTGCGGCGTAGTCACTCCAAGCCACCTGCATGCTCTTTTTTTCTAGCGCTGAACGAAGGGATGCGACGAACTCACGAGGGCTGTTGTAGTGGGCAGACTCGGTTTTGGGGTTTTTGGACGACGCGGGGAAAACGTAGAGCTGGTTCGGCTGCTCTTGCTGGCGCAATCTCATCAGCCAGGTGGCAAAGCGTCCGAGCGGCACGCTGTGGGTTGTGCCGGACTTCGTTCCCCTAAAAGTAACTTGGCCGCATTCCACCCCCTCGGGAAGCGACAGCACGCTGAATTCCGACTCGTCTAAGCCCTCCGCCAACAGCTGATCACGCCAAACCAGCTTGGCTGTCTCACTCTTGCGTGCACCCAACAACAACGTCAGCAGCATGTAGTCCACCGCATCGCGGTTGCGCTGGCGCTTTGCCCAAAGCGCATCCAGCCACACCCCGAGCTTCTCAGGTGTGTTCTCCAATGGGTTGCGAACTTTCCGGTCTTCGTACTCAGCTTCTAACTCTGCGCGTGTGCGCATGTGTCTGCGAGCAATATTGAACGGGTTGACCAACAGCTCGCCATCGAAGGATGCCCGGTTTCGGTTGGCCTGCTGGTCTTCAATGTGAACGTTAAACGCAGCGCGGCACCACATCAACGTCTGTTCTGCTGCCGTGCGATGTCCCTGTTCCTCGGCAATGCGTTGCCAGATTTCTTGAACAGACTTCACGCCGATCGTGCGCAGCGACTTTCCAAGCCACGGGTTCAATCGACGGATGGCCGCCTCAATGGCTTTTACCGAATTGGGCCGGGGGTCTTTCCCCTTCTTGTACTGCTCCAAATAATTCGCCATCACGTGCCCCAGGGTAGTGGCCACAATTCCCCGCTCCTCGGCACGGAGTTCCTGAATGTCCTCACCCCGCTTCATCGAGAAACGCACATCCCCAGCAATCTGTCGGACATCAGTGAGGGGGTCGTCGGTGTTCACATTTAGCCGGGGATAGTCACCCAAGGCCACCTTCGTGACCTTCCCCCCCACGCGGACTTGGAGGTAGAAGGTCTTACGCTTCGTCCCCACATACAAGCACAGGCCTGGCGGCGTGTTGGGCCCACTGTCAGAGACAATGTAAGCCTTGGGCTCGTCAACGTCAGTTAGGCCGACCATCTTGCCGTTTGCCACCAAAGGGCGCACGGACGGGGTCAGCTTTTTGAGGTTGTCGCGTGTGAAGATGAAGCGCATATACCCACCCAAAATTGCGTGATGAGGGTCTCTATTTTGCTACATTCTTGCTACGCAAAAATGGCGGTTCTGTGCGGTTCTGTGCGGTTCTATGCGATTCATGACAAGACAAGAAAGCTGAGTAGTGACAAAAAATATAGAAAATTCAACAGCTTACGTAAAAACACAAGTCATGGAGAATGACTTCTCAAACCACACCCCCATGATGCAGCAGTACCTGGCCCTCAAGGCCGGGTACCCCGAGACGCTTTTGTTCTACCGCATGGGCGACTTCTATGAGGTCTTCTGGCAAGACGCCGAAAAGGCCGCGCGCCTGCTCGACATCACGCTCACGCAGCGAGGCCAGTCAGGCGGCCAGCCGGTGGTGATGGCAGGGGTGCCCTTCCACGCGCTCGAGAACTACCTGGCGCGCCTGATCAAGATGGGCGAATCGGTGGCCATTGCCGAGCAGGTGGGCGAAGTGGGCGCCACCAAGGGCCCGGTGGAGCGCAAGGTGGTGCGCGTGGTCACGCCCGGCACACTGACCGACACCGAGCTGCTGTCCGACAAATCCGAATCGCTGCTGATGGCCGTGCACCAGGCGCCCCGTGCACGCTGCGGGCTGGCATGGCTGAGCGTGACGCAGGGCCGCGTGTTCCTGGCTGAATGCGCCCACGACGAACTGGGTGCCTGGCTGGCCCGCGTGGCGCCCAGCGAACTGATCTACAGCGCGGGCGTGACCGAGCGCTTTGAGCAGCAACTGCAGGTACTGCGCCAAAGCGGCGCCTTCACCTGCCCCATGAGCCCCCGGCCCGACTGGCAGTTCGACAGCGCTTTGGGCGAACGCAAGCTGCTCGAAAACCTGGGTGCCGCCAGCCTGCAGGCCTGGGGCGCGCAAGACCTGGGCGAATCGCACGCCGCCGCCGCCGGGCTGCTCACGTATGCCGAACACACGCAGGGCCGCACGCTCACCCACGTGCACAGCGTGCAGGTGCAGCGCAACGACGACCTCATCGACCTGCCCGCCACCACGCGGCGCAACCTGGAGCTGGTCAAGACCCTGCGCGGCGACGATGCGCCCACGCTGTTTTCGCTGCTCGACACCTGCATGACTGGCATGGGCAGCCGCCTGCTCAAAACCTGGCTGCTGGAGCCGCGCCGTGACCGCGCCGAAGCACGACAGCGCCTGTCAGCCACCACCGCCCTGCGCGGTGCGGGCGGCGCCGGTGGGGGCAGTGGCCCCTGGGCCGTGCTGCGCGGCGAACTCAAAGGCGTGAGCGATGTGGAGCGCATCACCGCCCGCATCGCCCTGCGCCAGGTGCGCCCACGCGAACTGGTGGGCCTGGGCAAAACGCTACAAAAAGCAGAGCTTCTAGCGCTTAATGGACAAGCGCTAGAGCCCTATTTGATTCAAATTTTCAGCCACCTGCAGCCACCCGATGGCTGCACTGCCCTGCTGCAGGCCGCCATTGCCGAAGAGCCCGCCGCCCTGGTGCGCGACGGCGGCGTGATCGCCAACGGCTTCGACACCGAGCTCGATGAGCTGCGCGCCATCCAGACCAACTGCGACGCGTTCCTGCTGGACCTGGAAACGCGCGAAAAGGCGCGCACCGGCATTCCCAACCTGCGCGTGCAGTTCAACAAGGTGCATGGCTTCTACATTGAAGTGACCGGCAGCCACCTCGACCGTGTGCCGGACGACTACCGCCGCCGCCAGACGCTCAAGAACGCCGAGCGCTTCATCACACCCGAACTCAAGGCGTTTGAAGATAAGGCCCTGTCGGCCAACGAGCGCGCCCTGGCCCGCGAGAAATGGCTGTACGAGCAGATCCTGGACCAGCTGCAGCCCCACGTTCCAGCCCTCACCCGCCTGGCCCAGGCACTGGCCACGTTGGATGTGCTGTGCGCGCTGGCCGAACGCTCGCTCACCCTCAACTGGTGCGCACCCCAGTTCGTGCCCGAGCCCTGCATCGAGATCGAAGGCGGCCGCCACCCCGTGGTCGAGGCGCGCCTGGCAGAAACGTCGAGCGGCAGCTTCATCGCCAACCACACGCGGCTGAACGCCAACACGCGCATGCAGGTCATCACCGGCCCCAACATGGGCGGCAAATCCACCTACATGCGCCAGGTCGCGCTCATCGTGCTGCTCGCCAGCATGGGCAGCCATGTGCCCGCCGCCAGTTGCCGCCTGGGGCCCATCGACGCCATCCACACCCGCATCGGCGCGGCGGACGATCTGGCCAATGCGCAGTCCACCTTCATGCTGGAAATGACCGAAGCTGCGCAAATACTGCACGCTGCCACGCCCCACAGCCTGGTACTGATGGACGAGATCGGCCGCGGCACCAGCACGTTCGACGGCCTGGCACTGGCCAGCGGCATTGCCACGCACCTGCACGACAAGACCCGTGCCTTCACGCTGTTTGCCACGCACTACTTTGAGCTGACCGAGCTTCCCGCCAAGGCGCGCCACGCCATCAATATGCATGTGAGCGCCACCGAGAGCGGGGCGGACATCGTGTTCCTGCACGAGATCCAGCCCGGCCCGGCCAGCCGCAGTTACGGCATTCAGGTGGCCAAGCTGGCGGGCATGCCCTCGCCCGTGCTGCACCACGCCCGCCATGCGCTGGCCGCGCTCGAAGAGCGCGCGGGCGAGGATGAGTTGCAAGTGGACCTGTTCGCCGCGCCCGAGGTGCCCGAGAGCGCGGGCGCCAGCCCGCTCGAGGCCGCGCTTTCAGGCATCAACCCCGACGCCCTGAGCCCGCGCGAAGCGCTGGATGCGCTGTACCAGCTCAAGAAGTTGGCAGGCTGAAGCGACGCCCACCCCGGCTGCGCTACAGGCTGCTGACCGGGCTCTGGGCACATCGCCAGCGCATTTTTGAGCCCCAGGGGCATCAGGCGCTAGTGCCATATGCCCTGGTTGCTATCATTTTTGAATAGCCGTACCCCGCAACAACTGGGAGCTACCTGCAGGGGCACAGGCCGCCAATGCCACAGGCGACTAAACTCGCGGGTTACCTCCAAACAACGAACCCCATTGCTCCATGACGTACTGCGTCGCCATCAAACTCAACGCCGGGCTGGTTTTCCTGTCCGATTCCCGCACCAATGCCGGCCTGGACCAGATCAGCTCGTTCCGCAAGATGATGGTCTATGAGAAGGTGGGGGACCGCTTCATGGTGCTGCTGTCGGCGGGCAACCTGTCCATCTCGCAGTCGGTGCGCGAGATCTTGCAGACCGAGCAGATCAAGGATGGGGAGTCGGGGGAAGCCATCACCATCTGGAACGCCAAGAGCATGTTCGACGCCGCCCGCGTGCTTGGCGCCGCCGTGCGCCATGTGCATGAGCGCGACGGCGCAGCCCTCAAGCGCTCGGGCGTGGACTTCAATGTGTCCATGGTGTTTGGAGGTCAGATCAAGGGCGAGGGCATGCGCCTGTTCCAGGTGTACTCAGCAGGCAACTTCATCGAGGCCACGTCCGAAACACCGTACTTCCAGGTTGGCGAATCCAAATACGGCAAACCCGTGCTCGACCGCGTGCTCACGCCCGAGACCCCGCTGGACGAGGCCGCCAAGTGCGCGCTGGTGTCGATGGACAGCACGCTCAAGTCCAACCTGTCGGTGGGCCTGCCGCTGGACCTGGTGGTGTACGAGGTGGACCGCTTTGCCACCGACAAGGTGATCTGCATTGACGAGAACAACCCGTACTTTCGGATGCTGCACGACAGCTGGGGGCAGAAGCTGCGCCAGGTGTTCGACAGCATCGAAGACCCCGCCTGGACCGGCGGCGCTACCGAGGTGCCGATCATGGTCAGCCCAGCGCGCAGCAAGCCACTCAAGAAGATCACCAACCATACCGACCGGCTGATCTGACGCCCTGAAGGCCAGCGCACCCCACGGCACCCGGCCGCGTGCGCGCCTGCATCCTGGCCCTGCCACCCCGCCATGCCCTCCATGCTCCCCATCGTTTTCTCGCACGCCAACAGCTTTCCGGCCAGCACCTACCGCGTGCTGTTCAAGCACCTCAAGACCCGGGGCTTTGAAATCAGCGCGGTCGAACGCTATGGCCACGACCCGCAGTACCCGGTGACCAGCAACTGGCCACACCTGGTGCAGCAGCTGGCCGACTTTGCAACGGCGCAGGTGCAGCGCCTGGGCCAGCCGGTGTTTCTGGTGGGGCATTCGCTGGGCGGCTTTTTGAGCGTGATGGCCGCCGCCCGCCACCCCGAACTGGTGCGCGGCGTACTGCTGATCGACTCGCCCCTCATTGGCGGCTGGAAGGCCAACGTAGTCAGCGTGGCCAAGCGCACCCAGGTGGTGGGTTCGATATCGCCGGGCCGGGTCAGCCGCCAGCGGCGGTTCAGCTGGGCCAGCAACGAAGAGGCGCTGGAGCACTTTCGCAAGAAGAAGGCCTTTGCACGCTGGCACCCCGAGGTGTTGCAGGATTACATCAACCATGGCCTGCAAGACCACGATGGCAAACGGGTACTGGGCTTTGACCGCGCGGTGGAAACAGCCATCTACAACACCCTGCCGCACAACCTGGGCCGCCTGCTGAGCAAGCACCCGCTGCAGTGTCCGGCCGCCTTCATCGGCGGGCGCGATTCCGAAGAAATGAAGCAGGTCGGCATGGCCATGACCCTGCGTGTCACCGAGGGCCGCACCATGATGCTGGACGGCAGCCACCTGTTTCCCATGGAGCAGCCCGTGGCCACTGCAGCAGCCATCGAGGCTGCGCTGCTCAACCTGGCCGCGCTCACGCCCCAGCAGCGCTGAGACGTTGTGGACGGCCCCTGCGCAGGGTCGCCACGTTCCGCCAAGCCACCAAATTCGGACCGCTGGGCACAAAAAAACGCCCCACACAGCCCCCGGATCAGGGGAAACAGGGGACACATGCCGTTCGCCAATCCCCTACACTGGCGAAATTGTTACAGCGTGATACACCCGACATGTCTGCACAGACCCCGACGGCCGGGCGCCTACCCGCGCTCAGCTTTGCCTTGCTGGCCGCCTTTGTCATCGCGACAGCGGTGCGCACCCACAATGACACAACCATCGCCATCGTCATCGCCTCGGCACTGATGTTTGCCTGCTGCTGGGCCAGTGCAGCGCATCTGCTGGGCACCCGCGCTGCCCTGCAGTTTGTCTTGATCGCGGTCAGCTTGGGCTGGTTTGCCGAACAGATGGGCTCCAGCCGGGGCTGGTTCTTTGGGCACTACACCTACACCGATGTACTGGGCCCCCGCCTGCTGGACGTGCCACTGGTCATCCCGATGATGTGGTTTGCACTGACGTATGCGGGCTATGTGATCAGCAACCTTATCGTCTGGCAATCGGCGGTGGACGGTGCGCCCGGCCTGGGCAATGCCGCCATGCTGTCATTTCTGGCAGCCATGATCGTGACCGCGTTCGACCTGGGCGCAGACCCCTACTTTGTGTACACCCTCAAGGCGTGGATCATGGCCAAGACCGATGGCGCTTGGTTTGGCGAGACCGTGCAGGGCTTTTTCGGCTGGGTGTTTGTGGCTTTTGTGATCATCTTCAGCTTTCGCATGTCGGTGCGCCAGCTACCCCTGCAGTCCGCCAGCCCCTTCCTGCGGCGCCACGCCATGGTGCCGCTGACCATCTACGCTGCCGGCATGGTGTTCCAGATGATTCTGGGTAGCCCGGTGGAAATCCGGACCATCGCTGCATTCGCCATGGGCATCCCGCTGCTTTGCGCACTGGCGGGCTTCCAACGCTGGCGCGCTCCGGGTAATGTCACGGCATGACCAGCAAGCCCCACAGCCCCCTGCTGCCAGCTGCCGATCTGGCGCCCATGCAGCACCACGCCGACCCTCTGGCTGACGCTGCGATTGCCAAGATCCTCGGGACCTGGCCCGCAGGAGACGTGGCCACCGACGCTCCGCAATGGGCGCACATCAACACGGTGAACCTACTGTTCAGCCAGTGGACCGACAACGCCACGCTGGCCACCTGGCAGGCGACTGAAGGCCCGGTGCAAGTGGGAGATGGCCCCCAGGCCGCCCGAGGCTATGTGACCGCCGTGATGGCAAAGGCGCTCAACGACTACGTGCAGACCGCCCGGGTGCTGCCGTCCTGGGCCGATACCCGCAAGATCGAGCGTGCCGAAAAACTTTTCATGGACCACGGGGCGCTGTCTTGCATCCTGCTGTTCTGTGCCAGCCTGCCCGAGTGTTACGTGGTCCCGGACCTGTCGAGCGTGTTGCACACGACCGGCCAGCTGGAACAGAACACCGAATACCGCATCCGTTCCACAGCGGCCATGATCTTCCCGGTGATGCTCCACGGCGGCCTCAGCACAACAGGCGCGGGGGTGGCGCAAGTGCTCAAGGTGCGGTTGATCCACGCCACGGTGCGCAACCTCATCCTGCACGGCAGCCCCCAACATGCCATGGCGCAATGGCAGGCGGGAGGAGACGGACTGGTGGTGCCGCGCGCCGCACCCGCTGGTGGCGGCCGGTCCGTGATGTACCAGACCCTGTACGCGCGCGGCTGGAACCTGGCCGCCAAAGGCCTGCCCTGCAATCAGGAGGAGCTGGCCTACACACTGCTGACCTTCGGCTACGTGTTCCTGCGCAGCATGCGCCGGCTCGGCCTCGGGTTGCCACCCGGCGACGAAGAAGCCTACCTGCACGCCTGGAACGTGGTGGGCCACGTTCTTGGCATCGACCACTCCCTGATGGTGGAAACGATGGCGCAGGGCGACGCACTGATGGCGCTGATGCAGGCCCGTGGCCGCGCCGAGCCGGTGACGCCCGATCCGCGCCCGGCGCTGGGGCAGGCTCTGATGCAGACCATGGCCAACGCGCTGCCCTGGCGCATCGTCAAGCCCTTCCCGCAACTCATGACCCGCTACCTGTGCGGTCCCGCAACTGCTGAGGACCTGGGGCTGAACCACCCGGTGCCCTGGCTGTCGGCCCTGTTGTTCTGGTGCGTTCTGCTGCTGGCGCGTGCCCTCGATGCCGTGGTAGGTCTGCTGCTGCCGCGTTTTTCGATCGTGCGCATGCTCACGCGGGCGCTGGGCTACCACTTCATGAGCCGGGTACTGATGAGCCAGACACGCCCACTGCAACTGCCCACCGAACTGCTCAACCAGGTGGACACCGTGGTGCACAGCTGGAGCAACGACCCCCATGCCCCCCGCTGGCTTAACCGCATCGAGGACCGGCTGACCACTACCGGCAGCTGGAGCCGGGACCTGGCCGGCAAGGCAAAGCCCGCGTCGGCGGGCAAGACGGGCCAGGCGCAGCAAACCACATCGCCGTAGCCGCCACGCCGATGCAATCGCTGCCGCGCAACCTCCCGATGCTGACCCGCCTGTGGCGCGGGCGTTGCGGCGTGGCAACGTTGGTGCTGTGTCTGCTGGTACTCATAGCTGCAGCCTTGCCCCGGAGCGCGCAGGCGGGCGAACCCTTGGTGCTCACGCACGACAGGCCGCAAGTGAATGCCTGGGAGGCCATCACCCTCAAGGCCGACCCTACGTACCAGCTCTCGGTGCAGGACATGCTGGACCGCCTGGACGAGTTCAAGGCACCAGCACGGAGCAGCAATTCACTGGGTGTGCACAAGGCGGCCATGTGGCTGCATATCCCCTTGGTTGCGCCAGAGACGCCGCGCACCCCGTGGGTGGTCAACATTGGCTACAGCTCACTGAGGGCCGACTTGTATCTGGCCCAGGGTGGCAAGGTGTTGCAGCAGGCCCGCGCACGCCAGTCCGATCCAGCGCAGCTGGCTGGCCGCACGCCTGCGATGGCCTTCGACCTGCAGCCTGGGCAACGTTACGACCTGCTGATACGGGTTCAGGCCACCGGCCCGCTGATTCTGCCCATCACGGTCAGCGAACTGCCTGTTCACCTGCGCCAGGCCCTGGCCGAGCAGATGCTGCAGGGCCTGCTCAACGGGCTGGCCTTCTGCCTGTTCGCATACAGCCTGATCCAGTGGGTCACGCAGCGTGATCGCATGTTCGGCTTTTACGCGCTGGTGGTGCTAGGCAGCGCGGGCTTTTCGCTGCAGTTCTTTGGCGTCGGTCCGCAGTATCTGTGGCCCGACAACCCGTGGATGGACCGGTATTCGGGTCCGGCAGCAGGGCTCACGGCACTGGCAGGCTCATTCCTGTTCCTGGGCCATACGCTGGCCGGTGACACCCCTGGCAGCTGGTACGCACGCACCATGCGTGTGGGCGCAGGCATCACGGCGGCGGTCTGCATAGCCTTGGTGCTGGGCTGGTTGAGTGTGCCCATCGCCATTGCGTTCATGAGCCTGGCGGGGGCCCTTCCCTCGCTCATCAGCCTGCCTGCCGCCGTGGCGCGGGTACGGCAGAAGGACCCCATTGGCGCCACCCTGCTGGTGGCCTGGATCGCCTTTGGCGTGGCCGCCGGAATGATGGTGTGCCTGGTGCAGGGCTGGGTTCCTGCCAACTTCTGGACGCTGCACTCGTTCCAGCTTGGCGCCACGTCAGACATGCTGCTGTTCTTTCGCGTGATGGGCCTGCGCGCCCGGGCCGCCCAGGCCCAGGCCCAGGAGGCCATGCGTGAGCGCGACCTGATGCAGTCACTGGCCAACACCGATCCGCTTACAGGCCTGAGCAACCGGCGCGGCCTGCAGCACGCCCTGCACGCCGCGCTGGCCCACTGCTCGCCCCAGCGGCTGGTCGCGGTGTACCTCATAGACCTCGACGGGTTCAAGCCCGTCAATGACGCACACGGCCACGATGTGGGCGACGACCTGCTGGTGGCCGTGGGCCACCGTCTGCTGGCCAATGTGCGGCACCAGACCGACCTGGTCGCTCGGCTCGGCGGTGACGAATTCATCATCATGGCCCGCGACCTGGCCACGCCCGAGCAGGCCGAGGACCTGGGCCGATCGCTCCTGCGGGCCTTTGAGCACCCGTTCACGCTGAGCCACCTGCGCATCCAGGTGGGCCTGACCATCGGGTACGCGCTGGCCCCCCTCGACAGTGACGACCCGCAGGGCCTGCTGCGGCATGCAGACGCCGCGATGTACGCGGGCAAACAAGGCGGCAAGCACTCGGTGCGGCGCATCCTTGCCACGGCAGCACTGGCATGACGACGATGCATCGCAACGCCCTGCACCCCGGTCGGCCGACACCCTGTCGCCCCCTGATGTGGCTGCTGGTACTGGCACTGTGGCAGGTGCTGGCCCTGCCCACCGCGCGGGCCGCTGACTCCAGCCCGCTCGTGCTGCCAGCCGATGCCCGCCCGGTCAACGTCTGGTCTGTGGCCACCATGCTGGCCGACCCTTCGCTGCAATGGGGCGTGCAGGACGCGCTGGCACGTCTGCCCGAGTTTGCAGAGCCCCCCAGCCGTGGCGGTAGCCTGGGCGTGCGCAAGGAGGCCATCTGGCTGCGCATGCCGCTGATGTCGCGCGTCGTCTCGGGCAACGAATGGATCGTCAACATTGACTTTGCGGTGCTCAACGAAGTTGACATCTACCTGACCACGCAAGGCCGGTTGGTGCAACACGCGGCGCTGGGCAACCTGCGCCCTTACTCCGAGCGCCCGCTGCGCGGCCGTACACCGGCAATGACGCTGGACCTGGCGGCCGACACGCCCTATGAACTGCTGATCCGTGTGCAAACTTCGGGCGCGATGATCCTGCCCATCACACTGAGCAAGGCGCCCTACCTGGTGCACCGGTCGCTGCGCGAGCAGATGTTCCAGGGAGTGCTGGCCGGGTTGGCTCTGTGCCTGGTGGTCTACAGTTTCACCCAGTGGGTCAGCCAGCGTGAAAAGCTGTTCATTTACTACTGCATGCTGGTGGTGGGCAGCGCCGGGTTCTCGCTGCAGTTCTTCGGCATTGGTACCCAGTTCCTCTGGAGCGACAGGCTCTGGATCGAAGTCCACGCAGCTGGGGCGGCGGGGCTTCTGGCCATTGCCGGCTCTTTCCTGTTCATGGGTCACGCGCTGATGGGCCACACGCCGCACAGCAGGTTCCTGCGGTGGATGAAGGCGGGCGCAGTGCTGAGCCTGGTGCTGCTCGCGGCCTTCCTGCTCGGCCTGATCAACACCCGGACCACCACCGCCATCATCAGTGTCCTGGGGCCCCTGCCCTCGCTCATCAGCCTGCCCATTGCCATAGCACGGGCACGCCAGGGAGACTCGGTCAGCACCACGCTGCTGGCGGCCTGGGTCGCATACTTCACGGCGGCTGTGACCATGGTGTGTCTGGTGCAAGGCCTGCTGCCGGTCAACTTCTGGACGCTGCACTCCTTCCAGCTCGGCGCTGCGGCTGACATGCTGCTCTTCCTGCGCGTGCTTGGACAACGCTCTGCCGCCTTGCGCCATGCTGCCTCCGAGGCTCTGCGCGAGCGAGACACCATGCGCTCGCTGGCCTACACCGACTGGCTGACCGGGCTCAGCAACCGGCGAGGTATGCAAATGGCCCTGCAATCGGCACTCTCACAGGCCAGCCCCCAACGCCTGGTGGCTCTCTACCTGATGGACCTGGACGGATTCAAGCCGGTCAACGACACCTATGGCCATGATGTGGGAGACGACCTGCTGGTGGCCGTGGGCCACCGGCTGCAGGCCAACGTGCGACAACACACCGACCTGGTGGCCCGTCTGGGCGGGGATGAATTCATCGTCATGGCACGCGAACTTGCCACGCCCGAACAAGCCCAGGAACTGGGGCAGGCCTTGCTGCATGCGTTTGAACAGCCGTTTCGGCTGAGCCACCTGTCCATCCAGGTCGGCCTGACCATCGGCTACGCGCTGGCACCGCTGGACAGCGACGATGCTCAGCATCTGGTCCGGCTCGCGGATGCGGCCATGTATGCAGGCAAGGAAAGCGGCAAGCACTGTATCCGTCGCAACCCTGGCGAACTGGCGCTGACTTCATGATCCCTTCGCGCTTCTGTGGCCTGATGCGCCGCCCAATTCTCGCAAGCTGCTGGTGGCGCACTGCCGGCATGCTGGCGGTGCTATGCCTGCTGCTGGGCGCCCTGGTGCCGCGCGTCAGTGCCGCGCCGCTGGAGCTGCGGGATGACCAACTCTCCATCAACGCCTGGCCCTCAGTGACCGTGCTGCCGGATCCGTCGGGCACCCTGCTCTTGGACGATGCCTTGGCTGCGCTGGCGCGCTTTCAGCCACCATCGGGCACCAGCGGCACCCTGGGCGTGCGAACTGAACCTGTGTGGGTACGCATACCGCTTGCCGTACCCACCACATCCAACGGCCTGTGGGTGCTGGACATCGACTACCCCGTGCTGCAGCGCATCGAGGTGTACCTGGCTTCGGAAGGCCACCTGACCCAGCAGGCCACCCTGGGCAGCCTGCAGCCCTACACCCAGCGCCCTCTGCGCAGCCGTACCCATGCGTTGCCGCTCACCATGCTGCCCGGGCACACCTACGACCTGCTGCTGCGCGTGGAGACCCGGGGCGCAATGGTGCTCCCCATCACCCTGAACAAGCCCACGACCTGGCACAGCAACGCCCTGAACGAGCAGATGCTGCAAGGCATCCTGACCGGGCTGGCGCTGTGCCTGCTGATCTACAGCCTGGCGCAATGGCTCAACCTGCGCGACGTGCTGTTCATCCAGTACGCGCTGCTGATTGCGGGGAGCCTGCTGTTTTCGCTGCACCTGTTTGGTCTGGGCACGCAGTACCTGTGGCGCGACATGCCGTGGGTGGAGTTGCATGCAGCCAGCCTGGCCGCGCTCACTGCCACCTGCGGCTCCTTTCTCTTCATCAGCCAGGCCTTGGCGGGTGACCGCCCCCGCAGCTGGCTGCTGCGCAGCATGCGTGGCGGTGCGGTGCTGTGCGTGGTGCTGGCCGCGCTGTATGCACTGGACTTGCTTAGCACCCGCGCAGTGACAGGGATCGTCAGCATCCTGGGGCTGGTGCCCGCGCTCATGGGCATTCCGGGGGCGGTACGCCGCGCGCGCCTGGGCGACCCGGTCGGCTCCACCCTGTTGCTTGCATGGCTACTGTATTTTTTGGCCACCGCCACGGTCATTGGCGTGATCCAGGGCTGGGTGCCGGTGAACTTCTGGACCTTGCACTCCTTCCAGTTTGGCGCCACGCTGGACATGCTGCTCTTCATGCGGGTGCTGGGATTGCGCACCAAGGCACTGCGGCTGGAGGCGCTGGACGCCAACCGCGAGCGCGACGTGATGCGCTCGCTCGCCCACACCGATCCGCTCACCGGCCTGCCCAACCGGCGCGGGCTCAACATCTCGCTCGCGTCTGCCCTGTCGCGTTGCAGCGCAGAAAAAATGCTGGCGGTGTACGTGATGGACCTCGACGGGTTCAAGCCCGTCAACGATCAACATGGCCACGACGTGGGCGATGAACTGCTCGTGGCCGTGACCCGGCGCCTGCAAGGCCATGTGCGCCAAAGTGACCTGGTGGCTCGCCTGGGTGGCGATGAGTTCGTGGTGATGGCTGGACAGCTGCACAGCCTGCAGCAGGCGCAAGAGCTGGGCCACAAGCTGCTGGATGCGTTCCGCTCGCCGTTTTCGCTGAACAACGTGCAGGTGGAGATCGGACTGACCATTGGGTATGCCATCGCACCCCACGACAGCACCGACGCGATAGGCCTGCTCAAGCTGGCCGACGCGGCCATGTACAGCGGCAAGCAGGGCGGCAAGTTCTGCCTGCGGCGCAACACGGGCGACCTCGCGCTGTCTTCAGCCTAGGGCATGGCGCAGAAGCGGGCTCAAACACACGCCAGCCATTTCTGCCATTTCCCTCTGGTCAAAGCGCGACAGCTCCGGTACACCCGGGGCTTCGCAACTTCCTGAAGGATCACTCGCCATGGCCCATCGCAAAAGTCCCGCCCGCCTTGCCAAAGACGCTCGCGTCGCACACTTTTTATCGTTGGCGGCAGGGCAGTCGGCCCTGGGCGCAGCACAGGCCAGCGGGCCGGTGCTCACCTGGGAGGCCGTTGCCGCCCTGGAAGCACGGCTGGTGGGGCGCATCGTGCTGCCCTCCAGCCCCGACTACAACACGGCGCGGCAGGAATCGAACCCGGCTTTCCAGTCGTACCCGGAAATCATCGTCTTTTGCGCCTGCAAAAACGATGTCCTGGAGTGCCTGGCCGTGGCCCGCACCTATGGCGTGTGGGTGGCCGTGCGTTGTGGTGGCCACAGCACCGCTGGCTACTCGGTCAACAGCGGCATGGTGGTGGACCTGAGCGACCTGCAAGGCGTGGTGCTGGACCCTGCACGCGAGCGCGTACATGTGCTGCCGGGCACCGACTTCGACCACTTCAATGGCGCCATGAACCACACCGGCTGGCACGTGCCCACGGGCGCCTGCGGCAGCGTGTGCGTGGGTGGTTTTGTGCAGGGCGGTGGATACGGCTACACCTCGCGCGCGTTCGGCATCCAGAGCGACCTGGTCGAATCCTTCCGTGTGGCGCTGGCCAGCGGCACCATCGTCACGGCCAGCGCGCAGGAGCACCCCGACCTGTACTGGGCCCTTCGCGGCGGCACGGGTGGCAACTTTGGCGTGGTGCTGCAGGTGACGTACCGCATGCAGCGGCTGGACCAGGTCTGGGCCTGGGCCATCAGCTGGGACGCCACCCACGCGGCCCAGGTGCTCACGCTGATGCAGGCTGGCTACATGAAGACCGGTGCGCCCGACGCCTTGGGCTACATGATGAACCTCGGGTTCCAGAACGGCGTGCCGGTGTACATGGTGCAGGGCATGTTCTGCGGCACCCGAGAGGACGGGCTGGCGGCCATCGCGCCGCTGATGGCTATTCCGAGCGCGCAGCTGCTGGTGGACAAAACTGGCACCTACCCCGACATGAACGTGTGGCTGGAGGATCACCCCTACACCCTGCCCGACAACCTGCCCGACGGCATTGCCGAAACCAAGGCCAGCGGGTACATCAATACCCGGCTGTCACCCGCCGACTGGCAACGCATCATCGATTACTTCAAAACCTCGCCCAACCCCTGGTCACTGGCCTATCTGGAACCCTACGGCGGCGCCATCAACCGCTACCCGGTGGCCGACAGCGCCTTTGTCCACCGCAACGTGGATGCAGACCTGGTGGTGGATGTGTTCTGGCGCAACCCGGCGGAGCGCGCCCAGATGGAAGCCTGGCTCGACGGCTTCATGCAGCTCGTGCGACCCTTCCTGAACGGCCACGTGTACCAGAACTACCCGGATGCGCGGCTGGCCGACTTTGCCTCCGCCTACTGGGGCCCGGCCTACCCGCAGCTTCAGCGGATCAAGGCGGCCTACGACCCCGGCAACTTCTTCCACTTCCAGCAAAGCATCCGGCTGCCGTGATGCCGTGCCCCTGCTCTGCGGGGGCGCAGAGGGAGGAAAAGGGCTCAGGCCGTCAACGCGTAATGCAGACGGCCCTTACCCGCCCGTTTGGCAGCGTACATGGCCTGGTCGGCACGGTTCATCAGAGCGTCGATGTCTCCCTCCAGCGGTGGGTACACCGCCACACCAATGCTGGCGCCAATGCGCAGCTCGCGCCCGTCCACCGTCATGCCCTGCTGCAGGGCGTCGATGATGCGGTGGCCGATGGTGTCGGTCACTTCGCGGGTCACCTCGTGGTCCAGCATCACCAGAAACTCATCACCGCCCAGCCGCGCCATGGTGTCGCCCGCGCGCACCGTGCTGGCGATGCGCTGGGCCACGATGCGCAGCACCTCGTCGCCCGCGCGGTGGCCCTCGGCGTCATTCACGTGCTTGAAACCGTCCAGGTCAATGAACAACAGCGCCACCGACCCCTCGGTGTGCCGCGCACGCAGCAGCGACTGCTCCAGCCGCCCCTGGAACGCGGCCCGGTTGAGCAGCCCGGTCAGTGAGTCGTGGTTGGCCAGGTAGTGCTGCTGCCGCGCGATCTGGATCTTGGCGGAAACATCCTGAACCAGCGCCATGATGGAGGTCACCTGGCCGTCGGCGTCGGTCAGGGCAGAGTTGAACCACTCGCAGTGCACCTCGGTGCCATCGCTGCGCACAAAACAGGTTTCGGCCCGGTTCTGGGACTCCTGGCCGGACTGCAGCCGCTGCAGCGCCTGCTGCAGGCTGTCGTCCATCGATGCGGGGGCCAGCAGGTCCGTCAGCAGCCGCCCCTCCAGCCCCGCCACATGCAGCCAGCCCAGCAGTTGCACCGCACGCTGCGAGCAATGCAGCAGCTGCAGCTGGTGATCCATCTCCACCACGGCCAGGGGGCTGTTCTCCATGTGGGACGACAGGCGCTGGTTGGCAGCGCGCAGTGCATTCATGGTGACCTGCAGCTCGTGCACGTCCAGCGCCGTGGTGATGAAACCGTCGATCGCGCCTTGCGGGTTGTGCCAGGGCGTCAGGCAGATGGTGCGCCACTCGTCAAAGCCATAGGGCGTTCGCAGCATGCGCTGGTACTGCACCCGCTCGCCGCTGAGTACGCGGTCCACAAAGGGCATGAAACGGGCGCAATCCTGCTCGCCATAGACCTCCACCAGCGTCTTGCCGACCAGTTCCTCCGGCACGGTGCCAAACCAGCGCGCGTATTCGTCGTTCACATAGATCATCGACAGGCTGCGGTCGATCACGGCCATGGTGGCGCCCGCGCTGCGGGTGATGACATCCAGCAGGCCCGCCTTGGACCACGCCTCCTTGCGGGCGGTCTCCGGGTGCGTGGACAACTCAGGCGCTTCTGGCGTCATGCGGCAATACCCCAGTGGGGGAGAGGATCAGCAAAGAGGCGGCGTCACACACCGGGAAAGGGTGATTGCACAAGGTGCGGCCGCCTGGGCGTAACTGTCTGTGAACGTCAGCTTAGCACTTTCGTCAGGCGCCCTCGCTCCCGGTCCACCCTTGCCGCAGGCGATGTGCCTAGCGGCAGCACCGGTAGGCCAGCCCCACTGATACCGAATAGCCCACCGGCTGCATGGTCAGAGGGCTGCGACGCGCATCACCCTGCAACTGGGACACCCGGGCCGCACCCAGCACCACCCAATGCCGGTTGAGCGCCGTCATGACCTCCACCCCGGCATCGACGCTGTACAGCCCGCCACGCGGCTCGAACGCAGGCAAAGGGCTGCTGCCACCTGCTGGAACCCCAAAATGACCACGCAGGTAGGTGCGGTCGCCAAAACTTGCGCCCGCCCCGAAGCTGACCTTGGTCTGTTCCGTCACGGGCCAGGTGTAGCCAATGCTGGTGGACCATTGCGCTCCGCCGTCGCGGCCCAGGATGTCCTGGGACACCCCGGCACCCACAGCCCAGCGGTCGGTGATGGCATAGCCCGCACTGATCCGTGCCCGCAGGGTGGACCGCACCGACGGCAATCCCACCAGGATGGGTGCGTCCGACCCGTCGCGGCCCTTGTCAATGCGCAGGGCTGCGCTCAGGCTGAAGCGGTCGCTCTGCGCCAGCGTGGCGCTGGCCCCCGATTCGCGGGGCCCCAGGCCGTGGCCCATGAAGGCGCTGCCGCGCGAGGTGCTCAGGCGAAACCGGCCGTACTCGATGGCCCAGGCGGGCCGCAGGCTGTTCTTGCGGCCATCACCGCCGGCATAGTCGGGGCCGCTGCCCACGATGGCGCCGATCGCGTAGTTGAGCCTGGGCGCTGCTGCCTGCTGGCTCTCTGCCTTGTCGGACACAGTGGTTTCCGTGCTGGCCGCCTCTGGCAAGCCCTGGGCGCCCACCCAGGGGCTGACCGTTAAGCCGGCGAGCGCCAGCGCCCGCAAGGAGATCAAGGAAGAGGAGACCCGACCGGTAGTGAAACGCATGGCCCGATTATCAGTCGGCCCACTGCACCCAGCCCGTCCACGCTGTCACCAAAACGATGACGCCGAACACGATGCGGTAATAGGCAAACGGCACAAAGCTGTGGCTGCTGATGTAGCGCAACAACCAGCGCACACACAGCCAGGCGCTGAGGAACGAGAACACCAGCCCGGTGGCGAACAGCGGAATGTCGGCCGCAGACAGCAGCGCGCGCTCCTTGTACAGGCTGTACACCCCGGCTCCAATCAGTGTGGGGATGGCCAGAAAGAACGAAAAATCCGTGGCCGCCTGGCGCGACAGGCCCAGCAGCATGCCGCCGATGATGGTCGCGCCGCTGCGGCTGGTGCCAGGAATCATGGCCAGGCACTGCACCAGACCGACCTTGATGGCGTCCAGCGGCGTCATCGCGTCCACGCTGTGGATGCGGGTGGCCGACGGTGGGCGCCGCTCAGCCCACAGAATGATGAAGCCGCCAATGATGAAGGTGCTGGCCACCACCACCGGCGTGAACAGGTGCGCCTTGATGGCCTTGCCAAACAGCAGCCCCAGCACCACTGCCGGTACAAAGGCGATGAACACGTTGAGCGCAAACCGCTGCGCCTGGCGCTCGGTGGGCAAAGCCACCAGGGTGGAACGGATCTTGACCCAGTACACCAGGATCACCGCAAAGATGGCGCCCGTCTGGATGGCGATGTCAAACACCTTGGCCTTGGCATCGTCAAACCCCAGCAACGATCCGGCCAGGATCAGGTGCCCGGTGGAAGAGATGGGCAAAAACTCCGTCAACCCCTCGACGACCCCCATGATGGCGGCCTTGACCAGCAATACAACGTCCACGCGCACTCCTTGCAAATAGGTGCGGGATTATCCGCCGAGGGCTCGCGGACCCGGGCTATGCGCCCGCTTCCTGGCCTCACCGCACGGTCCTCAGCGGCCAAAACCGCCTGCAACTCGCTCCGCGTGGATGCATTTCACTCCTGGTTTTCCGTATTTCATCGCACGGCCCTGGCAGACCCCGGGGCGCATCGGCACAGTTCGCTCCATCGAACCCGCCAGGAGCCCCGCCATGCAAATCACCCCCGTCATCGCCATCCACCTTGCCGCCGCACTGGCCGCTGTCGCCATCGGTCCCATCGCACTGTGGGCGCGCCAAGGCGCCACCCAGCGCCCCCGCCTGCACCGTGCAGCCGGGTATGCCTGGGTCACGCTGATGGTGGCCACCGCCGTGTCGGCCATCTTCATCACTGGCGGCGGCGGCCCGCGTTGGGGCAGCTTTGGGCTGATTCACCTGCTGGTCCCGGTGACGCTGGGAATGCTTGCGATGGCCTTCGTCTACCTGGCCCGCCGCAACATCGTGGGCCACCGCAAGATGATGCAACGGACCTACATCGGCGCCTGCGTGGTGGCCGGGGTCTTCACATTGCTGCCAGGGCGCTTACTCGGCCACACGGTCTGGTCCGCACTCGGACTGGTCTGAACGCCCACCACCACACCACCCTCTTCATTGTTCACAGGACGAACCACCATGCTGCTCAACCTCCTTGTCCAACAACCCCAGATGCTGGGTCGCATCATCGAAAACACGCCCTACTGGGTCTGGGCCTTGCTGGCCGGACTGCTGTGGCTGGGCGGCAGCCAGCTGCTGGCCCGCAGTGTGGGCCTCGTGCGGGCCATGGCCATGCCGGTGGCGATGACCGGCCTGTCGGTGTTCGGCATCGCCTCGGCCTTTGGGGGCGCCGGCCAGGCCCTGCTGCCGGTGGGCGCCTGGCTGGTGACTGCCGTGCTCATCGCCAGCGTGGCGCTGTGGCTGCAACCCGTTGCGCCCCAGGGCACGCTGTACGAGGGCCAATCGCGCTGCTTCTACATTCCGGGCAGCGCCATGCCACTGGCCCTGATCCTGGGCATCTTCCTCACCAAATACCTCGTGGGTGTGGAGCTGGCCCTGCAGCCCGCCCTGGCACGCGACAGCGGCTTTGCACTGCAGATCGCTGCGCTGTATGGCGTGTTCAACGGTCTGTTTGCGGCCCGCGCGCTGCGGCTGTGGAAGCTGGTGCAACGCAGCGCCCCCTTGGCCACATCACCCGCCACCGCCTGAGCCCCCACAACGATCCCTCAGCACAGGAGCCCCCATGCGCAACCAAACCTTCACTACCGATCCCCTCGAACGTCTGGCACGCCGCCGTGCCGGGGCCAAAATGGGCTGGTACATCCATGCCAGCGTGTACCTGCTCGTCAACCTGCTGCTGGTCGCACTGTCGGTGGGCAGCGGGCGGCACTGGGCGGTGTTCCCCGCCCTGGGTTGGGGCATTGGCCTGGCCATCCATGGCGTGGTGGTGTTCTTTCTGGCAGGCGGCAGCGACCTGCACGAGCGCATGGTGCAGGCAGAACGTGACCGCCTTGCTGCTGCGCAAACCCCTCGCTGATCGGCTGACGATGACCTCTAGCTACAAAAACACGGCCATGACCAAAACCTGGATGGCCTGGTGCCTGGCCTTGCTGGCCGCCGCGGTCATCACGGCCAACCCTGCCCATGCGGGCGTGGGTCTCGCAGAGTTGCCCGGGCAGCAGGGCG
Source organism: Acidovorax sp. GW835-FHT14G06 (assembly GCF_058793595.1). NCBI lineage: Bacteria > Pseudomonadati > Pseudomonadota > Betaproteobacteria > Burkholderiales > Comamonadaceae > Acidovorax > Acidovorax sp. GW835-FHT14G06. Next base: position 25,678 of record NZ_JBXAGA010000013.1, read on the forward strand.
ACGGCCCCGTCACGGTGTTCTACCCCGCACAAGAGACCGACCAGCCCGTGCAGCGCGGCCCCTTTGCGCTGCAGCTGGCCTTGCAGGGCACTCCCGTGCCTGGCAACGGCCGGCTGGTGGTGGTGTCGCACGGCTCGGGCGGCAGCCCCTGGGTGCACGCCGACCTGGCCCGCGCACTGGTCCAAGCCGGGTTTGTGGTGGCCTTGCCAGAGCACGCGGGCGACAACTACAAAGACCACTCCACCCCGGGCCCCGAGAGCTGGAAGCGCCGCCCCGCCGAGGTCTCCCGCGCAGTGGATGCCGTGGCGCAGGATGCGCGCCTGGCGCCGCTGCTGGCGCTGGACAAGGTGGGCGTTTTCGGAGGGTCGGCCGGGGGCCATACCGCCCTGGTGTTTGCCGGGGGGAAATGGTCTCCCGCCCGCTTCAGGCAGCACTGCGAAGCACACTTGGAGGAGGACTTTTCGTCCTGTGTGGGCTTCACCACGCGCCTGCGCGGCAATTGGCTGGACGGCATCAAGAAGACCCTGGCGCTGGCCATCATCCGCCACCGCTTTGGCGACGAAGCGCTCTCCGCGCACACCGACCCACGCGTGGTGGCCACGGTGGCCGTGGTGCCGTTTGCAGCCGACTTCGACATGGGCAGTCTGGCCACCCCACGCATCGCGCTAGGGCTCATCACCGCAGGCAAGGACGTGAACCAGATCCCACGCTTTCACAGCAGTGCCGTGCTGGCCGCGTGCCAGGACCGCTGCACCCACATTGCCGACCTGCCAGACGGCAGCCACGGCATCATGTTGTCGCCCATGCCGCCGCTGGACCGCATGAACGACCTGACCCGTGAGCTTCTGGGCGACCCGCCCGCCTTTGACCGCAGCGTGCTGCCGCAGGTGGACGCAAGCACGGTGGCCTTTTTTGCCAAGCACCTGCAGCCGCTGAACGCTGCGCCCGTAAAGCCGACCCGGTGAAGCCTACAACCGCTAGCGCTGCCGACAACGTGCCGCCGCCTAGAATGAAAGCGCTATGCATATGACTCCCGAAGACCTCGACCAACTCGCCCGCCGCCGCGCAGGCGCCAAACTGGGTTGGTACACCCATGCGCTGGCCTACTTGGTCGTCAATATGGTGATTTTTGGGATGTCGCGCTACGGCTTTGGTGACCGGCCATGGTCGGTATACCCCCTGCTGGGCTGGGGGCTGGGGCTGGCGTTGCATGGCATCTCGGTGTTTGTGCTGGGCACGGGCAGCGGGCTGCGCGAGCGTTTGGTGCAAAAGGAGCGCGAGCGCCTGCAGCGCGAGCGTGATCGCAGCGGCCTCTGACAGCACCTTCCCCTCCGCAACACCACCATGACCATCGACTGGATCGACAAGCTGCGACGCATGCTGCAGACCATTGCGTTCTGCCTGGCCATTTCCGCCATCCAGTTCGCATTCCAGCCCGAAAAGCCTTACGACATCCCGGCCCGCTACTCGCTGGCCATAGGCCTGCTGACCTGGGCGCTGGTGGACTTTGGACGGCACCTGTTCCGGTCGAGCGAAAACACCGGCTGGCCTGCCGGCATGGCAGGCATTGGGCTGCCCTTGGTCGCCATCATCGTCGGCTATGTAGGCGGCACACTGGTTGGCGACTGGTGGTGCGGCGTGTCGTCGTGGGACGAACGGGGCCGCGCTCAGTTGCGCATCTCCATCGGTATCACGCTGATGGCGGGCATCGCCGCCATCTACTACTTCTATACCAACGGCAAAAGCGCGTGGCTGCATGCCAAGATGAACGAGGTGCGCAGCCAGGCCAGTGAGGCCCAGCTCAAGCTGCTAGAGACCCAGCTAGAGCCCCACATGCTGTTCAACACCCTGGCCAACCTGCGCGTTCTGATCGGCACAGACCCGGTCCGGGCGCAGGACATGCTGGACCGGATCATTGCCTACCTCCGCGCAACGCTGAGCGCATCGCGCAGCACCCAGCACCCGCTGGCCCTGGAGTTTGAACGCCTGCGCGACTATCTGGAGCTGATGGCTGTGCGCATGGGCCCTCGCATGGCCTATACGCTGGACCTGCCCGATGCGCTGCGGGATGTGCCTGTGCCGCCGTTGCTGCTGCAGCCCCTGGTGGAGAACGCCATCCGCCACGGGCTGGAGCCCCAGGTGGAAGGCGGCCACATCACCGTGCGTGCAACCACCCGGCCCAGCCCCCAGGGTCCGCTGCTGGTCATCGAGGTACAAGACACCGGGGCGGGCCTGCCCGCCACCCTGCCCGTCTCAGGCCCCGGCCAGAGCTTTGGACTGGCCCAGGTGCGCGAGCGTCTGGCCACACTGCACGGTGCTGCAGGCGCTCTTGAATTGATAGCAACAGAGCCAAATGGCACCAGCGCTACCGTCACATTTCCTTTGAAATCTGCCACTGCACCATGACAGAGCGAGCCCCGCATGCCCTGATTGCCGAAGACGAACCGCTGCTGGCCGCGGCCCTGCAGCAGGACCTGGCCCGCGCATGGCCAGAGCTGCAAGTGGTGGCCCTGGTGGGCGACGGTCGCTCGGCGGTGCGGCAGGCGCTGGCCATGCGGCCCGACGTGCTGTTCTTCGACATCCGCATGCCCGGCCAGAGTGGCATCGAGGCCGCCGCCGAACTGGCCGACGCCTGGCCGGATGACCTGCCCTTTCCGGCGCTGGTGTTTGCCACGGCCTACGACCAGTACGCCGTGCAGGCGTTTGAAGCGCAGGCGGTGGACTACTTGCTCAAACCCATCCAGGCCGACCGGCTGGCCCGCACCGTGGCCAAGGTGCAGGGCCTGCTGGCCCAGCGCACACCTGCCAGTTCATCTACAGCCGCTGCACCCCCAGCTGCACCTTCGGCAGCATCGCATTCACCCGAACTCGAAGCCACCATGGCCCAGCTGCGCGCGTTGCTCGGCGCACCCGGCCTGGGCATCGCGCCCGCCGCCGCGCCTGCTTCTGCCGCAACACGGCTGAGCGTGATTCAGGCCAGCCACGGCACGCAGATCCACATGGTGCCGGTGGCGGAGGTGGTGTACTTCGAGGCGGCCGACAAATATGTGCGCGTGCTCACGGCTGAGCGTGAATACCTGATCCGCACCGCGCTCAAGGAGCTGATCGAGCAGCTCGACCCGCAGGAGTTCTGGCAGGTGCACCGCAGCACCCTGGTGCGCGCCACGGCCATTGCCACCGTCACGCGCGACGAGGCGGGCAAGCAGCACATCAGCCTGCGCGGGCGGCCCGAGCGGCTGCCGGTGAGCCGCCTCTACGCGCACCTGTTCAAGGCGATGTAGCTGCGCCCTCAGTTCAAGCGGGCGGCAGCGCCTCCCAGCGCCCAGCCACATTCTTCAGCAGCGCATTCACTGCCGTCAGGCGGCGGCTCTTCACGTCGATCAGGCTGCGCTGTGACGACAGCACGGTGGTCTGGGCCGCCAGCACATTCAGGTAGCCCACGGTGCCCGCACGGTACTGGTTCTCCACCACGTCCAGCGCACGCTGCGCAGCGGCGGTGGCCTCGCGCTGCAATTGTTCCTCCTGCGCCAGCGCGGCGGCGACCGTGAGGTTGTCCTCCACCTCCTGCAGCGCGGTCAGCACCGTCTGACGGTAGGCGGCCGTGACCTGCGCGTGGTTGGCGCGTGCCGTCTCTACGGCGGCACTGCGCGCGCCTCCGTCAAAAATGGACGCCGCCAGCGCAGGCCCCAACGACCAGAACAGGTTGGGCGCGCTGAAGAGGTCGGCCAGCGGCGCCCCCCGGTATCCGCCCGCTGCCGACAGCGTGAGCGTGGGGAAATACGCCGCACGGGCCACGCCGATCTGCGCGTTGGCAGCGGCCATGCGGCGTTCTGCGGCAGCAATGTCGGGACGGCGCTGCAGCAGGTCGGACGGCAGGGCTTGTGGTACGGTCGCAGGTGCCGGCAATGTGGCCGTGGCCTCCAGCGCGAAGGCGGCAGGCGCCTGCCCCAGCAGCGCGGCCAGCGCGTGCTCCAGCTGGCTGCGCGTGGTTTGCGCCTCCAGCAGCTGCACCTGGGTGGATTTGTACTGTGCCTCCGCCTGCGCCACATCGGCGCTGGAGGCCACACCGGCCGCCTGGCGGTTGCGCGTCAGCTCCCAGCTGCGGTCGTAGGCCTTCAGGGTTTCGGCCAGCAGCGCGGCCTGTGCCTCCGCGGCACACAAAGAAAAATAGGTCTGTGTCACGGTGGCCTGCAACGACAGGCGGGCGGCAGCCAGGTCGTCGGCGCTGGCCTGGGCGCTGGCCTGCGCCGCACTCACCCCGGCAGAGATGCGGCCCCACAGGTCCAGCTCCCAGCTGGCAGACAGGCCCAGCGAATGGCTGGTGCTGATGCGCGCGGTGCTGCTGCCATCCGCCTGATTGTTCAGCTGCGTGCCGCTGCGCGCGCGGCTGCTGCTGGCATTGGCCCCCACGGTGGGCAAGGCCGCAGCGCCACTGCTGGTCACAGCCGCCTGGGCCGCACGCAGGCGGGCAGCGCTCTGCGCCAGGGTGGGGCTGTTGGCCTCGGCCTGCTGCTGCAGGCGGTCCAGCACAGCGTCGCCGTACACGGTCCACCAGGTCTCGGGCAAGGCGGTGGAGGCCTGTGGCTGCGCAGGCTTCCAGATGCCCTGGGCCTGGGCTGCGGCCTGCTCTTTGTAGGCGGCCGGAATGTCCATGGTGGGCCGCTCGTACGGCGGCGTCTGCGCGCAGCCCGCCAGCCACAGGCCGCTGGCCACCAGCGCAGGCCAGGCGACCCGACGTGAAAAAGTGAAAGAGGTCATCCGTCATTTCCTTGCAATACCACCGGGGCCGCAGGCGCGGCGCCCGCTGGCTTGCGGCGCCGCCCCACCGCGCGCAGCACGCGCGCACGCAGCCGGTCGAGCGCCACATACACCACCGGCGTGGTGTAGAGCGTGAGCCACTGGCTTACCAGCAGGCCACCCACAATCGCAATGCCCAGCGGCTGCCGCAGCTCGGCACCGTCGCCCCGCCCCAGGGCCAGCGGCAAGGCCCCAAAGATGGCGGCCACGGTGGTCATCAGGATGGGGCGCAATCGCAGATTGCACGCGCGGTAGATGGCCTGCGCCGCCGTGACAGGCACCCGGCCCGGCTCGCCCTGCTGGCGTTGCCGCGTGAGGGCAAAGTCAATCATCATGATCGCGTTCTTCTTCACGATGCCGATCAGCAGGATCACGCCAATGAGTGCGATGAGCGAGAACTCGGTCTTGAACAGCATGAGCGCCAGCAACGCGCCCACGCCTGCAGACGGCAGCGTGGACAGAATGGTGATGGGGTGCACCAGGCTCTCGTACAACATGCCCAGCACTAGGTAGATGGTGATGATGGCTGCCAGGATCAGCAACGGCTGACCCGCCAGCGCGTCCTGGAACGCCCCCGCCGTGCCGCTGAACGAGCCACGCACCGACACCGGCACGCCCAGCTCGGCCACCGCGTTGTTCACCGCCTCGGTGGCCTGCGACAGCGACACCCCCGGCGCCAGGCTGAAGCTGATGCTGCTGGCGGGTGTGCCCCGGTCGTGATTGACCGACAGCGGTGTGTTGGTGGTGGTGATGCGCGCAAACGCTGTGAGCGGAATCTGCTGCCCCTGGCTGTTGACGAAAAAGAAGCCGCGCAGCGTCTCGGGGTTCTGCAGGTAGCGCGGCGCGGCCTCCATGACCACGCGGTACTGGTTGAGCGGGTTGTAGATCACGCCCACCTGGCGCTGGCCGAAGGCGTTGTTGAGTGTGGCGTCGATCTGCGCCATGGTCAGGCCCATCCGGGTCACGGCATCGCGGTCGATGACCAGCGAGGTCTGCAGACCAAAGTCCTGCACGTCGCTGTTCACGTCCTCCAGCTCGGGCAGCTGGCTCAGCACCTGGCGGATGCGTGGCTCCCAGGTGCGCAGGTCGCCAATGTCGTCGGCCTGCAGGGTGTAGTCGAACGAGGCACCACTCTGGCGCCCGCCAATGCGGATGTCGCGCTGCGGCACCATGAACAGGCGCGCGCCCGGCTCGTTCTTGAGTTGCTCGCGCAGCCGCGTTATCACGGCCTCCGAACTCTCCTGCCCGGGCCCACGCTTGAGGGTCATGAACATTTGCGCCGCATTGCGCTGCCAGCCCCCCGTGAAGCCGGTCACATGCTCCACGGCCGGGTCGGCCTGCACGATGGACAGGAAACGCTGCAGCCGCTGCTCCATGGCCTGGTAGGACGTGGCCTGGTCGGCCCGGATGAAGCCCGAGATGCGCCCGGTGTCCTGCTCGGGCATGAAGCCCTTGTCGATGGCGGTGTAGAGGTACACGTTGAGCCCCACCACACACACCAGCGCCAGCAGGGCCACCGGCTGATGGCGCAGGCACCAGGCCAGGCTGCGGCGGTACAGGCGCATGCCCCGCACCTGCATACGATCCACCCAGCGACCGATCCGATGGCTGAAGGCCGCAGCCCAGCCCCTGCGCCGCGCCGTTGCCGGACTGTGGGGCTTGAGCAGCGCGGCGCACATCATGGGCGTGGTGGTGAGCGACACCACCATCGACACCAGGATGGCCGAGGACATGACGATGGCGAACTCGCGGAAAAACCGCCCCACGATCCCACCCATGAACAAGATGGGAACAAACACCGCAATCAGCGAAATGCTCATGGACACCACGGTGAAGCCGATCTCGCGCGCGCCGTCCAGCGACGCCCGCAGCGCGGTCTTGCCCCGCTCCATATGGCGCATGATGTTCTCCAGCACCACGATCGCGTCGTCCACCACAAAGCCCGTGGCCACCGTGAGCGCCATCAGCGAGAGGTTGTCGAGCGTGTAGCCCGCCAGGTACATCACGCCAAACGTGCCTGCCAGCGACACCGGCACCGCCACGCTGGGGATGAGCGTGGCACGCCCGTTGCGCAAGAACAGGAACACCACCAGCACCACCAGCGCCACGGCGATCAGCAGCGCGCGCTCCACCTCCTTGACGGAGGCGCGCAGCGTGGGCGTACGGTCGGACACCACCTCGATGTCGATGGCCGCCGGGATGGAGGCCTGCAGCGCGGGCAGCAGCGAACGCACGCGCTCCACGGCTTCGAGGATGTTGGCGCCAGGCTGCTTGTACACCTGCAGCAGCACCGCCGGTTTGCCATTGGCCACGCCAAAGTTGCGTACATCCTGCACCGAGTCCACCACCTCGGCCACGTCCTGCAGCCGCACGGCCTGGCCGTTCTTCCAGCGCAGCACCAGGGGCGCGTAGTCGGCCGCCACACGGGCCTGGTCGTTGGTGGCCACCTGCCAGTAGTGGTCTTCCCGCTCCACCGCGCCCAGCGGGCGGTTGGCGTTGGTGCTGACGATGGCACTGCGCACCTGTTCCAGCGAGATGCCGTTGGACGCGAGCCGCACCGGGTCCAGCTCCACGCGCACGGCGGGCAGCGCGCCCCCGCTCACCGTGGCCTGGCCCACGCCCTCGACCTGCGAGAGCTTTTGCGCCAGCACGGTAGATGCCGCGTCGTACATCTGCCCGCGTGTGAGCAGGTCCGACGTGAGCGCCAGGATCATGATGGGAGAGTCGGCCGGGTTGACCTTGCGGTAGGTCGGGTTGCTGGGCATGCCCGTGGGCAGCAGCGTGCGCGCGGCGTTGATGGCGGCCTGCACATCGCGCGCTGCGCTGTCCACGTTGCGGTCCAGGTCGAACTGCAGCGTGATGGAAGTGCTGCCCAGAATGGAGCGCGAGGTGATCTCGGTCACGCCCGCAATCGCGCCCAGCGACCGCTCCAGCGGCGTGGCGACGGTGGCGGCCATGGTGTCGGGGCTGGCCCCGGGCAGGCTGGCGCTGACCGAGATGGTGGGGTAGTCCACCTGCGGCAATGGGGCCACGGGCAGCAGGAAGAACGACACCGCACCCGCCAGGGCCAGGCCCAGGGTGAGAAGCATGGTGCCGATGGGGCGGTGGATGAAGGGGGTGGAGAGGCTCATGGGTGGGCTCTCCGGGTGGTTTTTGGATGTTTTTGGCTTGATGCGCTAGTGGAATATGCGCTGGCAGCTATTGTTTTTGTAGTGTTTTCTTTTGGGCGCTGATTGGGCCGCATGCCTTTGTTGAGGGCGGAGGCCGGGAGTCGCCCGGCGTGCGAGTCCCTTTCTTTCGCGTCGCCGAAAGAAAGGAACCAAAGAAAGGGCGACCCCGCTGTCTGCGTCCCCTGCGCTTCGCTACGGGGCAACCTGCGGTGCTCGGGTTTGGCGGGGTCTCGCTCAACTCGCGCCGCTGCGCGTCGCTCAGACACACGCGAGCCCTGGTCCGCCAAACCCTGCGCTCCTCGGCGCATCCAGAGGGGCAAGGGAGCAGAACATCCACACGGGCCTTTGCTTCGCTCGGCCCCACCTCGCGGGCGCAAACGCCGCGCGCTGCGCAGCCTGGGCCGAGCAAAGCGATGGCCCGAATGGATGTCCGGCTGTTTGGATGTTCGGCTGTCCACCCCCTGCTGGCTGCGCCTGCGGCGGGGCGGTTGCGGGGTGAGCATGGGCGTCGAAGCGCCCATGCTTCGTGAACTGACTCGCCGTGGCTGTCCGAGCGGCGCGCGGCAGCGCAAAGCGAGTTCCACGGCGCACCCCGCAACCGCCCCGCCGCAGGTTTGCCCCTTCGCAACGCGAAGGGGTCGCAGACTGGGGGTCGCCTTTCTTTTGGGTACTTTTCTTTGGCGAAGCAAAGAAAAGTACCTCGCCCGCCGGGGCGACAACCCGGCTCCCGCGCTCAAACTAAGCACGCCATTCATAAACAGCAACGCTTCAGGCATTCACTACCTCGAAACGCCCACGCCACCGCTGCGCCCACTCCTCAAACGTGAGGTAAATCACCGGGGTAGTGAACAGCGTGAGCAACTGACTCAGGATCAGCCCCCCCACCATCGTCACCCCCAGCGGATGCCGCAGCTCACTGCCCACCCCCGTGCCCAACATCATCGGCAAGGCACCCAGCAAAGCCGCCAATGTCGTCATCAAGATGGGCCGGAACCGCAAAAGACAGGCCTGGTAGATCGCATCGCGCGCACTCAAGCCCTCGTCCCGCTGCGCCTCCAGCGCAAAGTCGATCATCATGATCGCGTTCTTCTTCACGATGCCGATCAGCAGCACGATGCCGATGATGGCAATGATGTCCAGGTCCAGCCGCGCTGCCATCAACGCCAGCAACGCCCCTACCCCAGCAGAGGGCAGCGTGGACAAGATCGTCACCGGGTGCACCGTACTCTCGTACAGCACGCCCAGCACGATGTACATGGTGACCACCGCCGCCAGGATCAGCAGCAACGTGTTCGACAACGACGCCTGGAACGCCAGCGCCGCCCCCTGAAAACTCGTCTCCACCGACAGCGGCAACTGCCCCTCGGCCTGCACAGCGGCCTTCTCCCGCTCTATGGCAGCCACTGCATTGCCCAGCGACACACCCGGCGCGGTGTTGAACGAAATCGTCGCAGCCGGCAGCTGGCCCACATGGTTGACCACCAGCGGCATGTTGCGCTCTTCGATGCGTGCCACCGATGACAGCGGCACCGGCGCGCCGATGCTGGAGGGCACATAGATGCTCTGCAACGCCTCGGGGCCCACCTTGAACTGGGGCGCCACCTCCAGCACCACACGGTACTGGTTGGACTGCGTGAAGATGGTCGAAATCAGCCGCTGGCCGAAGGCGTTGTACAGCGCCGCATCAATGCCCGCAACCGTCACGCCCAGGCGGCTGGCCTGGGCACGGTCGATCTGCACATAGGCCTGGCGGCCCTGGTCTTGCAGGTCGCTGGCCACGTCGGTCAGCTCTGGCAAGGCACGCAGGCGGCGTAGTAGCTCGGTGGTGCTGGTGGTGAGCTGCTGCATGTCGGGCGACGACAGCAGCCATTGGTATTGCGTGCGTGCCACCCGGTCCTCAATGGTCAGGTCCTGCACAGGCTGGATGAACAGGCGGACGCCCGGCAGGTTCTGCACCCGCTCGGCGAGGCGCTGCTGCACCACATCGGCCTTGGCGCGCTGCGCGTGCGGCTGCAGGTCGATCAGCAGGCGTCCTGTGTTGAGCGTGGTGTTGGCGCCATCGACGCCGATGAACGACGAGACGCTGCGCACGGCCGGGTCTTGCAGAAGGCGCTCGGCCACGGCTTGCTGGCGCTCGGCCATGCCCGCAAACGAGATCGACTGGTCGGCCTCGGTGGTGGCCTGCAGCGTGCCAGTGTCCTGCACCGGAAAGAAGCCCTTGGGGATGAACAGATACAGCACCACGGTGAGCGCCAGGGTGGCCGCAAACACCAGCCAGGTGGTGCCCCGGTGGTTCAGCACCCAGCCCAGCATGCGGCCATAGCCTGCGATGGTGTGATCAAAAAAATGTCCCGTGGCGCGGTACAGGCGGCCGTGGCTCTCCTCGGGCGTGTGGCGCAGCAGGCGCGCGCACAGCATGGGCGTGAGCGTGAGCGACACCACGGCCGAGATCAGGATGGACACGGCCAGCGTGATGGCGAACTCGTGGAACAGCCGGCCCACCACATCGCCCATGAACAGCAGCGGGATCAGCACGGCGATCAGCGAGATGGTGAGCGAGATGATGGTGAAGCCGATCTGCTGCGAGCCCTTGAGCGCAGCCTCCAAGGGGGTGATGTGGAGTGCGGGAGCGTTCTGGCTGCGGCCGGACGCTACCGCGTCCTTCACGGGGCCTTCGTCCCCATGAGCCTGCGCCGAAACATTGCCCGGCATCTCGAGATGCCGGGCAATGTTTTCGATCATCACGATGGCATCGTCCACCACAAAGCCGGTGGAGATGGTCAGCGCCATCAGCGTGAGGTTGTTGATGGAGAACCCCGCGAGGTACATCACGCCACAGGTGCCAATGAGCGACAGCGGCACGGCCACGCTCGGGATCAGCGTGGCCGAGGGGCTGCGCAGGAAGACAAAGATCACCGCCACCACCAGCAGCACGGCCAGGCCCAGCTCCACCTGCATGTCGCGCACCGAGGCGCGCACCGTCACCGTGCGGTCCGTCAGCACCTGCACATCCAGCGACGCGGGCAAGGTGCTTTGCAGCTGCGGCAGCAGGGCCTTGATGCGGTCCACCGTGTCGATCACGTTGGCGCCGGGCTGGCGGCGGATGTTGAGGATCACGCCGGGTTTGGCCCCGGTGTCTGCCGTGCCCGCCCAGGCGGCGAGGCGCGTGTTCTCGGCATCGTCCACCGTTTCGGCCACGTCCTTCAGGCGCACGGGGGCGCCATTCTTGAAGGCGATGATGAGGTCGCGGTATTCGGCAGCCGACTGCAGCTGGTCGTTGGCATCAATGGTGGATGCACGGGCCGGGCCGTCGAAGCCTCCCTTGGCCTGCTTGACGTTGGCGGCTGCGATGGAGGTGCGCACGTCTTCCAGCGTGAGGCCCAGCTGCGCCAGTGCCGTGGGGTTGGCCTGGATGCGCACGGCCGGGCGGCGCCCGCCCGCAATCGCCACCAGGCCCACGCCCTGCACCTGCGAGAGTTTGGGTGCCAGGCGGTTTTCCACCAGGTCGTTCACGCGGATCACAGGCAGCGAGGGCGAGGTGATGGCCAGCGTGAGGACGGGCGCATCGGCCGGGTTGACCTTGCTGTACAGCGGGGGCATGGGCAGGTCGCTGGGCAGCAGGTTGCTGCCCGCGTTGATGGCCGCCTGCACCTGCTGCTCGGCCACGTCCAGCGCCATGTCGAGCGCAAAACGCAGCGTGATCACCGAAGCCCCGCCCGAGCTGGTGGACGACATTTGCGACAGCCCCGGCATCTGCCCGAACTGCCGCTCCAGCGGGGCCGTGACGTTGGAGGTCATCACGTCGGGGCTCGCGCCCGGGTACAGCGTGGTGACCTGGATGGTGGGGTAGTCCACCTCGGGCAGGGCCGAGGTGGGCAGCAGCCGGTAGGCCATCAGCCCCGCGATCAGGATGGCCACCATCAGCAGCGCGGTGGCGATGGGGCGCAGGATGAAAAGGCGCGACAGATTCATGGCGGCGGGTGCGCTGGCAAGACAGGCAGGGGAGAAACCGGGGTGCCGCTGCGCTCAGCGCGCCGGGCTGGCTGCGCCACCCTGGGACGGCGGCTGCTGTTGCAGCCGCTCGCGGATGTAGGCACGGCGCTCCTCCTGCGGCATTGCCATCACGCGGGCGCGCTCGTCGGCGGGCATCTGGTCCAGCAGTGCCTTCACCTGCGGAGGGATGCCCCTTGGGGGTTCGGAGCTACGGTCTGCAGGCGCTGCGGGGGCTGCATGCGGTGCAGGCGGTGCAGCGCCTGGGGATGCTTGTGGTGCAGCTGCTCTGGGTGGTGCTTCGCTGCGCTGCTGTTGTGGCGCAGCAGAGGCCTGCGGGGCAGACGCCGGGGCAGCGCCGGGAGCACCCACACCCGACGCCGAAGAGGCTGCAGCAGACGCCGCCGACGCTGGAGCCGCTGCGCCGCCCGCGCCCATCTGCGCTCGCCGCTCGCGCAAGAAGGCGCGGCGCTCTTCGGGGCTCATCTTCTGCAGCTTTTCACGCACATCGGGGGGCAGCGATGCGATGAAGGCGCGGCGCTGCGCGGCCTGGTCCTGCGCCGCCTGGTCGGCACGGGTGACAGCACCGGCATCGATGACGGCGACCTTGGCGCCTTCACGCAGGCGGTCGATGCCGTCCGTGACCACCTGCTCGCCCTCGCGCAGCTCGCCTTCGACGCTCACCCGGTCGCCGTCGGTAACGCCCACGCGGATGCGGCGCTGGGTCACGGTGCTGTCTTCCTGCACCAAGTAGACATAGTTGTTCTGCACGGCCGTGGCCGGCACAGTCAGCACGCCCTGGAGCAGGTTGACCTGCAGGCGCACGTTGACGAACTGGTTGGGGTACAGGGCGCCGTCTTCATTCGCAAAAGCGGCCTTCACCTTGATGGTGCCGGTGGCGCTGTCAATGGCGTTGTCCAGCGCCACCACACGGCCCTTGGCCAGCTGGCGGCGGCTGTCGCGGTCCCACAGCTCCACGCTCAGCTCTTCGCCTGCGGCCATGCGGCGACGCATCTGGGGCAGGTGCGCCTCGGGCACGGAGAACGCTGCATCGATGGGCCGCACCTGGTTGATGGTGACGATGCCGTTCGCGTCGCTCGGCCCCACCACGTTGCCCCGGTCCGCCTGGCGCAAGCCCAGGCGGCCGGCAAATGGTGCGGTGACCTGGGTGTAGCTCAGTTGCAGGCGCGCGGCGTCCACCTGCGCCTGGTCCGAGGCCACGGTGCCTTCCAGCTGCCGCACCAGTGCGGCCTGGGTGTCTACCTGCTGGCTGGCGATGGAGTCGCGCGCCAGCAGGTCCTGATAACGCTTGAGGTCGAGCTGCGCATTCTTGAGCAGCGCCTGGTCACGCTGCAGCGTGCCCTGCGCCTGCGACAGCGCCGCCTGGTAGCTGCGCGCATCGATCTCGGCCAGCACCTGGCCTGCACGCACCTCGTCACCTTCCTTGAAGCGCACCGACGTCAGCTCGCCGCCGACCTTGGCGCGCACCACGGCGGTGGCGCGTGCGCTCATGGTGCCGATGGCGCTCACCACCACCCGCACATCGCCCCGCTGCACGGTGCCTACCGACACGGGCTGTACGTTGCCCCCACCAAAGCGCCCGGGCCCACTGCCGGGCTTGCGCGCCGCGTTGGGCCCCGTGGCGGCACCGCCAGCGCTGGCCGCGGCCGCTGCATCCTGGCGCTGTTTCCACCACCAGGCACAACCTCCCACCGCAGCCAGCGCCACGGAGGCCAGTAACAACGCGGAGATCCAGCGCAGCTTGCCAGACTGCAATCTTGCGGGCCTCTGTGGACGGGTCAACGAACGGTTCAGGGGCATGGTGGGGCGCAACGAGGAATGAGCGAACGGGTATGGTAGCCAGCGCACCCCCCGGGGCTGCCGCCCGGCGGGTACCCTTTACCGGGGATTTACGCGCGCTTTGGGCGGGGTTTACCGATGTATCGGCTCAGCCCCGCCAGGGGGCAGCAATCAGCGGTTGGTGGCCAGCAGAAGGCCGCCAGCACCCATGAAGAAACCGCCGGTGGCCTTGTTCAGGCGGGCCACACCGCGCGAGGTGCGGATGAAGCGGCGGATCTGGCGCCCGAAGCTGGCGTACACGGCCGTCGAGACGAATTCGCTGCCCAGATAGATGGAGCCCAGCACCAGAAACTGGCGCGCTGCAGGCTGCGCGGGGTCGATGAACTGCGGAAAGATCGCCGCGAACAGGATGATCGCCTTGGGGTTGGTGATGCCCAGCAAAAACTCCTGCGCGATGAGAGCACGCAGATGGAACTGGGCCGGTTGACCCGACGCCTGGCCACTGCCAGGTGCATCCTCCAGCGCCAAGCCGCTGAACTCGCGGCTGTGCCAGGCCTTCCAGCCCAGCCAGAACAGGTAGGCAGCACCCACCCACTTCACCGCCGTGAACGCCGCTTCGGACGCCAGCAGCATCGCCCCCAGGCCAACCGCAGACACCGTCAGAAAGATCGCGAACGCCGCTGCCCGGCCCACCGTGGCGATCATCGCGGGGCCCACGCCTGCGCGGATGCCGTTGTTGAGGCCACAGAAATTATTGGGCCCCGGGGTGAGCGAGATGGCGATGGCAACCGGAACAAATAGCAGCGCATCCATGGGACGGTCCTTGCAGGGTGAGGCGTGTGTGAGGGGAAACGGTCAGCACCGCAGTCTACGGCAGACCCTGCCTACACGGCCGACCCCAGGGCACATGCCCCCAAGGCGCCCTCTACCACCTCACAACGCCTTAGGACAGGTTCTTACAGATCCAGCACCGAGCCCCAAGGCACATCGGGCAGGGCTTCGTAATGCGCCACCACGGTCAGGCGGTCTGGTCTGGCCGCTTGGGATGCCAGGGCCTGCGCCAGGTAGCGAATGGAGGGCTTGTCCAGCCCCCCCACGGGCTCGTCGATCAAGGTCAATGGTGCATTCGAGGCCAAGGCCCCTGCCATGAGCACCTTGCGCTTGCTGCCGGTAGACAGGGCGTAAAAGGGCTTGTCCAGGTGCTCGTGCAGGCTGAACCCGTCGATGTGCTCCACCAAGGCTGCCACATCCCATCGGGGGTAGCGTGCGGGCAGGCTGTCGAGCCAACCCCTGGCAGTGAGCGGGTCCCACTCGCTGGATCGCGGGTCCACCCAGAAGACCCGTGGTGCCGAGGCCTTGGCGGCCTGGTTCAGGTCCACCCCTTGCAGCCTGATGCTGCCAGCCTGCGCCGTCAGCTCGCCAGCCAGCAGACGCAGCAACGTGGTCTTGCCGGTGCTTCCATCACCGCGCACCAGAGCCAGACCCGGGGGCCAGGCCAGCGACAGGTTGTCCAGCACCGCACACTCCGGGTACGCAAACCGCAACCCCTTCACCCACAAAAACACGCTCTCAGCCACCCTGTCTCCTCGATGCGGAAAGCGAACATTCTAGGAAGCTGCAGCACGCCGGGCCCACCACAAGCCTCCCACCTGGTTCACCACCAGCCCGCAGAGCACTGCGGCTGCGCCCAACCACTGCAGAGGCGCCGGGGTTTCACCCAGAAAGGCATAGGCCGCCCACAGCCCCACCACCGGCACCAGCAGCGAAAACGGCGTGACCCGCCCCGCTGCATGGCGTTGCAACAGCTGCGTCCACAGCGTGTAGGCCAGCAGCGTTGCCAAAAAGGCCAGGTAGGCCACGGCCAGCAACCCGGTGCCGTTCAAAGACTGCAGCTGTGCCCAGACGGCGGTGGAGCCCTCGCTCCACAACGCCAGCGCAAAAAACGGCCCGATGGGCACCACGCTGCTCCACACGATGAAGGGAAACGGCGCATACGCCCCGGCCTGTGCCGCGCGGCGCGCCACCAGATTGGACACCGCCCACATGAATGCGGCGCCGAGGGTGAGCACAAACCCCGCCAGCGTCATCTGGCCCGGCCCCTCACCATGCGCGAGGCCGATGGTCATCAAACCGCCGAACGCCAGCAACAAGCCCCCCCACTGCCAGGGCTTGGCACGCTCTCCCAGCAATGGCGCGGCCAGCAGCAAAGTGAAGAACGCCTGGGTCTGCATCACCACCGACGCCATGCCCGCCGTCATCCCCAGCTGCAGCCCCAGAAACAGAAAGCCGAATTGCCCCAGCCCCTGCGCCATCCCGTAGCCCACCACAAAGCGCCAAGGCAAAACCGGGCGCGGTACGAAGAGCAAGAAGGGCAGCGATGCCGCCGTAAAGCGCAGCGCGCCCAGCAGCATGGGACTCAGGCCCTGCAGGCCGAGCTTCATCACCACAAAGTTCAGCCCCCAGATGACCACCACCGCCAGGGCACGCAACAGGTCGCCACGGCTCAAGGCCGCTGGCGTACTCATGCGGCCTCCACGGACACGCCCGCAGCTACGGGGCGGCCCTGCCGCGCCCGGGCAGCGACGAAGGCCTCAAACGCCTGCGCGCTGGTCTTGCCCGGCACATAGCCCAGTACTTCCTTGAGCGCGGTATTCAGCAGCACCGGCCGGTAGCGCAGAAAGTCGAGCTGCTCAGGGCCATAGCGGCTCATCCCCAGCGCGGAGCCCACGGCCAGTGCGGTGCGCAGCAACCCGGCAGGCAGCTCCAGCACAGGCTTGCCCAGGCGCTGGGCGATCTCGCGCAGGGGCAAGGCGCCGTCACCGGCCAGGTTGAAGCACCCGGCGCGCTGCATGCGCAGCGCATGCAGGATGGCGCCGGTCACGTCGTCGTCCCAGATAAAAACAAAGGGACTGGCACTGCCCCGGATGGCCAGCAGGCGCGGTTTTTCAAAGAGCGCGGTGATCTGGTTGTCCACCCGTTCGCCCAGGATGGTGCCGATGCGCAGCACCGTCTGCGCCAGCGCCGGGTGCCGCATGCGGTACTGCGCCAGCATCTCCTCCACCAGCCGCTTGTGGTGCGAATAGGCAAAAACCTCGTTGCCCCGCAGAGCATCCGTCTCGCGCAGCCACGCGGGGTGGTCGGCGTGGTAGCCATAGGCCGCGCCACTGGAGCTGACGACGAGCTGCTTCACGCCGGTGGCCACACAGGCATCCAGCACGTTCTGGCTGCCCAGCACGTCCACCGAATATTCGAACTCGCGGCTGGAACCCTTGCCGGGGGTGACGATGGACGCCAGGTGCACCACGCTGTCGATGGCGGTGTCTGCCAGCGTCTGCGCCAGACCGGGGTCGCGCACGTCTTGGACCCGATAGGTCACACCGGGCAGGCGGCGCTCGGCGGGCACATCGCGCACATCGGTCGCCACAATGGTCCCGACCCCTTCACGCGCCAGTGCAGCCACCACGCTGCGGCCCAGAAAACCGTCGGCGCCTGTGACCAGAATGCGGCGGCTTATCCACCCCATGCCGGTCATGTGCGCTGCTCCTTGCGGGCATCGGCCGCCGGTAGTTCGGCGGGCCGGCGCCCCCACCAGCCTGCCAGCGCCAGCCCCGCGATGATGTCCCAGAAGCCCCAGACACCCGCCACCACGGCCATGCCCCCCAGCCCGCCAAAGAAGCTGAAGATCAGCACCAGACCCAGCCCTGCGTTGCGGATACCCACCTCGATGCTCACCGCGCGCCGGTCGTAGTCCGGCAAGCCACTGAGCCTTGCGCAGGCGTAGCCGGTGCCAAAGGCCAGCGCATCGTGCAGCGCCACGGCCAGCAGCACCAGGCCCACGTAGTCGAGGAAATAGCGCCAGTTGCCCGCCACCGCGCCCACGATGAAACCGATGAGACACAGAAAGCTGAGGATGCGTACGGGCTTGTTCACGCGCTGCGTGAAGCGCGGCAGCTTTTCTGCGCACAGGATGCCCAGTACAAAGGGCAGCCCGATGATCACCACTATGTGCCCAGCCATCTCCAGGGGGTCGAGCGCAATGCTGCGCAGCAGCGTCGCCGCCGTGGGGTGCATGCCCCCCCAGAAGGCGAAATTGAGCGGCATGAGCACGATGGCCAGCGCATTCGAGATGGCCGTCATCGACACTGAGAGCGCCACATTGCCCCCGGCCCGGTGCGTGAGGATGTTGCTCACATTGCCCGGCGGACAGCAGGCCACCAGGATCATGCCCAGCGCAATGCTGGGGCCAGGCTTTAGCAGCAGCGTGAGCCCGAAGGTCACCGCAGGCAGCACGATGAACTGAGCGGCAATGCCCACCGCCATGGCGCCAGGCATGCGCAGCACGCGCTTGAAGTCCGCTACGCGCGTGTCAAGCGCAATGCCGAACATGAGGAAACCCAGCACCACGTTGAGCACCACGAGCGATGCAGGGTTGAAGTTCAGGCGTATTTCGTCGACGGGCAGCATGGCGTCGGTCCTTTCAGGCCAGGCCAGCTGAGGCTGCGCGCACGGCGTTGCGGTAGGTGTCTTTGTGCACGTAGTACGCCATGCGTTCGAGCTTCAGGTATTTGAAGCCGCCCGACAGGTCAGGCTGCGGGCCGGCCTTGGCCTGACGCAGGGCCTCGGCGCGCGGCGAGCCCTCTGCCTGCGCCTTGAAGAAGCGCGCCACCAGCTCGGCCTGCTCATAGCGCCCCTGCCAGCCAATGCCACTGGCCTCGATCATGCCCATCACGGCCAGATTGTCGAAACGGGGCGACAGGATGTTGAGGTAAAGCTGCGGCGCCATGCCCTGCCAGTTGAGCAGGCTGTGGTCGATGAAGGGGTAATGCAGCTTGTAGCCCGTGGCGCAGAGCACCAGGTCGTAGTCCTGCGCGCTGCCGTCCTTGAAGCGCACCGTATGGCCCTCGAAACGCGCAATGTCGGGCCTGACGTGGATGTCGCCGTGGCCCAGGTGGTGCAGCACCAGCGAGTTCACTACCGGGTGCGACTCGTACATCTTGTAGTCGGGCTTGGGCAGGCCAAAGCGCACAGGGTCGCCGGTGAACCACTGCAACACAACGCTGTCGACCTTTTGCTTGAGCCAGGGCGGCATCTTGAACTTTCCCCCCAGCGTATCGGCCGGCTTTCCGAACACGTACTTGGGCACGAAGTAGTAGCCGCGCCGCACCGAGATGTCCACGCTGCGCGCGTAGTGCACCGCATCCACCGCAATGTCGCAGCCCGAGTTGCCCGCGCCCACCACCAGCACGCGTTTGCCCTTGAACAGCTCGGCACTTTTGTAGGCACTGGTGTGCAACAGCTCGCCGTCAAACTGGCCCTCGAAGCGGGGCATGTTGGGCTCTGCCAGCGTGCCATTGGCAATCACCACGCCCTTGAACTCCGCCGTCTGTGCAGGGCCGCCGTGCTGCGTCCAGGTCACTCGCCAAAGCGGCGCGGCGCCCTCGCCCACCGGCTCGACCTTGAGCACGCGAGTGCCGAACCAGTAGTGCGGGCGCAGGCCGAAGTGCTCCGAAAAATCGAAGAAATACTGGCGCATGTCCCGGTGGCTCGGGTAGTCGGCCACGTCGGGGCGCATGGGAAACTCGGTGAACTCCGTGGTGTGCTTGCTGGAGATCAGGTGGGCCGACTCATAGACCGTGCTGCGCGGGTTGTCGATGTTCCACAGCCCACCTACATCGGTATGGGCCTCGAAGCCCTGGAAAGATATGCCGAGCTTCTGCAAATTGCGTGCAGCGGCCAGGCCACTCGGGCCCGCACCGATGAGTGCGATGCGGCTGCGCGTGTCCTCTGCTGCCAAAGGCATGGCGGTTTCTGTCTCCGGCGTCATTGTTGTTGTCGTCATTCGCTTTTTTCTCTTTCAGGGGTCGATCGTCTTGTCGACGGAAACGGGTAGACCGGGGATGGCCGTTGCCCCAGCCTCGCCCACGCGTGGCTTGCGCGGCTGACCCAGAAGCAGCCGGTCGTGCAGTGCTTCGGGCAACAGGTTCAGCAGGCGCGCCAGCCAACCGATGCGCGCAGGCAGCACGATGTGGGTGCGCCCCCGGGCCACCGCGGCCAGCAGGGCATGCGCTGCGTCCTCGGGCTCCATCAGGCCGGGCATGGCAAAGCGGTTACCGGCGGTCAGCGCGGTGCGCAGATAGCCGGGGCTGACCGTGCTGACCACGATGGAATCACTGCGCAGCTCGGCACGCAGACTCTCCAGGTAACGGATCAGCCCGCCCTTGCTCGCGCAATACGCCCCATTGCCGGGCATACCCCGCCAGCCCGCAATGCTGGCCACCCCCACCAGCGCGCCGCGCCGCTGAGCGCGCATGGCAGTCACAAAAGGCTGAAAGGTGGTGGCTGCGCCCAGCAGGTTGATCTCCAGCATGCGCCGCATCACGGCCAGGTCATCGGTCTGCGCCGTGTCAAAGCCCCCTGCCACCCCCGCGTTGGCGATGACGAGGTCGGGCGTTCCCCGGCTGCCCATCCAGTCCGCGGCCATTGCCTGCATGGCGGCGGTGTCCGCCACGTCGGGGGTATAGACAGCGCAACGTTCTGGCGCCAGCGCCGCCAGTGCTTGCAGCACGGGTGTGTCCAGGCCTACCAACGCCACGGCAGCACCCTTGCCGATCAGCTCGCGCGCCAGCGCCTGGCCCAGTCCGCCACAGGCGCCAGTGAGAACTACGTTCTGGAATGAGACGGTCATGAAGCTCCCGGTGAATTGGGTTTGCAGCTTAGCCACAATGCTGAATAATCCCGAAATGTTTTATGAATTCGTCTCGAATTCCGAGATTTATGAACAGCACACCGCCCAGCCTGCGCTTGTTTGAATTGCTGGAGACGATGTGCGCCCAGGGCCAGCCCTTCAGCCTGGCCGACGCCATCGAGGCCACCGGTTGGCCCAAACCCAGCGTGCACCGCATGCTGGGCCAGTTGGAGGCCGGCGGCCTGCTGGCGCGCGAGCCAGACGGTCGACGCTATACGCCCGCTCCGCGCCTGCTCCACCTGGCCGAGAGCACACTGAGCGCTGGCACCCAGCATGGGGTGCGCCACGCCGTGCTGCGCCAGCTGGTGGCGGACATTGGCGAGAGCTGCAACCTGACTGCGTTGAGTGGCGCCGAAGTGATCTACCTGGACCGGGTGGAGTCGGCCTTTCCGCTGCGTATGGAACTGCGGCCCGGCACCCGTGTGCCTATCCACTGCTCGGCCAGCGGCAAGCTGTTTCTGGCCCACCTGTCCGCCGCGCGCAGGGCAGCCATCCTCGACGGCCTGCCCCTCACCCGCCACACGTCCACCACACTGACCGACCGCGCCGCACTGGAGGCTGAGCTCGAGCAGATCCTGAGGCAAGGCTATGCCACCGACGCCGAGGAATTTGTGGACGGCCTCGTCTGCGTGGCCGTGCCCGTGATGGCGGGGGGGCGGCGACAGGTGCGCAGCGCCGTGGCATTGCAGGCGCCCTCTGCCCGCATGCCGCTGGCTCGGGCCCTGCAACTGGTGCCCCGCCTGGGGGAGTCCGCACAGGCCCTGGGCCGCACCTGGGCTTGAACCATGAACACCCGGCACTTCAAGAACCCGGCGCTTGCCGATAGCACGAGCTATCGTGCCGCCCACCCTACCTTGCATCCCCTCCCGGCAAGGTACTTGTGCGACCCCGAAAAGATCTTGAACAGGTTCTCAAAGCCCACTCTCACCATGCAATTGAACTACCTCGACTTTGAATACAGCGAAGACGCCGACGGCAACGGCACATTGGATGCCATGGCCAGCGCATTGCCCCCGCAGCTGCCAGCGTTACAGGGCGAGATCACGGGCGTATTGGCCTGGGCGCATGCGCATTGGCCGGGCACCTGCGCGCCGCTGGAAGATGGCGGCAGCTGGCACTTCGACCTGCAAGGCGTGCAGGAAGTCCAAAGCCCGCTGGACCTGGCGTTTGATGAAGCCACCGGGCAGCTGCGCGTGGCGGTGGGCAACACGGCACCGCCGCGCACGACCCTGACGCTCACCCTCAGCGGGAGCAACGACTTTTGCGCCGCCCTGCGCGAAGCCTTCGACATGGGTTGAAACGCGGCTGGCGATCCTGGCAGAACTCCGCAAAAGCCTTGAAAGAGACACCCTGCGCAGACACTGGTCAAGGGTTAACCCCAGTTAGCGGCAAAAGGCCCCACGTTGCAAACAGGTTAGCGCGCTGGGCTGCGCTTTCGCTGGGCATATCGTTACAGTTGCGACTCATTAGTTCAACCCGAGACTGGAGAGTTTCATGCTGTCACGCCGTCACTTCCTGGGCGCAAGCCTGGCCACCACCGTTTACGCTGCGGGATCGTTTGTTCCCGTGTGGGCGCAGAACGCACCCAATTTCGGTACGCCCACCCTGCCCAGCCCAGGCTTCCGTCGCATGAAGGTGGGGGATGTGGAAGTGATCGCCCTGAACGACGGCATCACGCGCCGCCCTTTGGGGGAAGAATTTGTGAAGAACGCACCGCTGGCCGAAGTGCGTGCGCTGCTCGCGTCGCAGGGCCTGCCGACCGAGTACATCGACGTGCCTTACACCCCCTTCCTGGTGGTGGCGGGCGCACGCAAGATCCTCATCGATACCGGCCTGGGCGAGTTTGGTGGCGCAACGACCGGCAAGCTGCTGGATAGCCTGCGTGCGGCAGGCATGCAGGCTTCCGACATCGACACCGTACTCATCAGCCACTACCACGGCGACCACATCAATGGCATTCGCAACAAGGCGGGTGAGCTGGTGTTCCCGAAGGCCAAGGTGATGGTGCCTGCTGCCGAACATGCCTTCTGGATGGACGATGCGCGCATGGCCGCAGCCCCCGCCGGCATGAAGGGCGCGTTTGACAACGTGCGCCGCACCTTTGCCACCATGCCGGCCGACACGCTGGTGCAGTTTGCAGCGGGCGCTGAAGTGGCACCGGGCATCCAGTCGGTGGCTGCTTACGGCCATACGCCCGGCCACACGTTGTTCGAGCTGAAGTCTGCAGGCCAGAACTTCTTCTATGTGGCAGACCTGACCAACGTTCCCGCCCTGTTCGCCCGCAACCCCGATTGGGCCGTGACTTTTGACATGGATGCAGAGGCAGCCCGCAAGGTACGCCGCGAGGTGTTCCAGCGCATCACCGCCAGCAACGCCATGCTGGGCGGCTTCCACTTCCCCTTCCCTGCGTTTGGCCGCGTTGCGGCGGCGGGCAACGGCTATGCCTTCCAGCCTGCCGCCTGATACCGAGGCTGCTGCGGGTACTGCGGCGACCACAGGCACGCGCGTCACACGGCGCACCCTGCTGGGCAGGGGCGCGGCGGGCGCACTGGGCAGCGGCTTGGCCCTCACAGCCCTACAGACCTGGGCGGCCCAGGATGCTGGTACCGAGGCCTTGCTGCGCCAAGGCGGGGTGGTGGCGTTGTTTCGCCACGCGCTGGCCCCCGGCACTTTCGATCCGCCGGGGTTTCGCCTTGGCGACTGCAGCACCCAGCGCAACCTGAACGATGAAGGCCGGGCCCAGGCCCGGCGCATCGGTGAGTGGTTCCAGGCGCGGCAACTGCAGCCGGAGAAGGTGCTCTCAAGCCCCTGGTGCCGCTGCATCGACAGTGCCACCCTGGCCTTTGGTGCGCCGCAGGTGTGGGCTGCTCTGGGCTCGCCCAGGGGTTACTCCGAGACCACGGGTGAGAGCCACCTGCGCGAGCTGCGCCAGGCGCTGGCTGGGGCGTCTGCGCGCAATGGCCGGTTTGAAGTGTGGTTCAGCCACATGTTTGTGCAGTCTGATCTGGCACGCGACAGCACCAGCTCGGGCGAGGCGCTGATACTGCGCGCCCCTCGAGCCGGCGAGTTGCAGGTGTTGGCCAAACTATCAGTGACGGGCTGAGCCCGACTGGGGCCTTCGGCCTACACGCGGGCGATGCACCGGGGCGTATCCTGAAGGTTCTTTGCCCTGCCGGATACCCCGGCGCGGCGCACACCCAGGAGCTGCAGATGACACCGTCCCACACACTGGGTAAGCCCGCGCCTTGCGGGCACTGCCGCTGAGAACTGCCATGGCATTCCTCTCCAGCGCCCCTCGCCTCACTACCGCGTCCAACGAGCCAGCGCAATGGCCTGCGAACGCCGGCGCACCGTCAGCACAGACCATCCCCGGCAGCCAGCGTGGTGTTCGCATGGAGCTGCAGATCGACCTGCGCTATGAGATCGACAGCTATGGCGCCGATTTCGTGTTCAACATCCACGCCGCACAAACACCCCACCAGATCGTCCACAACGAGCGCCTGGTGCTCAGCCAGGACATTCCTCACCAGATCCACACCGATCCGGCCACGGGCAACCGCTATCTGCGCCTGCATGGCGAGCCTGGCACGCTGGCGCTGACCTACAGCGCCACGGTGGACATCCGCCACCACCGCACCGATCCCACCGAGCTGGCCGAGGTGCCTGTGCGACACCTGCCGCCGCATGTGATGGGCTACATCTACCCCAGCCGCTATTGCCAGTCCGACCGCCTGCTGCGGCTGGCGCTGAACGAGTTTGGCGCCTTGTGGCAGGGCCACAGCCGCGTGCAGGCGATCCGCGACTGGGTGAACCGGCATGTGGCGTTCACGTCCAACACCTCCAACTCCAACACCTCGGCTGTCGATACGCTGGTGGAACAGGTGGGGGTGTGCCGCGATTTCGCCCACCTGATGATTGCACTGTGCCGTGCGGTGAACATTCCGGCCCGCTTTACCACGGGCACAGACTACGGCGCCGACCCTGCACTGGGCCCGCCGGACTTTCATGCCTATGTGGAGGTGTACCTGGGCGACCGGTGGTATCTGTTCGACCCCTCAGGCACGGCCATCCCCATGGGGCTGCTGCGTTTTGGCACCGGCCGTGATGCCGCCGACGTGGCATTTGCCACCATCTTTGGCGGGGTGCGCGCACAGCCTCCCACCATCCACACCCTTGCGGTCGAAGACCCCACCCAGGGGTGGGTGCTGCCCTACCACTGTGCCGAGGCACTGTCCACCGACCAGGGTACGTCGTACGGGGCCCGCTTCGTCGCGCAATAGGGATTTTGCACTCCCTCTGCCACCACAACAAGACCTTAGAAAGGCCTGCTGGCCGCCCCTGATTGCGGCTGTGGCCTAATATGCCCCTTTTCTCCACTTTCTCAGAGACCTACCATGGGCAACAAGATCGTCACCGAAGCAGACCGCAAGCGCACCCCCCAACCCAAGCCGTTGCCCGGTGTGACGCTGAACACCCCCGGCCGTGGCCAGCGCGTGAGCCTGGAGCGTGGCGTCGCCACGCGCAGCAAGAAGAACCC
Source organism: Acidovorax sp. GW835-FHT14G06 (assembly GCF_058793595.1). Taxonomy (NCBI): domain Bacteria; kingdom Pseudomonadati; phylum Pseudomonadota; class Betaproteobacteria; order Burkholderiales; family Comamonadaceae; genus Acidovorax; species Acidovorax sp. GW835-FHT14G06. The sequence continues at coordinate 50,717 of NZ_JBXAGA010000013.1, forward strand.
TGGCAAGCGTTCGCGCAAGGGCGGCTGATCAGTCCTCCGGGGGCGCTGCGGCGCCCCGCCAGCATCCACAAAAAAGCCCTCGTCAGAGGGCTTTTTTGTGGGCGGTGCACCGCTTACTCCAACGGTGCAGGCATGGTTTCCACCTGTCCTCTGGCGGGCAGGACGATGTGAAATGCCGCACCGCTGGCCGGAACGTTCTCAGCAAAGATCCGTCCACCCATGGCCTCGACGATCTTGCGGCAAATGGCCAGGCCCAGGCCCGTGCCGCCTGATCCATCCTTGGTTTTGCTGGACTGCACAAAGGCCTCAAATATGCTTTGCAGCTCTGACGGAGGGATGCCCGGGCCCTCGTCGCGCACCACCAGATGCGTCTGGCCCAGGGAATCCGCGTATCCTTCCAGCGTGATCGTGCTGCCAGGCGGGGAAAACTTGATGGCATTGGCCACCACGTTCCGGATCACCTGCTGAAAGCGCAGCGGGTCGGCCTTGGCCACCAGCGGAAGGTCGGGCATGCGCAAGTCCAACATCAGGTGGCTGCGTTCGAGCAAAGGCTCCAGCTCGCGGATCACCGGGCGCACCACGCCGCGCAGGTCGATACGCTCCATGTGGAAAGTGCCCACAGTGCTCTCCAGCTTGGAAACCTCCAACAGGTCGTTCACCAGCATAAGCATGCGCTGGCCCGCCGAATGGATGTCTTCAAACATGTCCGCCAGCTTGGGCTGCGCGCGACCACGCAGCATGCCCAGTTCGGCAAAGCCCAGAATGGACTGCAGCGGCGTGCGAAGCTCGTGGCTCATGTTGGCCACAAACTCCGACTTGGCACGAGACGCCTCTTCGGCCGCATCGCGTGCCTCCTGGGTAGCACGCTCTGCCTCGCGGAATTCGCTCACATCCATCAGGATGGTGAGCACACCTGTGACCTGGCCATGCTCATCGGCAATCGCCGCCTTGACCACGCGTGTGTCGCGGCGCGATCCGTCGCCATGGCGTATTTTGGCTTCGACCAGGGCACGCCCACCCCAGCGCAAGAGCTGTTTGTTCGCCGACAAGTGCACCTTGACCTCGTCCGGCGGCAGGCACTCGGCCACGGCATTACCCAGCACGGTGGAGCGCGCACGGCCCTTGTATTCTTCCCAGGCCTTGTTCACGCGCACGAACCGGTCCTGTGCGTCGGTTACAGAGATGGGCAGCGGGTTGGTCTCCAGCAGCAGGTCCTGGAAAGCGATCTGCGCCTGCAGCTGCTGCTGGGCCACCCAGCGCTGGGTCTCATCCACCGCGCTGCCTGCAAAACCGATCACACGCCCGGCAGCCACCAGGGGCACCACCGCCACCTGAAACATCATCTCCCTGCCCTCGGCAGAACGGGACACCACCTGGCATACCCGCACTCCATCCGGCGACCGGGAGTCGATGGCCCGGACCACATCGTTGCGGCTTTGTGGCTCTACCAGGTCGTGCAGGCGCTTGCCTATGGCGCGATCAGGCGCTGTGCCCGTCACCACCGTCCAATGCGCATTAACATAGGTGATAACGCCCTGGGCATCGGTGCGAAAAATCAGCTCCTGCACGCTGCGCATCAGCACAGACAGATCCCGCTCGTTGCGGGCAATGCGGGCCTGTGCCGCATCAATGGCCAGCCGAGCCAGATCACGGGTGCGCTGGCCCCGCCACACTGCAAAGGTCAGGCCCAGCACCAGGGCCACCACGGCCAGGCCAATACCGATCAGCGCGTGGGCATCTGCCAGCCAGCTCTGCACGGCAGCCCGGTACGAGGTCTCGACCACGACCACCAGCGGCATGGCAGATGAAGTTCGGAAGCTGACAATCTGCCGATCGCCCAGCACGCCTGCGCCCAAGTACGTCGCGTGCTCGTGCCTTGGCAGAAACTGGCTGAACACGGGGATGCTGTTCACTCGCGTACCTGTCAGCGCGGCCGCTGCGCCCGAGGTGGCCAGCACCTGGCCGTTGTACGAGGTCACCACCGAATCAAAAATCTCGGACTCCAGCGTCAGATGCTGAAAGTTGGACAGCGAATCGGGGTTGACCAGCGCCACCAGCACCAGCGTCTGCCCGGCTTCATTCCTGTAGCCGTGCATCACGGGGATGAAAGCCACGCCCGCAGGAACCGCCACCGCGGCGCCTCCAAGGCGCACACTTTGCAGGCTGCGGCCGGGTGTGAGGTCGCCCTGAACCATCCGCCCCACGGCAACCGGGGGGCCGAGCCTGGCCAAGTCCACAAAACTCTCGGTATCGCCGGGGAAGGTGCTTGCGACCACACGACCACCGGCATCCACCACGGCCAGTCCACGCAAAAATGGCAGCGCCGCCAATGACTGGCCCAGTGCATCTTGCATGCGCCGGGGCTCAGAGACCACAGCCGTGAGGGCTGTCGATGTGGCCAGCGACTCCAGGGCCAGCTCGGCCGTCTGCATGGTGCGCGTGGCCTGATCCTCCAGCACCCGGGCCAGCACGGCGGCATGGTTTTGGTGGCTGATGCGCACGGTGCGGAAGTCGTTTACGGCCAATGCGCTGACGGCCACCAGAGCCGCTAATGCCGACAGTCCTCCGGTGATGAGGACCAGATGGCTGGTTTGCAACACCCACGCACGTAGCTTCACCCAGACCAGAGGGAGCGGGAGACCCGCCATATCAGCGCACCACGACGGCGTTCAGGCCATTTTGGGAAGCAGCACGCTGCAGGCGGCCGTCGGCCTTGATGCGCGCCACGAAGGCCTCTACAGTGGCCAGCCAGGCGGTATCGCCACGTTTGACCGCATAGCCATAGGGCAGCACCGAGAACGGTTCGGGCGACTCGATGAGCCGGGCCCAGTCGGCGTTATCCATCAGACGTCGGCTGTAGGGGTAGTCGGTCATGAACACATCAATGCGCCCTGCTGTGAGTTCGCGCTCGCGGGTAGCGGGCAGCTGGATACGCACCAGGGTGGCCTGCTTGAGGCGCTGGGCCATGATGGGCTCCATGAACGTGCCCGCCTGTACACCCACCAGCACGCCCAGCTTGTCGATGTCGGCCCACTGTTTGACGACCGCATTGGTCTTGGTGGTGATGCCGTAGATGTCGCTGCGCATGTAGGGCTGGGTAAAAGCCAGTTTTTCCATGCGCTGGGGCAGCATGCCGATGGCAAACATGGCCACGTCACACCTGTCCTGGTTCAGGTCTTCGATAAGAGTGGGAAAGGACGAGTCCACGTACTCCACCTTGGCCTTGAGGTCGCGGGCCAGCTCGACAGACAGGTCAATGTCGATGCCCACCATCTGCTGCGTACGCGGGTGGCGATAGGTCACGCCATAGTAGTCGGGCCACACACACACGCGCAACACCGACTGGCTCTGTACCCGGTCGGCCACGGGCCCAGCCTGCGCACCGGTGGCATGGGCGACCAGCGCAATACTGACGGCAGTCAACACCCAGTGCTTCAGCCACTTCGTCGTTTTCGTCATGAGAAATCCTTGGATCAACAAAAGCTGCCAGTGCTGCGGGGGCCGCCACACAGCGGTTGGTAGAAAGAGGCGTCAGGGGGCGTCGATCAGTGCATCAAAAGAAGGGCATTCCTGCGTGATCTTGCACCGCAGCGCATCGATGGCCTCAGCATGTTCCAAAAATGTGTCCACGATCACCGGGTCAAAAGCGCGTCCGCGCTCAGCAGCCAGCATCTCCAGCGCCACCGGCACCGCAAAGGCGGGACGGTACACCCGGTCCATGGTCAGCGCGTCAAAAAAATCCACCACTGCCGTGATGCGGCCCGACAGAGGAATCGCATCGCCAGACAGCCCAGCAGGGTAGCCCTGGCCGTCGTAACGCTCGTGGTGCGTGAGCGCCACCTCGGCCGCCATGCGAAACACCGGTATGTTCGATCGCCCCAGTATCTCGGCGCCCATGGCAGCGTGGCAGTTCATGGTCTGCCGCTCTTCGGGGGTGAGCTTGCCGGGCTTTTTGAGCACGCTGTCTGGTGTGCCAATCTTGCCGATGTCATGCATCGGTGCAGCCTTGCGCAGAATGCGCGCATAGCCTGCGGTTTGCCCCAGGGCCAGAGCCAGGGCCTCCGCCAGGTAGCCAATGCGCACGATATGCACGCCGGTGTCGTCGTCCTTGAGGTCAGCCGCTGCCGACAAGTGCAGCAATGCCGCATGGTGTGCGCGGGTGACCTCGCGCAGGGCTTCGTTGCGCTCTCGGTACATGCGCCCGAAGTCGCGCACAAACCGCTCCATCTGCGCCGCCGCTGCCTCGTCAAAGCAGCGAGTGTCCGTGAATGCCAGGGGCGCAGGCTCCAGAGATGACAGTGAGGTCACTGCGATGCCTCCATGCGGTAGATGGTTTCCAGTACCTGCAGGGTGCTGAAGGGCTTCATCAGGTAGTCGTCGACCCCCGCAGCAAAGCCCGCCTCCTTGTCGCTGGACTGCACCCGGGCCGTCAGCATGATCACCTTGGTGTGGCGCATGCCAGGGTCGGACTTGATGCGGCGGCACACGTCCAGGCCGTTCAGGGTGCCAGGCATCATCACATCGAGCAGCACGATGTCGGGCTGTAGCTCGCAGGCCAGTAGCCAGCCAGCATCGCCCGTGGCAGCTTCGTGGATCTCGAAGTCATCAAACTCCAGCGTCATCTTGAGCAGTTTGCGGATATCGATGTGGTCTTCGACGATGAGGATTTTTTTCATGACGGTAGCTGTTTGAGGCCTGGAGGCAGCTGACAAATACAAAAAAATCGTTCTAAGGAGATTTTTTTGCTGTTGCATGAATCATATCAATCATTTTTATCAAATGCAAGCCTGAAGGAAATAAAATTGGGAGAAAATGCGCGATCTATGCAATCTGACAATTCCCACGCGGAGCACGCCATGGCCGACCACTACACCACGCTGGAAGTCGCCAAAATGCTGGGCATGGCCGTGCGGTCGGTCCAGCTGATGGTGGACCGCAACGAACTGGAGGCCTGGAAGACGCCAGGCGGACACCGCCGCATCTCCCGCGCATCGGTGGAACGGTGGATGACCGCCCATGGCGCAGGTGGTGCACCCCAGGCACTGGCCGCCGGCACCCCGGTGACCACCCGACCGCCCCTGGCCACGCCGGTAGCTCCAGCCAAGGGGCGTGCCCCCAAAATCCTGCTGATCGAGGATTCGATCCACTTCCAGAACCTTGTGGGTCTCATCGTGCAGCAGCACTTTCCGGGCGCTCAACTACACGTAGCCAACGATGGCATCACCGGTCTGGCGCTGTATGGACAGACACAGCCCGAGGTACTGATCGTGGACATCCTGCTGCCGGGCATCGATGGCGCCACCCTCATCACCACGCTGCGCTCGCACCCCCAGTTTTCGCGCAGCCACCTCATCGTGGTCACCTCGCTCGACGAACAGCAGCGCGAACCCTACGCTTTTGCCTTGCAGGGCGTGAAGGTGATCCACAAACCCCGGCTGGTGGCCGAGCTACCCAGCGCGCTGGCCGCCTGTATTCCCCAGGCCCAGGTGCCCGCATGAGCCCCCCCAAGGTCCTGCTGGTCGAAGACGACAGCTCCATCGCGCGCTTTGTGCAGATGGCACTGGAAGAACTGCCCATCGAGCTGGTGACCTGCACCAACGTACCCGACGCCATGCATGCGCTGCACGCGGGGGGTGTGGAACTCATCATCACCGACCTCATGCTGCCGGGCGAGTCTGGCATTGACCTGGTACAGCGGCTGCTGCAGGAGCCTGTCCACAAACGCCGCACTCCGGTGGCGGTGTTCAGCGCAGGCCTGACGCCGCCGGTGCGCGAGCAACTGCAGGCCATGAAGGTGTGGCGCATGGTGTCCAAACCTGCGTCGGTGGCAGAACTGGAGGCCTGCGTGACCGATGCGCTGGCACTGGCGACCGAGCCCCCCGCCAATGCACCTGCAGCAGCTGCAACGCTCGCCAATGAAGCGGCTGACGACGAGGCGCAGGCCATTGCCACTCACTTTGCTGGCGACGAGTTTCTGTTCAAGGCCTACCGAGCCAGCTGCCTGCAGCAGTTCCCTACCGACGTGCGGCAAGGTGACGCGGCCAGTGCAGCGCAAGACTGGCCTGCGCTGCGCCGTCTGGCACACAGCCTAGCCACCGTGCTGCTCACCCTGGGCCACCCGGCCCAAAGCGTGCGCGCCCGCCAGTTGGAAAACGCAGCCGCCGAGTCTGCTGCCGAGGCCTGCCAGGAGCATTGGCGCCTGCTGCGGGCGTTCCTGCTGCAGCTCTGATCCGGCGCCAGCGGCGCGGCAGGCCGGACCCTTGGCCTCGCTGATGCCCGATAGCAGGCGATCTCACCATCCTGCCACCTCCACATAGAGAACCCTGCACAAGCGGGCAATAGCGGCATTTTTCCGCTAAATAACCATTCGGAGCAAAAAATAACCAATTAGTCTAATATAGAAACAATTGGTTTCAACTGCTCAGCGAGCGGTGTGAAACGCCACTTCCACCCCTCACAGGCAGCTCTACATGGACCCCACCGTCGTCTCCGAATACCGCCCCCACCTCGTCGCCATTTCGTTTGCTTTGGCGTTCATTGGTTCGCTGATCGCGCTGATGGTCACTCGCCGCATCCGCCACACGGACGGCTCGCTCAACCGCGCAGCTGCTGTAACAGCGGGTGTGGCACTGGGCGGCATTGGGGTGTGGTCCATGCACTTTGTGGGCATGGTGGCGCTGCGGCTGGATGTAGCCAGCAGTTACGGCATCGTCGAAAGCGCTGTGTCGCTGGTGGCTGCCGTGGCCTGCACCTCGGCAGCACTCATTGTGGTGTCCAGGGCACCCCGGGAGCCGGCACGCATTCTGGGCGCAGGACTGCTGCTGGGCCTGGGCGTGGCGGGCATGCATTACCTTGGCATGTACGGCATGAAGATTGGCGGCTACATCAACTGGGACCTGCGCACCGTGGCCCTGTCGGTGCTGATCGCGGTGGCAGCAGGCACAGCCGCCTTGTGGCTGGCTTTCAATACCCGCCGCCTGGGCAGCCGCGTGGGCGCAGCCCTGCTGATGGCTGCCGCAGTTTGCGCCATGCACTACACCGGCATGGGTGCTGCCGAATTCATTTGCACCACCCCCAACCGCTTTGCCACCGTGCAGGGCATCGGGCTGGTGAGCTCGCTGGGCCTCGGCCCCATCGTGGCCGCCTGCGCATTTGCCATGGCTGTGCTGATTTCGGTGGACCTGTATGTGCAGTGGATGCAACGCTCCATTGGGCAGCAGCGCCGCCGCACGACCTGAACCACGCAAAGCTCGCGCGAAACAAGGGCTGTACCAGGGTGGATTCGGCCAACTCTTCAATAAGATGGCGGCCATGATCACCCTGCACCACCTCGAAACCTCGCGCTCGCAGCGCATCCTTTGGCTGCTGGAAGAGCTGGGCCTGCCCTACGAGCTCAAGATCTACGCGCGCGACAAGGCCACCAAGCTGGCACCGCCTGCGCTCAAGGCCATTCACCCCCTGGGCAAGTCGCCAGTCATCACCGATGGTGACGAAGTGATTGCCGAATCGGGCGCCATCATCGAGTACCTGGCCGAAACCTATGGCGAGCAGGCCCGTGGTGACCTGGCCCACCTGCAGCCCGCACCCCGCACTGCAGAGCACCGCCAGTGCCGCTTCTGGATGCACTATGCCGAGGGCTCGCTGATGAACTGGCTGGTGATGAAGCTGGTGTTCAAGGCCATCCCCACCCAGCCCATGCCGTTCTTCGTGAAGCCTATCGCGCGTGCCCTGTGTGGCACGGTGCAGCAAAAGCTCATCGACCCCAACGTGGATACAGCGCTCGCGTTCATTGAGCAACACCTGGGCACCCACCGCTGGTTTGCGGGGGAGCACCTGACCATGGCGGACTTTCAGATGAGCTTTGCGGTGGAGGCGCTGATGTCCCGCGCCAACGATGCGAGCCGCTGTCCACACCTGCAGGCTTACCTGGAGCGCATGCACGCACGCCCCGCCTACCAGCGCGGCATCGCCAAGGGCGGGCCGGTGGTGATCCAGGCCTGACCTCACACAACGAACCCAAGCCACATGACCCACTACGCGATCCTGTTTGTGTGCATGGGCAACATCTGCCGCAGCCCCACGGCCCACGGCGTGTTCCGCCACAAGCTCATTCACAGCGGCCTGGCGCACAGCGTGCAGGTGGACTCGGCGGGCACACACAACTACCACCCCGGCGAGCCGCCCGACACCCGCACCCAGCGCCATGCATCGCAGCGCGGCTATGACCTGTCGGACCTGCGGGCCCGGCAGATCACGGATGCGGACTTTGCCCACTACGACCTGATCCTGGCCATGGACTGGGACAACCTGGCGCTGGCACAGGACCTGTGCCCGCCCGCGCACACGCACAAGCTGCGGCGCATGACGGAGTTCTGCCTGCAGTTCGACAGCCCGGTGGTGCCTGACCCGTACTACGGCGGCAGCCAGGGGTTTGAGGAGGTGCTGGACCTGGTGGAAGACGCGTGCGAAGGGCTGCTCAGGCATGTGCAGCGGCAGCTGCAGGCGCAGGTGCCACCGATGAAGCGCTGACCTCCGGGACTACCCGAGCTACCGCACGCCGCACACCAGGGCGCCGGGGTCGTTGTGCGCCTGCTCGCGGTCGTTCTTGGCCTGGGCCACTTCCATGTCGCGCGGCAGGGTCACGCCGTTTTTGACGGCCAGGATCTCGGCCATCACGCTCACTGCGATTTCGGGGGGCGTCTTGCTGCCGATGTAGATGCCGATGGGCCCACGCAGGCGTTGCAGGCTGGCTTCGGTCTGGTCAAAGTGCTCGATCATGCGGGCCCGCCGCGCCTCGTTGTTGCGGCGCGAGCCGATGCCACCCACGTAGAACGCCTCGGTGCTCAAAGCCTCCAGCAGCGCCAGATCGTCCAGCTTGGGGTCGTGCGTGAGGGCCACCACGCAGGTGCGGCGATCGGGCTTGAAGGCCAGCACCACATCGTCGGGCATGTCGCTCACCACCGTGGCGCCCGGCACGCTCCAGCTGCCCCGGTACTCCTCGCGCGGGTCGCACACCGTCACGGCAAAGCCGTTGAACAAGGCCATGGTGGCCAGGTACTCGGTGAGCTGCCCCGCCCCGATCAGCAGCATGCGGTACTCGGGCCCGAAGGTGTTGGTGAGCTGCTGTGCATCCACCTTCAGATCCTCGGGTGCCTGCGTAGGCGCCAAGGTCACGGCGCCATCGGACAGGCGCACGGTGCGCTGCACCAGGCGCCCGGCGGCCAGCTGGGCAATCAAATCGGCCAGCAGCGCGGGATCTGGGTCGTATTCCAGCAGCAGCTCCAGCGTGCCGCCACAGGGCAGGCCAAAGCGGTGGGCTTCGTCGGCGCTGATACCGTATTTGACAAACGATGGCGGCCCGCTGGGGATGCGGTGCTCGGCACCGTCTGCCGCAGCGCCCGCCTGGGCATAGGCGCGGGTATGGCGGTCGATCAGGTCGTCCTCAATGCACCCGCCTGACACCGAACCCACCACCGCGCCGTCTTCGCACAGCGCCATGATCGAACCCACCGGCCGGGGCGACGAGCCCCAGGTGCGCACCACCGTGGCCAGCAGCGCACGGCGCCCTGCGGCACGCCAGCCCTGCAGCGTGCGCAGCACGACGACGTCCAAATTTTCCATGACTCACTTCCTTCCGGTACCCATAGCACTCAGCCCCGATTGAACCACCAGGCCAGCAGTACGAGTGCCGTCACTCCAACACCCCACACCCACGCAGGGATACCCGCACCTTGGGTGGCACTGCCCCCATCCACTGTGCCAGGCTGGGTGATGGCATCGGCACTTGCTGCTCCATCTGCCGGGGGGGCTTCAGCGCGCGGAAAACGCCGCTGCATCTCGTCGTCAAAACGCTTGAAGAAGTCCTCGGCCATGCTCTTGGCGGCGCCGTCGATCAGGCGCTGGCCCAGCTGGGCGATCTTGCCGCCCACCGAGGCATGCACCGTGTAATGCAACTCGCAGCTGGCCTGGCCCGCCGCATCGGCGGACAGCGGCACCAGCTTGACCTGGGCGTTACCCTTGCCAAAGCCCGCCACGCCGCCGGAGCCATCGAAGGCGATGTTGTAGCTCTCGGGCGGCACGATGTCGGACAGCGTGATCTTGCCCGCGAACTTGGCCGACACGGGTCCGATCTTGAGCGCCATGGCCACCGAATACTGGTTGTCGGCGGTGGGCTCGACCTTGTCGCAGCCGGGAATGCACAGCTTGAGCACCTCGGGGTCGTTGAGCGCCTCCCAGGCCTGTTGCTGGCTGACGGCAAGGGTTCGGCTGGCTTGCATTTCCATGGTGGGTCCTCTCGGTCTTCAAATGGTGTGGATGTTGTGGGAGTTCAATCGGTCCGCTGCATGGCTGGGCTCGATGCGGTGCGGGGCCGCGTCCTCATTGCCGCAGCACGCTTGCCAGGCTGGCCGCCAGGTCCTTCAGGTGGCTCAGGTTGTGCACGGCCACCATGCCGTGGGCCTGGCGGTGCAAGGCCGACGCGCCGCGTGCCGTGGGGGCATACCCTTCGTAGCGCAGCAGCGGGTTGAGCCACAGCAGGCGGCCACAGTGGCGGCGCAGCCAGGCCAGCTCACGCTCCAGCACCTCGGGGGTGCCCGTATCGAGCCCGTCGCTGATCAGCAGCACCAGCGTGCGCCGCCCCACCAGGCGCCGCGCGTGCTGCAAGCGCAACTGGCCCAGGCTGTCGCCCATGCGGGTGCCGCCCGCAAAGTCGGTGATGGCATGGCTGGCCGTCTCCAGCATGGCGTCGGTGTCGGCCAACCGGAAGGCGGGCGTGAGGTCGGTCAAGCCAGTGCCAAACGCAAACACATCACGGCGCACGGCGGCGCCGGTGTGGCGCGGTGCGGTGGCGGCGTGCAAAAAGGCCAGCAGCAACCGGGCGTAGCGCTCCATGGAGCCCGACACGTCTACCAGTACCAGTAGCGGCAGCGGTTGCTGGCGGCGCTGCAGCAAGGGGATGTGCAGCACCTCGCCCCCACTGCGCGACGCATGGTGCATGGCGCCAGGCCAGTGCGGGCGGCTGCCGCGTGCGCCCGGCCGGGTGCGGCGGGCCGCGTAGCGCGGTAACGGCAAGGACACGTCGCGCGCCAGGCGCTCCACCAGGATGTATTCGCTGGCCGAGAGCTGGTTGAAATCGGCCTGCCGCAGGCGCTGCAGGTCACTGGCCGTCATGGCGGCATCGAATTCGATCTTGTCTTCTTCGCGCGCGGGTGGTGCGTTGCGGGCTGCACGCACGGGCGCCAATGCCTCGCTCACGCGCGGGCGGCGCTTGACGGGCTCGGCTTTGGACTCTGCGCTGGGCAGCATCTGGGCCAGCAGCTTTTGCGCCACGTTGGGGTTGCGAAAGTAGGCGTCGAACAGCTCTCGGAACACCATGCGGTCTTGCTCGCGGCTGACCAGCACGGCCTCCAGTGCGGCGCTGAAGTCGTCGCGCTGCAAACCCACCAACATCACCGCCTGCTGGGCCAGCGCCATGCGGGCAGCGTCCACCCGCACGCCAGCGCGGCGCAGCGTGCGGCCAAAACCGCTCAGGTTGTCGGCCAACTTGCCAACGCGGGCATCGCCGAGTTGAGAGAACATTGCGCCCTCGGCCATCGGGCGGTTCTCATGCATCGGTGTCGGCGGGCTGCAGCAACTGCACCGCCATGTCGCGGGTGAGCGCCGCGACATCCTCACGCTGCTTGAACAGGATGCCTGCCGTGTCGGACACAACTTCAGGGTCCACCACGATGGTGTCGAGCGCCACCAGCGCCTTGGCCCATTCCACGCTCTCGGCGATGCCTGGTGCGCGCTGAAACGCGTTGGCAAACGGTTGGCTGCGCAGCCGGCCCACAAACTCCGCCACCTGCAGGGCCAGCGCCTCGCTGGCGCCGGGCACCTGGGCGCGCACGATGGCCAGCTCGCGCTCACGCTCGGGGTAGTCCAGCCAGTGGTACAGGCAGCGGCGCTTGACGGCGTCGTGCAGGTCGCGCGTGCGGTTGCTGGTGAGGAGGGTGACCGGCGTGGCCGTGGCGCGCACGGTGCCGATCTCGGGGATGCTCACCTGGTACTCGCCCAGGTACTCGAGCAAAAAGGCCTCGAAGGGCTCGTCGGCACGGTCCACCTCGTCAATCAACAGCACGGCGCCGGGCGCTGGCGCCTGCAGTGCCTGCAGCAAGGGGCGACGGATGAGGTAGCGGTCCTGGTACACCTCGCGCTCCACCTGCGCCATGTCGGCACTGCCTTTGCCTTCTGCAGCCCGCATGTGCAAGAGCTGGGCGGCGTAATTCCATTCGTACAGCGCCTCGCGCTGCTCCAAGCCGTCGTAGCACTGCAGGCGTATCAGGCTGCGCGACAGCACTTCCGAGAGGGCTTTGGCCAGCGCCGTTTTGCCCACGCCGGGCTCGCCCTCCAGCAGCAAAGGCCGCTGCAGCTTGAGGGCCAGAAACACCGCTGTGGCCAGGCGCCGGTCGGCAAAGTAGCCCACGCTTTGCAAGGCCTGCACCAAGGCGTCGATGGAAGCCGGAACCGGCGCGGCGTTCAACGAGTTCATTGCTATCCAATTCATAGCTGCTAGCGCATATTTTTCTAGCGCTTGCAGCCAATTTCACTCAAAAACCCACCACCGGGTGCCGCACCACGGTGGTGGGGTCGGCTTCACTTCATCCCAGCATCTGCTGTACAGCGCGCTGCGTTTGCACGCTGATGAGGTTGGCGCGGTAGGCGGCACTGGCGTGGATGTCGGCGTTGAGATCGTTCGCGTCGATCTTCACGCTGGCAGCCGACTGCGGCGTGAAACTCTGGTTGAGCGCCGCCTCCAGCCCTGCATGGCGGAACACGCTGCTGGCCGCACCGGTGACGGCCACGCGCACGCCGCTGTCGGTCTGCGCCACAAACACCCCCACCAGCGAGAAGCGCGATGCCGCCTGCTTGAACTTCATGTACACAGCGCGTTTCGGGATCGGGAAGCGAATGGCGGTGATGATCTCGCCCTCCTCCAGCGCCGTGGTGTACATGCCCACAAAGAAGTCATCGGCCTTGATCTCGCGCTGGTTGGTGATGACGGTGGCGCCCAGGCCCAACACCGCGCTGGGGTAGCAGGCGGCAGGGTCGTTGTTGGCCACCGAGCCCCCCAGCGTGCCGCGTGCGCGCACCTGGCGGTCACCGATGTGTGCGGCCAGATCGGCCAGCGCAGGGATCGCGGATTTCACTTCCGCACTGGATGCCACGTCGGCATGGCGTGTCATGGCGCCGATGACCAGCGCGTTGCCCTCGCGGCGGATGCCCGCCAGTTCGGCAATGCTGTTCAGGTCTACGATCTTTTCGGGGTTGGCCAGGCGCAGCCGCATGGACGGCAACAGGCTTTGCCCGCCCGCGAGCAGCTTGCCGCCCTGGGCAATGAGCTGCGCGGCAGCTGCGGTGGAGGAAGGAGCCTCAAAGGTGAATGCGTACATGGTGGGTCTCCTTATGCCTTGGCGTTTTGAATCGCTTCCCACACGCGATGGGGTGAAGCGGGCATGTCGAAGTCCTTCACGCCCAGTGGTCGCAGTGCATCCAGCACGGCGTTAATGACGGCCGGTGGTGAGCCGATGGCCCCCGCCTCGCCGCAGCCCTTGGTGCCCAGCGGGTTGTGGGTGCAGGGCGTGCACACATGACCCAGCTTGAACTCAGGGAAGTCATCGGCACGCGGCATCGCGTAGTCCATGAAGCTGCCGGTAAGCAGCTGGCCGGTCTCGCGGTCATACACGCAGTTTTCCATCATTGCCTGGCCAATGCCTTGCACCAGGCCGCCATGCACCTGACCTTCCACGATCATGGGGTTGATGATGGTGCCAAAGTCGTCCACGGCCGTGAACTTGTCCACCCTTGTACTACCGGTGGCGGGGTCTACCTCGACCTCGCAGATGTAGGTGCCTGCAGGGAAGGTGAAGTTGGTGGGGTCGTAGAACGCGGTTTCGTTCAGGCCCGGCTCCAACACGTCCAGCGGGTAGTTGTGGGGCACATACGCCGCCAGCGACACCTGGCCGAACGGGATCTTCTTGTCGGTGCCACGCACGGTGAACTCGCCGTTGGCAAAGTCGATGTCGGCGTCGCTCGCCTCCATCAGGTGCGCGGCAATCTTCTTGGCCTTGGCCTCGATCTTGTCCAGCGCCTTCATGATGGCCGCGCCGCCCACGCTGATGGAACGCGAGCCATAGGTGCCCATGCCAAAAGGCACGCGGCCCGTGTCGCCATGCACGATGTCCACGTTCTCCACCGGGATGCCCAGGCGCGCCGCCACCACCTGCGCAAAGGTGGTCTCATGGCCCTGGCCGTGGCTGTGCGAGCCGGTAAAGACCGTCACGCTGCCCGTGGGGTGCACGCGCACCTCGCCGCACTCAAACAGCCCAGCGCGTGCGCCCAGGGCGCCCGCGATGTTGGACGGCGCGATGCCGCAGGCCTCGATGTAAGACGAGTAGCCCACGCCCCGCAGCAGCCCCTTGGCCGCGCTGGCGGCCTTGCGTTGCTCGAAGCCCGCCACGTCGGCCAGCTTGTTCGCTCCATCCATGCAGGCCTGGAAATCGCCGGTGTCGTACTGCAGCGCCACCGGCGTCTGGTAAGGGAAGGCCTTGATGAAGTTGCGGCGGCGGATCTCGTCCTGCGCAAGCCCCATCTCCCACGCACAACGCGTGACCAGGCGCTCCAGCAGGTAGGTCGCCTCGGGGCGACCCGCGCCCCGGTAGGCATCCACCGGCGCGGTGTTGGTGAACCACGAATCCACCTCCACATACACCTGGGGGGTGCTGTACTGGCCGGCCAGCAGCGTGGCGTACAGGATGGTGGGTACAGCGCTGGCAAAGGTGCTGAGATAAGCGCCCAGGTTGGCGTGGGTGTGCACACGCAGCGCCAGAAACTTGCCGTCCTTGTCCATCGCCATTTCGGCGTGGCTCACATGGTCGCGGCCGTGGGCGTCGCTCAGGAACGCCTCGCTGCGGTCGGCCACCCACTTGATATTGCGGTTGAGCTTTTTGGAGGCCCAGGTCAGGCACACGTCTTCGGCGTACAGATAGATCTTGGAGCCGAAGCCACCGCCCACATCGGGTGCAATCACGCGCACCTTGTGCTCGGGCAGGCCCATCACAAACGCGGTCATGAGCAGGCGCTCGACGTGCGGGTTCTGGTTGCTGACGTACAGCGTGTACTCATCGCTGGCCCGGTTGTAGCTGCCGATGGCCGCGCGTGGCTCCATGGCATTGGGGATCAGACGGTTGTTGATCAGGTCGAGCTTGGTGACATGCGCTGCGTTGGCAAACGCTGCGTCCACACCGCCCTTGTCGCCAATGGCCCACTTGAAGCAATGGTTGTCTGGGGCGATGTCATGCAGCGCCGCGCCCGCCACGGCGCCCGACGCGGCATCGGCCACATTGACCACTGCGGGCAGCACGTCGTAGTCCACCTCTACCAGCTCGGCCGCATCGCGTGCCTGCTGCTGGGTCAGCGCCACCACCATGGCCACGTGGTCGCCCACGTAGCGCACCTTGCCCTGGGCCAGGATGGGGTGCGGCGGCTCCTTCATGGGCTGGCCGTCGGTGCTGGTGATAAGCCAGCCGCAGGGCAGGCCGTTGATGTTGTCGGCGGCCACGTCGGCCCCGGTGAACACGCCCAGCACGCCGGGCGCGGCCTTGGCGGCGTCGATGTTGATGCTGTTGATCTTGGCGTGGGCGTGCGGCGAGCGCACAAACACGGCATGGCTTTGCGCAGCCAGCACCACGTCGTCGGTGTATTGGCCCGCGCCGGTCAGGAAGCGGTAGTCTTCCTTGCGCTTGAGCGATTCGCCGATGTGCGGCAGCTTGGAAAAGTCGGATGCACCCATGGTCTTGTCTCCTTGGATTTTTCTGGCGTTGGGAAGGCGGACGCGCTCAGGCGCCGGCCATGGCCTTCTGGCCAACCTGCACTGCGCGCACGATGTTCTGGTAGCCGGTGCAGCGGCAGATGTTGCCTTCCAGCAGCTCGCGGATCTCGCCTTCGCTGGCGTTGGGGTGGTTCTTGCACAGGTCCACGGCGCTCATTACCATGCCCGGGGTGCAGAAGCCGCACTGCAGGCCATGGCACTCCTTGAATGCGGCCTGCATGGGGTGCATGGTGCCGTCAGGGGTGGCCATGCCCTCAATGGTGGTCACCTCGGCCCCTTGAGCCTGCACCGCCAGCATGGCGCAGGATTTGACGGCCCGGCCGTTCACATGCACCGTACACGCCCCGCACTGGCTGGTGTCGCAACCCACATGGGTGCCGGTGAGCAGCAGGTGCTCTCGCAGCGCATGCACAAGCAGGGTATTGGGGGGAACGTCAACACTGGCAGCGCGCCCGTTGACCGTGAACTGGACTTGCATCTGGCTGTCTCCTGGAATGGTTTTGGCTGGACTGACCTCGCGCATCATCTGCCGCGCCCCACCACCCATCCCTAGGGACAACCCTAGATTTTCCGAGCCCCTGGCTGGATATTCTCAAAATGAAACATGCTGCACTGCACACCGGCGCATCATGCAGACTTCCAGAAGTTATTCACCATGCTGATCTCCGCGCCCCACCCCGCTGCTGACCGCCACGCGCTGATTGCGCAGGCGCGCCAGAGCCTGCTGACGGACGGTGCTGCGCCCGTGCGCGCCGAGGTGGAGCCCTGGATTGCGCGGTCCTGGCAGCGCTGCCTGGCGCGCGGGCTGGAGCCCGCACGGCGGGTTGCTTTTGACGCCGTCAGTGCCGCCTCGCTACGGCACAGCCAGGATCAGAACCACCACCTGCTGCGCGCGGCCCGACCGGTGCTGGAGCAGCTGACCCGGGCCATTGCGGGCATGCGCTACTTCGCCATGCTGACCGACGCCCGCGGCATCGTGGTCGATGTGCAGGGCCATTGTGATCAGAGCGACCCCCGTGCCAGTGCCATCGGCCGCGTGGGCATTGACCTGTCGGAAGCCGCCGTGGGCACCACCGCCATCGGCGCAGCCCTGGCGGAGCTGCAGCCGGTGTGGCTGCATCGGGGCGAGCATTTTTTTGACGACAACAGCAGCTACAGCTGCGCTGGCGCGCCGCTGTTCGATCCCCAGGGCCAATGCGTGGGCATGCTGGACCTGACGGGCGTGGATGTGCCCGAACGGCCCGAGCTGCGCCACCTGGTGGCCCGGTCGGCCCGCGCCATGGAAGACGCACTGCTGCTGCAGCTGCCGCACGCCCTGCTGCTGCGCGTGAACTGGCCGGGCTGCCCACTGGGCGGTGAAGGCGACGGCCTGCTGACGCTGGACGCCGATGGCTGCGTGGTGGGCGCCAACAGCATGGCCCGCCAACTGGTGCCGCAGCCCCTGCGCGCGCCCGGCCTGCCCGGCGCCCGCACCCACTGCAGCGACCTGCTGGCCATGCCCTGGACCATGCTGTTCGACGCGGCCCGCCAGCAGCGCAGGGAGCCGCTGGATTTGCCGCTGTGGTCGGGCCTGCGGCTGCATGCCCTGGCACAGCTGCCCGCACACGCCCGCAACGTGGGCGACACCCACACGGCGGCGGTGCCAGGTATTGCACCGGCGCCCGCCCCGCTGCGCGAGGCCGAAGTCGCGATGATCCGCCGCGCGGTGCAGGAAGCGCGCGGCAACGTGGCCGAGGCGGCGCGCGCGCTGGGCATCAGCCGCGCCACGGTGTACCGCAAGCTGGGCGTCCCCAAAGGCGGGTGACGGGCCCGCGCCGCTGCCCACACCGCCGTGCCGGCACCCGGCGACTCCATTTCAAGCCTTATTGGCCGATAGCGCTAGTGCAATATGCCTGAATAGCTATCAAATAAATAGCAATCAAATCACCCATAAAGCAGGGCGCGTTGGGCCGATCAGGCACGCGGCCGGCGCAGCCTCACCACCGGCTGCGCGCTGCGCCGCTGCTGGCGCTCCAGCGCTCCATCGGCGGCGGCTTTCAGCAGGCGCTGGAAGGACGGGCACTGGGCATGGCTTTCGGCCGGGCAGGCGGCTGCATGCCGCAGGCCGTTGCTCATGGCCTTGAGGCGCTTGACCATGGTGTCGAGTTCGTCCGCCTTGGCCGATAGCAACTGCCGGTCGATGTTCGGCTCGCCACTGGGCAAGAACATTGACCGGATGTCGTCCAGCGAGAACCCGGCCGACTGCCCCAGCGCAATCAACGCCAGCTGGTCCATCACGCCGGGCGCAAACCGGCGGCGCTCGCCGGGTTGCCCCACCGACTGGATCAAGCCCTTCTCTTCGTAATACCGCAACGTGGACGCCCGCAGCCCGGAGCGTTTGGCGACTTCGGCAATGTCCATGAAAAACCTCTTGACCTCAAGTTGACTTGAACTTCTATATTCCGTTCAAAACCTTCTCCCGTCAACTTTCCGAGGTGTTTTGATGACTCTCTCACTGCAAGACATTCCGCTCGCAATGCTCCTGGGCATCGGCGCCACCGCCGTCATGGATGCCTGGCTGTTGCTGCTCAAAAGGCTGGGGGTGCCCACGCTCAACTTCGCTTTCATCGGCCGCTGGGTGGGTCACCTGGTGCGCGGGCAAGTCGCCCACGCGGCCATCGCCAAGGCGGCCCCGGTCCGGGGAGAATTGGCCTGGGGCTGGCTCACGCACTACGCCGTGGGCGTGGCCTTTGCCGGGGTGCTGCTGTCCCTGCAGGGCGCTGCCTGGGTCCACAGCCCCACCCTGTGGCCCGCGCTGGCCGTGGGCATGGGCACCGTGGCGGCGCCGCTCTTGGTCATGCAGCCTGCCATGGGCTCGGGCTTTGCGGCATCGCGCACGCCCACCCCGCTCAAAAACTGCCTGCGCAGTTTGGCCAACCACACCGTGTTTGGCCTGGGCCTCTATCTCTCCGCGCTGGTCATCGCACTGATTTCACGCTGACCTGCCCCGCGCCTTCTCCCCCGAAATCACTCCCAAGGAACCCACACCATGCAACACATTGCCATCGTTTATCACAGCGCCCACGGCCACACCGCGCACATTGCCCACCATGTGCTCGACGGCGCACGCGCCGTGCCGGGCGTCCTCGCTGAACTGGTCCGGGCCGAAGACCTGGCGCAGGCGCCCGACCGCCTGCTGCGCTACGACGGTTTGATCCTCGGCTCGCCCACCTACCTGGGTGGGGTGTCCGGGCCGTTCAAGACCTTCATGGATGCCACCGGCCGCCTCTGGAAAACGCAGCAGCTCAAGAACAAGCTGGCGGCGGGCTTCACCGTGTCGTCGCTGCCGGCGGGCGACAAGCAGTCCACGCTGATGTCGATGTGGGTGTTTGCCATGCAGCACGGCATGGTGTGGGTGGGCAACCCCACCCTGCCCGAGCAGCATGCCGGGGCGCCTTACGACGAGGCGGCCAACCGGCTGGGCTCCTGGTCGGGCCTGATGGCGCAGGCGGGCCACGGGGCGGCAGCCGATGCATTTGTGCCCGGCGACACCAGGACCGCCCGCATGTTCGGCCAGCATTTCGCCGAGACGCTGCAGCGTCTGGGCGGTGTGGCTGCGCGCCAGGCCGGAGAGGAAATTGCAGCATGATCCCGGCCCGCTATGGCCCGGTACTGTTCAGCCTGATCCTGTCCGGGGTGATGTCGCTGCTGGTGGCGGGTATCTCCACCTTTCGCGCTCTGCAGCCCCAGCAGGATTGGGTGAGCCTCTGGGCGGGCGCATGGCTCACCGGATGGCTGTTCGCCTTCCCGGCAGTGATGCTGGCGGCCCCACTGGCCCGCAAGGTGGTGGCGCTGCTCACCACCACCGCCAAGGGTTGAGCGCTTACGCCCGCTCGTACCAGCCCTTGCTGCGGTTGACGATGTGCACCACCAGCAGCATCGCCGGCACCTCGATCAGCACGCCCACCACGGTGGCCAGCGCGGCGCCGGAGTGAAAGCCGAACAGGCTGATCGCGGCGGCCACCGCCAGCTCGAAAAAGTTGGAGGCACCGATCAGCGCCGACGGGCAGGCCACACTGTGCTTTTCCCCCACCGCGCGGTTGAGCCAGTAGGCCAGCCCCGCGTTGAAAAACACCTGGATCAGGATGGGCACGGCCAGCAGCGCAATCACCAGCGGCTGCTGCAGGATGGCCTGGCCCTGAAAGGCAAACAGCAGCACCAGCGTGGCCAGCAGTGCCGCAATGGACCAGGGCCCCATGCCCGCCATGACGGCATCGAACACCGCCTGCCCCTTGGCCAGCAGCGACCGACGCAACCACTGGGCCAGCACCACCGGAATCACGATGTACAGCACCACCGAGGTGAGCAAGGTGTCCCACGGCACGGTGATGGCCGAGATGCCCAGCAAAAACGCCACCAGCGGCGCAAACGCGATCACCATGATGCTGTCGTTCAGCGCCACCTGCGACAGCGTGAACAGCGGGTCGCCGCCGGTGAGACGGCTCCATACAAAAACCATGGCGGTGCACGGTGCGGCCGCCAGCAGGATGAGGCCAGCGATGTAGCTGTCCAGCTGGTCGGCCGGCAGGTAAGGCGCAAACCAGTGGCGGATGAATAGCCAGCCCAGAAACGCCATCGAAAACGGCTTGACCAGCCAGTTCACTACCAGCGTCACGCCAATGCCCCGGGCGTGTTTGCGCACCTCGCCCAGTGCACCAAAGTCCACCTTCACCAGCATGGGGATGACCATCACCCAGATCAGCAAGCCCACGGGCAGGTTGACCTTTGCAATCTCCATACGGCCCACGGCCTGGAACACCGAGGGGAAGAACTGCCCCAGCGTGATACCCACCACGATGCACAACAACACCCACACGGTGAGATAGCGCTCGAACACGCTCATGGGGGCCGGGGCGGGCGCACCGGCCGGTTCGCACTGCACCGTCATGGCGTGGCGGCTGCGCGAGACAGCTCGCGCGCCGTGTGCTGCAACAAGGTCTTTTCGAGCTTGTCGGCGGGCAGGTTGATCAGCAACTCCAGCCGCTGGTGGATGGCATGCAGTGTCTTGCGGAAAGCCTCGCGTTTTTCATCGTCCGAGCCCTCCCCTTCGGACGGGTCGGCGTAGCCCCAGTGCGCAGTGGCTGGGTGGCCGGGCCAGATGGGGCAGACCTCGCCCGCCGCGTTGTCGCAGACGGTGATGATGAGGTCCATGGCCGGGGCGCCGGGAGCGGCGAACTCGTCCCAGCCCTTGCTGCGCAGACCTTCGGTCGAGATGCCAGCGGCGCGCAGCACCTCCAGGCCCAGCGGGTTGGGTTGCTGGTTGTCGCGCGGGCTGCTGCCCGCCGAGTACGCGTGGAACCGGCCTGGCGCCATGTCGTTGAGCAAGGCCTCGGCCAGGATGCTGCGGGCCGAGTTGTGGGTGCACAGGAAAAGAACGTTCAGTGCTGTCATGGGGCCCCCTCAGCAGCAGCTGGCCTTGGGGGTTGTGGCTGTGGCCGGGCCGCAGCACGCCGCACGAGGGGCGGCAGCCGCAGGGGCTGCCACCGCCGCAGGCGCGCAGCAGGCACCCACGACAGCGGACGGTGGGGCTTCGTTGAAGACGGGGATGTCGCCCAAGGTGTGAAAGTGTTCCCACGCAATGCCCTGTGGGTCGGTCACCCAGTGCTTTTCGCTGCGGGCATAGCAGCATGTGGTGCGGCCTTCATCGAGCAGGGCCATGTCGGCGGCCTCGGCGCGGGTCTTCAGTTCAGCCAGCTCGGCGGCATCGTCGGTCTGCATGCCAAAGTGGTCCAGCCCTGGTTTGGCACCCCGGGTGGAGATGGCGAAATTGACGCGCGGGTCCTCCAGCATCCACTTGGCGTAGTCGGCCTCCACCCGCGTGGGGGCCTCGGCAAACAGCTTGGAATAAAAGGCGATGCTCTGGGCCAGGTCATCGACATGCACATGGGCGTGGAAGCGTTTCATGGGGTTCTCCTTGGGGCAACGGTCAGCAACGGTCAGCAGTGGCAGGACGCAGCCGCGCCGGCAGGGGCACAGGTCTGGCCTTCGCAGCAGTTTTCGGTAAGGTAGGCCAGCAGCCCATTCATGGTGTCGAATGCGGCGCGGTAGATCAGGTTGCGGCCCTGCCGCTCCTGGCTGATGAGCCCGGCATGCGACAACTCCTTGAGGTGGAAGGACAGGGTGTTGGGCGCCACCTCCAGCTGAGCGGCCAGGTCACCTGGCGTGAGGCCCGCAGGGCCCGCCACCACCAGCGCTCGAAAGACCCGCAGGCGGACCTCCTGGGCCAAGGCTGCGAGGGCTCGGACGACGTCGGTTTCTTGCATGCATCGATAATACAACAATTGTTGAATTATTGAAAATAACACTCCAAAAACTGCACTGAAAGGCCACACACTCCCGCGATGGCCAGGAAGCGCCCCGGAGCACGTACCCGCCGCCCCCCTTACAGGCCGTTGCTCTTTGGCCCTGCCGCGCAGTCGTATGATGACCCGCAATCAAAAAAGGGCGGGAGCACGTGGACGATATGGTTTCAATCTGGCAAGGCGCCATGCAGGTGTTTGTGGTGGGGTTTCCGCCACTGCTGCAGAGCTTGCTGTTCTGGGTTTTTGCGGCACTGGTCGTGCACGTGTGCCAGCAGTTGGTGGAACACACAGCGTATTCCGTGGACCCCTCCAGCCGCCGCATCAGCGCATCGCATGCGGCACTGTGTATTGGCTCCATCGTGTGGGCGCTGGATGTGGTGGGCCTGTTCATGTACACCGAGCTGTCGCATCATGTGCTGGAGCTGGTGCCAGCGCTCAGCGGTTTGGTCATCATGGTGGTGAGTGCGCGGCTCACCATTCCCACCCTCAGCACCAGCGCCAGCAAACGCCGTATCGCGCTGGCCAGCGCCTGGCTGGCGCTGGGCACGCTGGCGGGGCACTTCACCATCACCAGCAGCCATGTGCAGAGTTTTGCGCAGATCAACGGGCTGGCCACCGTGCTGTCGCTGGGCATCGCCACGGGTATTTCGTGCTACTGCGCGATCCGTCACCGCGCCGCCAAGCTCAGCGTGCTCACCCCCCGGTACCGATCCCAGACCTGGGCTGACAAGTTGCTTTGTGGCGGCGCGATCCTGGTGCTGCACTGGCTTTTGGTCAACACCTTTGCCATGCACCTGGGCGACCCCGAGGGCGCGTCCGACGGTGCTGCGCTGCTCTTCATCGTGCTGGTGTTTGCGATGGCCGTGGCCATGGAGCATCTGAGCAACTTGCGGTCGGATGCAGGACGCCAGCAGCTGCTGCGCCGAGGGCTGTCGATGATGCGCACATCGGCGGTAGCCCACAACGCCCGCAGCGACATTCAGCAGTCGCTGATTGCAGACCACCTGGACCGCCTGCTGCACCCCGACAACCTGGCGCTGCACTTCCAGCCCATCGTCCACACCGAGCGCAGCGGAGTGCAGCTGGAGGCCCTGCTGCGCCTGACCGACACCACCCTGGGCCGTATCAACCCCGAGACTTTTTTGCTGGTTTGCGAGCTGCAAGGCAAGACGGCAGAGGTGGACCGCATGATCCTGTGCAACGCGCTCGATCACCTGCGCAGCTGGCGGGCACGGGGGCTGGACACAGTGAGCATCAGTGTCAATGTGGCGCCGGTCACGCTCATGCACGAGAGCTTTGCACCCTGGCTGAGCCTGCAGCTGGCCCAGCGTGCCCTGCCCCCGCGTGCCCTCAAACTTGAAATGACCGAACACGCCATCATTGCGCTCGGCCCCGAGATGGTGGAGGCCATCCGCGCGCTGAGCACCCTGGGAGTGGCTGTACTGATGGACGACTTTGGCGCAGGGTATTCGTCCCTGGGCATGCTGGCCGAGCTGCCGATTGCTGGTATCAAGTGCGACCGCCTGTTTGTGCGCAAGCTGCCGCAGGACCGGCGCCGCCAGAAGCTGTTGCGGCACATCAACGCCCTGGCGCGAGACCTGGGCCTGTCGGTGGTGGTCGAAGGCGTGGAGACACCGGAAGAACTGCGAGCCCTCGCAGCCGCCGGGCTGCACCACATCCAGGGCTACCTGTTCAGCCGCCCCATTGCGGCACCCGACGTACCCAACTGGCACCACACACAACTACAGCCGCAGCGCGCAGCCCTTCAGGCACTGCTGCACCCACCCGGCAGCGGCAAGGGCAGCGATACATCCTTCATGCCCACGCAGCCCGGCCAGCCATGGGCCCCGGGGACCTGACCAACATGACAGCCCTCACAACCCTGGTTCTGGGCGGGTACGGCAACTTTGGCGCACGCATCTGCCGCGCACTGGTTGGCGACACGGCCACGCGCCACCACATTGCCCTGCTCGTGGCTGGCCGCAATGCCTCGCAGGCGGAGGCCCTGGCAGCCTCCCTGGGCCATGGCACCCAAGGGGTCGCCCTGGACCACCAGGCGCCGGGCCTGGTCACCACTTTGCGCCACTGGGGTGTGGATCTGGTCATCCACACGGCCGGCCCATTCCAAGCACAGGCCTACAACGTGGCCCAGGCAGCCGCCGAGGCGGGCGCGCACTACATCGACCTGGCCGACGGCAGACGCTTTGTGTGCGACTTTCCAGCTGCGATGCAGGCGGCATTCGCCAGCGCGGGGCGCACTGCTGTCGCCGGGGCCAGCACGGTGCCCGCGCTGTCGTCGGCCGTCATTGACCACCTGTGCGCTGGCTGGCAGCGCATCGACAGCATCGACATCTGCATCGCCCCCGCGCAAAGGGCGCCACGGGGTCAGGCCACGCTGGCGGCGGTGCTGAGCTACTGTGGCCTGCCCATCGAAGTGTGGGATGGTGGCCGCTGGCAGCTGCAGCGGGGCTGGGCGCAGCCCACAGCGGTCCGGTTCCAGCGGCTGCGCCCGCGCCTGGGGGCGGTCTGCGACATCCCGGATCTGGAGATTTTCCCGGCCCATTACAAAGCCCGCGACCGCGTCACCTTCCGCGCCGCGCTGGAGGTGGGCCTGGCACAGAGAGTCTTCGCCACGCTTGCAGCGCTGCGCCATTGGGGCGTATTACCCCATCCTGAGAAGCTGGCCTGGCTGATGCACCACATGGGCGGCGCGCTGGACTTTCTGGGCACGCCACTGGGCGGCATGGTGGTGCGCGTGGCAGGTGCCGATGGACAGGGCCAGCCCCGCCGCCGCGCATGGCACATTGCCGCAGACCACGACCACGGCCCCGAGATCCCCTGCATGGCCGCCATCCTGCTGGCCCGCCAACTGGCGGCCGGGCACACGTTGCCCACAGGCGCGCACACCAGCACCAGCCTGCTTACTCTGGAGGCCTTTGCCCCCGAGCTTGCGAAGTGGGGCATGGTGACAGACATCGTGGAGGAAACATGACACCCGCTACCCATGCCTTGCTGCGTTGGAGCCTGGTGTTTGTATGGCTGGCCACGGCCATCGTCAGCGTGGTTGAACTGAACGGGCAAAGCCGCGCACTGCTGATCAGCCTGCCCGCCGCGTGGAGCAGCCCAGGGCTGGCCCACGTGCTGATTCTTGCGGGCGCCACCGCCGATGCCCTCGTTGGCCTGTGGATGGCCTGGCGGCCCGGCAGGGCCGTGTACCTGGCGGCGTTACTGCTCATGGGGGCAATGACGCTGTTGGCTACTTTCGTTGATCCGTCCTGGTGGCTGCACCCGCTGGGTCCGCTGACTAAAAACCTGCCCATCGCCGCGATCCTGCTCGCGCTGCTGCAAGACACGCCCGCTACACCACCCCAGCCATGAGCCTGTACCTCACCCTCAAATGGCTGCACATCATCTCCAGCGTGCTGCTGGTGGGCACCGGGCTGGGCTCTGCGTTCTACATGTTCTTTACCAACCGCAGCGGCAATGTGCAGGCACAGGCGGTGGTCACGCGACTGGTGGTGCGGGCGGACTGGTGGTTCACCACGCCCACGGTGTTCATCCAACCCGCCACGGGGCTGGCCATGGCGGCCATGGCCGGCCTGCCCTGGAGCACGCCGTGGCTCGCGGTGTCCATCGCGCTGTACCTGGTGGCCGGTGCCTGCTGGCTGCCTGTGGTGTGGTTGCAGCTGCGCATGCGCGACATGGCGATAGAGACGGCAGAGGCGGCGCAGTCCGCGCAAGGCGACGGCGTGCTGCCGCCCCTGTACTGGCGCTACGCCCGCTGGTGGGAGGCCCTGGGCTACCCGGCCTTCGCGGCCATGGCCGTGGTGTTCTACCTGATGGTGAACAAACCCACCCTGAACTTCTGAACCTATCATCGCCCCATGCTGATCGAGACCCTGGACACTGCCCGCGACCTGGGGCGCCTGAAGGAAATCCTGGGCGTGATGGTGCGCCACGGGTTTGGCGACACCGTGCGCCGCCTGGGCCTGGCCGACCGGCTGGAGCGCGCGGGCCAGGCGCTGAACTGGACCCACGCGGCAGACCTGGCCCGCGTGGAGCCGCCCGTGCAGGTGCGGCTGGCACTCGAAGAGCTGGGCCCCGCGTTCGTCAAGTTTGGCCAGATCCTCGCGGGCCGGGCCGACCTGTTTGGCCCGGAGTGGATTGCCGAGTTCGAAAAGCTGCACAGCCACGTGCCCGCCGTGCCCATCGACGTATTGCGCCCGCAACTGCGCGAGGACCTGGGCGACGAGCCCGAAGCGGTGTTTGCCTGGTTCGACACGACGCCACTGGCTGCAGCCTCGATTGCACAAGTGCACCGCGCCCGCTTGCACGACGGCACCGAGGTCATCGTCAAGATCCGCCGCCCCGGCATTGCAGACACCATCCATGCCGACCTGCGCCTGCTGCAGCGCCTGGCAGCGATGGCCGAGGCCGAGCTGCCCGCGCTCAAACCCTACCGGCCCCAGCAACTGGTGCGCGAGTTCGCGCGCTCATTGCGCCGCGAGCTGGACCTGGCCGGCGAATGCCGCCAGGCCGAGCGCATTGCCACCAACATGGCCGCGCTGCCCCACATCGTGATCCCGCGCGTGCACTGGGCCTACACGCGCGAGCGCATCAACGTGCAGGATTTCATCGACGGCACACCCGGCGGCGTCCTGGCCGCGCTAACGCCCGAGGCAGGGTTTGACCGTACCGTGCTGGCGCAGCGGGGCGCGCAGGCAGTGCTGCAGATGATCGTGAAGGACGGCGTTTTCCACGCCGATCCGCACCCCGGTAACGTGTTCTACCTGCCCGGCAACCGCATTGCCTTCATCGACTTCGGCATGGTGGGCCGCCTGTCGCAGCGCCGGCGCGACGAGCTGCTGCAACTGCTGCTGGGCCTGGTCGAACACCAGCCCCAGGCCGTGGCCGACGTACTGCTGGACTGGACGGGCGACGCGCAGGGCCTGAACCTGGGCCAGCTCGAAACCGAGATCGAGGCCTTTGTGGACCAGTACCACGGCGTGCCGCTGGCGCAGCTGAGCCTGGGGCAGATGCTGGCCGACGTGACAGCCATCCTGCGCGAGCACCACCTGGGCCTGCCGTCCGACCTGGCGCTGCTCATCAAGGCCTTCATCTCGCTCGAAGGCATGGGCCGCAACCTGGACCCGGACTTCCATATGGCCACCGAAGCCCTGCCGCTGCTCAAGCAAGTGGTGCGCGAGCGCTACGAGCCCAAGGTGCTGGCCGGGCGGGCCTGGAGCACCTTGCGGCGCGCGCTGGCCACGGTGGAGCAGTTGCCGGACGACATCGGGCGGCTGCTGCGCAATGCGCGGCGCGGGCACCTGCAGGTGGGCATCGAGCTGGCCCACCTCAAGCGCGTGGGCGACCAGATCGACCGGTCGGCCAACCGGCTGGCGATGGCGCTGGTGATTGCCGCGCTCATCATCGGCTCGTCCATCGTGATGACCGTGAAAGGCGGGCCCACGCTGTTCGGCCTGCCAGCGTTCGGCTTCCTGGGGTTCTTTGGTGCCGTGGTGTGTGGCCTGTGGCTGGTGCGTGCCATCTGGCGCAGCAGCCATCACCGCGATGACGACTGAGCGCTGCAAAAAACACGCCGCGCCGCCCCACCAGGTGGGCAGTCGCGGGTGTGTGCGCCCGCATTACGTCAACTGACTGCAACGCGGTCAGGGCTGCCCAAACCCCATTCGCTGCAGCACTGCCTGGGCGGCCGGTTGGCGCAGCGCACTGGCAAACGCCTGCGCAGCAGCGGGCGCGTCGGCGCGTACGGTCAGGCCATACGCAGCGCCCACCTGCAGCGCCGCAGGCAGCTGCACCACGCGCAGGCGCGGCACCTCGGCCTGGGCGGCCACTGCGTTGGTGCAGTAGGTCAAAAACACATCGGCCTGGCGCTGTTCCATCACCCAGGCATAGGTACCCCGGCCCGCAGGCGGCTTGGGCGAATCCGCGCCGCCGGTGAGCTTCAGGGCCTTGGTATCCAGCTGGGCATAGGCACCTGGCTGCAGCTGGTCGGCCTGGCGGAACAGCGCCCAGGCGTAGTCGCCCGACGGGTCGGCCTTGGGCGTGGAGGTGCCCAGGCGCACATCGCTGCGCAGCATAGTTGCCAGCAAGGTGTCAGGGGTGGCGCGGATCTGCTCGCTGGTCAGCGCACACAGCGCATTGCGCGTGAAAACCACAGGCGCTTGCCAACCGCCCCGGGCCGCCAGGCGCTGCGGGTGGTCGGTGT
Organism: Acidovorax sp. GW835-FHT14G06; assembly: GCF_058793595.1. NCBI lineage: Bacteria > Pseudomonadati > Pseudomonadota > Betaproteobacteria > Burkholderiales > Comamonadaceae > Acidovorax > Acidovorax sp. GW835-FHT14G06. The sequence goes on from NZ_JBXAGA010000013.1 coordinate 79,155, forward strand.
CGGCCGAAGCAAAGACCTGTGCGGGCTCGCCTTTTTCAATGCGCTCGCGCAGCAGGCCCGAGGCGCCAAAGGTCAGCGCCACCTTCTGGCCCGTACGGGCCTCGTGGTCGCGCGCGATCTCGGTGAAAGCCTCACGCAGGCTGCCGGCGGCGTACACCTGCACGGGAGCAGCGTCAGCCATGGGAGCCTTGGCGGGCGCCACCGCACAACCGGCCAGGGCCCAGGCCAGACCGGTGGCCGCCGCAGCTAACGCAGCCTGTGAACGGGTTGCCATAGAGGCCGCTCACTGCGCTGCGTTCGGGAAGAACAGCTGCTCGCCGCCGATCTTGTAGCCCGCAATGGCTGTCTGGCCAGCGGGCGACACGATCCAGTCCACAAACTTCTGCGCCTCTTGCGTCTTCACATGCGGGTGCTTGGCCGGGTTGACCGCCATCACACCGTACTGGTTGAAGAGCCTGGTATCGCCCTCCACCAGCACAGCCAGGTCCGCACGGTTCTTGAAGTTGAGCCAGGTGCCACGGTCGGCCAGCACATAGGCGCCGCTCGATGCCGCAATGTTGAGCGCAGGGCCCATGCCGCAGCCGCATTCCTTGTAGCCGCTGCCTTTTAAGGTATTTGCGGCGTCGGCACCGGCGAGCTTCCAGTAGCGCAGCTCGGCCGCGTGGGTGCCGCTCTTGTCGCCGCGCGAGATGAAGTTGCCATTGGCGGCAGACAGCTTCTGCAGGGCCTGCACGATGTCCTTGCCTTTGGTGCCCACCGGGTCGTTCTTGGGACCGATGAGGATGAAGTCGTTGTACATCACCGGGTAGCGCTTCACGCCCCATCCATCGGCCACAAACTTTTCTTCGGCCACCTGATCGTGCACAAACAGCACATCGGCATCACCCCGGCGCGCCATGTCCAGCGCCTGGCCGGTGCCCAGCGCCACCACCTTGATGTCCAGGCCACTGGCCTTCTTGAACTCGGGCAACAGGTAGCCAAACAGGCCAGACTGCTCGGTGGAGGTGGTGGACGCCATGGTGATGCTCTGCGCGAACGCAGAGCCAGACGCTACCAAAAAAATAGCTGCCACCGCTTTGGACACTAGCGCTACCGCGTAAAAAGGCTTGAAACTTTTCATCGCCAGGCCGCGCCAGGAGGAAAAAGTCCTCTTGGGGGGCAGCGACCACACGAAGCGGGGAGCGTGGGGGGCAATTCTCGTCATACCAGTTCTCCTTTGACAAACAGACGGGCGGCCTCCGGCAAGGGGCCATTGAAAAAATCGTGCACGGGCAAGTCCGCCACCAGACGGCCGTGCTCCATGTAGATCACGCGGCTGGCCAGGCGCTTGACCTGGCCCAGGTTGTGGCTGCTGAACACCATGGTCACCGGGTGCGCCGGGCCGGCCGCGCCGTGGCTGGCTGCAAAGTCGGCCATCAGGGCCTCGACCTCGCGTTTGGCGTGGGGGTCGAGGCTGGCGGTGGGCTCATCCAGCAGCAGCACGTCGGGCCGCAGCGCCCAGGCACGGGCCAGCGCCACACGCTGCTGCTGGCCGCCCGACAGGGTGCGCGCATTCTGCGCAGCAATGTCCTGCAGGCCTACCCGCTGCAAGGCATTAAGGGCTTTGGGGCGCGCATCGCGCCAGCGTGTGCCGCGCAGCCACAGGGCCAGGGCCACATTGTTCTGGGCGCTGGTGCGCAGCATGTGCGGGCGCTGGAACAGCATGGCCTGGCGCAGCAAGGCATCGCATTGCAGACCACCCGCGTGGGTGTCGGCCAGGCCATGCAGCACGCGCAGCAAGGTGCTTTTGCCGCTGCCGTTGGCCCCCACCAGCGCCACGCGCTCGCCGGGCGTGATGCGCAGTGTGACCTGGTCCAGCGCCTGCACGCGACCGTAGCGCACCGTCACCTGGTGCAGATCAACCCAGGGGTTTTGCAATGGCTCGCTCATGCTGCCACCCCCACCGGCGTGCTGGACGCAGAGCCATCCACCCGTTCACGCCAGCGGCGCACCAAAGCGATCAGCACATTGAGAGCAAGCACCACGACCAGCAGGATCATGCCCAGCGCCAGCGCCAGCGGCAGGTCGCCCTTGCTGGTCTCCAGCGCAATGGCGGTGGTCATCACCCGTGTGAAGCCGTCGATGTTGCCGCCTACGATCATCACCGCGCCCACCTCGGAGATCGCACGGCCAAACGAAGCCAAGAGCACCGTGAGCAGCGCATAGCGCTCATCCCAGGCCAGCAGCAGGCTGCGCAGCAGCGGCCCGGCGCCCATCGACCGCAGTTGCTCGCCATGTGCGCGCTCGGCGTCTTCCACCGTCTGCCGCGTGAGCGCAGTGACCACGGGCAGCACCAGAATGGCCTGCGCCAGCACCATGGCCTTGAAGCTGAACAGCCAGCCCAGCGAGCCCAGGGGCCCGCTGCGTGACAGCACCAGGTACACCACCAGCCCGACCACCACCGAAGGCACAGCCAGCAAGGTGTTGAGCACGGCCAGCACTGCGCCGCGACCAACGAAGCGGGCCACACCCAGCCAGGCGCCCAGCACCAGGCCCACGCCACAGGCCATGACACAGGCGGTGGCGCTGACGGACAAGGAGCGGCCCACGATGGTCCAGAGGACCGGGTCGGTTGAGAGGGTGAGTTCAAGCGCTGTGCTCGCGCTTTCGGTGAGGGTAGACATGGGCCAGGGGATCGGTTTGGGCTATCGTAGGCACCCATCCAATATCCAGCGATATGAAATCCCGTGCATAGGGTCCAACTTCACTACACACTCAGCCGCGATGCGGGCAATGCACTCATCCGCAACCCGCTGCCCGAAATGCTGCAGGCCGTGGCCGAGCGCGGCTCCATATCGGGCGCAGCGCGCGCGCTGGATCTGTCCTACCGCCACGTCTGGGGCGCCCTCAAACGCTGGGAAGACCAACTGGGCGGCGAACTGATCATCTGGGGCAAGGGCCAGTCAGCGCAGCTCAGCGAATTTGGGAGCAAGCTGCTGTGGGCCGAACGCCAGGCCCAGGCCCGTCTGGCACCGCAGATAGCGGCGTTGCACGCCGACCTGGAGCGCGCGTTTGCCGTGGCGTTTGACCCCAACGCCCACGTGCTCACCCTGTATGCCAGCCATGACGATGCGCTGGCGGCGCTGCGTGCCCATGCGGCAACGCAGACCGATGTGGGCGCACTGCACCTCGACATCAGATTTACGGGCAGCGTGGACGCCATCCGTGCGCTGAACGAGGGACGCTGCACCCTGGCCGGCTTTCACACCGTGGCGGACGCGGCCGCGCAGTCGCTCACCGCACGCACCTACCAGCCACTGCTGCAGCCGGGGCTGCACAAGATCATCGGCTTTGCGCAGCGCACGCAGGGGCTCATCGTGGCGCCCGGCAATCCGCTGGACCTGAACAGCCTGGCCGATGTCGCGCGCACCGGCGCCCGCTTCATCAACCGCCCGCTGGGCTCGGGCACGCGCGTGCTGCTGGACGACCTGCTGGCCCAGGCCAGCATGGACCCTCAGAGCATCGTGGGCTACGCCCTCAACGAACCCTCACACACCGCCATTGCCCAGGCCGTGGCTGCAGGGGCTGCCGACGTCGGCATGGGCATTGAGCTGGCGGCCCGCGCGCGGGGGCTGGACTTTGTGCCCCTGGTGCATGAGCGTTACCACCTGGCCTGCCTGAAAGCCAGCCTGGACCAGCCGGCAACGCTGGCGCTGCGCACCCTGCTGCAGACGCCCGAGTGGCTGGCGCACATGGCCACCCTGCCGGGTTACAACGCCTGGCACTGCGGTGAGGTGCTGGCCATGAGCACGGTGCTGCCCTGGTGGCAGTTTGCGCGAAAAAAACGCGCTTCAGCGCCTAGGCAGAAACCCTAATTGCTGCATTTTTGATAGCTAAAGAATGAGCAAACGCTGCGGGATAACACCGTCACGCTGCTGTCAGACTCCGCCTACAGTGCTCCGTAGAATCGCGCCGTCGTCAACGTGTGCCCAGCCCGAGCGCCTACCCGCGCGGGGGACAGGCATCTCGCACACACAGCCTTTTTATTGGAGACACCATGCAGGCTCTATTGAAGTTATCAAGAGGGATCGACTGGCTTAACACCCAGGTCGGCAAGTACGTGGTCTGGCTGATCCTGGCCTCCACGGTCATCAGCGGCGTGAATGCCGTGGTGCGCAAGGCGTTCAACATCAGCTCCAACGCGTTCCTGGAAGTGCAGTGGTATCTGTTCGCTGCATCGTTCCTGCTGGCGGCCGGCTATACGCTGCTGCAAGGGGAGCACGTCAAGGTCGATGTGATCTCCAGCCGCTTTTCCAAGCGCACGCAAATCTGGATCGACGTGTTCGGCTACATCGTCTTCCTGACGCCCATGTGCCTGGCCGTGCTCTGGTACGGGGTTCCGTTCTTCACGCGCGCCCTGGCGTCGGGTGAAATGTCCAACAACGCTGGCGGCCTGATCCGCTGGCCCGTGTACCTGATGATGCCCCTGGGCTTCACGCTGCTGTGGCTGCAAGGTATTTCCGAACTCATCAAGCGCCTGGGCTTCCTGCAAGGCCTGATCGAAGATCCCACGGTCAAGAAGGTCGAAAAGACGGCCGAGGAAGAACTGGCTGAATCCATCCGCAACCTGGCCGAAGCGGCCAAGGGCAACGGCAAGAACAAGACCGAGGCCGTCTGAGCGGAGCACACACCATGGAATTTCTCACTCACAACCTCGCCCCCATCATGTTCGCGGGGCTCATCTGCTTCTTGCTGGTGGGTTTCCCGGTCGCTTTCAGCCTGGGCGCCTGCGGACTGTTCTTCGCCTTCATTGGTATCGAGCTGGGCGTATTGCCCGAGGCGCTGCTGCAAGCCGTGCCGCTGCGCATTTTCGGCATCATGCAGAACGACACCCTGCTGGCCATTCCGTTCTTCACGCTCATGGGGCTCATACTGGAGCGAAGCGGGATGGCGGAAGACCTGCTGGACACCATTGGTCAGCTGTTTGGCCCCATCCGGGGTGGCCTGGCACTGGCCGTGATCTTTGTGGGCGCGCTGCTGGCAGCCACCACGGGCGTGGTGGCCGCGTCGGTGATCTCGATGGGCCTGATCTCGCTGCCCATCATGCTGCGCTACGGCTATGACCGCCGACTGGCTGCAGGCGTGATTGCCGCATCCGGCACACTGGCGCAGATCATTCCTCCATCGCTGGTGCTGATCATCATTGCCGACCAGATGGGCCGCAGCGTGGGCGATATGTACAAGGGCGCCTTCCTGCCCGGCCTGATGCTCACCGGCTTCTACGCCCTGTATGTCATCTTGCTGGCGGTCTTCAAGCCCCAGTGGGTGCCTGCCATCCCGCCCGAAGCACGTACGCTGCGTGACGACAACGGCAAGAGCGGTGTGACCTCCCTGCTGGTCCTGACCGGCATCTGCGTGGCCGCATCGATGTATGTGGCCAAGAACATGCCCGCCCTGCACACATGGTGGTCGGGCGAGACGGTGGAACGCGTGGCGCTGGACGAGACCATTGTGGTGGCCATGTGCTTTGGCGTGGCCCTGGCCTTCGTGGTCGCCAGCATCAACAAGATCACCCGCCTGGGCCTGCTGTCCCGCGCTGCAGAGCGTGTGACCTTTGTGCTGATCCCCCCGCTGCTGCTGATCTTCCTGGTGCTGGGCACCATCTTCCTGGGCGTTGCAACCCCCACCGAAGGCGGCGCCATGGGCGCACTGGGCGCGGGCATCATGGCCATCATCCGCGGCCGCCTGACCCTCTCGCTGCTCAAGCAGGCCGTGACCACCACCACCAAGCTGTCGTGTTTTGTGGTGTTCATCCTGGTGGGTGCCACCATGTTCGGCCTGACGTTCCAGGGCGTGGATGGCCCGCTGTGGGTGGAACACCTGCTGACCGGCCTGCCCGGTGGCCAACTGGGCTTCCTGATCGTCGTGAACATCATGGTGTTCTTCCTGGCGTTCTTCCTGGACTTCTTTGAGCTGTCGTTCATCGTCGTGCCACTGCTGGCCCCGGTGGCGAACAAGCTGGGCATTGACCTGATCTGGTTCGGTGTGCTACTGGCCGTGAACATGCAGACCTCGTTCATGCACCCCCCGTTCGGCTTTGCGCTGTTCTACCTGCGCAGCGTGGCCCCGGCGAAGGAGTACCTGGACAAGGTCACCAAGAAGATGATTGCGCCGGTGACGACACCCCAGATCTACTGGGGTGCGATCCCCTTCCTGATCATCCAGCTGATGATGGTGGGCCTGATCATCGCCTTCCCTGGCATCGTCTCCAGCGGTCTGGACAAGGAAGAGGTCTACGACCTGGACAAGGTCCGCATGGAAATGGAAGCCACCATGCCCGACGCGGCCGGAGCCCCCGAGGCGACCGACCCCACAGCCGGTATGGAAGGCGCTGGAGCAGCCCCTGGAGACGCTGCAGCCCCCGCTGCAGACGACCCACTCAAGGCCCTGCAGGACTCGCTGGCCAACGAGAAAAAGTGATCTGAACCCAACAGGGGCTGTTGACCAGCCTCTGAGGCACGAGAAGCCCTGGCAGATGCCCTCTGCCGGGGCTTTTTTCATGGGCGTTCCGGATACGGTGGCGCCACAGACCACGGACACAAACAGGCAACGAATTGCTGTACAAGCGCGATGATCAGAGCCACTGCAATTGACCTGGCCCATAGCTTGTACACCGCACCGCACTGAGGAGGCACTCCATACGAACCTCTCAATCGCCTTGCGGGAGTTCGCCAGCAGGCTCTCCATAGAGCTCAACATGGCACGAAGCTCTGGTGCCGACAACGTTGGAATCAGGGCCCGCTCCAGCCGGAGGATCGTGCCGCAGGCGCCGTTCAGGGCTGCCAGGGGCAACTCTTTTATCGCCGCTTGGTCCAGCACCCCTTCTGCACCTCAACCACCTCTGCTCCAACGACGAGCCCCATGAGACAGGACGCAAAAAAACCCGCCAGGCGAACCGGGCGGGTTATTTGATCGGTCATGCCATGCGGCTTGCGCCGCAGCCATGCAATTAGATCTTTTGTGCGGACATGAAGGTGTCGTAGCGGGCTTCGGCAAAGCGGAACCAGAGGATCTGGTCGCGCTGGAAGGCGCGCATGTCGGCGTAGATCTTCTTCCACTCGGGGCTCTTGGCGTCGTTCTCGGCGAATACTTCCATCGAAGCCTTGAACGAAGCGTCCATCACGGCTTGCGAGAAAGGCAGCACCTTGGTCTTGGCAGCCACGAGTTGCTTCAAGGCCGTGGGGTTCAGCGCGTCGTACTTGGCCAGCATGTCCACGTGGGCCACGTTGGTTGCGGCTTCGATGATGGCCTTGTTCTCGGCCGACAGGCCGTCAAACGCCTTCTGGTTGACGAAGAAGTCCACTTCAGGACCGCCTTCCCACCAGCCGGGGTAGTAGTAGAACGGAGCGACCTTGTTGAAGCCCAGCTTCTGGTCATCGTATGGACCCACCCACTCGGCGGCGTCCAGCGTGCCCTTTTCGAGGGCTTGGTAGATTTCGCCGCCTGGGATGCTCTGGGGCACAGCACCCAGCTTCTGCATCACTTCACCGATCAGGCCGCCACCCAGGCGCATCTTCATGCCCTTGAAGTCGGCAGGCGACTTGATTTCCTTGCGGAACCAGCCACCCATCTGCGTGCCGGTGTTGCCACCTGCAAAGCTGATCATGTTGAAGCCGCCGTAGAACTCGTTCATGAGCTTGCGGCCGTTGCCATGCAGCATCCAGGCGTTCATCTGGCGGGCATTGAAGCCAAACGGCACAGCAGAGCCGAGCGCGAAGGCGGGGTTCTTGCCGTAGAAGTAGTAAGGCACGGTGTGTGCCATTTCCACGGTGCCTTGTTGCACGCCGTCCACCACGCCGAAGGGAGGCATCAGCTCGCCACCAGCGTGCACGGAGATTTCAAACTTGCCGCCCGACATGGCCTTGACGGCCTTGGAGAACACATCAGCGCCGCCATAGATGGTGTCCAGCGACTTGGGGAAGCTGGAGGCCAGACGCCAGCGAATGGCAGCCTGGGCGTGGACGGCGGGCGCAGCGCCTGCAGCCAGCACACCGGCAATGCCAGCATGCTTGATGATTGAACGACGATCCATGAGGTTCTCTCCGATATATTGATTGCAAAACTTGGTGCGCACGCGTTGTGCACGGCCGACCAAGGACATGTTTCAGCCGGGACCATTGTAGGAACATGACCCCCAGGACTTTTGCGGGTTTTCCCGCGAAATTTCAGACCCCAACATACACCTTCAGGGTTCTGCAAGCATCTGCGCGACAGCGGCGCAAAAGCCATCACCGCACGCACAGGCCAGCGCGATGCGCCGCCTGCTGCCCGCCCCGTTTCAGACCGTGCTGCCAGGCAAAAACCGCGCTGCAATCGATGCGCGGATACCCGCTGCATCCAGCCCCTGCAACGCCAGCAACTTGGCCGGGTCACCGTGCTCGATGAAGACATCGCCCAGCCCGAGCTGCAGCAAGGGGCGCACGATGCCCATGGCATTGAGCGCTTCGGTCACTGCGCTGCCCGCGCCGCCCATGATGGCCCCCTCTTCCACCGTCACGAGAGCGTCGTGGCGCTCCGCCACCTCGCGCAGCAAGGCCTCATCGATGGGCTTGGCCCAGCGCATGTTGACCACGGTGGCATCGATCGCCTCGCCCACCTCCAGCGCGGGATACAGCAAGGTGCCAAACGCCAGGATGGCAATACGGGGCGCCTTGCCGTCCGCATCACCCTTGCGCTCGCGGCGGATCTCGCCCTTGCCGAACGGCAGGCCATCGAGCGCTGCCAGCGGCGCCACACCCGCGCCGCTACCACGCGGGTAACGCACGGCCACTGGGTGGTCCTGTTCAAACGCACTGCTGAGCAACTGGCGGCATTCGCGCTCGTCGGCGGGGCAGGCCATGCTCATGTTCGGAATGCAGCGCACGAACGGGATGTCATAAGCGCCTGCGTGCGTGGCACCGTCGGCACCCACCAGGCCAGCACGGTCCAGCGCAAACACCACAGGCAGGTTCTGCAGGGCCACGTCGTGGATCAATTGGTCATAGCCCCGCTGCAAGAAGGTGGAGTAGATGGCCACCACGGGCTTGACGCCTTCGCAGGCCATGCCTGCGGCAAACGTGACGGCATGCTGCTCGGCAATGCCCACGTCGTAGTAGCGGTCCGGAAAGCGTTTTTCAAACTCGACCATGCCCGAGCCTTCGCGCATGGCGGGCGTGATGCCCACCAGGCGCGGGTCCTGCGCCGCCATGTCGCACAACCACTGGCCGAACACCTGGGTGAAGGTCTGCTTGGGGGGCGTGGCGGGCTTGGTCAGGCCCACGGAGGGGTCGAACTTGCCGGGCCCGTGGTAGGCCACGGGGTCGGCCTCGGCCAGCTTGTAGCCCTGGCCCTTCTTGGTGACCACGTGCAGGAACTGCGGGCCCTTCAAGCTCTTGATGTTCTCGAGCGTGGGGATCAGCGAATCGAGGTCGTGCCCGTCGATGGGGCCGATGTAGTTGAAGCCGAATTTCTCGAACAGCGTGGCGGGCACCACCATGCCCTTGGCCTGCTGCTCGAAGCGCTTGGCAAATTCGAGCAGGGGCGGCACGGGGCGCAGCACGGTCTTGCCCACGTTCTTGGCGGCGGCGTAGAACTGACCGCTCATCAGCTGCGCAAGATAGCGGTTGAGCGCGCCTACGGGCGGGCTGATGCTCATGTCGTTGTCGTTCAGCACCACCAGCAGGTTGCAGTCGGCCACGCCCGCGTTGTTGAGCGCCTCGAAAGCCATGCCAGCGCTCATCGCGCCGTCGCCGATGATGGCCACCGCATGGCGGTTGTCGCCCTTGCGCTTGGCGGCCAGAGCCATGCCCAGCGCCGCCGAGATGCTGGTGCTGGAATGCGCCGTGCCAAAGGTGTCGTAAATGCTCTCGGCCCGCTGCGGAAAGCCCGAGATACCGCCCATCTGGCGCAGCGTGTGCATGCGGTCGCGACGGCCCGTCAGAATCTTGTGGGGATAGGTCTGGTGGCCCACATCCCACACCAGGCGGTCTTCGGGGGTGTTGAAGACATGGTGCAGGGCCACGGTCAGCTCCACCGTGCCCAGGTTGGAACTGAGGTGGCCACCGGTCTGGGAGACGCTCTGCAGCACGAACTCGCGCAACTCGGTCGCCAGCACCTTGAGGTCCGCACGCGAGAGCCGGCGCAGGTCTGCCGGGTCATTGATGGTCTGCAGCAGAGGAAAGGATGTCGTGGACATTGACTATTCTTTTGATAGCTACCAGCGCAAGAAATTCAAGCACCAGCAGGCATTTGGACATTGAGAGAGTCGCCAGGGACCAGGGCCGGGCTCAGTGAGAGCGGCACACGACCATGTCCGCCAGGGCTGCCAGGGCACGGGTGTCGGGCAAACCACTGCGCCCCAGGGCCGCATGGGCCTCGGCCAGCAGCTCCTGCGCAAAGGCCTGTGCACGCGCCAGCCCGAGCAAAGACACGTAGGTGGGTTTGTCTGCAGCAGCGTCCTTGCCCGCCGTTTTCCCCAGGGTGGCCGAGTCGGCCACCACATCCAGGATGTCGTCCACCACCTGGAACGCCAGACCCATGGCAGCGCCATAGTCTGACAGGGCTTGGTAGGCGGTGGGTGCCGCGTGACCACACAGTGCCCCCATGAGCACGCTGCCCTGGAGCAGCGCGCCGGTCTTCAGGCGGTGCATCTGGCGCAGTTGCGCCTCGGTCAGCGCCACGCCCACGCTGGCCAGGTCTATCGCCTGACCGCCCGCCATGCCGGCCGAGCCCGCAGCCCGCGCTAGCAGCCGGCACAGGGCCGCCTGCATGGCAGCAGGGATGAGGGTGTTGTCGGGGGTCAACAATTCAAACGCAAAGGCCTGCAGCGCATCACCCGCCAGCAAAGCCTGGGCTTCGCCAAACTGCACATGCACCGTGGGCTTGCCACGGCGCAGCACGTCGTTGTCCATGCAAGGCATGTCATCGTGGACCAACGAGTAGGCGTGAATCAATTCGACCGCGCACGCGGCCCGCAGGGCAGCTTCGTCCAAGGCCGCGTGAACCACCGCAACATCAGACGCCACCGAATCCAACGCGCCGCTGCGCGCGCCCTCACACGCCGCCAGTACCAACAGCGGCCGCAGGCGCTTGCCGCCATCCAGCACGGCGTAGCGCATGGCGTCGCCGAGCCCTGCCGGGGCACCGTCTCCCACCCAACGGGACAGGGCCTGTTCCACATTGGCCAGGTGGTTCTGGCTCCAGAGGTTCGTATCCAGGGGCTGCCCCCCCACCGTCGAAGGGATCATTGGCAACGCGCTCATTCCTGATTCCATGGTTGCAGCTGGCCGTCGTCCAGCACCTTGATCTGGTCCTGCACGGCATCGAGCCGGTGGCGGCAGAAGGCCAGCAAAGTGGCGCCGCGCTGGTAGCCAGCCAGCATCTGGTCCAGCGGCAGCTGGCCCGACTCGATGCGGGCCACGAGTTGCTCCAGCTCCTCCAGGGCCGCCTCGTAGCTGGCAGGTTCGGCGGGAAGAGCGGGGGTTGCGGGGGCCTTGGGCATGAAGGGGGCGGCAGTGCGCGGGTGAAAAACCGATGATTTTAGGCGCAGCGCTGTGGCGCCCGTGTCAGACAGGGGCCGATCCGTGGGGCGCCCCTATTTTTCTGGAACCAGTGTTTTCTATTCACGTAGCGGGGGTGCGGGAATAACCCCACCGCCTATAATCCCATTCCCGTCGAGCCGGCTACCCACCCTAGCCGGTTTTCTTTTTCCAGATGTGCCTTCTCTGGCGCACCTCCCGCACTCTTTCTGTGGGGAGTCTTTAGGTCAGGTCACCCATGTCTGATTTAAGTCTTCAACTGCAGCAGGCCGCAAGCCAACTACCAGTTTCGAGCTACTTTGACGATGCGCTGTTCCAGCGCGAGCTGGAGACCATCTTCCAGCGCGGGCCCCGCTATGTGGGGCATCAATTGGCTGTGCCCAACGCGGGCGACTACTACGCACTGCCCCAGGAGGGCGAGGGCCGCGCGCTGGTGCGCAACGCCCAGGGCGGTATCGAGCTGGTCTCCAACGTCTGCCGCCACCGGCAGGCGGTCATGCTCAAGGGCAAGGGGTCGCTGAACACCCAGCAAAAGGGCAGCGCGGGCGGCAACATCGTGTGTCCGCTGCACCGCTGGACGTACAACACCAAGGGCGAACTGCTGGGCGCACCGCATTTCGCGCACGACCCATGCCTGAACCTCAACAACTACAAGCTGCGCGAGTGGAACGGTCTTCTGTTTGAAGACAACGGCTACGACGTTGCGGCGGACCTGGCCCAGATGGGACCACGCGCCGATCTGGACTTTGACGGCTACGTGCTCGACCACGTGGAGCTGCACGAGTGCAACTACAACTGGAAGACCTTCATCGAGGTCTATCTGGAGGATTACCACGTCGGGCCCTTCCACCCGGGCCTCGGCAGCTTCGTGACCTGCGACGACCTGCGCTGGGAGTTCGGCAAGAACTACTCCGTGCAGACCGTGGGCGTGGCCAACCGCCTGGGCAAGGCAGGCAGCCCCGTGTACGAACGCTGGCACGAAGCCCTACTGGCCTACCGCGAGGGCAAGCCGCCCAAGCATGGCGCCATCTGGCTCACGCTGTACCCACACATCATGGTGGAGTGGTACCCGCATGTGCTCACCGTGTCCACGCTGCACCCCATCAGCCCGACCAAGACGCTGAACATGGTGGAGTTCTACTACCCCGAAGAGATCGCTGCGTTCGAGCGCGAGTTCGTCGAGGCACAGAAGGCCGCCTACATGGAGACCTGCATTGAGGACGATGAGATCGGTGAACGCATGGACGCAGGCCGCAAGGCCCTGATGGCACGCGGCGATAACGAGGTGGGCCCCTACCAGAGCCCCATGGAAGATGGCATGCAGCACTTCCACGAGTGGTACCGCCAGACCATGGGCGGCGACACCATCGACCCAGCTGCGTCAAAACGCTGAATACCGCGGCAAAACCCCGCCAATCCGCAGGCCCGCCTGGGCTTGCTCTCATTACAATAGCTGCCAGCGCTTAAAAAATAAGCGCTGGCAGCTATTTTCGTTTCTGCACCACCCGGTGCTCATCAAAAGATCACAACCCGATGCAAGCCCTCTGGATGGTGTTGGCCGCGTTTCTTTTTGCCAGCATGGGCGTGTGCGTCAAGATCGCCTCGGACTTCTTCAACTCGGCCGAGCTGGTGTGCTACCGGGGGCTGATCGGCATGTTCATCCTCTGGCTACTGTCACGCTCGCAAAAAGTGACGCTAGCCACCCGATACCCCGGCATGCACGCCTGGCGCAGCCTGGTGGGGGTGGCGTCGCTGGGCGCCTGGTTCTATGCGATTGCCCACCTGCCGCTGGCCACTGCCATGACGCTCAACTACATGAGCAGCGTGTGGATCGCTGCCTTCCTGGTCGGCGGCACGCTGCTGGCCTGGCGCCCCTCTGTGGCAACGCCCCGGCCTGCCCTGCAAGGTCCGCTGGTACTCACTGTGCTCACAGGGTTCGTGGGCGTGGTGCTGATGCTGCGCCCTAGCCTGGACCAGAACCAGGCCTTCGCCGGGATGATCGGACTCATGTCCGGCTTGTCGGCAGCATTTGCCTACATGCAGGTGGTGGCACTGTCGCGCCTGGGCGAGCCTGAGTCGCGCACCGTCTTCTACTTTGCGGTGGGCTCCGCGGTGGCGGGCGGCGTGGCCATGCTGTTCACCGGCATGTCGGACTGGCCGGGCTGGCAGGCGCTGTGGCTGCTGCCCATCGGCGTGCTGGCTGCAGGCGGGCAGCTGTGCATGACCCGGGCCTACGCCAGCGCCAAGACCCAGCGCGGCACGCTGGTGGTGGCCAATCTGCAGTATTCGGGCATCGTGTTTGCCGCCGTCTACAGCGTACTGTTGTTTGGCGACAAGATCCCGCCCATCGGCTGGATCGGCATGGCCCTCATCGTAGGCAGCGGCATCGTGGCCACCATCTTGCGGGCCCGGGCTGCGCCCGGCGCACCGGCAGAAGAACATTGACCGATACAAAAACCAATGCGCACTGGCGAGGACAGACCCCATCGGGATGGCCACAATGGAGGCCTACCCGTCCTACAGGTTGCTTCGCACCACCTCTGCCGATGACCACCCACACCACGCTCATCTCTGCCCCCGACCTCCAAGCCCTCATCGCCAGCGGTGCGCCGCTGATGGTGTTTGACTGCAGCTTCGAACTCATGCAACCCACGGCTGGCGCGCAGCAATATGCGCAAGCCCATATTCCCGGCGCGGTGTACGCCAACCTCGACAACGACCTGAGCGCCAAGCACGGTGCACCCGGCGCCACCGGCACTTTGACGGCGCAGGAGGCCGACCAGCCCGCATCCGGCGGCCGCCACCCGCTGCCCAGCCGCGAACGTTTTGCCATGTGGCTGTCCAGCGTGGGTTTTGCCAACGGCATGCAGGCCGTGGTGTACGACCGCCAGGGCGCCAACTATTGCGGCCGCCTGTGGTGGATGCTCAAGTGGGCCGGTCATGACGCCGTGGCCGTGCTCGACGGTGGGCTGCAAGCCTGGCAGGCCGCCGGCGGGGCGGTGAACAGCGGCGAAGAGCCCGCCCACTTCCAGACCAACTTCCAACTGGGCGCCCCCTTGCGCCAGCTGGCCACGGCCAGCGAGGTGCTTGCGCGCCTGCAGCAGCCCGGACAGACCGTGATCGACGCCCGTGCAGGTGCCCGCTACCGGGGCGAGGTGGAGCCTCTGGACCCCGTGGCAGGCCATATTCCCGGCGCACTCAACCGACCCTTCGCCGAAAACATTGGAGCCGACGGCCGCTTCAAACCGGCAGCCACGCTGCGCGCAGAGTTCGACGCCCTGCTGGCAGGCCGCGACCCAGCGACCGTGGTGCACCAGTGCGGCAGCGGCGTGAGCGCGGTGCCCAATCTTCTGGCCATGGAGATCGCCGGGCTGGGGCACACCGCGCTGTTCGCGGGCAGCTGGAGCGAATGGTGTTCAGACCCCGCGCGCCCGGTCGAAAAGGGTTGAACAACCCCAACTGCGGCGTCTAACGAACGCCGCCGGTTGCAAAAGCGCAAAAAAGATGGTTTTGCAGGCGCTATCAAAACCATGAGCAGAATGCAGGGGCCGGCACCTGTCAGTGCAGCAGGCGCGCCCCCTGAAAAGCGAGCCAATGCCTGATCCGCGTGTAGGGCAAATTCCTACACGCCCCGCCGCGAAACCAGACACGCGGCACAGCCAAACCCCGACTTAATTTCTGATTGGGGCGGTTTCACAATCCATTTCAACGGATCACGCAAAACCTGCAGTCAGCAGGCAACGCAAGACCCGGTACTGGAAAAAAGGAAGCTGCCATGACCAACGAACAAATCCTCGCTGAAATCCGCGAAGCCAACCTCACCTACCTGATGCTGGCCCAAACCCTGATCCGTCAGGACAAGGCCGAAGCGGTTTTCCGTCTGGGCATGAACGAAGAGTCTGCCGATATTCTCGCTTCGCTGTCGGCAGCGCAAGTGATGAAACTGGCCTCCCGCAACACGCTACTTTGCAGCTTCCGCGTGGACGACAACCTGGTGTGGAGCTTGCTGACCAACCACTCGGCCAAGAAGGTGGGCAACGACGCCACCAACACCCTGCACGCCAACATCCTGATGGCCAGCCGCGTGTCGGAAGTGCTCTGAAGCAGTTGCCTGCAGCCATATCCCCGTTTCACCGAAAGCCCGCCATGTCCTCCACGACCACCGCCGCCAAAGCCCCTGTCAAAAGCGTTCTGAACGAGTCCAAGCAGATCGAACGCGCAGCCATGCTGATCCAGATGGGCGCCCGCATGCAGGTGCTGGAGTCCGAGACCACGCTGTCGTATGAACGCCTGATCCGGCTGTACAAGGAGATCGCTGGCAAGTCCCCGTCCAAGGGCCAGCTGCCGTTCTCGACCGACTGGTTTCTGACCTGGCAAGAGAACATCCACAGCTCGCTGTTCCTGAACATCTACGAATACCTGTCCAAGGGCGTGGACCTGGATTCGGTGGAGCTGCTGACCAAGGCTTACCGCCTGTACAACGAACAGGTGGCCACGGCCGAGATCGAGCCCCTGCTGTCCTTCACCCGCGCCTGGCGCCTGGTGAAATTTGTGGACGCCGGCATGCTCACGCGCACCAAGTGCAGCCAGTGCAGCGGCCAGTTCGTGACCGAGCTGTATGAGAACCGCCATTTCACCTGCGGACTGTGCAACCCACCCGCACGTGCCGGCAAGAGCAAGACGGCCGGTGCGCTGATGCTGCATTGACACCTTGGCGTGATTTTTGAGCCAAAAGCGCCCGATGCGCTAGTGCATATTGCCCAGCTAGCTATTGATTAGATAGCAAACAAAAAGGCCCCATTCGGGGCCTTTTTTGCTGTCTGCTGTCTGCTGTCTGCTGTCTGCTGTCTGCTGTCTGCTGTCTGCTGTCTGCTGTCTGCCGATGGAATGTAGTGCAAGGCAGAACACCGAGCCCCCATCAACGCCCGGCAAGCAAGGTGCGCACGTTCTCGTCCACGGGCACCGCGTAGTTGTGCGCAGCGATCACATGATTGCCCACCGGGTTCACCAGCTTGAGGCTGATGTACACGACCGACGCCGACACCGCGTACGTGCCCACCACCACGGCCTGCGCGTTCTGCGCCTGGCTGACCTCCCGCACCTCGCGCGACAGCAGCAGCTCGCCCTGCTCGCGATGCAGCACCAGGTTGTCACGCAGCTTCACTTCCGTCACGCGCAGTCCGCGCTGCACCATGCGTCCCGCGATCTGCTCCGAAAAGATGCGCCCCAGCCGCGACGACTCGTTGAGCCGGTCCACATTGACCAAGGTGGCCACCAGCAAAGGTTGGCCTGCGTCCAGCGCTGCGTTAAGCAGCAAGGCATCCGTTGCCCGCTCGTTCACGTCGATCAGGTCGGTGCGCGACACGCCACCCGCACGGTCGCCGTAGTAATAGCTGTGGACCGGGTTGGTCGCACAGCCCTGCAATGCCAGGGCCGACACCACGACCATGCCCAAGCACCACGCAGACCGGAGCCCGCCAGTCTGGAGACGGCGCATCATGGTGCTACCACCCGCCAGGTTTTGACGGGGGTGGGGACCGGCGCAACCGCCGGGACCTCTGGCTGGTACAGCACTGCATCTTCACGTTCGATGTAATACAGGTCTGCTGAACCAGCCAGGTAACGGTCACGGGTCTTGAGCGTCGTGGTGATCAGAACTTCCGTCCGCGTAGGCCCGCCCGCGGCAGCGCCTTGTGTGTAGAGATGTGCCATATCCAGTGCCAAGCCCGCCCCTACCCCGAGCGCTGTTGCAACGCCTGGTAACAAAGTGCGGTCTGAATAGTGCACCTTCCAGTCGCGCCATACCCCCACGCCGGTCCCGAGGAGAGTCCCGGCAATCGGGACAGGGAGATTGGAAGGAACACCGGCCGGATGTTGCACCACCTGGGTCTGCACCTCCAGCTCTACCGCAGTGGGAACCGTGGACAGGACAACGCCGCGATTCAACAGATGCACTGTCAGGAGTTTGAGGAAACCAGCGTTGAAGCTGGATTTGTCCGCAACGGTCACGTAAATGGGGTACTCGCCTGCAGGCCAGGACGCGATCTTCTCGGCAACTCGCGCAGCCACGTCGCCAGCCAGCACATCCCAGTGGTGCACGGCGCGGGCCTTTTTCTGGCCAGTGGCGGGATAATTGTCGGCGCGTGGCACGTCCAGGGTGCCGCAGCCAGCCAGCAGCGTCGCAGCCAGCAGCGGCACAACGGTCGAAATGCGCAGGAGGGAAGATCGCATGGAGCCATGTTAGTGGCGCCAGCCGTCCGTGATCTCCACAACAAAGCCGTCTTTCCCCACCTTAAGCCGCGTTTTCAGCGCTTGGTGACGCCACTACAAGCACTCACAATAGCTGTACACCCAACAAACCCCGGAAGACCATGCACACCAAGAACACGACACACCGCCTCGCGTCCCTGCTGGCCTTGACCGCCGCACTGGCTGGCTGCGGTGGCGCGTCCGACAAGACTGCCACGCCCGCTCCGCCTTCACCGCCACCGCCGCCACCAGCGGCTACCCCCGTCAGCGTGAGCTTCGTGCAGTCCGCCAACAACGTGCTGGAACCCAGTAGTTCGGAACCGCTGTCCGTCAACGTCTCCACGAACGGGAGTACCGCGCCGAACGGCACCGTTGCCACCTTCGCCGTGAACCCCACCACCGCAGGCACACTTGCCCCTGTGGCACCCACAACGGTAGGAGGTGTCGCCAGCACCACCTTGACGGTCAGCAGCCTGCCTCCAACTGCCACATTTCAGGTGACGGCGACCGCCACCAGCAGCGCAAACTCAGCCAGTGACAGCCTGACGTACTACGTGCGCCCTGCTCACAAACCGCTGCAGGTGTTGGTCCCTGCCTATTTCACAGCCACAGGTACGTCGACCCCTTGGACTACCCTCACGAGCGGCGCGACCAGCTATCCGGATGTGCAGATCACTGCCATTGCCAGCACCAGCAGTGGCGTCCTGACAGCCACCACGAAAGAGGACACTGACCTGACCACCGCCGTCAAGGCCTTCAGGGCAGTGGCGGGCACCAGCAACCGCGTGATCGGGTATGTGGCGACCGCATCGAGCAGCGGCGGCACGCTCTCTGTTTCCGACGTCAAGGCCACCATCGACAACTACATCAGGCTGTATCCCAAACTGCTCGATGGTTTTTTTCTGGACGGCATGGCCACCGACAGCGCGCGGGTCGCTTACTTCCAGGACATCTACAACTACGTCAAGGGATTGACCTCGGGCATGAGTACCGGCGCCAGCGCTCCGGGCACCCCTCTCCTGATTGGAAATCCTGGCACCTACCCTGTCCCGGCGTATGCAGCGGTCGCCGATACGCTGGTGACCTACGCAGGCAATGCAGCCGCCTACCAGAACGTGGATCCCCAACCGTCGAGCACCTGGGTCTACGCCAAGGCAAACACTGCGCAAGCGATGCTGGTGCACTCGGCCAGCACTTGCACGGAGATGCAAGCGGCCGTGAAGAATGCGAACCGCCCACGCCTGAACACGGGCATGGTGTATGCCACCAACCTCGCTATCGGCGCTCCTTGGTCGGCCCTGCCCACCTATTGGCCGCAGTTGCTGGGCACCGTGGATGCCCTCAACAAGGAACGCACCTTGCCGCTGTGCTGAAGACCGTGGGCCATACCAAGCGCTGAACGCCTACATGCTTTTGTTGAAGGCCCCCGCACAATCGGCGCATGACGACTGAGCCCACCACTACGCCCTCCCCGGAAGCTCCCCGGGAGGAGGGACCATCAACAGCTACCCCGGTTGGGGACGCTGCCACCCGCGACGGCACTGACGCCCCTGCTGCTGCAGGATACGCTCCAGCAGTCGGCCTGGCGTCCCACGCAGCCCCCCTCATGCTCCACATGCCCGTGGACGTGCGCAATCTGTCGCTGGCGCTGTTGGCACTGTTTGCCAGCGTGGCGCTGCTGCATTGGGCCAGTGCGGTATTCATTCCCATCATGCTCAGCCTCCTCCTGACCATTGCGCTGCGCCCGGCGGTGGAAATGATGGCCCGCTGGCGTATGCCGCGGGCGCTGGGGGCAGGTGTGTTGCTGGTGGCCATCGTTACCGGGCTGGCCAGCACGGCCTGGTCGCTCAGCGATGGAGCGGCCCAACTGGTGGACTCGGTACCCGTCGCTGCCAAAAAGGTCCGTGACAACCTCAAGGCCCGCGCGGGTGGCAGCAGCCCGCTGGACACCGTACAAAAAGCGGCCGCCCAGATCGAGCAGGCCGCCAACGAAAACAGTGCCAGCAGCGCAGCACCTCGGCGGGGGGTCCAGCGGGTGATCGTTGAGCGCACCCCCTTCAACATCCGCGACTACTTGTGGAGCGGCACCATGGGCCTGATGTCAGCCCTGGGGCAGCTGATGGTGGTGGTGTTTCTGACCTACTTCGCCCTGGCCTCGGGAAACCTGTTTCGCGACAAGCTGCTACGCATCGCCGGCACCAGCCTGGAGCGGCGCAAGGTCACCATCCATGTGCTGCAGGACATCACCCAGCAGATTCAGCGGTATCTGCTGCTGCAGGTGTTCACCAGCGTATTGGTGGGCCTGGCCACCGGTACTGCCTACTGGGCACTGGGGCTGGAGAACGCGGCCGTTTGGGGTGTGGTGGCCGCCGTGCTCAACCTCGCGCCGTACATCGGCTCAGCGCTGGTCACAGGGGCGTCTGCCCTGGTGGCGTTCTTGCAGTTTGGCACGCTGGACATGGCCATGGCCATTGGCGGCGCCTCGCTGGTCATCCACACCCTGATCGGAAACCTGCTCACCCCCTGGCTCACCAGCCGCACCAGCAGCATGAGCCCCGTGGCCGTGTTCGTCAGCGTTCTGGCCTGGGGCTGGCTGTGGGGGCTGTGGGGGTTGCTGCTGGGCATCCCGGTGATGATGGCCGTGAAGGCCGTGTGCGACCGCGTGGAAGATCTCAAAGCGGTGGGTGAATTGCTGGGGGACTGAGTACCCGCTGCGCCCGCGAAATCGACCTGCGCCCCTCGCCACGCTGCGGAGCGATGACCTCTCAGTTCAAACCATTTCATCCGCACATCAAGGCACACCCATGTGGCCGAAGCGGACTTAAAGATTGTTCCCAATACTGGAACAGTTAGTTCGCGACTGAGTGGTTTGTCCCTGAACACCATCGGCGTACAGTTCATCCCATCGATGAGCCGAACCCGCAAGGCGACTCACCGAACCCGGTTCAGGAATGGTTTTTGAACCGGCTTTTTTGAGACGCTTTTTAACTTTCAAGGATTTTCATCATGAACAAGACCACCCGTTTCCTCTCCGTCGCCGCAGTTGCCGCTTTCGCCGCTTTTGGCGCCCATGCTGACGAAGCCGATGGCTCGCAATTTGCCCTGAAGTTCGACACGAACCGCACCCGCGCTGAAGTGGCTGCTGAAGCCGCTACCGTGGCACAAACACGCTCCATCGAGCCCGCAGGTTCGCGCGTGGTGACCTACAAGTCCACCGCTGACCGCGCAGCCGTGCGTGCCCAGGCTGCTGAAGCTGTGCGCACTGGTCAAATCCCCCACGGCGAATTCAGCGCCATGTAATCGCAAGACGGATTGACGCAGTTGCGGGACTTCCCATGGTGGTGGCACTTCGCGCGGTGCGGGTGCTGCTGCCATGGGAGGTGTTTTGAAGACACTTCCGCACTGGCCAAGCAAACTGGGCTCCCATGGGGAGCCCTTTTTGTTGTGTGCGCCAGCGTTTGCCGCAGGCCACGGTGCGCAGGTTTGGATCGCGCTGCGCTGCCCGCCAATCAGCCGGTATTGCGCAGCCCAGCGGCAATCCCGTTGATCGAGATGTGGATCCCGGTCTGCACCCGCTCATCCCCCTGCCCCGCGCGCCAGCGGCGCACCAGCTCAACCTGCAAGTGGTGCAGCGGGTCGATGTACGGAAAGCGGTGCTTGATGGAACGCGCCAGCGCCGTGTTGTGCGTCAGGCGCTGCTTGTCGCCCGTGATGCGAGTGAGCGCATCCGCCGTACGGTGCCACTCGGCCTCGATGCTGGTAAACACCTTCTTGCGCAGACGCGCGTCGGTCACGAGTTCGCTGTAGCGCGAGGCCAGGGCCAGGTCGCTTTTGGCCAGCACCATGTCCATGTTGGACAGCAGCGTACGGAAGAACGGCCATTGGCGGTACATCTTCTGCAGCAGGGCCAATTGCGTCTTGGGGTCCTTGCCCTCCGCGTTCACGAAGGCATCCACCGCAGAGCCAAAGCCGAACCAGCCCGGAAGCGTGAGGCGGCACTGGCCCCAGCTGAAGCCCCAGGGGATGGCGCGCAGGTCCTCGATCTTCTGGCTGGCCTTGCGGCTGGCGGGGCGCGAGCCGATGTTGAGCTCGGCGATTTCGCGGATGGGGGTGGAGTTGAAGAAGTAGTCGGTAAAACCGGGGGTTTCGTATACCAGCGCGCGGTAGCTGCCCATGCTGGCCAGCGAGAGCTGCGCGGCGGCATCCAGAAACGCCTTGGTGGCGGGCTTGGTGGGCTGCAGCAGGGTGGCTTCGAGCGTGGCTGCCACCAGGGTTTCGAGGTTGCGGCGGCCGATTTCGGGGTTGGCGTATTTGGAGGCGATGACTTCGCCTTGCTCGGTCAGGCGGATCTGGCCGCGCACGGTGCCGGGGGGTTGGGCCAGGATGGCCTGGTAGCTGGGGCCGCCGCCCCGGCCCACGGTGCCGCCGCGGCCGTGGAACATGCGCAGCTGGATGCCATGGGTGGTGGCGAGTTCGTCGAACAGCTCCACCAGCGCGATCTCGGCGCGGTACAGCTCCCAGTTGCTGGTGAAGATGCCGCCGTCCTTGTTGCTGTCGCTGTAGCCCAGCATAATGTCCTGCTCGCCACCGCTGCGCTGCACCAGCGCAGCCACGCCGGGCAGGCTGTAGAACTCGCGCATGATGGGCGCGGCGTTGCGCAGGTCTTCGATGGTTTCGAACAGGGGCACCACGATAAGATGGTTCTTCGACTCGGCATCGAGCGTGCCGTTCATCAGCCCCACTTCCTTTTGCAAAAGCAGCACTTCGAGCAGGTCGCTCACCGTTTCGGTGTGGCTGATGATGTAGTGGCGGATGGCCTCGTGGCCAAAGCGCTCGCGCATCACGCGGGCGGTTTCAAAAATGGCCAGCTCGCCTTGGGCGTGGGCCGAATATTCCGCGCCCACCACGCGCAGCGGGCGCGCGTCGTTCAGCAGCTTGATCAGCAGTGCGCGCTTGGCGGCCTCTTGCAGGCTGGCATAGTTGGGCTCGATGCGGGCCTTGGCCAGCAGCTCGGCCACGACTTCTTCGTGTTTGTCGGAGCTTTGGCGCAGGTCCACCGTGGCCAGGTGGAAGCCGAACACCTGCACGGCGCGGATCAGCGGATGCAGGCGCTCTGCGGCCAAGGCCTGGCCATGGTGGGACTGGAGTGAGGCCTCGATCACCCGCAGGTCGGCCAGGAACTCTTCGGCGCTGGCATAGGCGTTTTGCGGCGCTACGGCGTGGCGCGCGGCCTCGCCGCCGGTCAGGTCCTTCAGAGACGCAGCCAGGCGCGCGTAAATTCCCGTGAGTGCACGGCGGTAGGGCTCGTCCTGCCGGTGTTCGTTGGTGTCGGGCGAGCGTTGGGCCAGGGCCTCCATCTCGGCAGAGACCTGCACCAGGCGAGCCGACAGCGACAGCTCGCCGCCCAGGTAGTGCACCTCGGTCAGGTAGTGGCGCAGGGCCACTTCGGCCTGGCGGCCCAGCGCGTATTGCAAGGTCTGGGCAGTGACGTTGGGGTTGCCGTCGCGGTCGCCACCGATCCACTGGCCCATGCGCAAGAAGCTGTGCACGGGGTACTGGCCCAGTTCATTCTCCAGGTCGGCGTAGATCTTCGGGATCTCGCGCAGAAAGGTGGCTTCGTAATACGACAGCGCGTTCTCGATCTCATCGGCCACGGTGAGCTTGCTGTAGCGCAGCAGGCGGGTTTGCCACAGCTGGGCCACGCGGGCGCGCAGCAGGGCTTCGTTGGCGGCCAGCTCGCGCGGGGTGAGCGCGTCCTTGGCACTGTTGTAGAGCTGGGCGCGCACCTGGATGTCATCCCGCGTGGCCAGCAGCTGGGCGATGTCGCGCTCCGCATCCAGAATGCTCTTGCGCTGCACCTCCGTGGGGTGGGCCGTGAGCACGGGGGCCACGTAGCTGCCCGCCAGCGTCTGCGAAATCGTCTTGGGCGCAATGCCGGCCCAGCGCAGACGCGACAGGGCGACTTCGATGCTGCCCTCCTGCGTGTCGCCAGCGCGCTCGTGCACCGCGCGGCGGCGGATGTGGTGGCGGTCTTCGGCCAGGTTGGCAAGGTGGCTGAAGTAGGTGAACGCGCGGATCACGCTCACCGTCTGGTCGCCCGACAGGGATTTGAGCAGCTTCTTGAGCGCGCGGTCAGCCTCCTGGTCGGCGTCGCGGCGGAAGGCCACCGAGAGCTTGCGCACCTGCTCGACCAGCTCGTAAGCCTCCACCCCCTCCTGTTCACGGATCACATCACCCAGAATGCGGCCCAGCAGGCGGATGTCATCAATCAGGGGCTGGTCCTTGTCGGATCGTTTCATGCAGGAGTCTCCGGGATGGGTGGGATGACCTGGCGCCGCAAGCCCGCATGGCCGCAGGCCGCACCAGCCCCAGTGCGGGCGCATGCTAGCATCCTGAGCCGCTGAATAATTACAAACAGGTTACGAACTTGAGCCCCTCGCCAACGCCCACCATCGTCATCGCCACGCGTGAAAGCCGCCTCGCACTGTGGCAGGCAGAGCATGTCAAAGCACTGCTCGAAGCCCGTGGCCACAGCGTGCAACTGCTGGGCATGACGACCAAGGGCGACCAGATTCTGGACAAGTCCCTCAGCAAGGTCGGCGGCAAGGGCCTGTTTGTGAAAGAGCTGGAAGTGGCGCTCGAAGAAGGCCGCGCCCACATTGCCGTGCATTCGCTCAAGGACGTGCCCATGGAGCTGCCTGAGGGCTTTGCCCTGGCCTGCGTGATGGAGCGCGAAGACCCGCGCGATGCCTTTGTCTCCCCCCGCTATGAGAACCTGGACGCCCTTCCCCAAGGCGCCGTGGTCGGCACATCGAGCCTGCGCCGCCAGGTGTTGCTGCAGGCCCTGCGGCCCGACCTGAAGATTGAGCCCTTGCGCGGCAACCTCGACACCCGCCTGCGCAAGCTGGACGAAGGCCAGTACGACGCCATCGTGCTGGCGGCCGCAGGCCTCAAGCGCCTGGGGCTTGAGACCCGCATCCGCACCACGTTCGAACCGGCCACCATGCTTCCCGCTGCGGGCCAGGGCGCCTTGGGTATCGAGGTGCGAAGCGACCGGCAAGACCTGATCGACGCGCTGGCACCGCTGGCACACCAGACCACCTGGCTGACGGTGGCCGCCGAGCGCGCGGTGAGCCGCGCCATGGGGGGAAGCTGCTCGATGCCTTTGGCCGCACATGGTACGTTCACCAGTGGCGTGCTGCAATTGGACGCAGCCTGGGGCGACCCCGAGGACAAAGCCCCTTTGGTGCGCGCGCAGGCCAACGCCCCGGTCGCCACACTGGCCCAAGCCGAAGCCCTGGGCGACGCGATTGCCCAGCGCCTGCGCGCCGGTGGTGCACGGGGCGTCGCCCCGGCCTGACATGGCCGCAGCAGCGCCCCGGGTCATCGTCACACGCCCCGCCCGCGAAGCGGCGCATTGGGTGACGCAACTGGGTGCGCACGGCATTGAGGCCGTGGCGCTGCCCCTGATTGCGATTGGCCCTTGCACGGACGCTGCCATGCAACAGGCGCTGGATGCGGCCCGCGCCAACGTCTGCACCTACCGCGCCCTGATGTTTGTCAGTGGCAATGCCGTAGCGTACTTCTTTGAGCCAAATCACCCTGTAGCGCTGGATTTTCATGCCCTGGCAGCTACAAAAATAAGAGCATGGGCACCCGGCCCAGGCACCGCCCGCGCGTTGGAGCAGGCGGGCATGCCGCCCAACGCCATCGACGGGCCAGCACCCGACGCACCGCAGTTCGACTCGGAAGCGCTGTGGCGCCAGGTGGCCCCCCAGGTGCGGCCTGGCGACCGCGTGCTGATCGTGCGCGGTCGCTCCGCCACGCCGCAGGGCGCACACGAATCGCCCCAGGGCAATGGCCGCGAGTGGCTGGCCCAACAGATCGAGGCGCGGGGCGGTCAGGTGGAGTTTGTGGTGGCCTACCAACGCGGCGCGCCCCGCTTCACGGCGCAGGAGGTGGCGCTGGCGCAACAGGCGGCGCACGACGGCTCCGTCTGGCTGCTGAGCAGTTCCGAGGCGGTGGCCCACCTGGCCGAAGCCCTGCCCGGCCAGCACTGGGGCGCTGCACAGGCGCTGGCCACCCACCCACGCATCGCCGAGGCGGCCCGCGCAGCGGGCTTTGGCACCGTGCGGGAATGCCGTCCGGCGCTGGAAGACGTGGTGGCCTCGATAGAATCGGCCGCATGAGTTCTGCGCCCCCCGACGATCTGCCCTCCACGCCCCCTGCAGCCCCTGTGGCCGCCGCTGTGGGCGCGCCAGCAGTGAGCCCGGCCCCCACGCCAGCCGCTGCCACCGGCCGGGGTGGCGCCATGACATTGCTGTTAAGCACCGTGGCGGTGGCCGCACTGGTCAGCAGCGGCCTGCTATGGCAAAAGCTCAGCGCCATTCAGGAGCAACTGGCCCGGCAGTCGGCCGATTCGGGCGCCTTGGCCATCGAGGCCCGCACCATGGCCCGGCAGGCCGAAGAACTGGTGCGCGACACAGCGGCTCGCCTGTCGGTGGCAGAAGCCCGCGTGAGCGAGGTGGCACTGCAACGCAGCCAGCTCGAAGAACTCATGCAGAGCCTGTCGCGTTCGCGCGATGAAAACCTGGTGGTGGACATCGAATCCGCCATCCGCCTAGCGCAGCAGCAGGCCCAGCTCACGGGCAGCCTGGAACCCCTGGTGGCAGCGCTCAAAAGTGCCAACCAGCGCATCGAGCGCTCTGCCCAGCCCCGCCTGGCCCCCGTGCAGCGCGCCATCGGCCGCGACCTGGACCGCCTGACCCGCGCCACCGTGACGGACACCGCCGGGCTGCTGGCCCGCCTGGACGACCTGGTGCGCCAGGTGGATGACCTGCCTGTGCTCAACGCCGTGGCCCAGGCAGCTTCTACCAAGCGCCTGTCCACCGGCCCTGCAGCTCCGGGCAGTGCGCCCGCTCCCACCGAGGGCCTGGCCTGGTGGCAAGCGGCCCTGCAGCGCAGCTGGGAGGTGGTGCGCGACGAGGCCCGCAGCCTGGTGCGCGTGAGCCGCATCGACCAGCCCGAAGCCATCTTGCTGGCCCCCGAGCAGACCTTCTTTTTGCGCGAAAACCTCAAGTTCAAGCTGCTCAATGCACGCCTGGGCATCCTGGCACGCCAGTTCGAGTCGGCCCGCGCGGACCTTGCCGCTGCCACCGCAGCGCTCAACAAGTATTTCGACCCCGCATCGCGCCGCACCCAGAACGTGGCCTCCACCCTGCAGCAGGCACAGGCCAGCATGAAGGCGGCCGAGCTGCCGCGCCTGGACGAAACCCTGTCTGCCTTGGCCACCGCCGCAGCCGGAAGATGATGAGCCCCCCTGAGTCGCTTCGCGCCTTTCCCCCGAGAGGGACGACGCCCTCGCTGCGGTGCGGCCCTTGCTCGGCGTCCCTGGCTTGTGCCATGCCAGTTTCGGTGGTCGCGGGCGCACGCGAAGCTATGGACGACAACTAATATGCGTGCTGCACTCTGGCTTTTGGCGTTGTTTGGCGTGGCCGTGGCTGCCGCGCTGTTTGCGGGCAACAACCAGGGCACCGTCACCCTGTACTGGCCACCCTACCGCATCGACCTGTCGCTCAACATGGTGGTGTTGCTGCTGGTGGGCGGCTTTGTCACCGTGTACGCGGCGCTGCGGGCCCTGGCAGCGCTGCTGGCGCTGCCGCACCAGGCACGCCGCTGGCGCGTGCAGCAAAAAGAGCGTGCCATGCACGGCGCACTGCTCGACGCGTTGACCCACATGCTGGGCGGCCGGTTCATCCGCTCGCGCAAAGCCGCAGCGGCCGCGCTGTCGCAAGAACACGCGCTGGAAGCCAACGGCGAGGCGGTGCCCCACGGCAAGCAGCTGCGCGCACTGGCCCACATGATTGCCGCCGAGGCCTCGCACGCATTGCAAGACCGCGCCACCCGCGAAAACCACCTTCAGGACGCGCTGCAGGAAGCCCCCATGCGCGGCTCCATCAACGAGCAGGAAATGCACGAAGGCGCCCAGATGCGCGCCGCCCGCTGGTCGCTGGACGACCGCGATGCCAACGCGGCGCTCGACCGCCTGGCAGCCCTGCCCCAGGGGGCCGCGCGGCGCACTCTGGCGCTTCGCATCAAGCTCAAGGCCACCCGGCTGGCGCGCCAGACACAAGAAGCGCTGGACACCGCACGCCTGCTGGGCAAGCACCGCGCCTTCTCGCCCAACGCGGCGCAAAGCATCGTGCGCGGCCTGGCCACCGAACTCATCAACAGCGCACACGACACCGCCCAGCTGCAGCAGATCTGGCTGTCGCTGGAGACCAGCGAGCGCAACATGCCCGAACTGGCCATCCATGCTGCCCAGCGGCTGGCCGCACTGGGCGGCGATGCGACGCAGGTGCGTGCCTGGTTGCTGCCCGTGTGGGACCGCATGGTGGAGCTGCCCGATGCCTTGGCCGAGCAACACGCCCTCAAGCTGGTGCGTGCGCTGGAGGCGGGGCTGGATGCGCTCGACGGGCCCTGGCTGGCCCGCATCGAGTCCGCCCAGCAAGCCAACCCGCGCGACGCCCGCCTGCAGTACCTGGCGGGCATGGCCTGCCTCAAGCGCCAGCTGTGGGGCAAAGCCCAGCAACTGCTGACCCAGGCGGCCCAGCAGCTCTCCGACGCCCAGCTGCGCGCCAGCGCCTGGCGCCACCTGGCCGAACTGGCCGAGCAGCGCGGCGACGACAGCGCCGCCGCCAGCGCCTGGAAGCAGGCCGCGCTGGCCCGATAGACCGGGCATCGCGGGGGCGCTGTGGCGCTCCCGACCGGTGCAGCCAGCCATCGCTGCAACTTCTGCGGCCATCTCCCCTATGCGCCAACGGATGGGCGCATGTACACCTGCATGTTTCATGCGGGTGCCACGCCATGGCAATGCTGGTGCCAACAAATAGCTGCGCCGCAGAAATAGCACAGCATTGGGGAACTTTGAGCGCTCAAGGCCTATCGATTCAATTAATTTGAATTGAGGCATCAATCTGCCTGAAGCAGATCACGGCCAGCGCTTCCTACACTGCCCAATCGCTCAGCGTGTTGTGCCGCCAAGTCTGGCGGCCCCTGCAGCCTTTGCGCACCCTCATTTTTTGCACCGACCCTCTGATTCGCTGATGACAGCCACTGCCACTACGACCCTCGACACCCCGCGCCGGTACACGCGCACTGCCATGCTGTTGCACTGGGTGCTGGGCCTGGCACTGATCGCTCTGTTTGGCGTCGGCATCTACATGGCCGACCTGCCCTTTTCGCCCCAACGCCTAAAGCTCTACAACTGGCACAAATGGGCTGGCGTGACCATCCTAGTGCTCTCGGCGCTGCGCCTGCTGTGGCGCGTCACGCACCGCCCGCCAGCACTCCCCAACGCGGTCGAGAAATCCATGCCCGGCTGGCAGAAGCTGGCGCACCACGGCACCCACCACCTGCTGTATGTGCTCTTCTTTGCCGTACCACTGATTGGCTGGGCCTACAGCTCGGCGGCAGGGTTCCCCATCGTGTTTCTCGGCCTGTGGCAGCTGCCCGACTTTGTGCCCGCGAGCAAGGACCTGGCCGAAGCCATCAAACCCTGGCACCAGTACACCGCTTTTGCACTGGCCGCGCTGGCGGTGCTGCACATCGCTGCAGCGCTCAAGCACCAGTTGGTGGACCGTGACGGCCTGCTGAACCGCATGCTGCCCGGGAAATGAAACAGCCGTCAGGTCGCCTGCGGTGCCTCGGGTCGCCCCCCTCGCTGCGGGATGGCCTGTCAGGGCAACCCCTGGTTGGGTTTGCGCCGGGCCCAAGCGTTGCGCGTCCATCGGCACCATGCCCACAGCTTCTACTTTCTGTGTTTTGAACGGAGTTTCTGCATGAATTTGTCTTCTACCTTGTCCCGCATCGTGATCGGCGCCGCCCTCGCAGCTGGCGCGCAGGTCGCCCTGGCCCAGCAGCAGCTGGTGCCCGCGCAGAGCGAGGTGCAGTTCACCGCCCGCCAGATGGGCGTGCCGCTGGAAGGTCACTTCAAGAAGTTCAGTGCCCAAGTGGCTTTTGACCCAGCCAAGCTGGCCACAAGCAAGATCGCCTTCACGGTGGACACCGGCAGCGCCACGCTGGGTTCGCGCGAGACCGATGCGGAGCTGCCCAAGCCCGCGTGGTTCAACGTGCCCAAGTTCCCGCAGGCCCAGTTCGTGTCGTCCAGCATCAAGGCGCTGGGCGGCGGCAAGTTTGAAGTGGCGGGTGCGCTCACCATCAAGGGCAACAGCCAGAACGTGATGGTGCCCGTGACGCTGACCCATAACGGCCCCACCACCACGGCCACAGGTGCGCTGCCCATCAAGCGGCTGGCGTTCAAGATCGGCGAAAACGAGTGGGCCGACACCTCCATGGTGGCCGACGACGTGCAGGTCAAGTTCAAGCTCGCGCTGACCGGCGTCGGCAAGCTCTGAGCGCAGCCCCTCTGCCCGGGCCCCACCGGTCTACGCCTGCTACCCAGGCACGGTCCCCGTTGGTGGTGCCCTCCCCTTTCCCCTTGTCCTTTCCTTTTTGATCTATCAGGAGTTTCCATGCGCAAGTCCCTCTTCGCCCTGGCTGCCGCCGCCACTCTGTTCGCCGGTGCTGCCCAAGCCCAATCGGCCAACTACGCCATCGACCCGACTCACACTTTTGCATCGTTCGAGATCAGCCACTTTGGCGCCGCCGTGAACCGCGGCCGCTTCGACAAGAAGGAAGGCACCGTCCAGCTCGACAAGGCCGGCAAGTCGGGCAAGGCCGAAATCACGTTCGATGTGACCTCGGTGAACACGGGCACCCCCGCGTTTGACAAGCACCTGCAAAGCGCCGACCTGTTCGACGCTGCCAAGCACCCCACGATGAAGTTTGTCTCCAGCAAGTTCGTCTTCAACGGCGACAAGGTGGCCAGCGTCGAAGGTCAGCTCACGCTGCTGGGCAAGACAGCCCCCCTGACCCTCAAGGCCAACCAGTTCAACTGCTACGACAGCCCCATGCTCAAGCGCGAAGTGTGCGGCGGCGACTTTGAAGCCACCATCGACCGCACCCAGTGGGGCATGAACTACGGCGTGGAATGGGGCTTCCCCAAGAACGTGCGCCTGGTGGTGCAGATTGAAGCCGTGAAGCAGTAATTACAGCTGCCACACAAGCCGGGGCCGTGAGGCCTCTGCGCCAGCCACCCACGGCAACCAAGCCTGGGTGGCTTTTTTTGGTCCTTCTCTAGCAATGGACGGTCGGCGAGGCTGCCGGACTCCAGAAAGACTTGAGTTAAAAATTAACTTAACGTAAATCAATTACGAATAGTAGAATTGCGTTCACCGATTTGAGGAGACTCTGCATGAACGCCGTTCTGAACCCGACCGCCCTGGCCAGCCTGCCGGCACCCGCCGCCATCCAGCAGTTGCACCACTACGCCTACAAGGCCCGCGACGCCGAGGAAACGCGCCAGTTCTACGAAGACATCCTTGGCTTGCCGCTGTACCACATCATCCAGAGCGACTATGTGCCCAGCACCGGCGAGTACTGCCCCTACACCCACTTCTTCTTTCGCCTGCAGGACGGCTCGTTCATCGCCTTTTTCGACCTGGGCGACGACGTGAAGGCCGAGCCCTCGCCCAACACCCCCCTGTGGGTCAACCACATCGCGTTCCGCGTGAACACCGTGCAGGAGCTGGAGAACACCAAGCAGCGCCTGGAGGCGCATGGCGTGGAAGTGCTGGGTGTGACGGACCACCACATCTTCAAGAGCATCTATTTCTTCGATCCCAACGGCATTCGCCTGGAGCTGTCGGCCCAGCTGGCCAACGACGAGCAAATGGAAAAAGACAGCACTGTGGCCCATGCCCGCCTGCGCGAGTGGACGGCGCGCAAGGAGCAATGGCGCAAGGAACGCGCCGAAGGCAAGGTGGATGCGCCGCTCAAGCCCCAGCAAAACGACCGGCCGGAATTTGTGCGCAAGTAAGCCGACCTGCCCACCCCCACGCACCACCCC
Organism: Acidovorax sp. GW835-FHT14G06; assembly: GCF_058793595.1. Lineage (NCBI taxonomy): Bacteria > Pseudomonadati > Pseudomonadota > Betaproteobacteria > Burkholderiales > Comamonadaceae > Acidovorax > Acidovorax sp. GW835-FHT14G06. Next base: position 110,928 of record NZ_JBXAGA010000013.1, read on the forward strand.
ACGGGCCAGGGATCTCTTGGGGGCCTATGGGCGGGCCTGGGGGTGCATGCCAAGCCTGTGGTGGTGCGGCACCCCACGGTCCACGGGGCTGGCTGCCGTTGAGGTGGTGCGCGGCCCCGTCCAACCGCCATCCCACCGCCTTGCATGGGATTTTTTGCCCCTACAGCGCTGAAGCGCTACATTCTATTGCCTCAGCAGCTATACAAAATATAGCAATCATCCCGCTGCCTGTTGCTGCGCACGCATGATCTGGTGGCGCTGCCAGTAGTGGCTGACCACGGCGTTGAACTGGTCCTTGTCCTTCTTGAGACCGGGCAGCTTGATCTTGCTGGTCTTGGCGCCCAGGCCCAGGGCGTTCTTTTCGGGGTGGGTCACGATCAGCGCGTTGCCGAAGCTGCTTTCCTTGAATTGCAGCGCCTTGATAGCGTCCCAGAACACCGTGGTCTCATCGGCCGAGGTGCGGATACCGTCAATGCTCACCTCCACCGTCGCATTGCCCTTGAGGGCAAACACCACGGGCGGGAAGTACTGCAGCACCAGGGCCCGTTCCTCGTCGTTGGCGGGCTCATAGCGGTAGGCCAGGCTGCGCTCGTGGTCTTGCGCAAACTGCTGCTCGTAGGCGCTCCACAGCCGCTGCTCGATCGCCTCGGCGGTCAATATCTCCTGCACCCAGGTGGTGGCGGGCACCCGCAGGGCAATCGCGCCGTAGTCGCGCTCTTTCAGGGCCATGCCCACGTTGCGCAGGCGCTCGGGCATGGCGGGGTGTGAGTCGAAGGGGTGCGGCACATTGGCCGTCTTCATCGCATCCACAAAGTCGGGCGATGCCGCGTAGGGCGCCAGGCCCTGGGCCACAAAACTGGCAATGCCCAGCGTGCTGTTGTCGTGCCGCTCGTTGCGGCCAAACAGTTCATCCTCGATGCGGTAGCGGTACTGGGCGTAGGCCGCGATCTTGACCAGCGACTGCGCAATCGCTGCAGGGCTCACCAGTTTGGCAGCCAGGCGGTCGGCCTTGAACTCGCGCTCCCGGCTGTCACTGGCCAGGGCGATCTCGAAGATGGTGCGGTACAGGTCCAGCAGCGGCGACGCCATGGCCGACAGCCCGCCCGTGCGGACGGCATGGCGGTAGTGGTCAAACTGCACCAGCTTGGGCCCCAGCTGCGCGCTGCGCCGCGTATCGCCCCCGCGCAGGTGGGCCAGTTCATGGCCCAGCACGGCGTCGGCCTCGGTCTGGTCCAGGATGCGCAGCAGCGGCAGGCTCACAAACAGCGTGCGGCCCGTGAGGGTCTGTTGGCCCACGGTGATCGGGGCCTCCGTCACGAAGAAGTTGGCATCAATGCCCGCCACGATGTGCCGGGGCGGCTCTGTCTTCAGGCGCTGCGCCAGGTGGCGGATGCGCTGCCACAGCAGCGGCGCATCGGCCTCGGCCACCAGCTCGCCCACCACCTGGTTGCTGGACTGCACCCGCTTGAAGATGCCCGCCACCGCCACCAGCACCCCCGCCGCCACGGCAAACCCCACAAACAGCACCAGCTTGGGCGAGTACTGATGGAAGAAAAACGCCGTGACCCAGAACGACAGCCACACGGCCATCGCCCCTTGCACCACCAGCGCCGTGGCGCTGGCCCAGGAGGTCAGGCGCCAGCCCGCCACAAAGCTCGCGTACTGCAGCGTACGGTCGGCAAACGCCAGCGCCCCCAGCCCCAGCACCGCCAGCAGCAGCGCCGCACTGGCCACCAGCGTCCACAGCGACAGCTTGCGCGCCATGTGGAACTGCCAGACATCGGAGAAGGTGTCGCACAGCGCCTCGCGGTATTCGCGGGCCTCAGGGTCTGCATTGCTGCAGATGGTGGACGGCGGGTTGCTGCGGTAGTAGTCCTTGCGCGCCTGTTTCTCGTCGGCGGGCAGGCCCTTTTCGGCATCGATGCGCTGGCTGATGCCTGCCACAAAACGGGTGTCCTGGTCGGTCTGGACATGGCGGGTGAACACGTAGGTCACCGCAGGCACCAGAAACAGCGCAAGCAGCGCATAGACAAAGACCTTGACCAGGCCCAGGCGCCAGGCAGATTGAAACGTCATAGGTTCGGATGGTTGTGACGGCCCGGCACCGTGGCACCGGAAGGCTGAACGCCCCCCGCAAGCCACCGCACCAGTCCTTGTTGTAATTCGTGATCCGTAGAACTTGGTCCGCGTTGCCGCGCCCTCCTCGCTCTGTCGGGCGGGATTATCAGGACGCATTCACCCGCGCACCCAGGCTCAAGGTAACCATTGGAAAGAATCGGCCGACAGACGGCGCGCAATTGCCAAACCGCCCAAGCCCCCGCGGGGCCAGCGCCGGGGTGGCGGTCCCTTAAAATGTGTAGTTCACCCTCTTGTTCGTCGGAGCGCCCCCTGCGGCCGCTCCGCCCCACTGCCCCCACTGCGACACCCCATGAGCACGCCCCAACCACAACCCGGCCTCGAAAGCCTGTCCAAGTCGTTTGAACCTGCCGCGCTGGAAGCCCATTGGGGCCCCGAATGGGAAAAGCGCGGCTATGGCACCGCAGGCCACCGTGGCACGGGCCAGCCCCAGGCAGGCGAGCCGGCGTTTTCCATCCAGCTGCCGCCCCCCAACGTGACGGGCACGCTGCACATGGGCCATGCGTTCAACCAGACGATCATGGACAGCCTCACGCGCTACCACCGCATGCGTGGCTTCAACACGGTGTGGGTGCCGGGCACCGACCACGCGGGCATCGCCACGCAGATCGTGGTGGAGCGCCAGCTGCAGGAGCAAGGCATCAGCCGCTACGACATGGGCCCCACCCCGCCCGAGGCGCGCAAGAACTTCGTGAGCAAGGTGTGGGAGTGGAAGGAAAAGTCCGGCAACACCATCACCACGCAGATGCGCCGCATGGGCGACAGCGTGGACTGGAGCCGTGAATACTTCACCATGGACGACAAGCTCTCCAAGGTGGTCACCGACACCTTCGTGAAGCTCTACGAGCAGGGCCTGATCTACCGCGGCAAGCGCCTGGTGAACTGGGACCCGAAGCTGCAGTCCGCCGTGTCCGACCTGGAAGTCGAGAGCGAAGAAAAAGACGGCTCGCTGTGGCACATCGCCTACCCGCTGGCCGATGGATCGGGCAGCCTGACGGTGGCCACCACCCGGCCTGAAACCATGCTGGGCGACGTGGCGCTGATGGTGCACCCCGAGGATGCCCGCTACACGCACCTGATCGGAAAGATGGTCAACCTGCCGCTGTGCGACCGCCAGATCCCGGTGATCGCCGACGAGTACGTGGACAAGGAATTCGGCACGGGCGTGGTCAAGGTGACCCCCGCGCACGACCAGAACGACTACGCCGTGGGCCAGCGCCACAAGCTGCCCATGATCGTGGTGCTGACGCTGCAGTCCACCATCAACGAGAACGCCCCCGCCAAGTACCAGGGCATGGACCGCTTCGTGGCCCGCAAGGCTGTGGTGGCCGACCTCGAAGCCATCGGCGCGCTGGTCGAGGTGAAGAAGCACAAGCTCATGGTGCCGATCTGCACCCGCACCGGCCAGGTGATTGAGCCCATGCTGACCGACCAGTGGTTCGTGGCCATGAGCAAGGTCAGCGACCAGGACCCCACGAGCAAGAGCATTGCGCAAAAGGCCATCGACGCGGTGGCCACCGGCGAGGTGACCTTTGTGCCCGAGAACTGGGTGAACACCTACAACCAGTGGATGAACAACATCCAGGACTGGTGCATCAGCCGCCAGCTGTGGTGGGGCCACCAGATTCCGGCCTGGTACGACGAAGAGGGCAACGTGATCGTGGCCCGCGACGAAGCCGAGGCCCAGGCCAAGGCGCCCGGCAAAAAGCTGCGCCGTGACGAGGACGTGCTGGACACCTGGTACTCGTCCGCCCTCGTGCCCTTCAGCACCATGGGCTGGCCCAACCAGGGCGACAGCGCCACCGACGACTTCAACCTGTACCTGCCCAGCACCGTGCTGGTCACGGGCTACGACATCATCTTCTTCTGGGTCGCCCGGATGATCATGATGACCACGCACTTCACGGGCCGCGTGCCGTTCAAGCACGTGTACATCCACGGCCTGGTGCGCGACGCGCAGGGCAAGAAGATGTCCAAGTCCGAAGGCAACGTGCTCGACCCGGTGGACCTGATCGACGGCATTGCGCTGGAGCCGCTGCTGGACAAGCGCACCACCGGCCTGCGCAAGCCCGAGACCGCGCCCACCGTGCGCAAGAACACGCAAAAGGAATTCCCCGAGGGCATTCCAGCCTATGGCGCTGACGCGCTGCGCTTTACCTTTGCCGCGCTGGCATCGCTGGGTCGCAGCATCAACTTCGACAGCAAGCGCTGCGAGGGCTACCGCAACTTCTGCAACAAGCTCTGGAACGCCAGCCGCTTTGTGCTGATGAACTGCGAAGGCCAGGACTGTGGCTTGAAGGAGCACACCAAGGAAGAGTGCCAACCCGGCGGCCCGGCCCACGGCTACATGCAGTTCAGCCAGGCCGACCGCTGGATCAGCTCGCTGCTGCAGAAGACCGAGGCCGAAGTCGCCAAGGGCTTTGAGGAATACCGCCTGGACAACGTGGCCAACACGATCTATGACTTTGTCTGGAACGAGTACTGCGACTGGTACCTGGAGATCGCCAAGGTGCAGATCCAGAACGGGACCGAAGCCCAGCAACGCGCCACGCGACGCACGCTGATCCGCACGCTCGAAGCCATCCTGCGCCTGGCCCACCCCATCATCCCGTTCATCACCGAAGCCCTGTGGCAGGTGGTGGCACCTGTGGCCGGCATCCCGGGCGAGTCGGTCAGCATTGCGCGCTACCCCCAGGCCCAGCCCGAGAAGATCGACGAGGCCGCGATTGCCCACATGGGCCGCGTGAAGGGCCTGGTGGACGCATGCCGCGCGCTGCGGGGCGAGATGAACGTGTCCCCCTCCACCCGCCTGCCCCTGTATGTGGTGGGCGACACCGAGTTCATGCGTGGCGTGGGCCCGGTGCTGCAGGCCCTGGCCAAGCTCAGCGAGGTCAAGGTGTTTGACGACGAGTCCGCCTGGGCCGCCGCCGCGCAGGCAGCGCCCGTGGCCGTGGTGGGCGAAGCCCGCATGTGCCTGTATATGGAAATTGACGTGGCGGCCGAGAAAGCGCGTTTGTCCAAGGAAATCGCCCGCATCGACGGCGAGATCACCAAGGCCAACAACAAGCTGTCCAACGAAGCCTTTGTGGCCAAGGCCCCTGTGGCGGTGATCGAGCAGGAGAAAAAGCGCATTGCCGACTTCGGCGCCACGCTGGGCAGATTGCGCGATCAGCTGACACGGCTGGGCTAAAACCCGGGCCATACTGCGCCATGGCAGCACGCCCCGTAGGGGCTGCCCGCCTCGTTTTCATGTTCTGCCGGTGTGGGTTGCGGGCTGCAGTGCAGCCCGGGCACACCGTCACCCATCCGTCCAGAGGAGCCCCATGACTGTTGCCACGACCGTTCGCAAAGCCGTTTTCCCCGTTGCCGGACTGGGCACGCGTTTTCTGCCCGCCACCAAAGCCAGCCCCAAGGAGATGCTGCCCGTGGTGGACAAGCCGCTGATCCAGTACGCCGTGGAGGAGGCCTACGCCGCAGGCATCCGCCACATGATTTTTGTGACCGGCCGCAGCAAGCGCGCGATTGAAGACCACTTTGATACTGCCTACGAACTGGAGGCCGAACTCGAAGCTGCAGGCAAGAAGGAACTGTTGGAGCTGGTGCGCTCCATTCAGCCGAGCGACATGGACTGCGCCTTTGTACGCCAGCCCCGCTCACTGGGCCTGGGCCATGCCGTGTTGTGCGCCGAGCCCCTGGTGGGCAAGGAGCCCTTTGCCGTGTTGCTGGCCGATGACCTGATGGTGGGCCCCCAGGGCGGTCAGCCCGTGCTGGCCCAGATGGCCACCGCGTTCCGCCAGCAGGGCCGCTCGGTGATCGCCGTGCAAGAGGTACCCGAGGACCAGGTGCACAAATACGGCATCGTGGCGGGCGAGCCCGCTGGTGGCCCGCTGATCCGCATCCAGCGCATTGTGGAAAAGCCCAAGGCGGCCGACGCCCCCTCGCGCATGGGTGTGGCGGGCCGCTACATCCTGACGCCCGGCGTGTTTGACGAGATCCGCAACCAGCCGCGAGGCGTGGGCGGCGAAATCCAGCTCACCGACGGCATCGCCCGTCTGATGCACAACGAGGCCGTGTACGCCTTTCAGTACGAAGGCAAGCGCTACGACTGCGGCAGCAAGGAAGGTTTCTTGGAAGCCACGGTGGAACTGGCCTTGCAACACCCGCAGGTGGGCGCACAGTTCCGGGAATATTTGAAGAACCTGACGCTGTAGCTGCAGCCGTCAAAGCCCGTCTGGAACTGCAAAATCGATAGCTGCCAGCGCTTATTGAATAAGCGCTGGCAGCTATTTTCACGTTCAACGGCGGCGCAGGATGTGGATGAACTCCTCGCCCACGGTCTGTTGCTCCACCAGCTCGTTGCCAGTCTGCTTGGCAAACGCCTGAAAGTCGCGCAGCGATCCGTTGTCGGTGGCTACCACCTTGAGCAACTGGCCGCTGGCCATGTCCGACAGCGCCTTCTTGGCCTTGAGGATGGGCAGGGGGCAGTTCAGGCCCCGGGTGTCGATTTCTTTGTGAATGTCCATGGTCATCAATCCTTTGGCGGCGTCGCAGCCGGCGCTTGTTCATCCAGCCCACGGCGGCGTTCTGCATTTTCTTCGGCCGTGAAAAACACGGGCTCGTGGCCCCGTGAGCGCAGCCAGTCGGCCAGCGCGTAGCCCGTGCCCGCAGGCCAGCATTTGAGGTCTGGCAGATCGTACAGCCGGTAGTCCACCAGCTCCGGCGACAGTTGCACCTGCCCGGTGGCCACCACGTGGTAGGCAATGATGACCTGGTTCATGCGCAAGAACTCGTAGGCCCCCACCAGGGTTGTGGACTGCACATCGAGGTTGGTCTCCTCCTTGACCTCGCGCGCAATGCCCTCCTGGGGCGACTCGCCCGCCTCCATGAAGCCGGTGATCAGCGCAAACATCTTGCCCGGCCAAGCCGCGTTGCGCGCCAAGAGCACCTTGCCGTCGATCTCCACGATGGCGGCCAGCACGGGGGTGGGGTTGTTCCAGTGGGTCCAGCCACAGGCGGGACAGCGCAGCCGCTCCTTGTCGCCACCATCCTCGGCCTGCGTGATGGACTGCAGAGGGGTTGCACAATGGGTGCAAAAACGGACTTCGTAGGGCATATGCTATGTTTTTTGTAGCTGCCGATGCTTATTTAACCAGCGCCAGCAGCCATTTTTTACCAATAATCAACACAGGGGTGCGCGGGATGAGCGTGAAGGCCTTCGCGCCGCCCCCTTCACCTATCAGGCAGGGAACACGCCCGTCGACAAGTACCGGTCGCCCCGATCGCACACGATGAAGACGATGGTGGCATTGCTGTCGCGCGCGGCGATCTGCTGTGCCACCCAGCAGGCTCCGGCGGCCGAGATGCCTGCAAAAATGCCCTCCTCGCGCGCAAGGCGACGGCACATGTCTTCGGCACTGTCCTGGCTCACGTACACCAGCTCATCCACGGTGCTGGCGTCATAAATCTTGGGCAGGTACTCCTGTGGCCATTTGCGGATGCCCGGGATGCGCGAGCCTTCTTCGGGCTGTGCACCGATGATCTGAATGCCGGGGTTCTTCTCCTTGAGGAACCGCGACACGCCCGTGATGGTGCCCGTGGTGCCCATGGCGCTCACAAAGTGGGTGATGCGCCCGCCGGTCTGCTCCCAGATCTCGGGGCCCGTGGTTTCGTAGTGAATGCGGGGGTTGTCGGGGTTGCCAAACTGGTCCAGCACCTTGCCCTCACCACGCTTTTGCATGGCCTCGGCCAGGTCGCGGGCGTGTTCCATGCCGCCGCTCTTGGGCGTGAGCACCAGTTCGGCCCCAAAGGCCTTCATGGTCTGCGCGCGCTCGATGGACAAATCTTCGGGCATCACCAGCACCATGCGGTAGCCCTTGATGGCCGCGGCCATCGCCAAAGCGATGCCGGTGTTGCCCGACGTGGCCTCGATCAGCGTGTCGCCAGGGCGGATGTCGCCACGCTCTTCGGCGCGGCGGATCATCGACAGCGCGGGCCGGTCCTTGACGGACCCCGCCGGGTTGTTGCCTTCCAGCTTGCCGAGCACCACATTGCCCCGCGCCGCGTTGCTCTGGGCCCCAATGCGCTGCAGCGCCACCAGCGGCGTGTTGCCTACCGCGTCTTCAATCGTCGGATATTTCATACGCCCTACTGTGCCATAATTCAGGGCTTCACATATTCCGCCCGGGTGGTGAAATTGGTAGACGCAGGGGACTCAAAATCCCCCGCCGCAAGGCGTGCCGGTTCGATTCCGGCCCCGGGCACCAAGGCTTTGCAGCTACTGAAACAATAGCGTTTTCCGCATCGTTTCCGCAGTCGTTTCCGCAAAGACTGAAAATCAAGGCCCTGTCACATCGCGTGGCGGGGCTTTTTTCTTTGTCACTTCGGCCACGCCTGCTGCAGCCCCTGCACCTTGTCCTGGCAGTCCTGATACTGCCGAATCACACGAGCAATCCAAGGTGCGATAACCCGGCCTGTCGTGCCGGGGATGGGCTCAAGGTTTGGACAGCTTGAGGCCAGGTTGGCCGGGATCGACGGCGCGGGTGATTTGATCGTTGAGGCCGCGCAAGCCGTCATCATCAAGGCAAGACTGCAAATACACAGGACGCTCCACAACCTTTTCCAGCGTGACAGTGACAGTGCGGTATCGTGTTTCATTGGTTGTCCTCTTGTCCTCGAAAGTGGCGCTGGCCTCGTGGGCGCGTTCCAGTTGCCGTTGACGCTCTTTGGCCTCTTGCTCGATGCGCTGTTTCTCTGCCGCGTCCCAGCGCCAGCCCTGCGTCTTCCACCCGCCGCCGAAGCCAACAGCAAGGGCCACAAGTGCGGTGGCTGCGTAGGTGTAGAGGCCTGCGATCACACCAGCACCGCCTTCGCAGCCTCATACAGCGCCTGCCGATCGGCCAGCCCGTTGGTCCCGCCGTTGATGCGCTTGGTGATGCGGATGAAGTCGCCCAAGTCGGCCAAGGTGTTCAGCTCCTTGCTGTGCCAGAACCAGGCGGCGCTCATAGCGGCCAGATCGGGGCGCTCCAGCAGTGCGGGCACGGCCTCGAAGTCTGGCACGTTGGGCACGTAGGCGGCCAGGCCGTCGCGGGTGGCGCAGTAGTTGGCGCGGCCGGTGGTCTGGATGAGGCCGCGCCCCATGTAGCGTTTGCCATCCCCTGGCTGGGTGTTGCCCAGGTCTGCCCTGCCCTCGTACCGCTGCTGGGCGGGCGTGGGGCCCCAGATTTCGCGCACGTAAGCCAGGCGGCCAGATTCGTGCCCGATCTGGGCCAGGAAGGCAGCCAGCCGGCCGGGCGTGTTGATGGCGAAGGTTTCGCAGGCCTTGGTGATGTGCGGCAGCCAGTCATCGGCCCTGGCGGCGGTGCAGCCGGTGGCGGCGCGCAGTTGGGATGCAGTCAGCATGAATTCCCCTTGTTGAACTGCCCGGGCACACCGCCCGACCAGTAATGCGATGTGACCCACTGCACCTGCACGATGGCCAGGGCCAGCAGCACCCCAAACCATGGCAGCGGCCAGCCCATCAAGGGCCACGCCATGCCAAGGGCGGCCACGGTGCCCAGGGCCCAGAACGAAAGGCGGATGGCGGCGCGCGTGCGTCGGTTGGTTTTCTGCATTCGGCAAAAAACGGTGATGAAAAGCAGCAGGCACGCCGCCTCGTGCGCGATCAGCAGATGGCTCATGGCTTAGCACCCCCACCAACACGGGTGAGCACAGCCTGCAGCGCTGCGCCTACCGCTTCAAACACCGGGCGCCATCCGTTGCCTAGTGCGCCAATGGCAAAAGCCACAGGCGCCAGCGCCTCATTGGCCGGAATCTGCCACTGACTCTGCAGCACCAGCGACATGGCCGACGTGAGCGCCACGGCAGTGAGCGTGCACCGCAGCAACAACCAGAATCCAGCCGTGCGGGTCATGGTGTCGGCAGCGCTGAGCGGCCACAACGCACCGGCCAGCGCGGCAAATACGATGAGTGCATAGGGACCAGCCATTGGTCCGAGCAGCGCTACGGCCAAAGTAGCCAGGCTGATGCCCGCTGAAGTGGATGTGGTCAATGGTTCTGGCATGGGCTCCCTCGGTTGTTCTTTTCGTTTTCTAAGCCTCACACCACCCGCGAGAAGGCCGCAAAGCCCAGCACTGCGTCGGGTGCGCTGCGCGGCAGGATCTGCTCCACGCAGCCGGTGTCCTTCGGGGCCACGAAGCCCAGGGCGATTGCTGCAATGCAGGCGTGCATGTGGCCTGGCCACAGCCACGGAGCGGTGGACAGCAGGCCATCAAACACAACTGCCCCACCAATGCCGCTGCGAATGCGCACCGACACACCGCCCGCGTAGTGGCAACGCACGCGCACGGTGAGACATTGGTGGGCGTTGGGGTCGAATGCGCCCGGCGCGTTGTTGATGATGGGCACCAGATCGGGAGAGAACGTGCCGTTCCAGCCCTCATAGAGCACCGTGCCGTCGCCCAGCACGATGACGCCGCGCGCGGTGGCAAACAGGTTCTCGCCGTGGCGGTAGATGGGCCCGCAGTGCGGGTTGTTGGCCCCCTGCCCGCCTTCGCAGTCGAGTGCAAAGACGACGTGGTGGCCACCGTTGGAGTAGTACCGCGACACGTCCACCACGGCGCGCAGCTCTGCGAAGCTGGGCGCTGCGCTCTGGTGCTTGGCGGGCAGGTAACGAAAGTCCAGGTCGTTGGACTGCAGGCTCAGTTGTCCGATCATGGTTAAGGCACCTCTTGGGGTTGAACAGGGGCGGCGATGATCTCGGCCGCATCTGCAGCAGTCAGCGGCCCAGACCCGGGAAACACCGGGTTGGCGGCAGGCTGCTCTGCCGCCACCAGCATGCCCAGCATGGGCGGCAAATCGGGGTCATCCAGATCGATGTGCGTCAGGCGGCTGAGGTAGCTGCGCAGGGCCACGCACACGGGGTGCGTGCTGGTGTCGATGGCAAACACGCGCATGGGCCCCAGGCGCTTTTGCAGAGCACCCAGCGTGATCTTGCGAGGTGCTGCAGGCGGGGTGGGCAGCTCAATGGCCGGAGGCTCGATGTAGTCGAGCATGGCCCAGCCCTCCCCCGTCCAGTTGGGCCACGGCTGGCCCACCACGCGCTCGGCGGGCACGTTGCTGGGGCCCACCTCGGTGCTGCGGTCGGGAATCACGGTGGACGTGTACCAGCCGTAGATGTCGTAGTAATGCAGGATGGTCGTGGTCATGATCACATCGCCTTGATGAAACTGGGGGCCAGCGGGATGGGGTTACCGGATGCCACGGGCGCGTAGGCCTGGATCAGCGGCGCGTTGAAGTGGGTTGCGGACTCGGTGAACGAATACGCCGTGGCAGATGCCTGAATCTGCATGAACGTGGCACCCTTTTTGGCAAAAGCCGATGCCTCCACCCGCGCCTGGATGAGCTGAGGCTCCAGAAACCAGGCTTTGCCGTCGAGCGACATGGCCACGCCCAGTGCGGTGGGCACAAAGAACCGGTCGCCCGAATACTGCACAAGCCAAGTGGTGGACGGGGGCACGCCGGGGATGGCAACCCTCACGAAGGTTGCGCCGTGGTCTGTACTGACCAGCATGCCAGAAGGGACACCAGTGATCACGACAACGCCCGCACCGTTGCTTGCGATGCCTCCCGTGCTCGCCGCCACCTCTGGCAGAGGCTCATCCACCCAGACTGATGACGCTGCGTCTGACGACGTGGTGATGGTGCCGTCGGTATTGAGGATGATGAACTTGGTGCCCGTATGGCAGATGCCAACGCGCGTCTTGGCAGTAGGCGCGGTCTTTGCCACCAGCGTGGTCGATCCGTTGTCCAGCGCCTGCAGGGCCGTAGTGCTGCCGGTGGTGATCGAAATCACGCGTCCAAGAGCTACGCTGTAAGCCAGCCCGTAGCGGCTTACGCCACCCGTCACGCCGCCCGTGGTGGCGACCCAAGTGGAGTTGGGGCTATCGCCCGTAGTGACTGCCAGCGCGCCGCCCGATGCGCCAGACGCTACCCAGCGTGAGCCTGCAAAGATCAGGCTGTTGACCGTCATGGACGGCGTGACAACAGACGTTTGCGACCAGGCAGCACCGTCTGCCGAATACTGGATGGCCGTGGTTGACACGCCGCTGGTCGTGCTCGCCACAAAGTAGTTGGGGCTGGCAGCAAGCTGGCACAGCGGTGGGCTCACGGCCAGCGTGCGCACTGTGCCCGTGAACCTGCCGACGGGGAACAGGGTAGACAGGCGCGGATAGGTGGCGCGTGCCAGTGGGCGGCCGTCACAGGCCACGTACTGCGGCTCGGCCAAGCCGATGCCTTGGACGATGGTGCCGAGGGCAGCACCGCCGCCAAACTGGGTGGAAAAAATCATAAGCCCCTCCAAGAATTTTTGATGCCGCGCAGGCTGTAAGTGGTTGGCTGTACGAGCGTCAGGTCGTCAACGACGCCCATGAATGAGTCGGCCGGATTTGCTCGAAGAAGTACCGTGTCGTATCGGTCATTGGCGACAGTCACCATGACCACCGACCCTTCAACGTAGGCGGGCATGGTGCCGGTGCACTGGCCCGCGTACTCAATCGAGTAGTGGTAGCCAGCGACCGCAGTGAACGTGGCCGTGGTGACATGCACCAGCGGCAGCACTACGTCATACGCCCGCCAGCTGGCAGACACACCGGGCACCGCCGCCGTCACATCGGCCAGGTTGTCCAACAACAGCCAGACGCGGCCTGCATGCGCCGCAGAGGCGGGTTTGTTCAGTGTCCCAGTCAGCCCGGACCAGTCCCCCTTGAAGTTGGAGCCCGCCAGTGAGGTGACGGCCGAGGCCTCCGATGCTGCGGCGCTGGCAGCCGATGCCGTGGCACTCTCGAAGGCGCTCAACGCGTTCTGATACGCCTTCGACACCGCGCCAGTGATCCATGTCACCAGCGTCGGCACCCAGCTACCCCAGGTGTAGGCCTTTGCGTTGAATGAAGGATCGCCAAGCGCCGGGAACTCCGGCACGGACGGCGCCGTATCTGGCGCGACAGGACTGGTCATACATTGCCCTTGATTTGCAGGTCCACCTGAGCGGTGGGCCAGTTGACGGACCGGACGGAGCCGGTGACTTTGCCCACCGTGGCCAGGTGGGAATACTTGGGAAGCTCGCTCACCTCGATGGCGACGGCTTTGCCCAAAATCTGTTCAAGCAGCAGCTTTGTGGATGGGGCTTCTGCTGCGTCAATCACGCATGACAGGTTGATGTCGGTAGCCTTGCGGCCCTCAACATCGATATACGTGCCATCCTTGTATTCTTGGCTGTACGAGTAATCCCGCGTGGTGGCCTCGACGCCGTACTGCACGCCGCTGGCCTGCGTGAGCGGAGCAAGCAGCGTCTTCCAGTTGCCGACGCTGATGAAGCCGACGGCCGCCTCGACGGCTGGGTTGTTGCGGCTGATCGTGATCGTGACCTTCGCGTTCGGGTTGATCGGGATGTCCTTGAGCGCGTAGTAAGTGCCGCGTGCAAGTTCGCCGAACAGGTACTCCCAAAGGCCTGGCGCCTGCTCCCACAACTCAATGTCCACGGGCGTGATCAGGTTGGTCGCGCCATCCTTCACCGTGATGTTGAGGTGGTCGGCCTCAATCTCGTAGATGGCCACACCATTGATGAACCCTGGCGTCAGCTCATACGTGACATTTCCGGCGCGGCGCGCCTTGGTGAACAGGTACTTGTCGAAGGGGGCCATGCGGTTGGTGGGGGCGCCTTCGTCCTTCAACCAGTACCCCTCCGCTGCGGCTGTGCCAGGCTGGATCGTATTGGCAGGGTTGGTGGTCATGTCCTGGACTGCCTCATACCAGTAGCCATTCAGGGTGCGCCGCGCACCTTTGGCGAATGACCCACCAGAGACCCACTGCACCTCTGCGGGAGTGATCGATGAGTCCACCTCCGGGATGTTGGTCCCGGCGCCGAACATGGCTGTCGTAATGGTCTTGGGGAGAAGGATGTTCATGCGACGACCTTCTGGCGGCTGAACGTCCCGCCATTGCTGTACGCGTCAAACTGGCGCCCCATCTGCGGCATCAGCCGTGTGTTGACAGCGGTTTCGTTTGCGGCGGCCTCAAGCGCTGCCACGGCCTCGCGCAGCGCGCGCACCTCGGCCACCAGCTCGGCATTTCCTCCAGCCCCGCCGCCATTGGCCGCTGGGTTGTAGGCCTTTGGCACTACGGCTTCACCCTCATGGATGTAGGCCAGCATGTCGCGCGGCACATAGTTGGTGCCAACAGCAAACTTGGGGATGTTGGTTGCACCGCCCGCGCGCAGGTTTTCTTCGAGCTGGGCCACGCTGATGCCGTAGGCCGCAGCCACGTCGGCCATGGAGGCACCCGTCTGCGTGATGGCATCGGCAATGCCTTGGGCAGACATGCCGCCAGCGATGGCCGAGTCAAGATTGCTCTTGATGGCGCCGTAGTAGTCGGCCTCTGTGGCCCCGCCCTGCACCTGGCTGTTGTAAAGAGCCGAGCGCGTGGCGTCGCCGTAGCTGCCGCCCGAGGTTCCCAGGAAGGCCGAGCCATACACGCTGGCCATCAGGTCGCGCCCGGCCATGCCCAGGTACTTGCCGTCTGGCGAGTAGATGGAGCCGTCCAGGTTGACGATGTTGCCGGTGCCGTTGTCGTAGCGGGCCAGGTTGTAGCCTGCGTAGGGCTTGGCCGTGTCCAGCGTGTTGTTGGCCGAGACGACACCGCCATCCGTCCACTTGTGGGTGCGCAGCCACTCGGTGAAGTTTTCGCGCGAGAGGTTCAAGCCGAACTGCTCGGGCCCGTCCTTGTAGAGCTTGTAGGCCAGCACGGGGTCGAGGCCGAAGCTCTCATAGCTGAGCAGGCTGTTGCGGTCGTTCTGAAAATACGCAGCCACGTCGGCGGGCATCTTCGAGAGGTCGCTGCGCACCAGGGTGCTGCCATCCGTAGGCAGGCTGGAACGGCCGGTGGTCATGACCTGCTCGAAGTCTTTGGCGAACTGCGGGTTGTTCTTGAAGTACAGGTAAGACCCGAACAGTTCCTTGTCGGTGCTGTCTCCCGCCATGCCACCCACGCGCATCCAGTCGGGCACCTGGTAGCCAGCGCTTTGCAGCGCGCCCACGTTGGCGTTTGTGGCCAGGCCCTGATACCAGGCCTTGAACTTGTCGAAACTGGACAAGGCCACGTCTGCGCCGTATTCAGCGCGCGCCACAGTGCCCCGGTCGCGATAGGCGGGGCCCGACACGTCGCCGCCCAGGCTGCCGGTGGCGGCGGTGGGTCGGGTGCTGCCAGTGCCACCCAAGAAGCCGCTCAGTTGCTGGATAGCGGACTCCACACTCAGGATGCCCTGGTAGGTGCCGCTGGCGATGTCGATCTGCTGCTTCCAGTAGTCCAGCGTCTGCTCGTTCTGCTCGATCTGTGTTTCGAGCGCGCGCACCGTCTTTTGAGCGTCGGTGAGTTGCTTGTCCGCAATCTCCTGCAGCCCGGACAGCTTGCCAGCCAGCACCAGGCGGTCACGGTCGGCCGCGAACTGGGTGGTGTAGGCGCCACCGTCCAAGCCGCCACGGGCTGCCGAGATGGCCTCCGCCAGCTTCTCGGGGTCGGGCAGGTAACCCGAGGCCTTGGCAGTGGCCAGCGCCTGGTCGATGAAGGAATTGCCCTGTGCGGCGAGCATGCCGCGCGTGCCGTCCACCTCTCCGTACAGCTCCCGCACGTTGCTGCGCAGGGTGTCGAAAATGTCTCCCAGCGCGCTGGCTACCTCCTGCGCGGCACCGAGCTGGTTCTGCAAGGACTTGTTGCGGGCCGACACCGCATCTTGCAGGGCGCCGTAGTAGGCCTGGCGCTGCTGCTCAAGCGTCTGCGTGGTGGTCTGCGCGGCATCGGTGATGGACGCGAAGGCACCGGACAGCGACAGCAGGGTGGCGTAGGTCTTGCGGCCCGCCTCGCTCATGTCCTTCTCAGCTGCAGACACCAGAGCCTTGAACTGGTCGCGCGCGTTGCTGGCGTTGATGTCGGGCAGCTGCAGGCCCAGGGTGGACAACTGCTCTGCCAGCGAGCGCTGCAGGTTGGCGCGCTGCTCTTCGCCTGTGAAGAAGTTCGTGTAGTAGGTCTGCAGGTTGCCCAGCAGCTTGTCGAACCCACCGGACACTTCAGCCAGCCCTGCGGCTGCGTCAAAGCTCAGTGTGGCCAGCGTGTCCAGGCCCATGCCCTTGAGCGCGTCCTTGAACTGGTTCACGCCGACGATCTGGGCGTTGATGGTTTCCAGGAGCTTGTTGGCTGCGTCTTCGGTCAGGCCCTCGGCGTCCACGCCCTTGAGCAGCTTTTGCACCGCCTGGGGGATATCCGACACGGTTTGCAGCGCCTGAATGGTGGCCTGTTTCAGGTCGAGCGTGAAGTTCTCGAGAGCGGTCTTGAAGTCGGGGCTGTTGGTGCTGAAGGCCTCGTAAAGCGTGCCTGCGTAGTTGTCGCCCTTGCCGGATTCGCCGAATCCTTGACCAGTGGACAGCAGTCCACCCGCAAACACGCCGCCACGGCCCTTGCCAGAGGTTTCAAGGCCAGCAGAGAACCCGGTGAGGGTTGCAGCGCTGCCCAGGGCCTTCAAGAACCCATTGATACCGCTGGCCGTGCCCGCCACCGCTTCACGGATCGCCGATTCCTGCGCCACGGGGTCGCCCTCCAGACGGTAGGCAATGCCGTCCTTCAGCGCGGTCTGCAGGCCGTTCGTGAAGTCGCGGTCGAACTGCTGGCCCTCGATGGTGTAGGTCTGGCCCCGGCGCTGGTTGGTCACGCTGCCGTCGAAGGCCACGCCGAACTGGCCGCCGGTACGGGTTTCGCCCTTGGTGCTTTTGAGCAGGGAGTTGAGCACCAGCAAACCACCGCCGACCAAGGCGAGCGGACCCGCCAGCGTGCCAAGGCCGCCAGCGATGTTGCCCGCCCCGATAGCGGTTGTGCCTGCGCTGATCGTCCCTGCCAGCCCAGCCTCTCCGAACAAGCCGGACAGGCCAGCACGCAGGCCCATGCCGAATGTGCCGGTCAGAGCAGACAGGCCGCTGGCTGCGTTACCGATGGTGCCGAGAGCAGAACCGCCAGACGCAGCGCCTGCCACTGCCTGGGCCGCACCGCCTCCAACCAGGCCCAGCAGGTTACCGACGATGTTCACCACGAATGGTTGCGCGAAGGCCTTGTAGAGCTGGTCGGCAACCGTGGTCTTGAACGTGGTAGCAAGGCTCTTCGTGAAACTCTTCCATCCATCCTTGCCGTTGTTCAGCATGTCGGCGAAGCCCTGACGGAAGATGTCGTCGTATTTGCCGACGGAGGTCTTCCATTCGTCCAGGAACGCCTTGTTCGCTGCGTTGGCCTTGGCGATGGATGCGCTTGCCTGCAGCTTTGCGATGTCGGCCGCCTGCTTGTCGGTATCGGCCACGTTGGCCTTCACGAATGCAATCTTCTGCTCCATGTCGAGCTGAATGCGCAGCTGCTCCAGAGCGGTCGTGCGTGCCTGCTCCGACATGCCCATGAGGCCGATCTCGGCCTGCAGCAAGCGGTTGCTGTCCTCGATGCCTTTGGCGTATTCGTAGACCATCTGGGCAGCACGGTTCTCACCCTGCGCTTTGGCAAGGTCGCGCATGGCCTGGATCTGATCGCGCGCGGCGCGGCCCAGGTCGCCCAGCGCGCCGGCTTGATCTGCCCACGCGGCTTGCATCTTCAGCGCCAGGGGGATGCTGTTTTCCAGCTGCTCCTTGTTGAACGCGCGCAGGGCGTCTCCCGTGAGGCCGATGGCCTGCCCCTCAACACCAGCAAGGCGCACCTGCTCCACGGCGGCGCGGGCGGCCTTCTCCTGGCCGGCGACCTTGGCTTCCAGCGCATCTAGCGCCTTGGCGTCAGCAAGCGCTGATTCGGCGCGCAGCTTCGCCACGTTCTGCTCGTAGTCGCGCTCGGCGTCCTGCATCTGGCCGGTGATGCGCGCAACCTCGGCTTGCGAAGTCTTCTTTTTGGCAGCCTGGGCCAGTTCGGCTTCGAAGTTGGCCTTACGCTTCGCCCAGACCTCTTCTTCCTTGGCCAGGCTCTCGTCGATGGCGTCCAGCTCGGACTTGCCGCCCAGCTTCACCAGCAAGGCCTGCGCATCGTAAAACGCCTTGCGGCTGTCCAGAATGGCCTTGTCGTTGTTCTTGTAGGCTTGGAGCTTCGCATCCAGTGCGTCGGACAGCGCAGAGCTGGCGCCGGAATCCGTCTTGTAGTTGTCCTTGGCCAGCTTGGCAACAAGACGCTGGTACTCGCCCAACTCAATGTTGCCGTCCTGGTACTGCTTGAACAGTTTGTTCAACGTGGGCAGGTAGTCCTTGTCCACACCGCTGAGCTTCTGTTTAATGCCCGCGAGTTCCTCGGCCGCCCGCTTCTGCGTCTGCATCTGCTCGGTGCCAGCGGCCAGACGCGCTTCTTCCGCGCGGTTGTCCAAGCCAGCGCTAGACATCAGAGCGAGTTCTGCCCGGAGATCTTTGATGGCCCTGGTTCGCTCTTCGATCTTGACGCGAGTGGCGTCGTCTCCGCGCTGGTAGTTAGCGCCCATGCCTGCGGTAAAGTCCAACGACTTTTGAGCCCGTGCGTTCTCACGCTCCAGAGCATCAATGGTCGCGCTGATGCCTTCAGCGGTCTTTTTGTAAGCGCTGACAGCGCCAACGCCAGCCCCCACTGCGGCAGTTACCCCCAGGAGCACAGCCACGGCTGGATGGGCCGCCAACACAGCCCCCAGTGTGCCGACTGCAGTGCCCACCGTTCCAATTCCCTTGGCCACGGCCCCGAGCGATGCGACAGCGGCAACGCTCGCAACAGCCCCCATTACGGTTTGAATGGTTCCAGCGTTGTTCTTGAACGCCGCCCCCATTGAGTCAACTGCCGTAGCCACGGAGCTGATGGCCTGCGCCAGAGTTGCAGATGCGCCAGAAGCCTTGTCGAACTCACCGACTGCCTTGCTTCCGGAGTTGGTGAGCTGCGTGAAGGCCTGCCCTAGTGTGAGAGTTGCGCCAGCTACTTCCTTGGCCAACACTGCCGACTGAGACTCCAGCGCTTTCACGATCTGCTGCGATGTGATTTCTCCAGCGGCGCCAAGTTCGCGCAACTTGCCGATTGGCACACCCAATCCATCGGCCAGCGCCTTTGCAAGGCGTGGGGCCTGTTCAAGGATTGAGTTCAGTTCTTCGCCGCGCAGGGTGCCGGACGCAAGGCCCTGGCCCAACTGCACGAGCGCCGCGTTCATGCTCTGCGCACTGCCGCCGCCAATAGTCATTGCGTTGGCAATGCTCTCCGTGACCTTGAGCATGCGGGCCTGGCTGACACCCAACTCACCCGTTGCACGCGAGATGCTGGAGTAGGTTTCCCCCAACTGCAGAAACCCAACGCGCGACCGCTGGGCGATCTGGAACAAGTCTTCATAAGCAGCGGAAGCAGACTGAACGCTGCCTGTGGAGAGCTTGAGACTGTTATTCAGTGCAGTGACCGCATCAGCCACGCGCAGGTACTGCTGCACAGATGCTGCAATCCCGATGCTCGCAATGGCCTTGGCGGCCAGATCGGCATTGGAGGCCATGCCAGATAGGCCGCGCGAGACTTGGTCGGACGCCTGGTTGACGCGCCCCATTTCGCGCGCTGCCCCACCAGCGGCCTCGCCCACTTTGTTGAGGCTGGTCGCAGCGCGGCCCTGACCTAGATTTTCGAGCGTCTTGCCGGTCTTGGCGGCGGCGCCTTCAACACCACCCATGGCGCGCTCGACCTTTGGACCCGTTGCGGCCAGGACTTCCAAGCGATTGATACCTCGATCAATCCCGTCCGTCTCCATGGCCAGGCCAATTGCTGCAACGTCTGGTGATGTCATGTAGCGCCCAAAGAAAAAGGCCCCGCGACATAAGCCGCGAGGCCTTGAAATGAAAAGGCCCGCAATCTGCGGGCCATAAAATCTGCTGTCTCTACCGTTTCACGCTGAACGCATCAATCACAGTGCAGGTAAATGCTTTCTTGTCCGGACACTTCTCGTACTCGACAGGAAGCCATTTACGCATCACATCTGCATAGAGCCGCCCCTCAAGATATTTCCATCCTGAGGCCGTTGGCACGTAAGTCAATTCGATTTTGGTTGCCCCAGCAGGCTGGACCTCGGCAATGTTGGCTTCCTCTTTCGTAGCAGCCGCATTGGATGCGGCCCCGACGATTTCGGCGCTCACGACTGCCTGCACGGGGTGAAGCATCGAGTCGGTTTTCTTCACATCCCACTTGGCACTATCGAGGTTGTATGTCACCTTGTAGAACTTGCCAGGTGGGCTTTCCTTCGTTTCCGCTATCACCTGGCGCAGCTCCAACGCAGCTTTCTTTGCGTTTTCAGAAAACTGAGCAGGCGTTTGGGCCATCGCGCTGGCAACGCCGCCAAGTAAGACTCCCAGGAAAATCAGGTTGCGCATATCCCCTCCATGTAGAAGCCCACATGGTAGCGAATCAGTCTTCCCGGTTCATCTCGTCCAGGGCCGCGCGCTCAATCACCTGCAGCTCCGCAAAGATGGCGTCACGCTCAGCTTCTGTCTTGTTGCGGTGCAGGCTGGCCAGCGTGGCGAACACCGCCTGGTAGTCCAGCCCTGGCGCGCCGCCCATTCCGCCGACCCGCCACTGGGTGGAAACCGCCACGAACGACCGGTATGCGTCTTCGTGCTCAGGCCAAATTTCTACGATCTTGTCAGGGTAGTCCGAGGGCTTCAGCCCCCAGACTGCCAGCTTCTTGGCATCGGGCGGTTTCTCGTAGATGGCCCGCCCGATGCCCTTCAGTTTTTTGTGCGGGTGCCCTCGCGCGTCTCGTTGTAGGCCTTGAACACCGCTTCCGCCGATCCGGCGTATTGGTCGCACATTTCTGTGAGACTGGCAACGGAGAGGGTGTCGTCCAAGTCCCAGTGGGTCACGATCTTGGAGATCAGCTCGCCGCTGAACTTGGCTTTCAGCGATTCAAACTCGCTGTCCTTGATGGGCTTCATCAGCGCCAGGATTTCCTTCTCGCGCTCTTCGTCGGTGGTGGCGACCTTGGGGGCATTCTGCGAGGCGATGGTGTAGGCACGCGTAGCCTCAACTTTGGCGGCGTCGAACAACTCCTGGGTGGCCTTGCTGATCGCTTCAGCATGCGCCTCGCGCAACTTCGCCCATTCGGTGGATGGGAGGTACTTCGCCTCGAAATTGATCTCGCATGGCCCGTGTGGGGTCGGAACTTCGACCTTCATGGGAAACGACTTGGGGGCGGACTTGCCGATGACGAGTTTGGTTGTCATGGTGAATTACTTTCTTCGCAGGTTTGAACATGCCCGTGCACACCCGGCCCTTCCCTGCGAAGGAAAGAAGCCGGATGCGTCGGTGCTGGGGTGGCCGTAGGCCGTGGATGGATGCCGCTTAGTAGCGGGTTGGGCGGCCTTGCAGAGAGATCGTCGCGTTGACCTGCATCACGCTGCCTTTCGTCAGGGTGGGTGTCTCGTTGAAAGAGACATAGCCGTTGTAGAGCAGCACAGAACCGTTCGGCAGGGTGACCTTCAGCGCACGGATAGCACGCGCCTCGCCGGCGGCCTTCAGGGCGATGTAGCCGGCCAGCGTCGGGTCATCGGCAATGCCGATCTGGATCGACTGGGCACTGGTCACCGTGGGCAGTTGGCGCTCGTAATCCTCTTCGAGGAACGAGAAGTTGGAGAACTGCTGGTCACCGCCGTTGGTTGTGAATTCCAGGATCTGCGCGATCTGCGTGAATGCCGTGATTTCGCGCAGGCTGCCAGTGCCGGAGCCTGCCGGAAAGCGGCTGGTATCCGTGGTGTCAATACCAGTCAGGTCAACCGCATTCGCGGCCACGTTGGCGGCCTTGAAAATGCGGTCGTTGACTTTCTGCCAGCCGGATTTCAGCTCGTAGAACGCGCCGTTGGCCATCCCGTGAGCGGTGGCGGTCAAGACGCCAGGGTTTGCATTGGTGGCCGCCGAGACGGTCTTCGAAGAGCCGTAGGCGGTTGCGAGGGCGACGGTTGCGCCGTCAGGGAGGAATGCCGACATGGTGGGCCTTTCTTTGGACGAAAAAAAACCGCCTTTCAGCGGTTGGTTGCGCCCTCATCGGGCTTGGGAATGCCCTTTCGGGCGGGGAAATAAAAAAGCCCGCCGAAGCGGGCAACCACGAAAGGACCGTGGAGGGTTCAGTGAAGCGGCAGCGCTGGCTGGATCTCGCTCTCCAGCCGCGCGAACTGCTCGCGGAATTCGGGAATCTCTTTCTTGCGCTCCAGCATCAGGTGTGAGCCGAACGAGGCGCGGACCTTGGACTCGACTTCCTGTGCGATCAGCGCGTGCATCTGTTGCCAGAGGTTGTTGGTGCGCTGCTGCAGCGCATCGCGCATGCGGTAGAACTCAGCAATCAGGCCCGCCTTGAATGCGACCACCTCGTCGCTGTTGCGCATGAGCGAAATCAGCAGCGCGGCCTGGCGCTCGTTGAGCATGGCTACCTCAGTCGCCTTCGCAAAACCACCATGGGCCAGCGCCTTACCCTTTCGCGTTTCAAACGCCAAAGGGCCGAATTGCGTCAAGGTGCCCGCGTGGCGGCGCAGCAACTCCATCACGTTCTTGTGCTTGGTCTTCATGCCTTTGGCAATGACATCCGAGCTGGCGAGCGGTTCGCCATTCACAACGACAACGAGGCTTTCAATGGTGTGCATGGTGTGTCCTTTCGTGATGCACAAATGAAAAAACCGCCTCAATGGGCGGTTTGCTGGGGCCGGTCTTGCGCCGGTTATGAGGTCTGGAACGAACGCCAGTAAATGGACACTGGCACCATGTAGCGGTCCCCATCCGGGTAGCCGCTGCCAATGCTTGGCGTCTTGGTGATTTCGACCTTCACCGCGCCCTTGGTGAGCGTCAGCGGAGGCTTGAACTGGTCGCGGATCAACTGGGCCCGCGTCTTGGCGGGCACCCGGCCATTGTCCAGTGGGTAGAACAGCGACACCTGCAGGATTCCCCGGTCCTCGGTCACATCCAGCGTGACGGCGTGATCCACCGGGGTATTGGTCAGGTGGTTGATGCGCTGGTATTCCGTGCCGGCCACGGGCGTGTAGGTCTTGTTCTCGAACGCGGTGGCGATGGCGGGCGTGATGGCCAGCAGGCGCTCTTCCAGCGCGGCTTCGATCAGGGCGATGGTCACTTGATGCTCTCCACAGCCTTCTTCACGGCGTCGCTATAGGCCTGCACGGTGAGGCGGACAACTCCGGTTGGCGCCTGCTGCGACCACCCTCGCTCAATTCGCGCCGCATAGGGCAATGAATTTGTGAGCCAGATGGTCTGCCCAGGCTTCCAGCCTTGCAGGGTGGTTTCTGTGCGGCCCAGGGCAGACGAACCGCTCTTTTCTGGCGCGGCGGACGTGTCCGTGTTCATGGCGCCGATGCCGCACTGGAAATTTGAGCGGAAGCGCCCCGTGTCCACCGGGCTCTTTTCAATCATCCCGCTCTGCAGCTCCAGCGCGGCGCGGCGGACCACCAGTGCGGCCTTCTCGCCAGCGCGCTCGCAGAGCTTGTTCAGGTCGGCAGCGAATCCCATATCAGCGCCTCACGATGAGTTCCACCAGCACCGAGGTGCCAGCCGGGGCAAGGTTCTTCGCGCGGACCACCGTGCGGGCCACGCCGCCCAGCGTCAGGACGTGCGTGGGCTCGGGCATGCTCAGGCCGACGGCCGACAGGTACGCTTGCTCGTCGGTAGCCAGCACCGTGGTGCCGTCCACCAGCTTCTGGTCAACGGGGAACACCGCGGCGGTGCAATCCTGCGTCACCTCGACTTCTGGGTAATCGCCTAGGTCTGGGTCGTATTGACCGCTGCGGGTCTTGTAGGTGAGCGTGCCAGTGGCGCCGAACTCGCGCAGGATCTCGTCGGCCACCTGGGCCATTTCGGCGTAGAAGGTCATGCGATCCTCCGGGCGTACTCTTCCAGCAACGTCTGGGCGATGCCCTGAATGCCGTAGGCCTCTTGCTCCGAACCGCAGCGGCGCTCGCCGATGTTCGCGCAGTGCTCTTGCCAGACGTGCACGGCCTCATGGACCAGTAGGCCCGCGATCTCGATGCTGGAGCGGCCCAATGTGTCGCCCAGAGCCACGATGGCGACCGACTCGCCCTTGCCATTGGTCAACAGGTGCGTTGTGGCGTCGGCGCGTGGTGATGCGAGGTACGGCGTCGCGGGCAGCTTGCAGGCCTTCATGGCGGCGTCACACTCGGCTTGGCTCAGCACCAGGCAGAGGAACGGCCCGGGGGCGGCCACGCGGCGATCAAGCCATTTTGGCTTCACGACCGCACCACTCTCACCTGCCCTGCACTGCCAGCCAGATACGGAGCCAGAAGGGTTTCGGCAGACTGATACCGCGTAGCCTGCCGAGTGCCGGACGCATAGGTGGTCTCAATCGGCCCCACCTTCACGCTCTGCTTCTGCGGGCCCATGTCGGGGGCGATGTCGCCGGCCGATGCCTTCAGCGCCAGCAGCGCGCAGGCGTTGGCAATGGCAGCCGGGACCGTCTCCCAGTTGATTTCGTAGCCGTCCACCACCACGCCAGCGCGGGGCCAGTCCAGCACCTGCCCAGCGTTCAAGCGCTCACCTTTCCAGCGGCCAGAGTACCGGCCCATGTAGTCGGTGGCCTTGCGCAGGGCCTGCTCCTTGGCCTCGGTGGTCAGGAGCGCCCAGGCAGCATTGCCACGGGCTACGTGCCAGGCGTCTGCATTGGCGACGGAGATGTAGGACTCCGCGCCCGTGGCGGGGGCGACGATCAGGGCCATGGCTTACTGGGCGATGCGGGCGGCGCGGTCTTCGTCGGCCAGGTTGTTCCACTCGGCGCCGGACAGGCCCGAGCGCTCAAAGGCGGTCAGCAGGGCCTGCAGGTCGGCCTTCTTGGCGCCTTCGGGCACCGGCACGCCAGCGGCTTCCAAGGTGGCCTTGATCTCGGGCACCGTGGGGGCCTTCTTGGCGCCGTCGGGCTCGTTGTCGGAAGACTCCTGGCGGGCGCATTTCACCCAGCCAAGGGCCTCATGCTGCGAGAGGGCCACGGGGTGCACTTCGATGTACTCGCCGTGCTTGGTCACAGGGATCAGTTCGTTGTCGGTCATGGTGTTCTCCGGTTCGCAGGAAATAGGCCGGGGGCCTAAGCCCCCAGCAGCTCATCAGCCCAGCAGAGTGGCGATGTGCTCAGGCTTGGTCACGCCAGTGCCCCAGGCCATGCAGATCTCGAACTTGACCTGGCGGTACTGGCGGTACACGCGCACCTCGAAGGTGAGGCCGGTCACGGGGTCCGTGATCATCATGGAGTCGTCGGCAGAGTCGCCACCTTCTGGCACGGCAGGAGCGCGGCAGGCCAGCACCAGGGCATTGCGGCTGAACGCGAAGTTGCCGGTGTAGCTGTTGCCCACGGTCAGCGCGTTGGCCGTCGGGATGGTCATCAGCGCGCCAGGGCGGTTCAGGCTGATCGTTCCGGGAGCAGCCACACCAGTGCCGACCACGTACTTGTTGGCAGAGTCAGCGGCGAAGGTCACCACATCACCAGCCAGCACCGTGCCGGTGCCGGTGATCAGCGCGATGTCGCGCACGCCAGCAGCAGTGGAACCGTTGGTCACGTAGCTGGCGCCAGTGCCCTTGACGTGCTGCTGGATGCCAGCCGAGTAGCGCACGGCCATGTTCTGCAGCAGGTCGGTCATGCCGGTGCGCAGCATGTCGCTGGAGCCAGCTTCGTTGACCTTGAACAGAACCGACTGCTTGCCGCGCAGGTTGGCGATGGATGCCGAGTTCAGCACCAGCTGGCGGTTGACCACCGGGGCGCCGTTGTCGTCCAGGATCTTCGCAACGCCAGCCAGGTCGGACAGGTCGCCAGCAGTGCCCAGGGGCGTGGTGCCAGCAGTGCCGTAGGCGCGGGATGCGCCGGTCTTCGCGGACACAGCCAGGTCGATTTCCATGGCGTTCACAATCTTGCGCATGCCGTCAGCGAACTGGTCGGCCAGGATCTGGTTGTAGGTGCCAGTGGAACCCACGGCCTTCTGCTCTTCACCGTTCCAGCGGATGGGCGCAGCCTTGGACTTGCTGATCGTGATGTCGGCAAAGCCCACGGTGGTGTCGCCGCTGTTGGCAGGGGTCGCGCCAGGCGTGATGTCTTCCAGCGCGCCGGATTCACCCAGGGGAATGCGAACCGTCTGGCCCACGGCCGCGCGCTCTGCGTTGCTGTCACGACGAACGGCGGGGATGAAACCCACCATTTCACGGGAAACCACATTCAGCGCCTCGTAGAGCGTGGGAATCAGGCCGGTCAAGGTGTTGGCACCGAGGGCGAAGTCCTGCTTCTTCTGGGTCACCCAGGAGTGCGTGAACTCGAACACGCGGGCCGCAGCAGCGGCGACGGTTGCCATGGGCAGGATGGCCGCGACAACCGCGACCAGGGCGAGAGCGACGAAGCGCAATTTGGAGAGAGTGGCTTTCATGATGGCCTTTCGGAAATGAAAAAGGCCGCACATGGCGGCCCGATTGGGGGATGGTTGAAACGTGGTCAGTCGGTGATCTGCACGGCATCCTTGCCGGTGACCGCAGCGGCCTTGGCCGTCGGGTCCAGAGCATCGAACTGCGCGCGGGTCATGGTCTTCTTCCCGCCAGCACCTTGATTGCCGCCATGGGCGCCACCGCCGGATGCGCCGGTGCCCTTCAGGATCTGGTCCTTGTAGGGGTACTGGTCCACCAGGGTTTCCAGGGCTTCTTCGAAGTCGGCCAGCTCACCGGGGCGAGCACGGCTGAAAATCTTGTTGCCCTGGGCGTCGTAGGCGACGGTCTTGCCTTCTTCGATCTTGAAAGCGTTGCCGAAGCGGGCTTGCACCAGGTCCGCCGGGATGGCGAACTTGTCGGCGATGACCTTGGAGCGCGCGAACGCACCGCCGATCTTTTCGCCGTACAGGGCTTGTTCCAGCTCGGTCGCTTTCTTCACCACTGGGGCGTACTTGTCCTCCACTGCCTTGATGGCTTCGGCCTTCACCTTTTCGACTTCGCCGGCATCCACCAGCTTCTTGTCGTCCAGGTTCTTGATGGTGCTCAGAGCCTTCGCGGCTGCCACGGGGTCTTCAATCCCGGCATCCTTGAATGGCTTCAGCGCGCCTTCAGCGGCTTCTGCGCGCTCGCGGTGGCTCTTGGCTTCACCGTTGAGGCGGGAAATGGTGGCGATGGTGCTGTCACCATCGAAGGCCGTTTCCTTGCCGTCGGCATGCACGAACACAGGCAGCTTCTGGCCGTTGACTTCTTGGAGAACGATTGCGCCGTTGGCGTCGAATTTAAATGGCATGGTTGCTGTTTCCTTGGGCATCCGCCCTCAGTACGGGTGAGTCCATCCGGACCCGATGCGCCCTCAGCCATCCGGCGTCTGGGCATGAAAAAACCCGCCGAGACTTGCGCCTGGGCGGGTTGTTGGGTTGGTCTTGTGACCTGAATTCGTTACTTCACAGCCTTCGGCTTCGTCCGCCTGGGCTTCGGCTCCTTCACCAGCTTCGGCGGGTCTTGCACCATGAAGCTGAGAATGCCGCGCTTGTCGCAGTGGTAGCAGACCTTGTCCGCCGTCACCGTGCCGCGCTTGATCTTGCCATCCTGGCCGATGTAGGAGCCAGTGACCACCGTCATGGTGTCCCGGCCGCCGCACTTCGAACACTGCAACATGCCCGGCGCGCGCTTCATGGCCTTGACGCGCTCGATGGCGGCCTGTTTGGCGTCGGGTTCTGTGGGTGGGACTATGCGAAGCGAACTCAAAGCGCGATCCACTTGCTCGCCATCTGGTCGCCACAGCCATCGTATCGAGGCCTGTCGTCAACCTGAATCTGTGGCTCAACTACTGGGTTCGGGTCGTCCTGAGAGTTGCACCCTGCGTACACATGCAACTCACGCTCTTCGGCGCTCAGCCGCGATAGCCATGCGATCAGTTCATTGACGGTCATACCGCCATTTTGCCTACAACCCCGCCCGCTTGAAAGCCTCCGCGTCCTTCTCCCGTAGCTGGTCCAGCGTCAGATACCGCCCGTTCTGCGAGTACATCCGCTCCAGCGGCAGGTTGCCTTCGCTCATCAGCCGCGCCCGCGTCGGGCCCAGCACCTCGATCTGCCGCGCCGACGACTGCTCTTTCAGCCACTCAGCATAGGTTGTCTCTGCCGGCACCTGGCCGTCCAGGCTCGCACGGGTCTTGCCCACCACCACGACCTCGGGCACATCTATGCCCAGCTCGCGGTAGCTTTTCAGCACGTAGGTCGCATGGCTGCGGCACCGCCAGTGCAGCGCACCTGGGCCACCCAGCCATGGCAGAGCGTGCCCGATGGGCTTGTGCGCCGTCGTGTACTGCTTGCCGTCGCGGGCCCGGCACGGCGGCGAGGTCCGCAGGTCAATGGTCGATGACCACACCAGCGCCTTGATCAGGTCGGTGTTCGCCTCTACCGTCATGTCCTGGGCGAACCGCGCCATGTGGCCCAGAGCCGTGCGGGTCACGGCCTCCGCATCGCGCCGCGTCACCTCAATCAGGCCGTCCGCAAACCCCTTCGCCCGGGTGCCGCGCAGCTCCCGGATGATCTGGTCAGTGGTCTTTCCTTCCACAAACCCGCTGGCGATGGCTTGGCGCACCTGGCGCATCTTCTTGGCGTCCAGCTCTTTCCACACCTCGCGCAGCATCACGCCTTGGAACGGACGGGCCATGGCCGCCGCATACACAGCCTCTGGCGCCACGCTGGCCACCTGCACCACCACGGGCACATGGGCCACCAGCACCTGGTTCTGGTACGCCGCCTCATAGGCTACGAATTCCCGCAACGTCTGCGTCAGCTCTCGCTCCACCTCGGCGAATGCCTGGGTGTTCATGCTGCGCACGCTGGTCAGCATGGACTCCAGACGCTCGATGGAGAAGCTGGTGGCGTCCATGCGCTCCAGCCGGTCGGCCAGTTCCGCAAAGATGCGCTTATCAGACCTGTTGAGCGTGGCGATTATTCGCGTCACCACGTTATTGCTCAGCCCCTGCAGCGCCACTTGGTGGCGGATCGCCTCGGACTGCAGCAGGTCGTTGACTGTGTTTGCCACTGGCGATTATTTCTTCTTCGGTGGCTTCGGCTTCTTTGGCATTTTCATTCCATTTTTCATGCTAGTCCTCCATACATTTTACATCCCAGCCATGGGGCTTCCGCCAAGAGCAGTGCGAGCAGCAACCATTTGATCCATCATTTTCTGTTGTGACTTTTCGCCTTCAGGCCCGGTAGTTGGTGCAGTGCCATTCATGTGCTTTTCATGCAGCGCGATTGCCGAATCAAGCTTTGACATTGCACTCCCAATATCAGCCCCGCCTTCCATTGATCCAAGTGCCGGGCCTTCCTCCTGCACGGCGTCAATCTCAGTGGCTGGGTCCAAGTCTGGCGAGAGTGTTCCGCGCCGCTGGTATTCCTTCAGCGCTGTGGTTTTGCTGATCAGGCCGCCCTGCTGCAGCGACAGCACCAGCTGTGCACTTGCGTCGGTCAGGGTGGACGCTGAGAAGTCCTTGTAGAGCGACGTATGTCCGCCCTGCTTCTCATTCACCCAGGCCGCCATGAACTGCAGCGCCTGGTCCAGCGAGTCCTCGAACCCCTCGGTGATGCGCTGCAGCTCCGACTTGTTGGCCTCAGCGTCGTTGCTCGCCTCCGTGGCGCTGCGCTGCCCGGGCTTCTGCACCAGCAGCTCGGCGCCTGTCTGGATCATCTGATCTTCCAGCGCTTCCAGGGACTTGGCGCCGGCATCAATGGCTGCGCCCGTGTGCTCCACGAACTTCAGGTCGCCGTCCTTTGGCAGCCGAACTGCAGCAGATGCGCCGACAGTGAGTTGGGTGCCGCCAGTCCCGTCCACCCCTGGGTCGTCGCCGCCGATCAACGCCAGGATGGGCACCCGGGCGACATGCAGGATGGTGTCCTGGTCGCTCTGGCTCTGCCAGTGCTTGACGTTCAGGTAGGCCAGGTCCAGCAGCGGGGAGACGCCATCCATGAACCCGCGCTTGCGGCCGTAGACCGGCGCGAAGGGGATGGCCTTCAGAGTCGTGGTGCCCCGCTCTTCCAGCACCCAGTCGTCCTCCTGCTTGGACCCGGGCATGTAGACGGCCCATGCGCCCGGCGTCAGCACCCGCACGCGCGGCACCTGCTTCACGCCGAATTCGCCGTCGTCCTCTTCTTTGCTCTCGGCCAGGCGCAGCTGCGTCAGCACCGTGGCGCCGTTGCTGCGCTGAGCCTTCCAGCCAAGAATCTGGCCGTGCCGGATGGCCACCATGTACGGGCGGGCGCCAATGGCTCGCTCGTCGGCCATGGTGCGGGCATTCGACACGCGGGGGTAGTCCACCAGAATGCCCGCCAGCCCGAAGCCCAGGGCCTCGTCCATCATCATGGCGGCGAAGGTGTGCAGGCTGTTGCCCTGCATGTCCACGTCATCGCACCAGGTCTTGATCTTGGCCGGTGTGTCTTCCCCCAGCGTGATCTGCTTGCTGAAGGGCTTCCCGGACATCACGCCCAGCGTGCGGCCAAAGGCGGGGAACAGCGTGGCGGTTGCCAGGCGGGCGTCGTAGCTTTCCTTATCCTCGCCGGGCCACTTCGGCAGGAAGGCGGTTCCAGCCGCCCGCATGGCCCGCGTGCCACCCAGCAGGGCTTCGGCGATGGGCCAGTTTTGGCTCAATGCCTGCACTTCGCTGGATTGGTGTTGAACTTTGTGGGCCATGGCTACATGCGAAGTGGAGCAACAGAAACCGTGCGCTTCACGGCCAGGACGCGGTAACGCGATTCGTCAGCAACGTGGTCTTCTGCATCGGTGTCGATGTCGTCGGGGTCTTTGTCGCTGCGTGGCAGGACGGGAAAAGTACGGATGAACTGCCTGCAGGTGTTGAACACGAACAGGCCCGGCTCTTCCATCCTTGGCGCCTTGGACGCCATCAATCGGCCTCGCATCAGCTGCCAGCCACGCTTGCGGCTGCCGGGCGACTTGTCGGCCTTCTCCCACCGCACCTTGTGGCGCTCCTGGATCTTGGCCGGGCTGTCGCCGTTGGTCTCGTCAAAAATGCTGCTGTCGGCTGGCCCGGGGCGCACGCGGTCGGCAATCCCAAGGTCGGTCTGGTGCTTCACGATGCCATCGGCAATCCCGGCGTCGCTCAGCTTCAGGCCCTCATTCGGGCGACCGTTCCAGCCGTACCACTCCGCGATGCGGAACAGCGTGCCGCGCGGGAACGTGCGCTTCGTGCCGTCCGCCATGATGGCTTCTGTACCGTCCGACTCTGCCCACCAACCCACGCTGAAGGGCTTGCTGCTGCCCCAGTCGAATGCGCGATCGATGCGCCAGCTCTTGGGGATGGCGAAGGGCACCAGCACATGCCGGCCCTCTTCCCACACGTCATCGAACATGCCTCCGGCGACGATGTTCCAGTCGCCATCACGCATGGCCTTGACCAGCGCAGCGTTGCCCAGGCCTTCCAGCCGGTCAACATAGTCAGGATCGTTCTCCTGCAGCGTCGGGTTGTCGCTGAGCTTGGCGGGAATGTACTGCCGCCGCATGCCGCCTTCCGACTTCGCTTGCTGCACGATCTGCATCGGGGCCGCAGGGTCGATGAAAGTCGCCTTCACCCAGTTGTGGCCCACGCCGCCGGGATTCGAGCCGGCCACTACGCGGGGAAACAGGCCAACGTATTTCTTTGGCAGCTTCAGCCCGCCCAGTCGGCACCGGCCGCGCAGGTAGCGGTAAATCTTGTCCGTGAAGTGGGTCAGCTCGTCCATCATCAGGACGTGAATCTCGGCACCCTGGTACTTGGTCACGTTCTTCTCGTACTGGCAGTGGCAGAGGTGGATCTTCGACCCGTTCCAGAACTCAATGAAGTTCTTCGAGTCGTTCGTCTTCACATACCCTGCATCGATCCACTCGCTCAGCAGCGCTGGGAACCCGGTCGGCCCCTCCATGTGGTTCTTGGCCAGGTCGTCCGACAGGCGCCGGAAGATATACACCTGCAGCCCGGGAATGTCCGTGCACCAGGAGATGGCCGCCACGCGCATCAGGTGGCTCTTGCCCCCTCCGGCCGCGCCGCCGTACAGGATCTCCGTCGCAGTGGAAAGAAACGCCTCAGTTTGCTGCGGGTGAAGGCTTAGTTCCATGGAGCACCAGCTTCAATTCGGGCGTCTTGATCTCGCCGCTGTGCTCGACCTTCTCCTTGAAGGCGCCGACTTCCACATGCTTGCCGATCAGCTCGACAAGCTTTGTGCGGTCCAGCAGCTTAACCTTGCGCACGGTGGCGTACACCGGCTTGCCTTCTGCGTCCTCGCCATCGCGCTCCTGCACGGTCTCAATGCCGGCCACCAGCCCGGTGCGCCAGGCAATAGGCCATTCGTGTACAGGCTTCAGGGTTCCGTGCTCCGTGTACAGGTCCGCGAGGTCGGCAGTTGCATCGCGCGCCAGGCGCTTGAGCACCCAGTCGGCATTGATTTCGGTCCGCTCGCTGCGGGCTTTCATCGCTGCTTGGATGGCCTCCGCAACCTTGACATTTGTTAACAGGCGGCTCGCCTGCTCGGCTGCCGTCTTTTCGCTGTACCCGGCCCGGATTGCGGCCTGGGTTGCGTTCAGGTCAATCAGGTACTCGGCTACAAAGCGTTGCTGCTTTGCGGTCAGTGCCATGGTTTCTCTCAGGTTGATGTGGTGGCTATGGATGTCAGCCTGTTGGGGATGCGCTGGAGTTTCATGCCGTCAATCGGCTCAGGGCCTCAGCGGTGCCGGGCACGTTGCCAATACCACCCCGGCATTTGCCGTAGCAGTCGCCATCGCCTGGGCTGACACGGTGGGCGCCCAATGCCATGGCCTTGAGTTGGCTTTCGATCATCCGGAAGCCCTCAGCAATCATGCGAATGGATCTACCCCAGTCGGTTGCATCTTCAAACCGCTTGCATGTCCACTTCATGACGTTGCCATCACGCACCTTCTTCAGCGCGCGCCTGCGGATTGTTCGGGTAGATGCCATGGTCAGTCGTCCCAGCCTTCAATGCTTGCGTCGCTTCCCATGGTCATGCCTTCAGCAGCGCAACCAGGTCAGGCGCTGCAGAAATCACTTGGAGCTTCCCGGCCGATGGAGCAAACAATTCATTGAACGCGCCAAAGAAACCAGCCTGAACGCCGCGCGCAACGATCATCTTGCGGCCCTTGTCGTCCTTCCATTCCTCCATGCCGTTCCACTTGGAAACGCATGTGAAGCGGATGCCCTTCACTTCGAAGGACTCGACGCGGGTGTATTCCAGTTCCATGGTCAACGCCCATACCCGGTCTGCACAACAGCGCAGCGACCGTCAACCGTCTGGAAAACCTCTTCACCAGCGCGCAACTGCGGCACCACCTGGGCGGCACGGTCGCGGGCGTCAATGCGCACATGGTCGATAGGCCTGCGCTCGACGCCCTGCGGACCATCCACTTCAATGCAACGGCTTCCACCGCCGTTCATGCTTGCCTCGTTCATGTACATCCCCAGTTAAGAGCCCTTCGGGCAACGACCCGCATGGGCCGCAGGGCTTGCCGTTCGCTACCTCTGCTGGTGACGGCTGGGCAGCCGCAGGAGTTCAGCGCCTGGTCAGGGCGCTCCCGTCCAGCTTCCGGGGTGGTTGTGTAGGTTGCTCAGCGCAGGACGATCCAGGGCAATCGAGGATGTGTCTGGCGGGGCCTGGCTGAGCGAACGTGGTGCCGCGCTGGGATTCGAACCCAGGGAGACCGGCGTATTGGCCCAGGCGCCACGCCAATCCCTTTAGCTTGGTCACCCTTCGGCCTCTCGGGCACACGGCGGAAATGGTTGCGGTGGTCGGCTTCGATCCGACGACGCGCGGGGTATGAACCCGCTGCTCTACCAGGCTGAGCTACACCGCGACAAATGAAAAAGCCCGCAGGGCGAACCAGCGGGCTTCAAAAATCGAGGGCGAGTTCTCCTATCGAGGTCTTCCCACGTCGCTACAGGCGGTGCCAGGCTGTTGCGTGGTGACATTCAGCGGAGAGTCGCCGGGCGAGAGGGTCAGCGCCCTCTGCAATCGACGGTTGCAATTCTAATTGCGCCCCATTGTGGTGTGCAAGCGCTTTCTGATCGAGTTGCGCAGGAATCTCATGAAGCCGTTTTTTCGCATCCCAATAGGCCCGGCTTGCTTCTTCGGGCGTTGCAAAGCTTCCGATGAAAAATGGCTTTCCCTCCTTCTGAATGCGCGCTTGATACTTTGATTGGCAAACGGTCACGCCAAGGAACCCTGTGCCGCGAACGCTTCGGGAGTTGGTCTGGTTTTCCATGTTCACGGATTGCGTGACGTCCCTGAGGTTGTCAATTCGGTTGTCATCGCGAATTCTGTTTTTGTGATCCACAACCCCATTCGGCCAGACTCCATAGCAATAGAACCAAGCCAGGCGCTGGAGGCGATAAACCCTACCGTCTAGCATCATCCGCAAATAGCCATCGGCATCAACAGACCCGCAGATATCACCTTCCTTGGTGTTATTTCCCCTCCTCACCTTCCTGGTGAACAAGCCGGTATCTGGGTCATAGTGCAGAAGCTCTTTCAAGCGCTCCAGAGAAATCAAAGTCATGACGCACGCCCCATGGAATCCCTGAGGCGGCGAGAAATGCCAGCCCGCGCCAGCGAAACAGCTTCATCCATCCAGTTCGCCAGCCTGCGCCCCGCCTCCCCGTGCGGAATCCGTAACTTTCCCGTAGCGCCGCAGGGCTTGCAGTGCTTGCTCGACAGGCGGCCGGTGTCCGGAATCACCTCGAACTTGCGGCCGTTGCAAGCGTGGCAGTTGGGGGCCAGCCACCAGCGCAGCAGCGCGCCGGCCACTTGCTCGGCGTCTTCCACCTTCCACTTCAGGAGCTGCAGGGTCAGCTGCTCGCAGACCACGGGCATGGTCTTCAGGTGCGACATCAGAGCTTTGGCCTGCTGGTGGTTGAATTCTGCGGCCAGCTTGTCGGCCACTGCACGGGCCATGGACGGCGTTTGCGAGAGAGCTACAGGCTGGCGCGCGCGGGCCGCCTGGGCGAAGTCGGCGCCGGTGGTTGGCCGCAGGTGCTCGGCGCCATCCCACTCGGTGTGCAGGCGCAGCAGTGCGGCCCCGATGCGGCTGGGTGACCAACCGGCGGCGATCAGCAGGTCGGTATCGGAGCGCGGTGCACCCTCGCGGGTGTCACAGCGCAGGTCCGAGCTGGCCGTGGCCGATGCGTAGCTTTCCTCAATGGTGCGGCGGTCGTCTTGGTACATGGTCTCCCTTTCAGTTCAGCTCAGGCTCTTCAAAAGGGTCTGCAGCTGCTTCAGCTTGGCGGCGTCACCATCCTTGGCGGTCACGTATTCATCGATCTCCAATGCGGCCATCTCGATTTCGTCTTGGAGCGCTTTACACTTGGCTGCCAGGTCATTGAGGATGGCCAATGGCGTCCGAAGAGGCTTCTGTTTCGCGGGGATTTGCTGCTGCTGGGTCACTGGCTGCTCCTGTGGTGTTGAATTTGCTGCTGGATTGGGTTTGATCTGGGTGCGAACAAAAAGGCCTTTCGACGCCTCTTGGATCAGGCCCGCGTCTTTCAGGCTATTCAGGCAGCCCTGAACGATGCGCACATCGCGGGTTGAACTGCCAAGGCGCTGCATTTCGGAGTGGATGTAGGAAACCGACCAAGGCGCTGCGCACGGCACTGCGGCGTACACCTTTTGAGCAATCCCGCTCATGGATTGGTGGATTACCCGGAATTTGCTTTGTGAGATCACGTTTCCCTTTCGACCAGTTCAGATTGGTTGCACGGCGGTGGCATTCAGCCGCTCCAGCGCCCATTCGGCGGCGGCCCGGTCCCGCGCCTGGCTGCGGCTGTCGAACGCGATGGCGCGCCACTCCAGCACCTGGGCCAGATGGGCGGCCATAAATGCGGAGGCCTTCTGCGCGCGCGGCGCTGGGCCCTGATCCAGCCACTGGTGGCAAGCGGAACAGCCCCACACGCTGTAGTGGTCGTCTGCCTTGCGTGCGCCTGCCTTGCCGTGGATGCTCAGGTTGCTGTGGCAGCACACCACTGTGGCGCGGTCCTGGGTGCACACGCCGGGAACGCGAAGCAGGCAGGGCATGCCCCGGGCCATGTCGCGGAGGTGGGCGTTGCGCTGGGCGGCCGACTTCGGCGCTGCGGCGGGCGCGGCCACCACCGGCTGCGGCGCGCGGAAGGCCCCGGGCGTAACGGCTGGCATGGCGCGCACGCGGTCTGGGTCGCGCTGCTCGCGGCGGGGAGCGCGGGGGCGGAAGCCGGTTCTTTTCACGCCCAGCCCTCCACTATCATCTCCATCAGGTGGTCGGCCATCTCGCGCGGCATCGTCGGCAAGATGACCTGCAGCACTCCGTCCAGGGCAGCGCTGTAGAAAGCCTCGAAAGCGTCCTGGTCCATGGCGTCGTAGCTGACGCTGTGCAGCACCGGCACGATTTCGCCCGTGCGCGGGTCGGGCACTGGATCGAAGTAGCCCGCAGCCAGCTTCACGGCCACCAGCGCCTTTTCGGGCGTGTTGTAGGTTTCGCTGTTCTCGGCCACCAGCTGCAGCAGCGCGAACATCTTGCGGTGGTGCGCCCCGTTGCGCGGCCGGCTCCACTCCATCCGCAGCCAGGTGCCGGGCTTCATGGTTTCCAGGCGGCGCTTGAACTTGGCCCATGCGTCCTGATCGGCGGGCGTGCTGCCGACCAGGCCCTTGGGGGACTTGATGAGCATGGCTTTCACGCTGTGACCTCCACGCGCACGAATCCGCCGATCTCGTCGGACCGGTCGATCTCCAGCTTCCAATGGCGGTCATCCACCCCCAGCACGTCGGCGAGCCCATCCAGGCCAGACTTCATCCGGGCCAGCAGGTTGTCCAGGTCGTAGGCGCGGCGCGTTGGCGGCACGAACACCAGGGAGACGTGCAGCTTCTTCGCCTCGGAACGGGCCGCGCCCTGCTGGCGGGCGGTGATGGCGCAGGCGTGGCGGTAGGCCTTCTTGGCGCGCGAGAGTGCGGACCAGTGCTGGCGGGTGTTTGGGCTCAGGGCTGTGGGCGGCCATGGCAGGGTGAGCTGCAGCGTGGTCATGCGCTCGCTCCTTCGCTGGCCGGCGCATTGGCCCACGCCGTCGCCAGCGTCGGCAGCGGCCCCTCTGACTTGGCGTACCACTGCTCCCCTTCCACCAGCACCACATGGATGCGCTCGGCCTCCGTGAGCTGGATCAGGACGCGGTGCAGTGCGTTGACACCCAGGCCGCAGGCGCGGCGCAAGTCCGTGGGGCTGACCGGCTGGCCTGAGCTGAGCAGGTCCATGACCTTTCGCTGGCGCAATGTGTAGCGCTTTGTGGCTTCCGTCATGTGCGGCTCCCCTTGGCGGTCGATTTGTTGACCCAGGCCACGCGCGCGGCCACCACATCCGGCTCCGCCTCCTTGTGCTTGGCGCACAGGTGCTCGGGTCCAAAGAACGTCCACGGTTTGCCCAGGGCACACGGGCACATGCGGTGCTTTGCCATAGCTCCGGCCTGCTTTGGGGACCAGTGGGTACAGGTGGCGCATGTCATGCATGGGCACCTCCAAACAGATCGAGAGTGCGGTTGTCCCGGCATGCCTCGGATGCCCTGCCCCGGCGCTTGGGCTGGATCAGACCGGCCTTGCGAGCGCAAACGCGGCCAAAGGGCTGGGCGCCGATGACAACGGCAGGGTGCAGGGTGACGCGGCCGCAGCGGGCGCAGTGCAATTTCTGAGTCATGCCGGGCTCCCGAACGCACGGGCGCGGGCCTCGTCGGTCAGGCGGTAGAACGTCTGCTGGCGGCCGTCGCGGACGTAGACCAGCTCACCACGGGCACGCAGGGTGCTGATGGCTCCGGCCACCTCGGCGGGCTCGCCGCCCATGACGTTCTCGATCTCCTGGCGGCACAGGGCACCGATGGCCAGAAGCTTGCGGAGGGCTTCGGCGCGGGTCACGATGAGGCCTCCTTGCGAGCCCTCGCCCGGTAGCTCTCTCCCTCAAAGGTGACGATGCGCGCTGTTTCCGTCAGACGGTCATAAACGCGATCACCCAGCACTTCCCGCAGCCCTGCTGGGTCTTCGGGCTTCTCCCGCTTGAGCTTCAGGTTCGCCAGCAGGATGGTGGGCATCATGTCGCGGTAGCGACGGTCCAGCACCTCGAACAGGATGTTCTGTTCGCTGTCGGTTCCGTACTGCACCCCCACCTCATCGATGACCAGCAGAGGGACTTCGGCGAGGATGGCCAACACCTGCCCTTCGGAGCGCTCCGAGTCCTTGCGCCATGTGTTGCGCACGGCGCGGATCAGGCCGGCGCAGGTCGTGTACAGCCCGCAGTGCTCGGGCATGATCGCCTGCAGGATGGCCGCCGCGATGTGGCTCTTCCCTGTCCCTGGTGCGCCCAGCAGGATCAGGGATTCGCCGCGACGCAAACGGTCATCGAAATTCGTCGCGAAGTCGGTGGCCACGCGCAGCGCGCGCTGTTGCTCCTGCGTTTCAGCGTTGAATGACGCCAAGGTGCGTCCTGCAAACCGGGCGGGAATCGCGGCCTCATGCAGCATGGCTTCCAGGCGCTGGCGGGCGGCTGTCGCAGCCTTCTCCGCCTCCGCCTTGCGCTCGGCAGCAATGCGAGCCTCTTCGCAATCCGGGCAGGGAGTCCACACCTCGCGCTGGACCCGGCCAAGCAGGTAGCGGACACCAGTCGAGGTGTACTCACCGTGCTTCTCGCAGGTGCTGGCGATTTCGCCCAGATCATGCTTACCGATGTTCGGTTTCGCGGCAACGGGCGTCGCCGAGGGTTCAGGCAAATGTTCCATCTTCGTTCACGCCTTCGGAGTAGTTGAGGTTGGCCAGTCCGGTGTGCGCAGACGGCTTCGATTTGGTGCCGCGCTGTTTGGCGGCGTGCATGCAGGTGGCCTTGAGGTATTCCACAGGGTCGGCGGGCCGGGTGGTCACGGCGGCGCGCACGGCGTCCACCACGATCTGGTCGCCGTAGTCCTTGACCAGCTTTCCGACGAACGAGCCGCACTGCGCAGGCGGCAGGCCGGATTGGCTCAGCAGGGACTTGCCCGCCTTCCACAGCTCGTCCTTCGTCAGCTCGGCGGCGGACTTGGCGGCGGCGCCGCCCGTTACGTCAGTAACGGAATAAGGTTCTGTTCCCTCTCCGTTCTGTTCTGTTCTGTTCCCTCTAAGAGCGTTTTCGTCTGGAACTCCTGCGGAACCTTGAGCGTTTTCCGCCGGAATTTGCTCTTGTTCTGGCGGAATTCCATGTGGGTACGCGCCGGAATTCCACAGCTCGCGCGAAGGAATTCCAAACAGCGGCTTGCCTTCTTTGGCGCGCTTGGCGTTCTCTTTCCGCAGGCGGTCGCAATACTTCTCGTAGGCGTACTTGCGCTTGGACTCGAAGGCGGCAATCGCCTTCTCTGCGATGACCGGGTGATAGAGGCGCCCGTCGGTGCACTTCACGAACCCATGCAGGGCATCGGTGCGCACCTTCTTCCATTCCTTCACGGAAATAGGCATGCGTCCATACCCGGCGAGGTTGGCCAGCTCCACGTCGTCGTCAGGCAGCGATGCGGCCGGGACCTGGTGCCAAGCAGCGCACCACAGCATGATTCCGGCGCGGAAGGCATCGCCCTTGGGTGTGGCTGCGAACTTGGAATCGCGCAGGCGGCGAACGTCCAACTCCATGTACTGGAAGTCAGTCAGGTCGCATTCCGCTGGGGTCAGCGGTTCGGGGATGTTGCTCATGCAGCAATCCACCCGGGCGCCAGCGAGCCATTGCCCATGGAGCGCGAGAAAAGCACCTCGCTGCGGCGGATATGCCCATCGCGCGCTGCCTGGGTGAACACAGCGCCCCATGCACGCAGGTCGTCGGGCGCAATGCCCTTTTCCTGGGCCGCCAGCGTGACGTGCTCAGCGCTGAATGCCTGGCCCTTGTGCTTGCGCGCATAGGCGATCAAGAAGCCCAATGCGTCCTGGTCGAAGTTGCGCGGAGCTGGTGCCGCGCCGAAGAGGTCGTGCTGGCTGGTGCGCATTACTCGGCACCTCCGGTTTGATCCGTGCGCGCCTGCTTCGCCAAGGTGGCGGCGCTGACGCGGCGGGTGTTGATCGAAATCGCACCCGTGGCCCGCGGCGGCATGGTTACCGTGGGGCGGCCCTTGGAGTCCAAAGCACGCTGCACATTGCCCTCAATGGGTGCGCGGATGTGATTGGTCTTGCGGGGGGGGGCTGCGGGGATGTCCATGTCGGGGCCACGGGGGCGCACCGACTGGAAGGCGTTGAGGGGGAGGCTGTGGTTCATGCGGCTGCCTTGGTTGCCTGCAGTTCCTCCAACACGGTCAGCTTGGCCTTCGAAGCGATCCACTGCGTCACCAGCGTGTTGCCCACGAACGCCTCGAATGCCGGGATGTGCTCCGCAGGCAAGCTGCGCCGCGACGGCTTGTCGTCCGCGCAGAGGTAGTCCGACACATGCGGGGCATACAGCCCGGCCTCGGCCGCTAGCTGGCGCTGAGTCGCGTAATGCACCCGGCGCAGACGCCAAGCAAGCCTGACGGCCTCGCGGTACGTTCCGGCCATGGTCACTAGCGAAAAGGGAGCAGTGGACGGCCCGTCCAAGCGGCCCATGAGAGGGAGTGCAAGTTGTTCCATCGCTGCCTCGATAGAAAGAAATCAACGGATTACCGGTTGAGTTACCGGTTGCGGTGGGGCAAAAATTTGTTTCATGCAGGACACGAAACACATCGCCTTTTTGATGCACCCAACCCACACAACCAGAGCCACGGAGGGCAGCCGGTTGGCGCTTGGCCATGAGGGGGGATGCATCAAAAAGGCCCCTGCTGGTGCAGGAGCAAGCCGTTGCAGCGGCGATGAGGGGGTGGACGGGGGCCATGGCGTGGGCGGCTTGCACAAATCAGTGCAGAACAGCGTTGGTGGACTCTTCACCCCACTGGGTGCGGATCAGCCAGTCGATGAAACTTGCGGTGTCTTCTGTGGAGGCGACCAGCTCCCACTTGGTCTTTCCGACCTCGCGGGCCCATGCGTTTTGCAGGGACTGGGCTTCGCCCGAGTTACCGGATGCGAACTGGAGGAAGCGCACGAATGCCAAGCCACCGTCTGGAAGAACGAGCGGATGCAACTTGAAGCCGAAGGCGCGGCGCAGCGGGGAGATGAAGTCGGGGGCCATCTACGCCGCCTCCTTGGAGGCTGGCAGCGCAGACGCGAGAACCGCCTGCAGTACAGACTCGTGGTAGCTGTGCACCGTGCCAAAGCGGGGATCACGCACATCGCCAATCTGCAGGCCTTGTTCGCGCGAGAGAACGGCGCACTTGCGGCCCAAGGCGGATGCGGTGCGGAAGTCCACCGGCTTTCCGATCAAGTTGCAGTAGCCCAGCACAGTGAAGTGCTTGTTTTCTGGCTGCGTGCGGGCCTCAACCACGGCCACGGTTTCTTGCAACTGGGCGATTTCGATGGCTTGGCGCTGCTGCAACTGTTCCAGTTCAACCAGGCGCTGAGCAGCCAGCAGGAGCGTCTGCATGGGCGTCAGGGCCACAGCGGCTTCTTTGGCTTGGCGCTCGCACTCCAGGAAATACTCGCGCACCTTGCGGCCTTTGGCCGTGCCGGAGAGCATGGCAATGTGCTTGCCCGCCTCGATGGTCAGGTGGTACTCAATCGGGGCGAATTTCCCGCCCTCCCCTTTTTGGGGGACGGTGATGAAGTCCACGTTCTCCACCAGCATGGCGCGCTTGATCTGCACCTTGATCCAGTCGGAGAAGTCTTTCTTCACGCCCAACTCGGCATACACGCTGCGCGCATTGCAGGTCTTCACGGACTCGGCACCGATGGTGTTGAGTTCCAGGGGGATGGCGATGGAGGTCATGCCGCCTACTTTGCGACGGATGGCAAATGACGCTCGCCACGATCAACCGCGCTGAAGTAATCCACCAAAGGTTGGATCGTCAGAACACCTGGGTTGTCACGGTCGCCATAGACCAACTTGCGGGGAAGTGTCTTGGCAACACCAGCCTCCGCTGCGATTTGCTCCCACGATGCCGGCCCGGCGGCACGGAGACGATCAATAACGGGCTGAAGAATGCTGCTCATAGGAGCGCATGTTATGCCCAAATTTGGGAATTTGCAATCCCGAATTTGAGACTGTTTGCCAATGACAATCCCAAATATGGTTACGACATCAAAGGCAGCCGGTGAAATTCTTTCGGTTAGGCTGAAAAGCCTGATCGGGGAGTCCAACCTACGTGGTGCGCCGATGCGGATAGAAAAAGACGCCGCCCGTCGAAATTTGTCGATAACACACAGCACGCTTCAGCGCATGCTGACTGGGGAAGGAGCCCATCTCGACAAGTTGGAAGACGTTGCAGCCTATTTCGGGGTCAGTGTCTGGGAGCTTTTGCACCCAGAATCCTCCGCAAGAAGCACCCCCACCCTTGCCCAGGCGCTGGAGGTGGTACTCGATGCGATGGCGCAATCCACAGCCAAGGCCGAACTGAAGCAGTTGCTGCCTATGCTCGTAGAAACGAATGCTGCGGCCTATCGGGCACGGCTGGGCGAGTTGCTGGGGAAGGCCACAGATTCAGCCAGGAAGACGCCAGACCCGCAGGATATGCCGCCTCAAATTCTTCCAGACCACCAAGCAGAGATTGATGCAAGGGTGATCGCTGCACAGGAGCAACATGAGCAACAAAAGCACAGTCGTTCACCTCCCAAAAAACACTCTGCCTGATATTCAGGCGGGGTCTGTGCATTCGCCAGGCCAGCGGCTGAACGGCTCAAGAAACGAGGTTTGGCTTTGCCCTGCATACAGCGGTGCCTCAGATGTCATGCTGTACGTAAAGCCCAACCTGACGCTGCGGCAACTGGTGGCGGAGTTGGTCGTGGCCCAGGTGGCGATAGCCTCTGGGCTTCCCTGTCCGCAACCGTACATTGTCAGCGTAGCACCGCATACCGTTGGTAGGCCACGGGGTCCAGCCATCATGGCCTTTGGCTGCGAACAGGTCGGCCCGCGCGGAATGGCTACGCCTGTTCGCGACCGCAGCCTGATGCTGGAGATGCTGCGCAAGGTAAAGGCAGCGGATGCAGCCGCCGTGCTTGACGAGTTTGTTGTGAACGACGTGCGCGGGCCGGGTGACGTGGTGTTTGACCCCTATGGCGCGGTGTGGCTCATTGACCATGAGGCTGCATTGGCAAAAGGCATCCCACCCGATGAAGCTGTCACAAATTGGCTTGGGGACCGACTGAGAGAAGAAACAGAACCCCATCACCGAGACGCTTTGCTGACAGCTCTTCGCGCAGCTGCAGTGAGGGTGCACAAGCTCCAGCTGCGAGGATGCCCCGCTGAGCTAGAGCCTTTGAATGGAGCTACCGGCTGTTACGACGAAGTGCTACAGTTCCTGCAAAATCGACTCATGCACTTAGACCGGCTGCTCAGTCTGAGAGTGATTCCCGACCAGAAATACCTGATAGACACTGCACCTGTCACCGCTCAAAACGATGAAACCCATCGACATCCCAACCTTTGAGGCGCAATGGTGGCCCGTCCAGATAGAGACTGTTCCAGGATCTGGTGAATCTCTGACCATCGCCATCATTGTCCGAGGTAGAACCGGGCAAACTTCAGTGCGGCAAGCAATCCCCCCAGCGACCATTCAGACCATCTTCGGCCAGGCCGGAAAGGGGATGCAATTTCTGATCGGTAAGACGGTGCTATCTTTGCATCGGCAAATTGAGAACCAGGTCGAGGCCCAGCATCTTGAAATGCCCTTTGGCAATTCGAACATAGGGCCGGTGAGAGATTGCCTTGCCCGGGACTTGAACGAGGTTTTCGACATAGCGATGCGACTCAGCTCCGCGTTTTCGCTATCTATGTTTGGTGTGCAGTTCGAAGACAAGACCGATCATGAGGCGCGCCGCGCCTTTGCGGAATGGGCGGAGAAAGTTCGCCTCCAGGTTCTTACTGCAG
Organism: Acidovorax sp. GW835-FHT14G06; assembly: GCF_058793595.1. Taxonomy (NCBI): domain Bacteria; kingdom Pseudomonadati; phylum Pseudomonadota; class Betaproteobacteria; order Burkholderiales; family Comamonadaceae; genus Acidovorax; species Acidovorax sp. GW835-FHT14G06. Next base: position 155,022 of record NZ_JBXAGA010000013.1, read on the forward strand.
AGTGGCAAGAAGCCCTGAAATCTTCGTTCAACATCCCAGTGAAGGTGTCATCCAGGAAAAAGGTCAACCTGGGTTTTCAGTACGGCAGCTATGTCGCCCAGTTCGGCGTCCTGCGGCCAGGGCGCAGCGTATCGGCAGATGTGCGAGCACTAAAACTCAAGCTCTTTGACTTCGACACCCTCCGGCGCGAGCAACTGCTACCCATCCGCAAGGCCGAAATCCTGGTGGGCTACCAGTCCCCCGCAGACACATACACCGCGCGCCAGGTCGAGGCGCTGGCGGAATCATGGCGCTACATCGAATCAGAAGCCAAAGCCCGCGATGTGGTCGCAGTACGCTGCATCAACGCAGTGGAAGCAGCGAACCATCTCTACGAAATGGCAAAAGCCGCATAGCACTTCAACGCCAGTCCACCAAACCGCCACCGAGGCGGTTTTTTTACGCCTGCGCACCACTTACTGACCAACGGGTCATAAAACAATTTCAAAACATCCTAAATTTGGGTTGCACTTCTCCCAAATTTGGGAATAATTCACCCATCGCAGCCCCAAAGCCGCGACGGGTGCCAAGTGATCGAGCCGCGCACCGACATGCAGACCAACGCAGGTGCCGGGTGAACCGGTGTGTAGTGGGCGTGAGTCCGGGGATCGTAGGCGTGGGCCTAGACGATGGAGCTAACTCAGTGGACCACCCTGGCCTCAACAGCCTTGATGCACATAGACGCTTTCAACGTCGCGCGCTGGGTGCCGTATCCAGCGAGATCAAAAAGAGCGGGCGCTGTTCTGGGCGC
>NZ_JBXAGA010000014.1:0-105732 GCF_058793595.1 Acidovorax sp. GW835-FHT14G06
CCGTGTGAAAGTAGGTCATCGTCAGGCTCTTACAGCCCAGAAAACCCCAGTCTACAAAGACTGGGGTTTTTTGCTTTGGGACAGCCAAAACGCATTAACTACAACAGCGGACTGCTCAATGCTTTCGGCTTCAACAGCCCTCCCAACCCATCTCAGATTACTTGTCCCGACCAGGCGTGCGCACCATCTCAAGTCACGCCGTGTGAGTAGCTTCAGCGCACCGCGACGCGACGAGCAACTGATCACACAGGATCATTGCGGATCGGATGCGTTTATCCGCCTCCACCGTTCAGTACGTGAAATCTCTGAACCCCGGCCTGATCGAGAAACCGCTCCAATTTCCCATCCATCCACAGATGGTGCAGATGCGCCAGCGCCTCACCCATAGCAAAAGTCATCTGATGGGTGTCCAGCTTGCGTTGAAAGAGAATTGGCAGGGTATCTGCAGCGCTCAGCGCATTGTCTTGGGCTGCCAGCAAGATATCCGCCAGCCGCTCGTGGTGGTGGTTCTGCAGCTGCGCAATGCGCGTGGCCAATCCCGTGAACGGCTTGCCATGCGATGGGAGCACCAATGTGCTTTCCGGCAGGTCCAGGTACCGCAACAGCGAAGTCAAAAACAATTGCAGCGGATTGGCTTCGGGCTCGCTGGCATGGACACTGACATTGGTCGAGATGCGCGGTAGCACCATGTCACCGCTGATCAGCGTGGTCAATTCAGCACAGAACAGCGCCATGTGCTCGGGCGCATGTCCATAACCGCTGATGCAACGCCATCCTCGGCCCCCAATGTTCAGCGTGTCTCCATCCATGATTCGGCGAAAGCGGGGCGGCAGCGCGGGCACAAGGGTCGGAAAATACGATGCCCGCCCACGTACATGGGCCAAAAAGGAAGGGTCTTGCGCACCGTGCAGGGCATAGAAGTCCGCCCCTGCTTCGCCGCCAAACCCTTGCGGGTCATAAACAGCGACCCGAGCCACGTTGTAGTCGGTGGCACTGATCCACAATTGCACCCCCCACCGCTCGCACAGCCAATGGGCGAGACCGATATGGTCTGGATGCATGTGGGTCACGATGACACGCAAGATGGGCAAGCCACCCAGACAATTCACAAAAATCTGCTCCCACTGTGCACGGGTCGCAGCGCTGTCGATGCAGCAATCCACCACTGTCCACCCGTCTAGTGTCACACCGCCAGCGCCCGGTTGTCGGTCGCGCAGCAGCCACAGATTGATGTGATCCAGTGCGAAGGGAAGACCCATGCGAATCCAGTGGACTCCCGGCGCGACCACTATGGAGCCGCCCTCGGGAGGGAGCGCGTCGCCGAGCGGGTAGTGGATCTGGTGTTCGAGTGGATTCATGGCGAAGGTCTGATGGGTTAGCATTGACGTTAACGTAAACGTCATGCATTCGATGCATTGTAGGGAGCTGCCGCCACCGGGCTGTCTCATTTGCGAAACCGATACTGCTGTGTGCAGCACCCACCATGGCCAACACTTACACCATCAGTGACCTCGCCAAAGAGTTCGATCTCACCACCCGGGCGATCCGTTTTTATGAAGACATGGGCTTACTGCAGCCTGAGCGCACTGGGTCTGCAGGACGCAATCGCGTGTACAGCGCGCGCGACCGCACCCGGCTGCGACTGACGCTGCGGGCCAAGCGCCTGGGCCTCTCACTGACGGAAGCCAAGGAGATCATCGACCTTTACGACAGCCCCCGTGACACCGGCGTTCAGCTGCGCAAATTCCTCGACGTGTTGGTGGTGCATCGCAAGCAGCTCGAAGAGCAGATGGCCGATTTACAGGCCAACCTGGAAGAGGTGCGCGAGCACGAAGAAGAGGCGCGCACGCTACTGGCCAAGGTAGAAAAGCAAAATTGATTCATAATTGACGTTTACGTAAACGTAAATCAGGAGACTGTTGTGAGCACGCCCCCCCTTGAGCCGCGTTGCACCGACTTTGCCGACCGCGTACGCGCCAGTTTTGCGCGCCAGGGAGCCATGCAGACCCTGGGTGCCTCGCTGGGCCTTGTGACGCCGGGTGCCGTGGACATCGAACTCCCTTGGGCGCTTGGGCTGACCCAGCAGCATGGATTTCTCCATGCGGGCATGGTGGCCACTGCGCTAGATTCTGCGTGTGGATATGCCGGTTTCACCTTGATGGCGGCCGACGCTGCCGTGCTCACCATCGAGTTCAAGATCAACTTGCTGGCCCCTGCCAAGGGCGAGCGATTTCGCATGGAAGGGCGGGTGCTGAAGCCCGGCCGCACCATCACCGTGTGTGAAGGCCGCGCCTTCGCCATCGACGGCAGACAAGAAAAGCTGGTCGCCACCATGGGATGCACTCTTATGGCGGTCACCGGACGCGACAGCATCCAGGGCTGAATCCGGCCCATTCCATTACCTTTTTTGAGGAGACAACCCCATGAGCATCCCTGCCAACCTTCCTGGCCTCAACTTTCAACTGGGCGAAGACATCGACGCCCTGCGCGATGCCGTGCGCGACTTCGCGCAGGCGGAGATTGCCCCCCGCGCGGCAGAAATCGACCGCAACGACCAGTTCCCCATGGATCTGTGGCGCAAGATGGGTGACCTGGGCGTGCTCGGCATCACGGTGTCCGAGCAATATGGCGGCGCCGCCATGGGCTACCTCGCCCACATGGTGGCGATGGAAGAAATCTCCCGCGCCAGTGCCTCGGTGGGCTTGTCCTATGGCGCCCACAGCAACCTGTGTGTGAATCAGATCAACCGCAACGGCAACGAGGCACAAAAGGCCAAGTACCTGCCCAAGCTCATCAGCGGCGAGCACGTGGGCGCGCTGGCCATGAGTGAGCCCGGCGCGGGCTCGGACGTGATCAGCATGAAGCTCAAGGCCGAGGACAAGGGTGGCTACTACCTGCTTAATGGCAGCAAGATGTGGATCACCAACGGTCCTGATGCCGACACCCTGGTGGTCTACGCCAAGACCGAGCCTGAGTTGGGCGCGCGCGGTGTGACCGCCTTCCTGATTGAGAAGGGCATGAAGGGCTTTTCGATTGCGCAGAAGCTCGACAAGCTGGGCATGCGCGGCAGCCACACGGGCGAGCTGGTGTTCCAGGACGTCGAAGTGCCGGCTGAGAACGTGCTGGGCGGCCTGAATCAGGGCGCCAAGGTGCTGATGAGTGGTCTGGACTACGAACGTGCGGTGCTGACTGGCGGCCCGCTGGGCATCATGCAGTCCGTGATGGACAACGTGATCCCTTACATTCACGACCGCAAGCAGTTCGGCCAGAGCATTGGCGAGTTCCAGCTCATCCAGGGCAAGGTGGCCGACATGTACACCGTGCTGCAAGCGGGCCGCTCGTTTGCCTACACTGTGGCCAAGAACCTCGACATGCTCGGCACCGACCACGTGCGCCAAGTCCGCAAGGACTGCGCCAGCGTGATCCTCTGGTGTGCCGAGAAAGCCACCTGGATGGCAGGCGAAGGCGTGCAGATCTATGGTGGCAACGGCTATATCAACGAGTACCCGCTGGGCCGCCTCTGGCGCGATGCCAAGCTGTACGAGATTGGTGCGGGAACCAGCGAGATTCGCCGCATGTTGATCGGCCGCGAGCTGTTTGCCGAAACCTGCTGACCTGCGAAGACTGACTGACCAACCCTCACATACCAAGGACCCCATGCCTTCTTCCATCGACGACCTGTTTGTCCACAACCGCGCCTGGGCGGCCCAGATGGAGCGGGAGCGGCCTGGCTTCTTCACCAGCTTGCTGGCGCAGCAAAAGCCCAAATACATGTGGATCGGCTGTTCCGACAGCCGGGTGCCAGCCAACCAGATCACCGGGCTGGAGCCGGGCGAAGTGTTTGTGCACCGCAATGTGGCCAACGTCGTGGTGCCTACGGACCTCAACTGCCTGTCTACCATCCAGTACGCGGTGGACCAGCTGCAGGTGGAGCACCTGATGGTGGTGGGGCACTATGGCTGCGGCGGCGTACTGGCCGCTCTGGAGGGTACGCGGGTTGGCCTAGCGGACAACTGGATCCGCCATGTGACCGATGTGCGCGACCGCCACCGTGACCTGATCGCCGCTACCGCACCCGAATGGCGCCATGACGTTTTGTGCGAGCTCAACGCCATCGAGCAGGTGGTGAACATTGCACAGACCACCGTAATGCTGGATGCCTGGGGCCGGGGCCAGAAGGTCACACTGCATGGCTGGTGCTACGGCCTTAAGGATGGGCTCATCAACAACCTGCATATGTCCGTGGACAGCACCGAAGGCCTGGAGTCGCTGTACAAGGCGGCAATCGCCGGGGTGGCCGCGACCCGGCGGCAGTAAGCCGACCGGCGCTGTGCCTGCCGAACGACGGTTGCGCTGACAAAGAAGCCAAGAAGCCTGCCACCATGTTCCCGCAACGCCTTGATGCACCCCAAGCCTACGGTATTGCCAAGGCCATGATGGATGGCTTCAACCGGCATTACCGGCTGTTCCGCACGGAGTCCGCGCGGGCCAAGCACCGCTTTGAAACCGGCGACTGGCATGGTCAGCAGCGGGCGCAGCGCGAGCGCATCGAGTTCTACGACCTGCGGGTGAAAGAGTGCGTGCGGCGCCTCGAAAAGGAGTTTGGCGCAGGTGGCCAGCCCATGGACGTATGGCACCAGGTGAAGCTGCATTACATCGGCCTGTTGGTCAATCACCATCAGCCCGAATTGGCCGAGACCTTCTTCAATTCGGTCACCACCAAGATCCTGCACCGCACGCATTTTCACAACGACTTCATCTTTGTGCGGCCCGCGGTCAGCACCGAATACATCGAGAACGACGAGCCCGCCGCGCGCCCCACCTACCGCGCCTACTACCCGTCGCGGGACACGCTGGGCGAAACGTTCCAGACCATCGTCGAGAACTTCCAGCTGCAGCGCGAATTTGCCGACCTGCAGCGTGACACCGCTTGCGTGGTGGGCGCCATGCGCAGCCGGCTCGACAAGGTGAGGCTGCGCACCAACTTCCAGATCCAGGTGCTCACCAGCCTGTTCTTTCGCAACAAGGGCGCGTATGTGGTGGGCAAGATCATCAACGGCTTCAACGAGGTGCCGTTTGCGCTGCCCATCCTGCACGACGACAGCGGCAAGCTGTACATCGATGCCGCGCTGTTCGGCGAAGACGACATGCAGATGCTGTTCAGCTTTGCCCGCGCTTACTTCATGGTGGACATGGAGGTGCCCAGCGCCTACGTGCAGTTTTTGCGCAGCCTCATGCCGCGCAAGCCGCGCGCCGAGATCTACAACGCGCTGGGCCTGGCCAAGCAGGGCAAGACGCTGTTCTACCGCGACTTTCTGTACCACCTGAAGCACTCCAGCGACCAGTTCCGCATCGCGCCTGGCATCAAGGGCATGGTGATGCTGGTGTTCGACCTGCCGAGCTTCCCGTTCGTGTTCAAGCTCATCAAGGACTACTTCCCGCACCAGAAGGAAACCACACGTGAGCAGGTCAAGGCCAAGTACCTGCTGGTCAAGCAGCACGACCGCGTGGGCCGCATGGCAGACACGCTGGAGTACAGCGAAGTCGCCTTCCCGCGTGACCGCTTCGACGATGCACTCATTGCAGAGATCGAGAAGTTCGCCCCCAGCCAGCTCGAAATCAGCGACCGCGACGGCGACGGCCAGACTGAGGTGATCATCAAGCACCTCTATATCGAGCGGCGCATGATCCCGCTCAACATCTACCTGCAGGAAGCCTTCGACACCGGCCTGTCTGACCCGCGCGCGCGCCAGCAGATGGAGCACAGCGTCATCGAGTATGGCAACGCCATCAAGGACCTGGTGGCCGCCAACATCTTCCCCGGCGACATGCTCTGGAAGAACTTTGGCGTCACGCGCAACGGTAAGGTCGTGTTTTACGACTACGACGAGATCGAATACCTCACCGACTGCAACTTCCGCCGCGTGCCCACGCCGCGCAACGAGGAAGAAGAGATGAGCGGCGAGGTCTGGTACAGCGTGGGCCCGCGCGATGTGTTTCCCGAAACCTTTGGCCCCTTCCTGCTGGGCAACGACGCTGTGCGCGAGGTGTTCATGCAGCACCACGCCGACCTGCTCGATGCCGCCTTCTGGCAGTCACACCAGGAGCGCATCCGCGCGGGGCACATGTTTGACGTCTTTCCCTATGACGCAGATCGGCGCTTTGTACGGAGCGCGTCGGCCCGTTCGCCCCTCTGATTTAACCCCGTCTTTCCATTCAAACCGTTCACAGGAGACCATCACCATGTCTGCATTCACCCAAGACCCCATCGTCATCGTCGGCGCCGCGCGCACCCCCATGGGCTCGCTGCAAGGCGACTTCTCCAGCCTGTCCGCGCACGACCTGGGTGGTGCCGCCATCAAGGCCGCCATCGAGCGTGCCGGTGTCTCGCCCGACGCCGTGGGCGAAGTGCTGTTTGGCAACTGCCTGATGGCCGGCCAGGGCCAGGCGCCTGCACGCCAGGCCGCGTTCAAAGGCGGCCTGCCCAAGGGCGCGGGCGCCGTCACGCTCAGCAAGATGTGCGGCTCGGGCATGAAGGCCGCGATGATGGCGCACGACATGCTGCTGGCCGGCACGCACGACGTGATGGTGGCCGGCGGCATGGAAAGCATGACCAACGCCCCCTACCTGCTGCAAAAGGGCCGGGGCGGCTACCGCCTGGGCCATGACCGCATCTTCGACCACATGATGCTCGACGGCCTGGAAGACGCGTACGAAGCGGGTCGCAGCATGGGCACCTTTGGTGAAGACTGCGCGGCCAAATACAGCTTCACGCGCGAACAGCAGGACGCATTTGCCACCGCCAGCGTGCAGCGTGCCAAGGCCGCCACCGAGTCGGGCGCCTTCGCGGCCGAGATCGTGCCCGTCACCGTCAAGACCCGTGCGGGCGAGACCGTGGTGTCGGTGGACGAAGGCCCGGGCAAGGTCAAGCTCGAGAAGATCGCCACCTTGAAGCCCGCGTTCAAGAAGGACGGCACCATCACCGCCGCGTCCAGCTCCAGCATCAACGACGGCGCTGCCGCGCTGGTGATGATGCGCGAGTCCACGGCCAAGAAGCTGGGCGCCAAGCCCCTGGCCCGCATCGTGAGTCACGCCACGCACGCACAAGAGCCCGAGTGGTTTGCCACCGCCCCCCTGGGCGCCACACAAAAGGCACTCGCCAAGGCCGGCTGGCAAGTGGGCGACGTGCAGCTGTGGGAGATCAACGAAGCCTTTGCCGTTGTGCCCATGGCGTTGATGAAGGAATTGGACCTGCCCCACGACAAGGTCAACGTCAACGGCGGCGCCTGCGCACTGGGCCACCCCATCGGCGCCAGCGGTGCGCGCATCATGGTCACGCTGATCCATGCACTCAAGGCGCGCGGCCTGACCAAGGGCCTGGCCACCCTGTGCATCGGCGGTGGCGAGGCCACGGCCGTGGCGCTGGAACTCGTCTGAGGCCGCTGGCTGGAGATGGGATGATTCCCGACTTTGTACAAGGACCGCGATGACCACCCCCTCTCCCGCCATCGGCGCCTTCTGGCGCGCGTTTTCCGATGCCCAGGCATCGCTCCAGGCCCAGCCGCTGCGCGAGCGTGTGGGGGCGGCCAATGCGCTGATAGATCAGCACCTGGAAGGCCTGGCGCTGGAGATGTCCGGCGACGATGCCGATGCCGTGGTGGACCTCATCGTCACGGCCCACGGCAGCATCGAGCGGTTTCCGTTGCTGGCGCAGGTGGTGGCGGCCGCACCCGCGCTGCCGCACTACCGCGTGCGCGCGTTTCGCGAGCGCACCACGCAGCCGGACTTTCCCATCGGCATGGAAGGCTTTGAGCTGGCCACGTCCGAAGTGCTGGTGGCGCTGGAGCAGGATGGCGGGCAGGCGGCGCTGGAGATCCGCTTTGGCCGCGAGATCCCCAGCGACTACCAGGACCACGCGCGCAACATGGCGTTCATCATGCTCGACCATGTGCTGGGCGAGTACGACTTTGCCGTGAAGGTGGGCGCGGTGGACTTTGTGGGCGAGCCCGGCGATACCCATACACCTTGGGTGCCGCTGAGCCAGCTGCCCCCGGTGTTCGACCGCTACTGGACCGACACCTTGGGCCACACCGGCCACTTTCCCACGGGCGATGCCGAATGGGACGGGCTGGAACTGCAGTTTGACTGCCCCATCGACGAGGACAGCAACGAACTGCCCGCTGACGACATCGACAGCGAAGACGCGCCCGAGACCGGCGTGGTCATGGTCAACACCAGTGCCAACGCTGTGGCCATGCGGGCCGACCTGGCCTATGCCCTCACCGTGGACCTGGCGGTGCCCTACAGCGACACACTGACTGCCGTGCAAGACCTGCACGAGCAAGCCGCCACGCTGCTCCAAGTGCCGCAGCTGGGCATTCTGGTGCTGACGCTGATGCGCGCGGGCCGCCGGCAGGCGCTGTACTACGTGAGCGACGAGCAACTGGCCAAGCAGACGCTGGCGCCCCTGCTGCTGCGCGACGAGGCGGCATCGCTGGAGCTGAAGGTGGCGTACGACCCCGCGTGGTCGGGCTATTTCGAGTACGCCGGCTACCTGTCTGCCTGAGTGGATGTCGCTGTTTTGTTTACTCCTGAATTGATAGCTGTTGGCGCATGATTCACTAGCGCTTGCGGCATATTGGGCTTGAAAATGAACTCCATACTCGTGATGGGCGCGTCCCGGGGCATCGGCCTGGAGCTGGTGCGCCAGTACACCGACGCCGGGCGCCGCGTGATCGCCACCGTGCGCGACGACGCCGGCCGCGAGCGCTTGCTGGCGCTGGGCGCCGAGGTGCTCACCGTGGATGTGGCCAACCCCGCCAGCGTGAGCGGCCTGGCCTGGCAGCTTGACGGCGAAAAGCTGGACCTGGCGCTGTATGTGGCCGGTGTCATCCGCCGCCCCAACGCGCTCACCCCACCCACGCAGCAAGACTTTGATGCCGTCATGCACACCAACGTGCTGGGCGCCATGCAGGCCATTCCGCAGGTGGCGCCCCTGGTGGCGGAGGCGGGCGGCGTGTTTGCGTTTCTGTCCTCGTCCATGTCGCAGATCGGCAGCGTGCCGAACAGCGGCTCGTGGCTGTACCGCACCAGCAAGGCCGCGCTGAACATGGCCGTGGCCGCCGCGCAGCACGACTACCCCGGCGCCACGCTGGTCACCATCGACCCCGGCTGGGTGCAGACCGACATGGGCGGCGGCGGTGCGCCGCTGACGGTCGAAGACAGTGTGCGCGGCCTGCGCAGCACGCTGGCCAGCGTGACCGCTGCCGACAAGGGCCGCCTGCTGCACTACGACGGCCGCCGCGCTGCCCACTGGTAGTCCGCAAGCCACTAAGCCCCCGAATTTTTGAACAACGACTCTGGAGACACTCCCATGCTGCTGACCCAAGACCAGGAAATGATCCGCGACGCGGTGCGCGACTTTGCGCAAACCGAGCTGTGGCCGAATGCCGCACGCTGGGACAAGGAACACCACTTCCCCAAGGAGGCCCACCAGGGCTTGGCCGCGCTGGGCGCGTATGGCATCTGCGTGCCCGAAGAGTTTGGCGGTGCCCACCTCGACTACCTCACGCTCGCGCTGGTGCTCGAAGAGATCGCCGCCGGTGATGGCGGCACCAGCACCGCCATCAGCGTGACCAACTGCCCGGTCAACGCCATCCTCATGCGCTACGGCAACGCGCAGCAAAAGCGCGACTGGCTCACACCCCTGGCACGTGGCGAGATGCTGGGCGCGTTTTGCCTGACCGAGCCGCATGTGGGCTCTGATGCTTCCGCCCTGCGCACCACGGCGGTGAAGCAGGGCGACGAATACGTGATCAACGGCGTCAAGCAGTTCATCACCAGCGGCAAGAACGGCCATGCGGCCATCGTCATCGCGGTGACCGACAAGGGCGCGGGCAAGAAGGGCATGAGCGCATTCCTCGTGCCCACCAGCAACCCGGGCTATGTGGTGGCGCGGCTGGAAGACAAGCTGGGCCAGCACAGCAGCGACACGGCACAGATCAACTTCGACAACTGCCGCATCCCGGCCGAGAACCTGATTGGCGCCGAGGGCGAGGGCTACAAGATCGCCCTGGGCGCGCTCGAAGGCGGCCGCATCGGCATCGCCGCGCAGAGCGTGGGCATGGCGCGCAGCGCGTTCGACGCGGCGCTGGCGTATTCCAAAGAGCGCGAAAGCTTCGGCACCGCCATCTTCAACCACCAGGCCGTGGGTTTCCGCCTGGCCGATTGCGCCACGCAGATCGAGGCCGCGCGCCAGCTCATCTGGCACGCGGCCGCGCTGCGCGATGCCGGAAAGCCCTGCCTGAAGGAAGCCGCCATGGCCAAGCTGTTTGCCAGCGAAATGGCCGAGCGCGTGTGCAGCGCCGCCATCCAGACGCTGGGCGGCTACGGCGTGGTGAACGACTTCCCGGTGGAGCGCATCTACCGCGACGTGCGCGTGTGCCAGATCTACGAAGGCACGAGCGACGTGCAGAAGATCATCATCCAGCGCGCGCTGGCTTGAGCCTGCGAGTCAGGTTTCTCGGCCCGCCTTTTGCCCGCCTTTCGGGCGCAGCTCAAAAAACGCTCAGCCCCTGAGGCGCAACTCGCGCTCCAGCAGCGCCAGACGCTCGGGCTCGGCGTGGTGCCGGGCCACCGGCTGCACGCTGGCAAACACGGTGCGCCCCATTTCGGCGCGCCCGCTCCAGGCCAAGGCCAGCGCGTAGTCGCAGGTGCACACGGCCAGTGAGGGCCAGGCGCCCGGGGCCTTGCGCACCAGCCCCAGAAATTGCTCACACGCCTTGCCCAGGTGGCTGGCGGCCTCGCCCGCCCGGGCCGGGTCGCGCAGCGCAATCATGCCCCGCACCCAGTCGATGAACGCTTGCCCGTGGGGTGGCAGCAGGGCGGGCTGCAGCGTGTCCACGAGGCGCTGCGCTTCGTCGGTGTGGCCCGCGCGGGCCTCACCCAGGGCCAGGTCCAACTGCAAAGTGGGCTCTCCCGGCCGCTGCGCCATCAGCTCGCGCAGGCGGGCGGTAAAGCCCGCATGGTCGCCCGTGGCCAGGGGCAAGGTATAGATGCGGGCCAAGAATTCGCCTTCGTCCGCCGGGCGCATGGGGTGGATGCGCAAGCGCAGGATGGAGGCGTCCACCCCTTCGGCGCGCGCCTCGAACCAGGCCATGCGCACGGCTGCGTCCCAGGCGGGCTGTCGCAAGAATGCATGCCGTTCGGCGGCGCGTGCCAGCCGCTGGGCCAGTACGTCCAGGCGGGGCAGGTCGCCCGTGGCGTGCGCGTGCAGCATCTGCTGGTACATGCGCTGAAACTGGTGCATGTAGGCAAACACCCCCAGCGGCGCCAGCATGGCCAGCACCAGAATCCCTTGCGCCCACGCGCTCCACTGGCGCCACACGGCCAGCGCCACCAGGGCCGCGCACACCAGCAGCCAGGTGCGGTTGTTGCGCAGCAGCTGGCGCAGCGTGGTCCACAGGCCGGGGTTCTCCTGGGCTTCGATCTGGTCGCGCGCCAGCTGGCGCAGTGCCTTCACGTCCAGGGTGCCCAGTGCGTCGTCCGCCATCTCGGTCATCGCACGGGCATACAGCCCCGAGGTGTGCAGCTGCACCTGGGTCAGCGGGGGCTGCTGCAGCGCCGCAATGGCCTGCATGGCTTCTTCGGCCGTCTGGGCATGCACGAAGCCCTCGGTGGGGCGGCCTTGCGCATCCTGCGCCTGGTACAGCCAGCGGGGCTGGCCGGGCGGTGGGGTGGTCCCGGTAGCGGTCATGGCGTGGCTCCCTCCTCATATGACTTGCCAGCGTGTCGGTGTCGCTGGTCGTTGGCTGCGGATGGTAGGGGGCTGCGTGATCGCCGCGTGCAGCGGGCAGACGGGCGGTGCACCGCTGGCAGACGACCGGTGCCGTGATACCTGCCTTTGCCTGAGCAGGCCGCAGGCAACAACCGCACGTTCTGCGGCGGCCGGGGCTTCGAAAGACACCGGTAGGTGTACTGCCGCGCTATTGAAAAAGTAGCTGACTGTGCTTATGGGAAAGGAACCGCGCTCTGGTCCTGCCGCCTGTTGCTGGGGGCCAGCCACTGCGCCAGCACAGCGTGCAGTTCTGCAGGGTTCACGGGCTTGCGCAGCACCAGGTAGCCCTCGTCTTCTGCGTCCCGCAATGCGGGGGCGTCGAACTCGCCGCTGACCATCGCACCCCGGGCGGCAGGGCAGCGGGCCAGCAGCGTGCGCAGGAGGTCAAAGCCGCTCTCGCCCGAGCGCAGTCGCTGGTCGCAGAAGATGGCATCTGGCACCAGGCCTTCGTCCAGCCGGCCATGGGCTTCGGCCCCGGTGGTGGCATAGGCTGCCGTCACGCCCCAGGCTTCGAGCATGGCGCGCCAGGCCTTGAGCACCTGGGGGTCATCGTCCAGCACCAGGCACTGGCCCTGCAGCGGGCGGTCCACGATGGACTGGCGGTGTGCCGCTGCGGGGGCGGTGGACGCGCCTGCATCGGGTGTCACATGGGCTGGCAGCCGCAGCCAGAAGCGCGACCCCTGTCCCGCCAGCGAACGTACGCCGTACGCCGCCCCCAACTGCTCGGCGCAGCGCGCCACCACTGCCAAGCCCAGGCCGTGCCCCGCGTCGTCCATCTGGTCGGCTCGCGCTCCCCGGTAGTAGGGGCTGAACACCCGGGCCTGATCGGCGGGGGCGATGCCAATGCCCGTGTCCCGCACCTCCACCAGCCAGTCACCGCCGCGTGCGCGTGCGCTCACCAGCACCTTGCCCTGCGGTGTGTAGCGGATGGCGTTCTGCACCAGGTTCGCCAGCGCCTGGCGCAGCAGCACCGGCTCGGCCCACACGGTGGCGCCACGGCGCGGCAGCCGCAGCCGCAGGGTCAGGCCGCCGAGGCTGGCTTGCTCGCGGAAGAGGCGCACAACGTCCGCCAGCAGCGCGCCAAGGTCAACGGCGGCTTTGTGGCCCAGCGGCTGCCCCGACTCCAGGCGCGACAGGTCCAGCAGCGCATTGAACAGCTGGCTCATGGCCAGCATGCTGGTGCGCAGGTCGGCCACCAGCGGGCGCAGGACCGGGTCGGTATTGCGCAGGTTGATCGCCTCCACCATCAAGGACATGGCGTGCACGGGCTGGCGCAGGTCGTGGCTGGCGGTGGCGAGGAACAGGTTTTTCTCGGTCAGGGCGCCTTCCGCCTGGCGCCGGGCTGCGGCCAGGGCCTCATTGGCAGTGCGCGTGCGGCGGTACAGCCAGAAGCTGGCGCCCGCCGCAAGCAGTGCCAGTGCCACCACAGCCGCCAGTCCGATCTGCTGCATGCGGCGCACGCGCAGCTCGGCATCCTGCACCCGATTGGCCTGCGCCAGCTGCTCGATCTGGCGCTGCCGTTCAGCGCTGTCAAAGCGCTCCTGCAAGGTCGTCACGGCCTGGTCGCGCTCGGTGTGGAACAGCTCCTTGGCCAGCGCTTGCTGCTTGCGGGTGGTGGCCATGGCCTCGCGGTACAGGTCGGCTTGCTCGTACATGCGCGACAGCTCGCCCAGCAACTGCTCTTCCATGGGCAGGGAGCCCGCTTCTTGCACAAACCGGATACCCGCCTCCACCTCGTGCACGCCGGCCGCAATGCGGCCCTGGCCCATGAGTGCAAAGCCCAGATTGGCTTGCGCCATTGCGGCCCCGTTCAGCTCGTGTGCATTGCGGTACGCGGCCAGGGCCTCGCGCATCACGGGCTCGGCCGCGGCATACGCCTTGCGCTGCAGCAGGACGTCGCCCAGGTTGTTCAGCGCCGTGGCCTGGAGCCCGGTGAGCCCTCCAGCGCGGGCGATCTGCAGGGACTGCCGGTAGGCGGCCACGGCGGTGTCGAGGTTGCCCTGCACGTTTTCCACATTGCCACGGTGCAGGTGCAGCCAGCCCAGCGCCTGCCGGGCGTCCAGCTTTTCGGCCAGGGGCAACGCCTCGCGGATGGTTTGCAGCGCCCGGTCCGGGTTCTTCATGTCGAAGTGCAGCAGCTCCAGGTGGGTGCGCGACCGCAACTCAGACGTGGCTGCCTGGCGTGGCAGCGTGCGTGAGAGTTCCAGGCTGCGCAGCAGGTGGGTCATCGCCGTTTCGAACTGGCCGTTGCCGCTGTGCAGGGCGCCCAGCGTCAGGTGGTAGAGCCAGCGCACCCAGGGGTCGGGTGCGCGCTCGGCGGCTACCGCTTCGCGCGCCAGTGCGTCCAGTCCGGCGCGTGTTTTTCCCGCCACGGCCAGTTGCCGGGCCTCGAAGCAGACGGCCAGCACCTGCGACGACGGATCTTTCTGCGCAGCGGCGAGCGCCTTCAGCTGCGCAATGCCCTCGGTCACCACCGTCGCCTGCCCGGTCTCGAAGGCCGCGTCTGTCAGCGCCGCCAAGTAAGTGCGCCGGGTCGTGGCATCGGCCGCGTTGGCAAAGCGCGCCGCGGCGGCCTGCAGCGCCTGCACGGCCTCGGCGCTGTTGCGTTGCGACAGGTTCTGCAGCCGGTCCAGCTCGGCCAGGTCCGGGTTCAGTGCCTGCGCCCTTGCGGGCAACGCTGTCTGCAAGCACAAGGCCGCGACCAGCACCACAGCCCGGGCGAGGCGCATCAGGGCAGCTCCAGCCGCCGCCCGCGCAGCAGGGTGATAGCCTCGACCCGTGTGCGCACCCGCAGCCGCTCCAGGATGCCCGTCACGTGCTCCTTCACGGTGCTCTCTGCAATATCCAGCTGCGATGCAATGCGCTTGTTGGGCAGCCCCTGCAGCACCAGCGCAAGGATCTGGCCCTGCCGTGCAGACAGGCCCAGCTCGGCCGGTGTCACCGGCAGGTCGCGGCTGCGCAGCGGCTGGCTGCCCGGATGGCCCGGCTCAAACCAGACCAGCCCGCTCAGCAAGGCCTCCACCGCCAGCCCGAAGGTTTCCGGCGCTGCTTGTTTGTGGATGAAGCCCTGCGCGCCTGCCTGCCGGGCCTGGTCCATCACGGCGGGGTCATCGTCGCCACTGATCACCGCGATGGGCATTCCGGGGCAGTGGTTGCGCACCTGGGCGATCAGGCCCACGGCGGCGCCTTCTGCCAGCCAGAAGTCGATGAGCGCGATGGCCGGTGTGCCCCGCGTGTCCACCCAGCGCAGAAGGTCGTTTGCCCCTGCGGCCACCACCACGTCCATCTGCGGCAGTCGTGCGCGCAGGAATTCGGCCATGCCGTGTGCCACCAACGGATGGTCGTCAAGGATGAGCGCGTAATGAGAGGTGGAGGACATGCGGTGGTGGAGGGGGGCGCAACCCGGCGGAATGCCGGTGCCAGAAGGTATGCCTGCGGGCAAATTCTGCCAAGTGTTCAGCAGGATGGACGGCGCGCAAACCCTACCAGCGTAGGGTTTCGCCCGGGATGGGGTGCTGTACAGAATCCGCGCACCATTCACCATCACGAGGTTTCTGTTCATGACACGACAAGCCAGCGCAACGGGTGCCGGGCGCACCTGGCACTCTGCACGACCTATCTTCCGCTGGGCCCCCCTGGGCCTGGCTGCCGCCTTGCTGGTGGGTTGTGGCGGTGGTGATGACGACAACGGCACGCCTCCGCCCAGCGCTGGCGCATTCAGTATCGGCGGCGCGGTCAGCGGTCTGGGGGCTGGCAAAACGGTGACGCTGCAGAACGCCGGCAAGGACGACCTGACCGTGAATGCCAATGGCAACTTCGTGTTCGCCACGCGCCTGGACAACGGCATTGCCTATGCCGTCACCGTGAAGACCCAGCCCAGCGGGCAGCGCTGCACGGTGACGGAAGGCACCGGCACAGCCACTGCCAACGTGAGCAACGTGCAGGTGCGCTGCGAAAACCTGGCGGCTGCCACCTACACGGTGGGCGGCTCGGTCAGCGGCCTGGCGGGTAGCGCGGTGGCGTTGCAGAACAACGGGCGCGACGATCTGTCGGTCTCCAGCAACGGCGGCTTCACGTTCGGCACGGCACTGGCGGGTGGCACGGCCTACGCCATCACGGTGCGCACGCAGCCTTCGGGCCAGAGCTGCACGGTGCGCAACGGAACGGGCACGGTAGGGTCGGCCAATGTGAGTTCGGTGGACGTGAGCTGCGCGACGGCGGCGCTGGGGCTGCCAGAGGGCGACTGGAAGCAGGAGCTGTGCGTGGTGGTGCGGCCAGGAACCTGGGGACGCTCGCTGTGGCGCATCACCCGCCAGAGCGACACCCGCGTGACGGGGCAGATCGGTGTGGTGACCTATGCCGACGCCAGCTGTTCCGGCACGGGCACCGTCGCAGGTCCGCTGACCGATGTGGGCAATGTGGCGTTCGACCGCAACGGCAGCACGGCCACGCTGACCGCGTTCTGGGGGCTGTGGACCCAGCCGTCGGGCCTGACATCGCGCGCTGTCTGGGCACGCAAGGGGCCCCGCCTGTGCATCTTTGGCGATCAGATACCCACCGCGTTCCCGACAGCGGCCAGCGTGGAGAGCTACGTGGACACCGTTTTGCCCGCCAGGACCTGCTACACGCAAAACTGAGTGCTGGGGGCTGTACGGCCCCCCAATCAACCCAAAGTCCCCGCAGCGAACGAAGTTGCTGCGGGGGCTTTTCTTTGATCGGATGTGATCCGCTTTGTGCTGGAGTGCGCCCATGGCTGCAGTGCCACCCGCCCCGGTGTCCCCGGGGCATCCCTCAGGCTTCAGCGAGCAAGTTCAGCCGCTGTGGCCGCATCCAGCCGCCCGGATGTGGGCAGCCCTTTGTCCTTCTGAAAGGCGCGCAGCGCTGCGGTGGTCTTGCCGCCCATGGCGCCATCAGGCGTGCCCGCGTTGTAGCCCAGCTCATTCAGACGCGCCTGCGCATCGCGCAGCGAAAGTCCTGCGGTGGCTCCATTGCTTTGCGCGGCAGCACGCACGGCCGATGTCTGCGAGGGTGGCGCGGCGCCGTCCACACTCAGCCGCCCGCCACCCCCCAGGCCCTGGCCCTTCACCGTCTGGGCACGATAGTTGCGCAGCGACTGCACCATCTGGTTGAACGCATCCATGAAGGCGGCAGCAATCACCTTGCCTTCTGCCGTGTTGGAGTAGCCCCCCATGCGCGCGCCGCCCGAGCCGCCCAGCAGTTGCCCCATGACACCAAAGTCGGTCTTGGCGGCACTGCCTTCCGACGCAGCCACCTGCACGCCAGAGCGGTTGTCGATGAGCGTGAGCAGAGCGCTGGCCTCCTTGGTGTTCATGTTGCCGCCGATGGCTGCCAGCAAGCCACCCGCACGGCCACCGACCAGGCCGCCCAGCGATGCAGAGGCACCGCCTGCGTTGTTGTTCTGGAACACGATTTCGGGTGACAGGCCATAGTCCGAGGCCACCATCTGGCCCTGGCCATACTGGCTGCCTTGTCGCATTTCGCCCGACTGCATCAACGCGCGCTCGCGCGTCATCGCGTTCATGCCGGCTGCGCCACGCTCCACCACCACAAAGCAGTTGGACTGCTGCACCAGCAGACGCAGCAGGTTGGCGGTGGGTGGCAGGCGGTATTGGTCGCGCAGGATGGTGTACCAGCCGGCCTGCTGGTTTTCGATCAGGGAGACGGTGCCCAGCGGGCTTTCGCAACGCTCCAGCGAGTCGCTGGCGCCGGTGGAGGCACCGCCCGCAGCGCTGCCGGTGGCCACGGTCTTGGCGTCGGCGCTGCCCATGCGCATGTTGGTGGTCTCGCAGCCGCTCAGCAGCACGGCAGCGGCCATGGCCGCGCTGACCGCGCACAGGCGCAGCGGGGTGGAGGATGTGGGCAGAGACGCAGCGGCACGCGCGCGCCGCTGCTGGGCAGGAAGGGTGATGGTCATGGTGACGGGTGTGGCCGCATGTGCAGCGAAAGTGAGGAGCACAAAGTCCTGATCTTTCGCCGTGCAGCCAATCACCGGCAACCCGACAGAGGTAGGGTGCAAGGGGTGGCACACCCGGCCCGGGGTGCGCCACCGCGCTTGTCAGAACGGTCAGCTGCTCGACAGCGCCGCGCTCTGCAACTGCACCAGCGTCACAAACTCCAGCGCGCGGGCATGGGTGCATTCCAGGATCACCGGCGGGGCCACACCCGCCTCGTAGGCTTCCTTCCAGCGCAGGGCGCACAGGCACCAGCGGTTGTTGGCCTTGAGTCCTGCAAACCGGTACTCGGGCCGGGGGGTGATGAGGTCATTGCCCCGCGACAGCGAGAAGTCCAGAAACGCCTGTGTCATGCGTGCGCAGATCACGTGGGTGCCGTGGTCGTGCTCGTCGGTGTTGCAGCAGCCATCGCGGTAGTAGCCGGTCAGCGGGTCGTAGGAGCAGGGCATCAGCATGGTGCCCAGAACGTTCAGTGCAGTCATATCGGGTCGCGTGTGTTGTGAGGGCCTATGGGGGCGCAGATTGTTGGTGTGGGCGCGGGCGGCTCAGCCCTCTTCGCCACGGCGGCGCAGCACCACGGTGATCTGCCCGTTGGTCTCGATGGTGGCGCGTTCCACCTCGTGCGCATGCAGGCAGCCACCGGCACGCAGTGCCGCCTCCACGTCGTCGCGGGTCAGCAGCTCCTTGCGCATCAGCGCCTGGTTCAGCTCGCCCTGGTGGATCAGCACCTGGGCCTTGCCGTCCACCCAGCGCCCGATGCGCGGGAAGTGAAACGCCAGCCGCGCCAGCGCCACGTGCAGCAGCATTAGCGTGCTGGCAGAGATCAGCCCGCCCACGAGCGAGTTGTCGCCCGCGTTCATCGAGTTCTGCACCGCGTTCGACAGGATCAGCAGCAGGATCAGGTCAAACGGCTCGTACTGCCCTGTCTGCCGCTTGCCCGACAGGCGCATGAACACCAGCAAGAACAGGTACACCACCACGCCGCGCAGCACAAACTCCCACCACGGCACACTCATTTGCCACATTGCAAGGTTCCTTGTTGGATGCTTGGGTGGGGCCAGTCTACGGCCTGCGGCTTGCCCCTCATTCGCTGAGCGAAAATCCCGGGCAATCCCCCGCACGGCTCCGGCACAGTGCGCCCTCATTGCAGTGGCGGCCGAGCGGGCCTCCTCTGCTGCCCCCATCGAAAGTACCGCCCCATGCAACGCCGCCAATTCCACCAAACCAGCCTCATGGGGGCGCTGCTGTGCGCCACCGCGCAGCACGCCTGGGCGCTGTCGCTGGGCGATCTCACCAATGCCGACGCCTCCAGCGGCCTCAAGGCCGCGCTGACCCAGGGGGCGCAGGCGGCGGTGTCGCTGCTGGGCCGCAACGACGGGTTTCTGGGCAACCCCAAGGTGCGCATCGGCCTGCCCGGCTACTTGGACGACGCCGCCAAGGTGATGAAGTCGCTGGGCCAGGGCAAGCGCATCGATGAGCTGGTGGTGTCCATCAACCGCGCCGCCGAAGCGGCCGTGCCCATGGGCAAGGACCTGCTGGTGGGCGCGGTGCAGAACATGACGGTGACCGACGCCAAGAACATCCTCACCGGAGGCGATAACTCGGTGACCGCCTTTTTTGCCGACAAGACGCGCACGCCACTGGGCCAGCGCTTTCTGCCCGTGGTGAACGAGGCCACGGAGAAAGTCGGCCTCACGCAGAAATACAACGCCTTCGCGGGCAAGGCCGCGAGTTTTGGCTTGCTGAAGGCCGAAGACGCCAACCTGGCGCAGTACGTGACCGGCAAGACGCTGGATGGCCTGTACCTCATGATCGGCGAGGAAGAGCGTCGCATTCGCCAGGACCCGGCTGCTGCAGGCAGCGCCATCGCGCGCAAGGTGTTTGGTGCCTTGCGCTGAGAGACGTCACGATGCCTTTGCCACAGCCTAACGACCCCTGCCCCTGCGGGCGCCTGGCGCCTGCGGGCCCGGGTGGCAGCAAGGGCAAAGGTACATCGCACCTGCCCTTCGCCAGTTGCTGCGGCCGCTATGTCCCTGCACCCGGGGCCGATGTAATCGCTGCCCCTGATGCAGAAAGCCTCATGCGATCGCGCTACACCGCCTTTGCGTGCGAGCGGGCCGACTACCTGCAGGCCACTTGGCACGCCAGCACGCGCCCGGCCACGCTCGACTTTGATGCAGGAGCCAAATGGCTTGGGCTGGACGTGCGCCGATACGTCGCCACCGATGCCGACCACGCAGTGGTCGAGTTCGTGGCCCGCTACCGCGTCGGTGGCCGCGCCGTGCGCCTGCACGAGACCAGTCGTTTTGTGCGCGACGGTGGGCGCTGGTTGTATGTCGATGGAGACCTGCATGGCTGAAATTCAAGCAAAAACCACCTCAAGCGCTAGTGCAATATACCTTGATAGCTATGAAATTTGAAGCAATCCTGTTTGACTGCGACGGCGTGCTGGTGGACAGCGAGCCCATCACCAACGGCGTGCTGCGCGACATGCTGGCCGAGGCCGGGTGGGTGCTGACGCCGGATGAGTGCATGCGCCTCTTCATCGGCAAGATGGTGCGCAGCGAGGCCGCGCGCATTGAGCACTACACGGGCCGTCCGCTGACCGACGAATGGATGTCCGCCTTCTACGCGCGCCGCAATGCCGCGCTGGAGGCGCAGCTCACCGCCATCGAGCACATCCACGGCGCTGTCGAGCGTGTGCACGCCCACCATGGCGGGCGCATTGCCTGTGCCTCGGGGGCCGACCGTTTCAAAGTCGAGATGCAGCTGGCCAAGGTGGGCCTGGCGCCGTACTTTGCGGGCCGCATCTTCAGCGGCCACGAGATGCCCGCCACCAAGCCCGCGCCCGACGTGTACCTTGCCGCCGCGGCAGCGCTGCAGGCCGCGCCCACGCGCTGTGCGGTGGTCGAGGACACCGTGACCGGCGTTACCGCCGGTGTGGCTGCCGGGGCCACCGTGTTTGCTTACGCCCCGCTGGACGATGGGGCCGCGCTGCGGGCGGCAGGGGCGCACCACGTGTTTCGCAGCATGGCCGAGCTGCCCGCTTTTCTCGGCTGCTGACACGGGTGCACAGAAAAAAGGGACATGGCGATGAACACCTTCGCGCGGGCCATGAAGCACACGGCAGTGGCCGCCGCCCTGGCGCTGCTGGCGGGCTGTTCGTCGGTCAAACCCTGGATCAACGAACCCCTGCCTGCGGGCGATCAGAACATCCCTGTGCGCAAGTCCGAGCGCGACCCGACCATCCTCGTGGCCGTCACGCTGTCAGGCGGTGGGGCGCGGGCCGCCGCGTTTGGCTATGGCGTGCTGACCGAGCTGCAGCAAACGCGGTTTGTGTGGAACGGCAACCCCACCACCTTGCTGGACGCCACCGATGTGGTCAGCGGTGTGTCGGGCGGCAGCATTGTGGCGGCCTACTTTGCGGCGCATGGCATTGAGGGGCTGCCACGCTTTGAGCAGGACTTTCTGCGCCAGAACTTCCAGAACAGCCTCATCACCCAGGCGCTGCGCCCGGGCAATCTTATCGACCTGACCTCCCCCTGGCTGGGCCGCTCGCACCTGCTGGCGCGACGGCTGGACGAGCTATATGGCGACCTCACCTTTGGCGACTTGGAGCGGCGCCCGCGCCACCCGCAGCTGTTCATCACCGCCACCGACATGTCGCTGGGCACCGGCTTTGAGTTCACCTGGGAGCAGTTTTCGCTGATCTGCTCGGACCTGCGCAAGGTGCCGCTGTCGTTCGCCGTGGCGGCCTCGTCGGCGGTGCCGCTGCTGCTGAGCCCGATGACGCTCAAGAACTACGCCGACCAGTGCCCCGATCGTCCCTCCCCAGCGGTCGCAGGGGCGGCGGGGGGCGACTACCGCGTACGGCTCAATCGCGCCCATGAACTGAGCTATGTGGATGCGCAACGAAAGCCCTACATCCATCTGGTCGATGGCGGCCTGGCCGACAACCTGGGGGTGCAGCGCCTGCTGGACCGCGCCCTGGCCAATGGCGGCCTGCGCCAGACCTTCAGCGAGGTTGGCATACCGCCTGCCACCATCCGCAAGCTGGTGCTGATCACGGTGAACGCCGAGCGCGACCCCTCGGTCAACATCGACATGAGCGACAAGGTGCCCAACATGGCGCAGGTGGTGGATGCCCTGCTGTTTGGCACCGGCGCCCGCGCTACGCGCGAGACGCAAGAGTTCTTGCGCGACATCACACGCCAATGGCAGCGCTCGCTGGCGTCAGGCCCTACCGGTGCCAACGACGTGTTCGCGCCCGAGGCAGAGATCCATGTCATTCCCGTCAACCTGCGCGACGCCCCCGACGACATTGCGCGCCGCCGCCTGCTGCAGGTGCCCACGGCGTTCTCGATCACGTCGGAAGAAGTCACCGACCTCATCGAGGCGGGCGGCAGCGTGCTGCGCCACTCGCCCGAGTTCCGGGCGCTGGTGCAATCGCTGCTCAGCCCCGAGCCCCATGCGCCGCATGCACCGCCAGCGGGGCTGCAGGCCAAGGACTGAGGGCGCGCGCTCAGGGGCTCTGGGGGAGCGCTCAGGGCCGCGTATCCGGCGCCGGGGTCGTGGGCACGGCCTGTTCCTCTGCCGCCCGCACCTGCACTTCCATCGCGCGCTGGTAGCCCGGCCGCTGCTGCAGCCGCTGCCAATACGCTTGCGTAGCGGGCCCAAACTGCGGCGCCAGCCCCAGGTGCTGCGCCAGCAGCAATGCATACCCCACCGCCACATCCGCCGCCGTGAATCGGCCCGCGCACAAGTGCTCGCTGCCGCTGTGGGTCAGGGCCGTTTCCACCGCGCGCAGCCGGGCCAGAAACCAGCGGCTGTAGTCCTCCACCACCTGCGGCTGCTTGCGCTCTGCGGTCTCAAACCGGCCATAGCGCAGCACCAGCGTCTGCGGAAAGGTCAGCGTCGCATCGCTCATGTGCAGCCAGTTCAGGTACGCGCCATACGCCGGGTGCGTGGGCGCCACATCCAGCCCTGCGTCGGGGTGCGTGGCGGCCAGGTACTGGCACATGGCCGCCGATTCGGTCATGCGGACATCGCCCTGCACCAGCAGCGGCACCGTGCCCAGCGGGTTCTCGTCCAGAAACCACCGGGCCTTGGCGCGGGGCGGGAAGGGCAGCATGTGGAGCTGGTAGGGCAGTTGCAGCTCTTCGAGCATCCACAGGGGGCGGAAGGAGCGGGCGCTGATGCAGTGGTGGAGATGGAGCATGGGTGCGTGTACGCGTGACTGTGACTGTCCTTAGCTTAGCTTGCGACGCACGGTGGTCAGAAGCGAGGACGTTGGTGAAAGTACTGCCGGGCAGTCTTCTGGTGAGCCGTGTTGTGCAGAGCGGGATAGCTATTACGGTGCCAACCAAGAATCGTATCGCTGCAAGTGGGCGTGAAAAAGCGCTGCATATTCAGAAGGTGCCGCAGCGATCACACTGGGCCGCACTGCGAGGCTGTAGCGCCAAGCACCTATCTTCGGCATTCCCTCAAAGATCGCTGCATTTTTTTCAGGCGCCAGCCCTTCAAAATAGCGAAATACGGGAGCGAACACGGCGTCTACCATGCTGAACTGGTCTCCTCCAAAGTAAGGGCCAGTACCGAGCGCGTCTTCCATACGGTCAAGCTTGTCCCTGAAAGCCACGGCTTTCATGCCGGCTGCGGTGGAATCCTTGGCATTCAAGTAACCCCAGGCATCGGCCAGAGTCGCCGATCCAAACTCGATCCAGGCACGGTGTTGCGCGCGTACCAGTGGGTCGCCAGGGTGCAGCGGTGCACCGGCCTGTGTCTCTTCCAGATACTCGCAGATGGCCATGCTTTCGAACAACACCTTGTGCGTACCGTTGTGGTCATGGATTTTGAGCAAGGGCACTTTGCTGGTCGGAGACATCGCCAGGAACCAAGCAGGCTTTGCCGAAAGGTCCACGTCAATCCTGGTGAAGGGAATGCCCTTTTCCAGCAGCACGATAGCGGCGCGCTGTACGAATGGGCAGAGAGGGTGGCTGATGAGGCTGAGTGCAGAGGTTGACATAGGTGGTTTAGGAATGATGGGCGAAGTCATGCACAGTTAGCGCGTTGCTCGACGAAACCTTCCTTGATTTCTGCTCTGGGGCTTCTGACGGCTGTTGAGCCTATTTCTGTGTATTCGATATCTTTTTGGAAAAGTTGACGTCAAAGTAGTCCCGCCAAGCGACGATGCAATCGCCCTCTACCTCGAAGATACCCATCACCTTCACGGCGGCGACGGAACTCCCATCAGCGCGGACGAAGCGGTCGAGTCGCTCGGTCAGCACACGATTGCCATCCGCAGCGATGGCAAGCATGTCGAAATGAACAGCGGAGATGTCGGATGATTTGCCGGGGCGATTGAGAAACGCCTGTGCCTCTTCGATACCTGTTGTTGTCGATACGCCTTCATTGACCCAGACGGTTCTTGGGGTGAACCATTGCCGAATTGCAGAGGTTCCGTTGTCCTTCGGGAAGGCAGCGCTGAAGGCGGTGACGGTTTCGATGGGTGTTCGCAACTTTCGATGCTCTGCCTCGCTCGGCGTGCTGCAGGTCTGCGACCAAACCGTCGGTGAAAAAAAGGCGACAGCCATTGCCAACAGCGCAAACTTCATTGAACTTCTCCCGGTGGTTTGGTTGTGAAATGCGACGCGCTGTCCACCTACAGCAGCTGCCCGCCCGACACATCGAACGACGTGCCATTGGCCCAGGCTAAGTCGCTCGAAAGAATGGCCGCCACGGCTCTCCCGATGTCATCAGGCTGGCCCACGCGTCCCAGGGCGATACCTTGAGCTACGTAGGCATTGACTCCTTCGTTATCACGCACCGCGCCGCCCATGAAGTCGGTTGCGATGGCGCCCGGCGCGATCGTGTTCACCCGGATGCGGCGCTCGCCCAGTTCGACGGCCATGTAGCGTGTCAACACTTCGACGGCGGCCTTGACCGCCGCGTACACGCTGTAGCCGGGCAGCGTGAAACGCGTGAAGCCCGTTGACATGTTCAGGATGCTGCCGCCGCCTTCGAGAAGTGGTAGCAGCTGCTGTGTCAGGAACAGCGGTGCGCGCAGATGGGCGTCCACGAGTGCGTCGAACTGTGCTTCGGTCGTTTCGGCGAACGGGGCATGCAAGCCTATGCCAGCGTTGTTGACGAGGTAGTCAAAACGGGGGCGCTGAAAGCGATCCTGCAAGGACGCACGGACTGCTTCGCCGAATGCGGGAAAGGACGCGGTGTCAGCCACATCCAGCCGGAGCATCACCGCCTTGCCGCCGCTTTCTTCAATCTGTCGCTGAAGCGCAGCTGCCTCATCCTGGCCCGTACGATAGGTGCCGACAATGCCGATGTCCCGCTCGGCCAGATGCAGGGCCATGTTGCGGCCAAGCCCACGGCTCGCGCCGGTAATCAGAGCAATTTTTGATGTCATAACTGAACTCACTTCATTTCTGTGCTTGAAATGGCGGATATCGCCAAGAGCTCACAATTTAGGGCGAAGCGCTTTTCAGGGCTTGCCCGATGCGCTTGTTCTCTTGCACGATTGACTCAACCACCGTGATACCCGCCGAGCCACCCATGGACACCCATCTTTCGAGCCCGCTGGAAAGTGTGTTGCGCTGCATCCAACCCGGTACTTTGAAGTCGAACATTCCCCGCATCGAGTTACATGTCGATCAAGGACAGGAAAGTGAGAACGCCTGCCAGTACCGCGCCATGGCGTGTTTCATCCTGCAAGGAAGCAAACGCGTCTCCTTCGGTGACAAGGTGCTGCGCTACGAGGCGGGCCACTATCTGGTTAGCGCGCTGGATCTGCCGCTGATGGGGCAGGTCTACAGTGATGCCCAGCAACGGCCCTATGTCGCTCTGACGCTGGTTTTGGATCCGGTGCTACTCAATGAATTGATCCTGTCCATGCCTGTTTCGAGTGATGGCGAAAGTAGCGAATTTGGGCTATCGACTGCACCCATGAACCGGGAGCTGGAGGATGTTTTGGCCCGTTCCCTGGTGCTTATGGGGCGGCCGCAGGATGTCCCGGTTCTTGCCCCCCTGCTTGAGCGAGAACTGCTGTATCGGCTGTTGTCAGGTCCGCATGGAAAGCTGTTGCGCCAGATTGCAAGTGCCAAGGGAGCATTGCCGAAGGTGCGAAAAGCCATCGGCTGGATTGGTCAGAACTTTGACAGGTCATTCAAGGTCGAGGATGTCGGCGTGGCCTGCGGGATGAGCCGCGCCAGTCTGAATCGCAGCTTTCGGGAGATCACGGGTCTCAGTCCGTTGCAGTACCAGAAGCAGCTGCGGCTACTGGAGGCGCGTCGCCTGTTGATAGGCGGGGAGCACAACGTATCCGGTGCGGCGTTTGCAGTGGGATACGAGAGTTCTTCGCAGTTCAGTCGCGACTACCTGAGGCACTTTGAAGCCACCCCCAGCGAGGACTTGCGACGGACTGTGCATGCCAACTCTGGGGTTTAGAAAAAGCGACAAACACAGCACCAGGGTTCTGGTGCTTTCGCCGTCATTCGAGTCGCGTTGGAACTTGGTTTGAATGGTGTCTGGCGTCGGGCTGGTGAAGATGCTCTCTTACACAGGCGCTTGTTCTGGGATGTAAATAGAAAAGCATCCAGCGGATCGACCCCATTCAATCTGTTTTCTGCTCACGCCTACGGCACCCGCACCACTCTCCGAAACTCCGCCGGCGACTGCCCCGTCCACCCGCGGAACGCCCGGATAAAACTCTTCTCGTTCTCAAACCCCGCCGCCTCGGCCACCTGCTTGATTGGCCTTTGCGTGCGGTGCAGCAGCTCCACCGCGCGGGTGCGGCGCACCTCGTCTTTCAGGCCTTGCAGCGTGGCTCCTTCTTCCTTCAGTTGCCGGTGTAGCGTACGCGGTGACACATGCAGCAGCGCGGCCAGCGATTCGGCGCTGTGCTGGGGCAGGGCGTGGGCCGGTTGCCCCGGCAGGGGCGCGGCCAGCAGCTGGCGCACGCGCTGCACCAGCAGGCGGTCGCGGCGGTAGTGCAGCACCGTCAGGGGCAGGGCGTGTTGCAGCATCTGGCGCAGGGCCTGCTCGTCGCGGCGCAGGGGCAGGTGCAGGTAGCGGGCGTCGAAGTGGATGGCGGTGCGTGGCGCGTGGAAGGTGACGGGGCCTCGGAACAGCACGGCATACGCATCAGAGTGCGGGGGCGCATCAAAGGTAAATTCTGCGGCAATGAGCGGAATGCGCGAGTCCACCATCCAGCAGGCCAGGCCGTGGGCGTTACGCAGCACGGATACCAGGCAGAACTCGCGCAGCACGCCCAGGTCGCGGGCCTCGGTGATGGCCAGGGTGGCGGTGTCGCCTTGGGTGGTGAGGTGCAGGGCAATGTCGTCCGCCAGCAGCCCATGGTGGCGGCACCAGCGGGCCAGGGCCACCTGCAGCGTGGGCGAGCTGATGCTGGCGCGCGCCAGCATGCCGTAGCTGCCCCAGGGCAGGCGGCGGCTGAACCAGCCCAGGGCTTCGTCGTCCAGCTCCTGCATGGCGGCGTCGGAGATCTGCTCCATCTGCCAGGCGGTGATGCGGGCACTGTCATCGCGCAGCAGCTGCGGCGCAATCTGTGCCTGGGCCAGGGCACGTTCGGGGCTCAGGCCGCGTTGCTCGTACGCCAGAGCAATGGCACGCACGAAGGCGATCGGCGTGGCTGCAGGTGCGATGGGCGTGGCGGCGAAGGCAGATGGTGTGGCTGGGAGACGGTGGTCGGTGGGGGCGGTGGTCTTCACGCCACAGAGTGTGCCAGCCATGGCACGATTTGCAACCATTGTGTCCACCCGCCGGGTGTTCGGGCTTCTATGCTTACGGATCGCCGCCCGCAGACCACCCATGGCGCAGGGCTGGATGACAGAGGAGACAACCCCCGTGACGAGTGCAGCCTCAACAAACCCCGCACCACTGGTGGACAGTTACGCCCGTGGCGCCACCGATGTTCCCCTGATCGAGCAGACCATCGGCGCCTTTTTTGCCGACATGGTGGCTCGCCAGCCCGACCGCGAGGCGCTGGTCAGCGTGCACCAGGGCCGCCGCTCCACCTACGCCCAACTGCAGGCCGAGGCGCAACGCCTTGCCAGCGCGCTGCTGGGCATGGGGCTCACCCCTGGCGACCGCGTGGGCATCTGGTCGCACAACAATGCCGAATGGGTGCTGATGCAGCTGGCCACCGCACAGGTGGGTCTGGTGCTGGTCAACATCAACCCGGCGTACCGCACGTCCGAGGTCGAATACGCGCTGAACAAGGTGGGCTGCAAGCTGCTGGTGACCATGGCGCGGTTCAAGACCAGCGACTACCTGGGCATGCTGCGCGAGCTGGCGCCCGAGTGGCACCACCAGCAGCCGGGCCAGCTGGGCTCCGTGAAGCTGCCCCACCTGAACACCGTGGTGTGGATCGACCAAGCGGGGCAGGGCGCCGACGAGCCTGGCCTGCTGCGCTTTACCGACCTGCTGGCACGCGGCAACGCGGCCGACCCGCGTCTGGCCCAGGTGGCGGGCTCGCTCAAGGCCACCGACCCCATCAACATCCAGTTCACCAGCGGCACCACGGGCTTCCCCAAGGGCGCCACGCTCACGCACCGCAATATCCTGAACAACGGTTTCTTCATCGGCGAGTGCATGAAGCTCACGCCCGAAGACCGGCTGTGCATCCCCGTGCCGCTGTACCACTGCTTTGGCATGGTGCTGGGCAACCTGGCCTGCCTCACGCATGGCTCTGCCATCGTCTACCCCAACGATGGGTTCGACCCGCTGACGGTGCTGCAGACGGTGCAGGATGAGCGCTGCACCGGCCTGCACGGCGTGCCCACCATGTTCATCGCCGAGCTGGACCACCCGCGTTTTGCCGAGTTCAACCTCAGCACCCTGCGCACCGGCATCATGGCCGGCTCGCCATGCCCCACCGAGGTGATGAAGCGTGTGGTGGAGCAGATGAACCTGCGCGAGATCACCATTGCTTATGGCATGACCGAGACCAGCCCCGTGAGCTGCCAGAGCAGCACCGACACGCCGCTGGACAAGCGCGTCTCCACCGTGGGCCAGGTGCAGCCGCACCTGGAGATCCAAATCGTGGACCCGGACACCGGTGCCGTGGTGCCCATCGGCCAGCGGGGCGAGTTCTGCACCAAGGGCTATTCCGTCATGCACGGCTATTGGGGCGACCCGGCCAAGACCCGCGAGGCGATTGACGAAGGCGGCTGGATGCACACCGGTGACCTGGCCACCATGGATGCCGAGGGCTACGTGAACATCGTCGGCCGCATCAAGGACATGGTGATCCGTGGTGGCGAGAACATCTACCCACGCGAGATTGAAGAGTTTTTGTACCGCCACCCGCAGGTGCAGGATGTACAGGTGGTGGGCGTGCCCGACCAGAAGTACGGCGAAGAACTCTGCGCCTGGATCATCGCCAAGCCCGGCACCCAACCCACCGAGGACGACATCCGCGCCTTCTGCAAGGGCCAGATCGCGCACTACAAGGTGCCGCGTTACATCCGCTTTGTCACCAGCTTTCCGATGACGGTGACGGGCAAGATCCAGAAGTTCAAGATCCGCGATGAGATGAAGGACCAACTGGGTCTGGAAGAACAAAAGACCGCTTGAAAGAGCAACACCGTATGACCATTCTCGACACCCAACTCAACGCCCGCTCGGCGGACTTCCTGGCCAACGCCGCGGCCATGCGCACGCTGGTGGATGACCTGCGCGCCCAGCTCGACAAGGTCGCCCAGGGCGGCGGCGAGGCGGCCCGCGCCAAGCACACCGCACGCGGCAAGCTGCTGCCGCGCGAGCGCGTGCAGATGCTGCTGGACCCGGGTACGCCGTTCCTCGAACTCGCGCCGCTGGCCGCGCTCAACATGTACAACAACGACGCGCCCAGCGCGGGGCTCATTGCAGGCATTGGCCGCGTGAGTGGTGTGGACTGCATGATCGTGTGCAACGACGCCACGGTGAAGGGCGGCACCTACTACCCGCTCACCGTCAAGAAGCACCTGCGTGCACAAGAGGTGGCGCAGCAGAACCACCTGCCTTGTATTTACCTGGTGGACTCCGGCGGTGCCAACCTGCCTAATCAAGACGAAGTCTTTCCTGACCGCGACCACTTCGGCCGCATCTTCTTCAACCAGGCCAACATGAGCGCCATGGGCATCTCGCAGATCGCGGTAGTCATGGGCAGCTGTACGGCGGGCGGCGCCTACGTGCCCGCGATGAGCGATGAATCGATCATCGTCAAGAACCAGGGCACCATCTTTCTGGGTGGCCCGCCGCTGGTCAAGGCCGCTACGGGCGAGGTCGTCACGGCGGAAGACCTGGGCGGCGGCGACGTGCACACGCGCCTGTCGGGTGTGGCTGACCACCTGGCGCAGAACGACATGCACGCGCTGCAACTGGCACGCAATGCAGTGCGCAATTTGAATAAAAACAAACCGCAGGCGCCCGCAGATCATGCACCGGTAGCTCCTAAATTTGCAGCAGAGGATCTGTACGGCGTGATTCCCGTGGACACGCGCAAGCCGTTCGATGTGCGAGAGATCATTGCGCGCATCGTGGACGGCAGCGAGTTCGACGAGTTCAAGGCACGCTACGGCACCACGCTGGTCACAGGTTTTGCGCGCATCGAAGGGATGATGGTCGGCATCATCGCCAACAACGGCATTCTGTTCAGCGAGTCGGCCCTGAAAGGCGCGCACTTCATCGAACTGTGCTGCCAGCGCAAGATCCCGCTGGTGTTCCTGCAGAACATCACCGGCTTCATGGTCGGGCGCAAGTACGAGAACGAAGGCATTGCCCGCAACGGCGCCAAGATGGTCACGGCCGTAGCCACGGCCAGCGTGCCCAAGTTCACCATCATCATCGGCGGCAGCTTTGGCGCGGGCAACTACGGCATGTGCGGCCGCGCGTACTCGCCGCGCTTCCTGTGGATGTGGCCCAACGCGCGCATCAGCGTGATGGGCGGCGAGCAGGCGGCCGGTGTACTGGCCACCGTGAAGCGCGATGGCATCGAAGGCAAAGGCGGCCAGTGGAGCATGGAGGAAGAAGAAGCCTTCAAGGCCCCCATCCGCCGCCAGTACGAAGACCAGGGCCACCCTTACTACGCCACCGCGCGCCTGTGGGACGACGGCGTGATCGACCCGGCCGACACCCGCCGTGTGCTCGCGCTGGGGCTGGCCGCCACGCGCAACGCGCCGATCGAAGACACCAAGTTCGGCCTTTTCCGCATGTAAGGGGCTGCAGAGATGCGCGTGTCTTGTGGATGGGCTTGGGGTGTGGCGTTGGCGGTGCTGGCCGGTGCCGCGCATGCACGGGTGGTGGAGGAGCAGATCGATGTGCCTGTGCAGGTCAAAAACCCCTGGGGCAAGCAGATCGCTCAAGACATCCGCGTGACGGTCTGGTCCGACGACACCAACCCCCGGCCTGCGCCGATTGCGCTCATCAACCACGGTCGCGCACCGGATGCGCAAGGCCGGGCTAGCCTGGGGCGGGCGCGCTACACCGATGCGTCGCGCTACCTGCTGCGCCGTGGCTTTGTGGTGGCCGTGCCGACCCGCGTGGGCTATGGCGTGAGCGGTGGTGAGGATGTGGAGGACACGGGGGCCTGCAACAACCGCAACTACCCGCCAGGGTTCGACGCTGCTGCCGTGCAAATGCTTGCCGCCCTGAACGCCGTGCGCCAGCGGCCCGACGTTGCGCCCGACAGGGTGCTGGTGGTCGGGCAGTCGTTCGGTGGCGCCAGCACGGTGGCCTTGGCCGCGATGAATCCGCCCGGTGTGGTGGCGGCCATCAACTTTGCAGGCGGCAGTGGCGGTGACCCCAAGGGCCGGCCCCAGAACCCCTGCTCGCAGCCTGCGCTGGAGCGCACCTTTCAGACCTACGGTGCGCAGGCCAAGGTGCCCATGCTGTGGATCTACACCGAAAACGACATGTACTTCGGCCCCCAGTTGCCGCGCCAGTGGCATGCCGCGTTCACCAAGGCGGGGGGCAAGGCGGGCTTTGTGCAGTTCCCTCCGCATGGTGAAGATGGGCACTCCCTTTTCACGCGTTTCCCGCAAGTGTGGCAGCCCGCCGTTTCCGAATTTCTGGATACGAACGGGTTCCCAACCCCTGCTGGGCGTTGACCTGGGTGCCATGACGTTTGCCACCCACCTCTTCCCCCGCAAGGCCTTCGCCGCGTTGGTCCTGGCCGGTGCCTGCGCTGGTGCTGCATGGGCCCAGCCGGCCGCTGAGGCGCCTGTAGTGCTGCAGCAGGTGGAGTTGCCTTTGCCTTCCGGCGCCGTGCTGCGTGCCCATTGGTGGCCTGCGCCCCAGCCATCAGTGCATGCCACTGCGTCCGCACAGCCGGCCGTGCTGGCGCTGCATGGCTGTGGTGGTCTGTATGCCAAGACGGGTGTGCTGTCTTCCCGCTACAGGGAAACCGCCGAGACGCTGCATGCCGCAGGCTATGCCGTGCTGATGCCCGACAGTTTCGGATCGCGCGGGCTGCATGACGTGTGCCAAACCCGCTACCGCGACCGCACTCTGGGCGTGAACGATCGCGCGCAGGATGCGCGCGCTGCCCTGGTGTGGCTGGCCGCACAGCCCGGCGTGGATGCGCAGCGCATCGGCGTGATGGGCTGGTCCAACGGCGGCACCACGACGTTGAATCTGCTGGTGCAGCGACACTCCGACCTCCAAGAGGGCGAGCCGCCACTGGCTGGCGCGGCGGTCTTCTACCCTGGCTGCGGGCCTTTGCTCAAACGCCAGGCCGTGGCAGAGAGTGTTCCGCTGCTGATGCAACTGGGCGCACTGGACGACTGGACCCCGGCCCAACCTTGCGTGGACTGGGCCGCCACACTCCAGGCTCGCGCGGGCAGCGATGTCACCGTGCATGTGTACGAGGGCAGCTACCACGGCTTTGACGGCACAGCGCCCGTGCGTCTGCGCGGCGATGTGCCTAACGGTACCTCAGTACAGGGGGTGCACCAGGGCGGTAACCTGCAGGCGCGCGCAAAGTCGCTGGCCGCCCTGCAATCGTTCTGGAGCCGGGTGCTGGGCACGCGGAAGGCGCCATGAACCCCATCCAGCATTTCAGCCAGCTTGCACGCTACAACCAGTGGGCCACGGACCGCCTCCTTGATGTCGTGGACACCTTGCAGGAGGCAGACTACCGGCGCGATGTGGGTCTGTTCTTTCGCAGCATCCACAGCACGCTCAACCATCTGCTCGTGGGCGAGCATTTGCTGTGGTTTGTGCGGTTCTCGCAAGGCACCTCGCCCAAAGTAGCGCTGGATGCTGAAGTGGAGGCTGACCGGAAGGCACTCGCGCTGCGCCTGCAAGAAGGTGCGGCCCGTTGGGCTCCGCTGATCGCAACCTGGCCTGCCGAGCGCTGGAGCGGCACGCTGGACTACACCACCATGCGCGGCACGGCGGCATCTCTGCCCTTTGCCGCCACCCTGGCCCATGTGTTCAACCATGGCACCCACCACCGGGGCCAGATCACGGCCGCACTGACCGCCCTGGGCCAGCCCTGCCCTGAGTTGGACCTTGTCTATTTCCTGCAGGCCGAACAGGCCGGAACCATCCCATGAGCAGCAACCTGCAAATCACTTACCAAGGCGCCATGGCGCGCATCACGCTCACGCAGCCTGAGATTCGCAACGCCTTCAGCGATGAAGTCATCGCCGAGATCACTGCGGCCTTTCTGGAAGTCGGAGGGCGTGCCGACGTGCGCGCCGTGGTGCTCGCCGCAGAAGGCCCTGCCTTTTGCGCCGGTGCCAACCTCAACTGGATGCGCCGCATGGCCGACTACACGCGCGACGAGAACATCGCCGACGCGGGAAAGTTGGCCGAGATGCTGCGCGTGATCTACGAATGCCCCAAGCCAACCATCGCCCGCGTGCAGGGCGATGTGTACGCCGGTGGCATGGGCTTGGTGGCCGCGTGCGACATGGCCGTGGCCGTGGACACGGCAGGCTTTTGCCTCAGCGAGGTGAAGCTGGGGCTCATCCCCGCCACCATCAGCCCCTATGTGATCCGTGCCATGGGCGCACGTGCTGCGCACCGGTACTTCCTCACCGCTGAGCGTTTTGGCGCGGCCGAAGCCTTGCGCATTGGCTTT
Organism: Acidovorax sp. GW835-FHT14G06; assembly: GCF_058793595.1. Taxonomy (NCBI): domain Bacteria; kingdom Pseudomonadati; phylum Pseudomonadota; class Betaproteobacteria; order Burkholderiales; family Comamonadaceae; genus Acidovorax; species Acidovorax sp. GW835-FHT14G06. The sequence continues at coordinate 33,908 of NZ_JBXAGA010000014.1, forward strand.
GTGCATGAGGTCGTGGTCGCAGACCAGCTCGACACCAAGGTGGACGAACTGCTCAAGGCCCTGACCAGCGCCAGCCCCAACGCTGTGCGCGTGTGCAAGAAGCTGGTGATGGATGTGGCAGAGCGCGAAATCAATGCCGGGCTGATTGCCGCCACGGTGCAGGGCATTGCCGACATCCGTGCCAGCGATGAGGGCATGGAAGGCGTGCAGTCGTTCCTCAACAAGCGCAAACCTGCCTGGTTGGGCTGATCAGTACAAGCAGGCCATGGACACCCTCTGGTTCAACATCGTGCAGTGGCTCCACACGCTGGGGCTGCATGTGGATGGCGGCACCGCGCGCGCCGTGGGCGACGCGGCAGCCACAGCAACTGCGAAGCTCGACATGCCCAGCCTGCTGGCGCTGGCCGCCGCACTGGGCTGGGCCAGCGGGTTTCGGCTGTATGCGGTGGTGTTCCTCGTCGGCATGATGGGTGTGCTGGGCTGGATGCCCCTGCCGCCCGGCCTCGCGATGCTGCAGCACCCGCTGGTGCTGATGGTCAGCGGCTTCATGCTGATGGTGGAGTTTTTTGCCGACAAGGTGCCCTGGGTGGACAGCGCCTGGGATGCCATCCATGCCTTCATCCGCGTACCTGCGGGCGCTGCGTTGGCCTACGGCGTGTTCGGTGCCGACAACGCGACCATGGCCGTGGTGGCGGGACTGCTGGGCGGCTCGCTCTCTGCCACGGCCTTGGCCACCAAGATGACCACGCGCGCTGCGGTGAACACTTCGCCCGAGCCGTTTTCCAACTGGGGGCTGTCGTTCTTTGAAGACGGCCTGGTGGTGGCCGTGGTCTGGCTGGCCACGCAGCACCCGGTGGCCTTTGGCATCGCGCTGGTGGTGATGGTGGTCGTGTCGGTGCTGCTGCTGGTGGTGCTGTTCAAGTTTCTGCGCGCCGTCGTGCGGCGCTTGTCCTCTTTCTTTTCTGGTTCTGCCAAGGTGGCTTAAACATGTTCAACAAGATCCTTATTGCAAACCGTGGCGAGATCGCTTGCCGTGTCGCAGCGACCGCCAAGCGCCTGGGCGTGAAAACCGTCGCCGTGTACTCCGACGCCGACGCCAACGCCAAACACGTGGCCGTGTGCGACGAGGCCGTGCACATCGGCGGCAGCACGCCCAAGGACAGCTACCTGCGCTGGGAGCGCATCATCGAGGCCGCCAAGGCCACGGGTGCGCAGGCCATCCACCCTGGCTACGGTTTTCTGAGCGAGAACGAAGACTTCGCCAAGGCCTGTGCCGACGCGGGCCTGGTTTTCATTGGCCCCCCCGCCAGCGCCATCAATGCCATGGGGCTGAAGGCCGAGTCCAAGCGCCTCATGGAGCAGGCACAGGTGCCCCTGGTGCCCGGCTACCACGGTGCTGACCAGGACCCGGCGCTGCTGCAACGCGAGGCGGACCGTATTGGCTATCCCGTGCTCATCAAGGCCAGCGCCGGCGGTGGCGGCAAGGGCATGCGCGCCGTGGACAACGCCGAGGACTTTGCGGCGGCGCTCGACTCCTGCAAGCGCGAGGCCATCAACAGCTTTGGTGACGACGCGGTGCTGGTGGAGAAGTACGTGCAGCGCCCGCGCCACATCGAGATACAGGTGTTTGGCGACACGCACGGCAACTGTGTGTACCTGTTTGAGCGCGATTGCTCCGTGCAGCGCCGCCACCAGAAGGTGCTGGAGGAAGCGCCTGCGCCAGGCATGACGCCGGAGCTGCGCGCCCGCATGGGCGAGGCCGCTGTGGCCGCTGCCAAGGTTGTGAACTACGTGGGCGCGGGCACCGTGGAGTTCATCGTCGAGCAGCCCGGCGGCTACGACGCGCCCGAGCAGATGAAGTTCTACTTCATGGAGATGAACACCCGCCTGCAGGTGGAGCACCCTGTGACCGAGGCGATCACCGGCCTCGACCTGGTGGAGTGGCAGCTGCGTGTAGCGTCGGGCGAGCCCTTGCCGCTCCAGCAGCAAGACCTGCGCATCACAGGCCACGCCATCGAGGCCCGCATCTGTGCCGAGAACCCCGACAATAACTTCCTGCCCGCGACCGGTGCGCTCAATGTGTATGCGCTGCCCGATTGCGTGACGTTTGAAAGAGGCGCGGTGCGCGTGGATTCCGGCGTGCGACAGGGCGATGCGATCAGCCCGTTCTACGACTCCATGGTGGCCAAGCTCATCGTGCACGGCGACACGCGCGAACAGGCGTTGGCGCGGCTGGACGAGGCGCTGGCCCAGACCCACATCGTGGGCCTGGCAACCAACGTGCAGTTTTTGCGCCGCGTGGCACGCACCGATTCGTTTGCCCGTGCGCAGCTCGATACCGCGCTCATCCCACGCGAACAGGCCGTGCTGTTCCACCAGGAGCCCGTCGGCCTGCCGCTGGCTTCCGCAGCTGCCGTGGCGCAGACCTTGCTGAATGAGCGCGCCACCGAAGGCGTGGACCCGTTCAGCCGCCGCGATGGTTTCCACACGCATGGTGTGGTGCAGCGCCGGTTTGAGTTTGAGTTTGGTGGCGAACATGCCAAGGCCTGGCTGAACTACGAGCGTGGCGGCAGCCTGCACCTGACGGTGGGTGAGGGAGAGCACGCCGTGGCCGGACCGCTGGTGTTTTCCGCTAAGGCCGAAGGCATTGAACTGCAGTTTGCCGGCCAGCGCACGCGCGCCGCGGTCTATGCGCAAGGTGAGGTAGACCACGTGTTCACCCCGCTGGGCGCCACGCAGATCACCGCCATCGACCTGCTGGCCCACGCGGGCGAGGCCGCAGCTGAAGGTGGGCGCCTCACCGCCCCCATGCCCGGCAAGGTGGTGTCGTTCGCCGTGAAGGCGGGCGACAAGGTCGCCAAAGGCCAGCCTCTGGCGGTGATGGAGGCCATGAAGATGGAGCACACCATCGCCGCCCCGGCCGACGGTGTGGTGCAGGAGCTGCTGTACGCGCCCGGCGACCAGGTCACCGAAGGGGCCGAGCTGCTCAAGCTGGTGGCGGCCGAAAAGGCCTGATCGGCTCCAGGGCGCCCTGCAGGTGACAGCGCGAGGTGCCCGATGCGGCTACCCTTAGGCGCCATGAAAATCACTTTTTGCTGTACCGACACCAAGGCCGACCCTTGGCTCCAGGGCCTGTCCGCCGCATTGCCTGGCGCTGATGTTTCCGTGTGGCAACCGGGCGCGCCGCAGGCCGACTACGCCGTGGTCTGGGCGCCGCCCCAGCAGTTCATGGACGAGCAGCCGGGCCTCAAGGCGCTATTCAACATCGGCGCGGGTGTGGATGGGTTGCTCAAGCTGCGCCTGCCACCCCATGTATTGGTGGTGCGGCTGGACGATGCGGGCATGGCCGTGCAGATGGCCGAGTACGTGAGCCATGCGGTCATCCGCCACTTTCGGGAGTTTGATGGCTACGAGGCTGACATGGCCGCCGGCCGTTGGGGCTACCGCAAGCCCCGAATGCGCAGCGATTTCCCCATCGGCGTGATGGGCCTGGGCGTACTGGGCGAACGTGTGGCCAAGACGCTGGCACTGTTTGACTTTCCCATCAACGGCTGGAGCCGCAGCCCCAAGGCCATCGATGGTGTGCGCGCCTTCACGGGTGCGGAGCAGTTCAACGACTTTCTGGCCGCCAGCCGCGTGCTGGTCAACCTGCTGCCCCTCACACCTGACACGACCAACGTCATCAACAAAGACACGCTCGCCCGCCTGTTGCCCGGCGCTTACGTGATCAATGTAGCGCGCGGCGCGCACCTGGTGGACGAAGACTTGATCGCCGCCGTAGGCGGCGGCCACGTGGCGGGTGCCACGCTCGATGTGTTCCGCACCGAGCCGCTGCCCGCAGGCCACGTATTTTGGAACCACCCACGCATCACCATCACGCCCCACACTTCGGCGCGCACGCTGCGCGACGAAAGCATTGCGCAGATTGCGCGCAAGATGGTGGCACTGCAGCACGGCGAGGCCGTGGCGGGTGTGGTGAACCCCGCACGCGGCTACTGAGCCAGAGAACCCCGACGCGCGGTGTTCAATCCACTGTCACGCCAGCATCGCGCACCAGCTTGCCCAGGCGCTGCGCGTCGGCCTTGATCAGTGCACCGAAGTCGGCCGCGCTGCCCGCCACCACCGGCGTGCCGATGGCTTCCCATTTGGCGCGGAAGGCGGGCTCCTTGACGATGGCGTTGACCGTGGCGTTGAGCTTGTCGATGGTGGCCTGCGGTGTGCCTGCGCGCACTGCAATGCCGTGCCAGCCCGTGATCTGGTAGCCCGCAATGCCAGCCTCGGCCATGGTGGGTACGTTGGGCAGGACCTTGGCACGCTCGCTCGACGTGACGGCCAGCGGGATGAGTTTGCCCGCCTGGATGTGGGGTAACGAGCTGCCGACGATGTCGAACATCACGTTCACTTGCCCGCCGATCAGGTCGTTGAGCGCGGGGCCTGCGCCCCGGTAAGGGATATGCCCCATCTTCACGCCCGCCGTGGTGTTGAACAGCTCGCCCGCCAGGTGCTGAGGTGTGCCGTTACCGGCAGACGCGTAGCTCAGCACTGGCTTGCCGGCCTTGGCCATGGCCAGGAACTCGGCCAGTGTCTTGACGCCCAGCGAGGGGTGCACTTCGAGCACCAACGGGAACGCCGACAGCTGGATCACCGGCGCCAGATCGGTCAGCGGGTTGAACGGCATGCTGGCGTACAGCGACGGGTTGACCGCCATCGGGCCGCTGGCGGCCAGCAGCAGGGTGTGGCCGTCGGCTGGTGCCTGCTTGGCGACCTCGGCGCTGCCCGTGTTGCCACCAGCACCGCCCTTGTTGTCTACCACCACGGTCACGCCCAGGCGGCTTTGCAGCTCGGGCTGCAGCATGCGGGCCATCAGGTCGGTGGGGCCACCGGGTGGGTAGGGCACCACAAAGCGGATGGTCTTGCTGGGGAAAGCGGTGGCGGTCGACTGTGCGGCGGCCTGGCCCGCCAGGCCTAGGGCCAGGGGGACGGCAAGGGCTGCGTGCAGCACGGTGCGGCGGGTGGCGCGGGGCATGCGCGAGGAAATTGGGCGGTGTTGCATGTCTGTCTCCTGGGGGATGGATAAAGCCCGTCTGCTGCGGGTTGATGTCAATGGATAGGGCGCGCTGTCGGGCGGAGCAGCTCAGCCTGCGCCAAAACGCTGCCGGATATCGGCTGCGGTGGCCAGCGGGCGGCCCAGCGCGGCGGCGGCATCGACGGCCTGGCGCACCAGCGCGGTGTTGTCGGGGGCCACGCTGCCGTCCTTGCACAGCAGGTTGTTTTCAAAGCCGACCCGCGCATGTCCTCCAAACAGTGTGGCGGCAGTGATACAGGTGTTTTCTGCAGCACCAAAGGCGCACACGGCCCAGGGCTCCGGGCCTTCGTGGGCAGCCAGGAAGGGCAGCAGATCGCGCGGGCTGGAGGTCTGCCCCGCGCTGTAGCGGCCCAGCACAAACAGCAGGAACCACGGCGCATCGGGCACCACGCCACTGGCGCGCAAGGCCTGCCAGCGGCGCAGGTCGGCCACGTCGTACAGGATGACCTGCACCATGGTGCGGCGCTGCGCCAGGTCTGAAAAGAAGCGCTGCAAACCGGCTTCGCCGATCTCGGGCTTGTCGATTTCGCGCAGGCCGATGGACACGGCCTCGGGTTGCAGGGCCTCCACCATGGCGATCTGCGCGGGGGCCTGGTACACGCCTGCGGCTTCGCTGGTGATCTGGATGACCATCGCGTCGCCCACAGCCTGGCGCACCACGCGCTGCGCCTCGCGGTAGCCCTCCACATCAAGGCTGTGGCGGCCTTGCGCGTCGCGGATGTGCATGTGCAGCATGGCCGCTCCCGCGTCCAGGCAGGCCTTGGCCGTGGTGGCCAGCGTGGCCGGTGTGATGGGCACGGCCAGATGGTCGGCAGGCTGCTTGTAGGCGCCGTTGGGCGCCACGGTCACGATCAGTGGGTCGGCCCACTGGCTGGAGGTGGCGGGCGATGCACTCATGCGCGGGCTCCGGTGGTCGATGGGGTGTCAGTCGATGAGGTATTGGTGGGGGCCTCGATGGTGGGCAGCTCGCTGGCCAGCAGGGCCAGGCCCTGGCGCAGCAGAGTGTCGTAGCGCGCGCGCTCGGCCAGCTTGCGGTCTTCGGGCCAGTCGAAAAAGCCCTTGCCGGTCTTCATGCCGAGCTGGCCCTGGGCCACCTTGTCGCGCAAGGCCTGGGCGGGCACGTCCGTGTTGGACAGCGTGGGGTACATGGTGGCTGCGGCGGCGGTGTGCACCTCAATGCCTGCATGGTCGCGCTGCAGCACCGGGCCTGCAGCGAGGAACCGGAAACCGAAGCCGAAGCGCACGGCGGCGTCCACGTCCTCGGGCGAGGCAATGCCTTCGTCGATGAGCGCAAACGCCTCGCGCGACAGGGCGTGCTGCATGCGGTTGGCCAGAAAGCCCGGCTTGTCCTTCTTGACCAGCACCGGCACGCTGCCGCAGCCGCGCATGAAGGCGTGCAGCCAGGTGCCCAGCTCCGGGTCGCTGCGCTCGCCCAGTACCACCTCCACCAGCGGTACCAAGTGCGCGGGCATGAAGAAGTGGAGGCCCAGCATGCGCTGGGCCGTGGCCAGGCCCTGCGCGATGGCGCTAATGGGAAAGCCCGAGCTGTTGCTGGCCAGCACGGCATTGGGGGGCGCTACGGTTTCCAGCAGGGCAAACAGCTTTTGCTTGGCGGCCAGTTGCTCGGTGATGCATTCGACCACCAGCACCACGCCGTTCCAGTCAACGTCCTGCAGGCTGGCGCATACCTGCACCGCGCCGGCATGGGTGGCCTGGCCTGCGGCGGCAAGCTCTTGTGCAATGTGGGGCAACAGGTAGTCGCGGCGTGCGGCGTGGGGGTCCACCACCGTGACCTGCGCGCCGCCCCGGGCTAGCACCACAGCCACATCGGCCCCCATGGTGCCTCCGCCCACCACCACGGTGCGTGCGTTGCGCGGCGAACTGTTCTCCATCGTGTCTCCTTGTTCTTCTCAATTTGCTCAAGCGGTGTGCTTGCCTTGAATTCAGTCTAGGGGGCCTGCATTGCGCGGTCCAGACGTCTTTTTCGATAGACTGATCGGCTATGAAGATCAATTGGTCCGCCCGCGAGGTGGATGTGTTCCTCTCCCTGGCCGAGACGCTGAGCTTTCGGCGCACAGCCTTGCAGATGCACCTGTCGCAGTCGGCCGTGTCGGGCACGGTGGCGCGGCTGGAGGAGATGCTGGACGTGCGCCTGTTTGAGCGCACCACGCGCACCGTGCAGCTCACGCTGGCGGGCGAGGTGTTTGCCGAGCAGGCGCGGTTTCTGCGCCACCAGATGGAGGAGACCGTGCGCCGCGTGCAGGAGGTGGCGCAGCTGCAGGTGGGTCGCATTGCGCTGGCGGCGCTGCCGTCGCTGGCAGCCGGGGCCGTACCCCGCGCGTTTGCCCGGTTCGCCACACAGCACCCGGGCGTGCAGATGGAGCTGATCGACAGCCTGGCGGGCCCGGCGTTTGACATGGTGCGTGCCGGGCGCGTGGACTTTGCCCTCACCGCCGCCAACCCCGCCTATGCGGATCTGGACTACACCCCGCTGGTGTCCGATCGGTTTGTGCTGCTGATGCAGCGCACGCACACCCTGGCCCGTGGGCGGGGTGCCATCGCCTGGGCCGAGGTGGCCGAGCTGCACCACATCTCCATGCCTGCGGGCACCAGCGTGCGGCAGTACGCGCAAGAGGCCTTGCTGACGCATCGCATCCGCTTTGAACCCCGCTACGAGGTGGAGCACCTGGCCACCATTGCGGCCATGGTGGCGGCGGGGCTGGGTGTGAGCGCGCTGCCCGAGCTGGCCGCCCAGGTGGTGCGCCGGCCCGAGGTGGTCACACGCCCGCTCAAGGCGCCCGTGCTGCACCGGCCCATCGGGCTGATCACGCTGCGCGGGCGGCCGCTGTCGCTGGCGGCGCAGGCCATGGTGGCCTTGCTGCGGCAGGAGGTTGAGGGTGATCACACTCGGGCTGGCTGATGGCGCGTCCGGCGAATGGTCTGGCACGATATGGGGTGGCCCTGTGGAGGCGGTGGCGAGACAATGGCGGCATTCCTTGATCCACCACTTGGTAGCCCCATGAGCATTCCCTCCCGTGTCCGCCTCATCGACGTTGGCCCCCGCGACGGCCTGCAGAACGAAAAGACCCCGGTGCCCGCCGCCGTCAAGATCGAGCTGGTGCACCGCCTGCAGCAGGCCGGCCTGAAAGAGATCGAAGTCACCAGCTACGTCAGCCCCAAGTGGGTGCCGCAGATGGCCGACAACCACGAGGTGATGAGGGGCATCACCCGCCAGCCAGGCGTGGCGTATTCGGTGCTCACGCCCAACCTCAAGGGCTTTGAGGCGGCCGTGCTGGACCAGCCCGACGAGATCGTTGTCTTCGGCTCCGCCAGCGAGGCCTTCAGCCAGCGCAACATCAACTGCAGCATTGCCGAGAGCATCGAGCGTTTTGCCCCGGTAGTGGAGGCAGCATTGGCCGCCGGCATCCGTGTGCGCGGCGCCATGAGCTGCACCGTGGGCTGCCCGTACGAAGGCGACATTGCCCCTGAGCGCGTGGCCTACCTGGCTGGCTTGCTCCAGGGCATTGGCGTGCAGCGCGTGGATGTGGCTGACACCATTGGTGTGGGCACCCCGCGCAAGGTGCAGAAGGCGCTGGAGGCGACGCTGCAGCACTTTGGCATTGACGATGTGTCGGGCCACTTCCACGACACCTACGGACAGGCACTGTCCAATACGCTCGCCGCGCTGGAACTGGGCGTGTGGAACTTCCAGTCGTCCGTGGCGGGTCTGGGCGGCTGCCCTTATGCCAAGGGCGCCACCGGCAACGTGGCGACCGAGGATGTGGTCTACATGCTGCACGGCATGGGCATTGAGACCGGCATCGACCTGGATCTCCTCATCGATGCCGGGGCCTACATCAGCGGCTTCCTGGATCGCAAGCCCAACTCACGCGCGGCCAATGCCTTGCTGACCAAGCGCGCGGGCTGACTGTTGATCCCTCTGCACCCGGCCGTCGTCAACCGGCGTCCGGGGTGCCTCCCAGCACTTTCCAGAGCGTCACGCGGTTGACCTGCTCGGCCTGGCGCAGACCGATGAGGGTCTGCTGCGCCGCATACAGGCTGCGCTGCGCATCCAGTACCGTGAGGTAGTTGTCCACCCCGGCCTTGAAACGCGCCTCCGACAGGTCGAACGCTTTCTGGGTGGAGGCCACCAGCCGCGTCTGTGCGGCAATGCGCTCGTCCCACTGCGCGCGGTCGGCCAGCACATCGGCGGTCTCGCGGAACGCGGTCTGCACAGCCTTTTCGTACTGGGCCACCGCGATGCGCTGGTTGGCCTCGGCCACCTGCACGTTGGCGCGGTTGCGGCCGGCGTCGAAGATGGGCAGGCGGACCAGCGGCACAAAGCTCCAGGTGCCGCTGCCTGCACCAAACAGGCCATCCAGCTCGCGGCTGCCAGTGCCTACATTGGCCGTGAGGCTGATGGTGGGGAACAGGGCCGCCCGCGCAGCGCCGATGTTCGCTTCGCTGGCGCGCAGGGCATTTTCGGCGGCCTGCACGTCGGGCCGGGCGAGCAGCACGTTGGACGCCAGCGGCACCGGCACGGGCTGCAAGACCGCCGGGGCCTGCGCGTCAGCACGCAGCGTGCTGGCGGTGGGCCACAGGGCCGCAGGCACCGGGCCGCCCACCAGCAATTGCAGTGCGTTGCGGTCGCGCTCCACCTGCGCCAGGTAGGTCGCCACATCGCCGCGTGCCGCGTCCACCGTGGTCTGCGCCTGGGCCAGCACCAGTCCCGATGTGGAGCCGATGGCGTGGATGCGTTCGGTCAGCGCATAGGCCTTTTCGCGGCTGGCCAGGGTGTCGCGCGCCAGTTGCAGCCGGGCTTCGTCGGCGGCCAGGGTGAGCCAGGCGTTGGCCACATCGGCGATCAGGCCCGTCTGGATGTTGCGCTGGTTCTGCTGGCTCTGCAGAAACTGCTGCAGCGCTGCCTCGTTGAGGTTGCGCACGCGGCCCCAGAAGTCGATCTCGTAACTGGCAAACCCCAGTTGTGCCGTGTACTGCGTGGCCACCTGCGCAGCGGCTGTGGCGCTGCTCATGCCGGCGGCGGTGCGCGCGCGGCTGGCCTGCGCCTGCGCGGTGACGCTGGGCAACAAGTCGGCGCGGGTGATGCCGTACTGGGCGCGGGCCCGTTCGATGGTCTCGACGGCCACGCGCAGGTCGCGGTTGTTCGACAGCGCGAGGGCAATGACATCGCGCAGCGGCTGGGCCTGCACCCAGCCCAGCGCCGCTGCCGCCTGCAGGCTAGCATCGCTGGCCACGGCCGGCTGTCCGCTGGTGGTGCCCAAGGTGTCAGGCACCGGCAGGGCGGTGGTCTGGTGCACGGGGGCCAGGTTGCAGCCCGCGATCAGTGCGGTGGTGGCCAGGGCTGCAGCGATGGCGGCAGTCCGGCGCTGGCGGCGTGGCGAAAAGGGTGGGCGCGTCATGCTGCGCTCTCCTGAGTGGGGTGCGCTAGGGTGGTGGCAGGCGGTGGCGGTGCGTTGTCTTCGCTGCGCGACCGGCTCTTGAACCAGCGGCGGATCAGCAGGAAGAACACCGGCACCAGGAAGATGCCCAGCACGGTGGAAGCCAGCATGCCGCCCAGCACGGCGGTACCGATGGCCACCCGACCGCCTGCACCCGCGCCGGTGCCGATGGCCAGCGGGATCACCCCGAAGCCGAACGCCAGCGAGGTCATCAGGATGGGCCGCAGGCGCAGGCGCACGGCCGCGACGATGGCGTCAAACAGGTTCTTGCCCTGCTCCTGCAGCTGCACAGCAAACTCCACGATCAGGATCGCGTTTTTGGACGCCAGCCCCACCGTGGTCAGCAGCCCCACCTGAAAGTACACGTCGTTGGTGAGGCCCCGGGTGTAGGTGGCGGCGAGCGCCCCCACCACACCCAGCGGCACGGCCAGGATCACCGACAGCGGCACGGTCCAGCTCTCGTACAGAGCCGCCAGGCACAGGAACACGAAGAGGATCGAGATCGCGTACAGCATGGGGGCTTGGGCGCCCGACTGGCGTTCTTGCAGCGAGGCGCCCGTCCACTCGTAGCCAATGCCGGGAGGCAGCGTGCGCAGGATGTCTTCCACGATCTTCATGGCTGCGCCCGAGCTAACGCCTGGTGCGGCGCGGCCTTCCAGCTCGTACGCCGGGTTGCCGTTGTAGCGCAGCAGCTGCGGCGAGCCGTAGGCCCAGTAGCTGGTGGAGAACGCGCCAAACGGCACCATCTCGCCCTTGCTGTTGCGCACGCTCCAGCGCGCCACGTCCTGCGGCAGCATGCGCGCCGGAGCGTCGCCCTGGATGTACACGCGCTTGACCCGTTCGTTGTTCAGGAAGTCGTTCACGTAGGTGCCGCCAATGGCGCTGGAGAGCACGCTGTTGATGTCGTTGTACGACAGCCCGAGCGCGGCGGCCTTGCGGTCGTCGATCTCCAGGCGCAGCTCGCTGGCATCTTCCAGGTTGGTCATGCGCAGGTTGGTCAGTTCGGGCCGCTTGCGCGCCTCGGTCAGGAAGGTGTTGGTGGCCGCCAGCAACGCCTGGTGGCCGAGGCCGTTCATGTCCTTGATCACGAAGTTGAAGCCCGAGCTGGAGCCCAGGCCCCGCACGGCCGGCGGCATGACGACCAGCACCCGCGCATCGCGGATGGAGGCCAGGTCGCGCGTGGCCTTGTAGGCAATCTGCGCGGCGGCCTGGTTGGGCAGCGTACGGTCTTCCCAGGGCTTGAGGCGCACAAAGCCGCGGGCCGAGGCCTGGTCTCCGTTGATGCCCGAGACCTGGTAGAAGCTCAGCACATCGGGCTGCTGCGCAAAGTAGTCGCGCACCTGGTCCAGCACGCTCTGCAGCCGCGCATCGGCGGCGCCCGAGGGCAGGTTCACGTTCACGTACAGGAAGCCCTGGTCTTCGTCGGGCAGGAAGGATGTGGGTAGGCGCGCCATGAGCAGCCACACCACGCCACACACCGCCAGAAAGATCAGCACCATGCGCTTGGTGCGGCGCAGCGTGTAGGCCACCGTGCCCTGGTAGCGTGCCGAGGTGGCGTCGAAATGGTGGTTGAACCAGCGGAAGAACCGGTCGTTCAGGCCTAGCAGGCCGCGCCGGATGGGCCGGTCATGCCCGGCAGACGCGGCTGCGGGCTTGAGCAGCGTGGCGCACAGCGCCGGGGTGAGGGTCAGCGCCACAAACACCGACAGCGCCATGGCTGCCACGATGGTGATGGAGAACTGCCGGTAGATCACGCCCGTGGAGCCGCCAAAGAACGCCATGGGCACGAACACCGCTGACAGCGTGACCCCGATGCCCACCAGGGCGGGCGTGATTTCGCGCATGGACTGGCGGGTGGCCTCCTTGGCCGACTGGCCGGTCTCGTGCATCACCCGCTCGACGTTTTCGACCACCACGATCGCATCGTCCACCAGCAGGCCGATGGCCAGCACCATGGCAAACATGGTCAGCGTGTTGATCGAATACCCCGCCAGCGACAGCACCCCGAAGGTGCCCAGCAGCACCACCGGCACGGCAATGGCGGGGAACAGCGTGGCGCGGAAGTTCTGCAAAAACACGAACATCACGATCACCACCAGGATCATGGCTTCGCCCAGTGCGCTGACCACTTCCTTGATGGACGCGCGCACGAAGGGCGTGGAGTCCGAGCTCACGAAGTAGTCGATCTGGTTGGGAAAGTAGGGCTTGAGCTCGGCCAGCTTGGCGGCAATGGCATCGGCCACCTGCATGGCGTTGGCGCCGTCGGCCAGCACGATGCCCATGCCCGCACCGGGCATGCCATTGAGCTTGGCCTTCACGGTCAGGTTCTCGGCGCCCAGCTCCACGCGGGCCACGTCCTTGACGGTGACCACTGAGCCATCGAGCGCCGACTTGAGCACGATGGCCTCGAACTGCTCCACCGTCTTGAGCTTGGTGCGGGCAGTGATGGTGGCGTTGAGCTGCTGGTCGGACACCGCCGGCAGGGCGCCCAGCTGGCCGGCAGACACCTGGGCGTTCTGGGCGTTGAGCGCATTGACCAGGTCCGACGGCATCAGCGCGTACTTCTCCATCTTGGCCGGGTCCATCCAGATGCGCATGGCGTAGTTGGTGCCGAACACCGTCACGTCACCGACACCGTCGATGCGGCCGATCACGTCCACCAGGCTGCTGGTCAGGAAGTCGCCGATGTCCACGGCGCTCATCGAGGGGTCTTTGGAGAAGAAGCTGTAAGTGACCAGGAAGTCCTGCCCGCCCTTGTTGACGAACACTCCCCGGCTCTTGACGGCGTCGGGCAGGCGGTTGGTGGCGGCCTGCAGCTTGTTTTGCACCTGCACCTGCGCCACGTCGATGTTGGTGCCGGGCGCGAAGGTGAGCGTGGTGCGCGAGCGGCCCGAGGCATCCGAGGTCGAGCTCATGTAGAGCATGTTGTCGATGCCCTTGAGCTGCTGCTCGATGATCTGCGTGACCGAGTTTTCGACCGTCTCGGCCGAGGCGCCGGTGTATTGCGAGCCGATGGTCACGCGTGGCGGAGCGATGTCGGGGTACTGCTCCAGCGGCAGCGTGACGATGGACAGCGCACCGCCCAGCATGATGATGATGGCGATGACCCAGGCAAAAATGGGCCGGTTGATAAAGAACTGAGCCATGTGCTGCGTCCTTCGTGCTCAGCGGGAGGCCGCTGGGGCAGGGGCCGAGGCGGGCGCGGCACCTGCAGCGGGCGGTGCGTCGGCGCCTGGGGCTCCCTTGCGGCCCTTGGCGGGTGCTTTGGGGTCCACCTCCACCGCGCGCACCTTGTCGCCCGGTTTGACGCGCTGGAACCCTTCGGTCACAACGCGCTCGCCGGCAGCCAGCCCGCCTTGCAGCAGCCACTGGTTGCCCACCGCCCGGTCGATGCTGATCGGGCGTTTTTCCACCACATCGCCGTCCTTGACCACCAGCACGCTGGGCTTGCCGGTGAGGTCGCGGGTCACGGCCTGCTGGGGCACCAGCAGCGCTTCGGGCGCGAGCCCGGTGGGCAGCAGCGCCTGTACGTACATGCCGGGCATCAGCGTGCCTTTGGGGTTGGGCACCACGGCGCGCAGCGTGACGGTGCCGGTGGTGGCGTTCACGATCACGCCGGCAAACTGCAGCTGGCCGCGTTGCGCGTACTCGGTGCCGTCATCCAGGCGGATGCGCACGGGGATCTTGTCGCCCTCGACCTTCTGGAAGCGGCCAGCGTCCCAGTCCCGCTGCAACTGCATCAGCTCGGTGGTGGACTGGGTGAAGTCCACGTACATCGGATCAAGCTGGACGATGGAGGTCAGCGCATCGGCCTGGTTGGCCGTGACCAGTGCCCCCGGCGTCACGTTGGACAGGCTGGTGCGTCCACTGATCGGTGCCTCGATGCGGCTGTACTTGAGGTTGATGCGGGCGGTAGCCAGGTTGGCCTGGGCCACGGCCACGTCGGAGCGCGACTGGGCTGCGGCGGCCTGGCTTTCTTCAAAGGCCTGCTGGCTGATGGCGTCGATCTTCACCAGCTCCGCGTTGCGCTTGGCCGTGGCCTCCTGGGTGCGCGCTGTGGCCTCGGCCTTGGCCAGGGCTGCCTGAGCGCTGGCTTCGGTGGCCCGCAGCGAGGCGTCATCGATCTGGTACAGCGGCTGGCCTTGGCGCACCAGCATCCCTTCGGTGAACAGGCGCTTTTGCAGAATGCCCGACACCTGGGGCCTCACCTCGGCCGTGAGCGAGGCGCGGGTGCGGCCGGGCAGGGCGGCTTCGAGCTGCTGGCTTTGCTGCTTGAGCGTGACCACGCCCACTTCAGGGGCAGCCTTGGCCGGTGCGGGGGCCTCGTTGGGTTTGCTGCAGCCGGACAAGATGCCCGCGATCAGCAGCAGCCCCAGCAACGCTCCCCGGCATGGCAATGCCCCGAGGGCGGGGCGGCCCGGCACAGTGTTGGCAGGGGAGGTCGCGGGCAGGCTCGGGCACAGCGGGGACAACGCAGCATCGTTCATGGGCGTGGGAGCGGTAGGGTTGGGAAGGTTCAGCGCATTGTGGGGCGCACACATTTCCTGTTTGTAAAGTGGCCGGATTTGGCCCCGGTGCCGGAGCGCCGTGCAGGGACATGCGGGCCGGGGTGCCAGGGAGGCCATGGCGCGCGGCAAAATGGAGGGAGACCCGACCGAATCACGCCCCCCCTGTGGACCTGCTGGAGACAACGCGAATGTGTGGAGCCGAACTGAAGAACCTGCCCGAGGGCGTACAGCGTGTGGCTGCCGAACTGCAGCGGCGCGGCCACCCGCACCTGCCGCAGATGCTGGACGATGCCGCACGCACCGCACAGCAGGCCGCCGATGCGCTGGGCATCCTGGTGGGGCAGGTGGCCAAGAGCATCATCTTCCGGCGCAAGAGCGACGATGCTGCGGTGCTGGTGGTTACCTCGGGCGACCGCCGCGTGGACGAGAAAAAGGTGGAAGCCCATGTGGGCGGCAAGATCGGCCGGGCCGATGCCGAGTTTGTGAAATCGCGCACCGGCTTCTCGATTGGCGGCGTGTCGCCCGTGGCGCATGCCACGCCGCCCGTCACGCTCATCGACCAGGACCTGCTGCGCTTTGACGTGGTGTGGGCCGCAGCAGGCCACCCCCACGGTGTGTTCCCCTTGCACCCCAGCGACCTGCAGCGCCTGACGGGCGCACCCGTCGTGGACGTGGTGCAAGCACCGGTGGCGGACGCGTCTGCGCCCCAGGCGGCCTCATGAATGCTATTGATTTGCTAGCTGCCAAGGCAAAAGAGACTAGCGCTACCGGCCAATTTGACCCCAAAAGTGCCGAGCCAGTGCCTTCGCCCTGCATTTCGGTGTGCCGCATGACGCCCGACCGCAGCCACTGCGAAGGCTGCTTTCGCACGCTGGATGAAATCCGCGCCTGGTCGCGTGCCGACGCTCCGCAGCGGCGCGCCATCTGGGCGCAGTTGTTGCAACGCGCCGGCATTGCATGGCCCGTGCCGGAGACCGAGGCATGAAGCGCATCACGTTCTACCTGGACTTCATTTCCCCCTATGCCTGGCTGGCGTTTGAGCGCTTGCCCGAGGTGCTGGAAGGGCTGACCTACAGCGTGACCTACCAGCCCGTGCTGCTGGGTGCCCTGCTGCAGCAGCACGGCAACCCCGGCCCTGCGGGCATTGCCCCCAAGCGCGACTGGACCTACCGCCATGTGACCTGGCTGGGCCATGCGCAAGGCACGCCACTGCAGATGCCTGCGCGCCACCCGTTCAACCCGCTGCCCCTGCTGCGCCAGGCCCTGGCCTGCAGCGACGACGGCAGCATCAACCGCTACGTGGCGGGCACGGTGTTGCTGCACGTGTGGCAAGGCGGCGCCGACGCGCTGGACCCTGCGCGCCTGGCCACGCTGGCCGAGGCGCTGGCGGAGCAGGTGCGCCCCGGGCAGGACGTGAACAGCGACGGCCCCAAGGCCTTGCTGCGTGCCAACACCGAAGCCGCGCAAGCAGCCGGTGTGTTTGGCGTGCCCGCGTTCGGTGTGGACGGCAAGCTGTTCTGGGGGCTGGACGGCCTGCCCATGCTGCGTGCCTACCTCGATGGCGACGCCTGGTTCGACGGCCCCGCCTGGGACGCTGTCAGCCAGCTCCCATCGGGTTTACCCGGCAAGCCCTGAGTAATTTCCGGATGCTGAAAGGGGTGATGCGGGTTTCACCCTAAGTTGTCAGAGAGCGGTCAGTTTGATGAAAGCTCTTGTTGGTTTCGCGTCAGAGGGTGGTCAGTGCCATCTCCAAGAATGCGTGCAGCCCGCCGCAGTGCGGTCTGTAACACCAATAGGAGACACACACCATGGCAACTGTTCATCCCGCACCGCGGCCGATGTCGCCCGAAGAGAGGAAGGTCATCTTCGCCTCGTCGCTCGGCACCGTTTTCGAGTGGTACGACTTTTACCTGTACGGCTCGCTCGCAGCCATCATCGCCAAGCAGTTCTTCAGCGGTCTGGATGCCGGTTCGGCGTTCATCTTCGCGCTGCTGGCGTTTGCGGCGGGCTTCATTGTTCGTCCCTTCGGCGCCATCTTCTTCGGCCGCCTGGGCGACATGATCGGCCGCAAGTACACGTTCCTGGTCACCATCCTGATCATGGGCCTGTCCACCTTCATCGTGGGCATCTTGCCGACCTACGCGTCCATCGGTGTGGCCGCTCCCGTCATCCTGATTGCCCTGCGCCTGCTGCAAGGCCTGGCACTGGGCGGTGAATACGGCGGTGCTGCCACCTATGTGGCCGAGCACGCACCGCACGGCAAGCGCGGCGCCTACACCGCCTGGATCCAGACCACCGCCACGCTGGGCCTGTTCCTGTCGCTGATGGTGATCCTGGGCACCCGCACCGTGCTGGGCGAAGAAGCCTTTGGTGATTGGGGCTGGCGCATTCCGTTCATCGTATCGATCCTGCTGCTGGCCATCTCGGTCTGGATCCGTCTGTCGATGAATGAGTCGCCTGCGTTCCAGAAGATGAAGGCCGAGGGCAAGACTTCCAAGGCCCCGCTGACCGAGTCCTTCGGCCAGTGGAAGAACCTGAAGATCGTGATCTTGGCACTGGTAGGCCTGACGGCAGGCCAGGCTGTGGTCTGGTACTCGGGCCAGTTCTATGCGCTGTTCTTCCTGACGCAAGCACTGAAGGTCGATGGCGCCACTGCCAACATCTTTGTGGCCGTGTCGCTGCTGATTGGCACGCCGTTCTTCATCGTCTTCGGTTCGCTGTCGGACAAGATTGGCCGCAAGCCCATCATCCTGGCAGGCTGCCTGCTGGCCGCGCTGACCTACTTCCCCGTGTTTGGCGCACTGACCAAGGCGGCCAACCCTGCCCTGGCTGAAGCCCAGGCCAAGAATCAGGTGATCGTGACGGCAGACCCCAAGGAATGCTCGTTCCAGTTCAACCCCACAGGTACCACCAAGTTCACCAGCTCGTGCGACATCGCCAAGCAGGTGCTGGCTGGCGCCTCAGTGAGCTACGAGAACGCCGTGGGCGCCGCGGGCACCCCCGCCTCCATCAAGATCGGTGAAACCGTCATCGCCTCGTACACCAGCAAGGGCCTGCCCGCTGACGAAGCCAAGAAGAAAGATGGCGAGTTCAAGAAGGCTGTGGCCGATGCCCTGAAGGCTGCGGGCTACCCCACCAAGGCAGACCCTGCCCGTATCGACAAGGTGATGGTCACCATCATCCTGACCTACCTGGTGTTGCTGGTGACCATGGTGTACGGCCCCATCGCCGCCATGCTGGTGGAAATGTTCCCCACCCGCATCCGCTACACGTCCATGTCCCTGCCGTACCACATTGGTAACGGCTGGTTCGGCGGCCTGCTGCCCACCACGGCGTTTGCCATCGTGGCCCAGACCGGCAACATGTACAACGGCCTGTGGTACCCCATCATCATCGCCGGTGCCACGGTAGTGATTGGTGGCCTGTTCATCAAGGAAACCAAGGACGTGGACATCTACGCCAACGACTGATCGTTACTGACCGGTGTACAGGGCCCGCCCCGCAAGGGTCGGGCCCTGTGTTCCATCAAGGGGCTTGTGCCGCGCACCAGTACAACCCACAACCCTGCGCGTCAGCCAGGCCCCTTGATTGAACAAACCCATCCCAGGAGATATTGATATGTGGAAGATTGTTGTTGGCTTCGTCTTGTTTGCCGCCTTGTCGATGTACGTGATCATCACGGCGGGCGACAAGGCCGACATGGGCGGTGAAAAACACGGTGCCGATGCGGTGCATGCCCCCGAGACACCCGCCAGTGCGGCCGCGCCCGCAGCGGCACCTGCGCCAGCTGCTGCCCCCGCATCGGCTGCCAGCGCGCAATAAGCGCACTGCCCGGCATGACAAAGGCCCTGCCAGCGATTGCTGGCAGGGCCTTTTTTTGGTGTCTTGTCTTCGTGTGGCGCGGGGCGCCTGTGCCGTGTCAGCGCTTGAAGCGGCCGTCCGTGCCGATGATGGACAGGTCGGAGAAGTCCAGCCCGCTGTGGTCGGTGGGACTGTAGCTCAGCTCCAGCCCGCCCAGGTCCCACTTGTGGATGCTCTCCAACCCCGCATGCAGCTTGGCGCGGTCGGGCTTGGCGCCCGCGCGCTTGAGGCCTTCGACCAACACCTTGGCGCTCACAAAACCTTCCAGCATGGCGGGCGTCAGGTCCCCGATGTTCCTGGCCTTGGCCAGGTCGATGGCCTCCTTGATCACGGGGTAGTTGAGCGAGCGCTCGGACGGGAACACCTGCGTCACCACCACGCCCCGGGCCTGGTCGCCCAGCGCCTTCACAAAGCCGCCTGACGCGTTGTTGGACAGCGTGACGATCTGGCCGGCAACGCCCGCGGCGCGCAAGGCCTTGATGCCATCAACCACCGCCGCACCGGTGCCGATGAAAATCACGGCCTGGGGCTGCTTGCCGGCCACGCGGGGCGCGATGGCGCTGTAGTCGGGCTTGGTGCGGTCAAATTTTTCGATGAACAGCGCTTCGATGTTGTTTGCCTTGAACCCCGCCTGTGCGCCGGCCAGCCCGTCGGCGCCAAATGTGTCGTCCACATGCACCACGCCAATGCGCTGGATGCCCAGTGTGTGCAGGTGCGAGATGGCCTTGGTCACTTCGCGCTGGTAGGGCGCACGCACGTTGAACACGTATTTGCTCACTGGCTGGTGCAGCGCAATCGCCCCGGTGGATGGGCCCACCAGCGGCACGCCATGCTGCTCCAGCACCGGGATGATGCCCTGGGTGTGGGGCGTGCCACGGGTCATGAACAGGCCGATGACACCTTTTTGTTCGATCAGCGTGCGGGTGTTGTCCAGGGTCAGCTTGGGGTCGAACTTGTCGTCCAGTGACAGCACCTCTACCTTCTGCCCGCCGACCCCGCCCCTGGCGTTGACATGGTCGATGTAGAGGGCTGCGCCCTGCATGGACTCGGCCACGGTGGCCGCGGCCGATCCGGTGATGCCCACCGTCTGGCCAATGAGGATCTGTGCGTGGGCTGAACCGATGCCCAGGGCTGCGGCCAGGGCGCAGAACGCGCCGGCCAGGCCAATCTTCTTCATGGGGTTATCTCCTGCGTGTGGAGCGCCCGAGTGTAGGGACGCCCCCGCGCGGGACAACTGTAAAAACGCGTAGGCCCGGTGGCAGGGGCTCACCACCTGCGCCAGGGTGGAGCGGGTGGTGGGTCCATCACCCGTAGCGCGATGAGGACCTCTCAGCGGCGGAAGCGCCCGTCCGTGCCGATGATGGACAGGTCGGCAAAATCCAGCCCGGTGTGGTCCTCGGGGCTGAAGTTCACCTCCAGACCGCCCAGGTCCAGCTTCTTGATGCTCTCCAGTGCGACCTGGATCTTCTCGCGGGTGGGCTTGGGGCCCGCGCGCTTGAGGCCTTCCACCAGCACCTTGGCGGCGGCAAAGCCTTCCAGCATGGCGGGGCTGATTTCGGTGAGCCCCTTGGTCTTGGCCAGTTCCTGGGCTTCCTTCACCATCGGGTAGGTCACGGCCCGTTCGTTGGGGAACACCTGGGTCACGATCACGCCCCGCGCGTTGGCCCCCAGGCTTTTGATGAAGCCGCTGGAGGCATTGTTGGACAGCGTCACGATCTGCGCGGCCGAGCCCGCCGTGCGCAGTGCGGTGGTGGCATCCACCACCGCAGAGCCCGAGGCCACCATCAGCACTGCCTGCGCATCGGCCTTGGTTACCTTGGCAGCGATGGGGGTGAAGTCGGGCTTGGCGCGGTCGAACTTTTCGGACACCACCGCCGTCAGCTTGGCGGTCGCCAGGCCCTTCTGTGCGCCCTGAATGCCGTCGGCGCCAAAGCTGTCGTCCGCGTACACCAGCGCCACGCGGGTGATGCCCATGGACGCCAGGTGGGTGATCGCCTTTTCAGCCTCTCGCTGGTAGGTGGCGCGCACATTGAAGATGTATTTGCGCACCGGCTGGTGCAGCACCATCGCGCCGGTGGAAGGCGCCACCAGCACCACGCCGTGCTTGTCCAGCAGCGGCAGGATGGCCTCGGTGTGGGGGGTGCCCCGGTTGAGGAACAGGGCCGAGACGTTCTTGTCTTCGATCAGCGTGCGGGCGTTTTCCGCCGCCAGCTTGGGGTCGAACTTGTCATCCAGGGAGATCAGTTCGATCTTTTGGCCATTGACACCGCCTTTGGCGTTGATGGCGTCGATGTACAGCAGCGCGCCGTCCGTGGTTTCCTTCACGCCGGCTGCTACCTGGCCGCTGAAGCCTGCCGTCTGGCCGATCAGGATCTGGGCATGGCTGGCTGCACTGGCCGCCAGCGCCAGGACCATGCCGGCCGCTCGCAGTTGCCATTGTTTTGTCATGGCGGTCTCCTCTGGGTTTGTGTGGAGGCCGCAGTCTAAACCGATGTTTCGGGCCAGAACACCCGCTTTTCGTCAGCCATTGCTCCATTGCCCCTGCTTTGCCCACGGTCAAAGCACCGCAGCGCGCCTCGGGGGTAATCGGCGCGGGCAGGCGCAAACGCCGGGCGCGTCCCTAGAATGTCCCGCCTCACACCCGAAAGACTGCTTCCATGACCCAGGGACTGATCCGTATCCGCGGCGCACGCCAGCACAACCTCAAGAACCTGGATCTGGACATCCGCACCGGCGAACTCACGGTGGTCACAGGCCCCAGCGGCTCGGGCAAGTCCAGCCTGGTGTTCGACACGCTCTATGCCGAGGGCCAGCGCCGCTACGTGGAGACCTTCAGCGCCTACGCGCGCCAGTTCCTCGACCGTATGGACAAGCCTGCCGTGGACAAGGTCGAAGGGGTGCCCCCGGCCATTGCCATCGACCAGACCAACCCCGTGCGCTCCAGCCGCTCCACCGTGGGCACGATGACGGAGTTGAACGACCATCTGAAGTTGCTGTTCGCACGCGCAGGTCAGTTGTTCGACAAGCAGACGGCGCAGCCAGTGCGGCATGACACGCCCGAGACCATTTATGCGGAGCTGGCCGCGCGCTGCGCTGCCGCCAGTGACCCCCGCATCGTGTTGACCTTCCCGGTCGAGTTGCCTGCCAACACCAGCGCGGAGCAGGTGGAGCAGTGGCTGTCCGCCAGCGGCTTCACCAAAGTGCAGGCCGAGCGCGAAGTGGCCACCCCCACCGGCCCGCGCAAGGTGCTGGATGTGGTGGCCGACCGTTTCCGCCTGGGCAATGCCGAAAAGGTGCGGGTGATCGAGGCCATCGAGGTGGCGCTCAAACGCGGCACCGGGCGCTTGAACGTCTATCGGCTGGTGGATGAGGGCGAGCCCGAACTCTGGCGCTTCTCCACCGGCCTGCACTGTCCCGACAGCGACCTGCGCTACAGCGATCCCATCCCCTCCGCCTTCTCGTTCAACTCCGCCGTGGGCGCGTGCGACAGCTGCCGGGGCTTTGGCCGCGTGATCGGCGTGGACTATGGTCTGGTCATCCCCAACGACAAGCTCACCCTGCGCGCAGGTGCCATCAAGACCATCCAGACGCCTGCATGGAAGGAAGCGCAGGACGACCTCATGCGCCACGCAGAGGCGGCAGGCATCCCGCGCGACACGCCTTGGAACAAGCTCACGGACGATCAGAAGAAATGGGTCATCGGCGGCGCGCCGGGCTACAAGGACGGGCAGTGGAGCAAGCAGTGGTACGGCATCAAGCGCTTTTTTGAATACCTGGAGAGCAAGGCCTACAAGATGCACATCCGCGTGCTCTTGTCCAAGTACCGCAGCTACACGCCGTGCCCCACCTGCGCCGGTGCACGCCTCAAGACCGAAAGCCTGCTCTGGCGCATTGGCCGCAAGGAAGATGCCGATGCGGTGCTGGAGCCCGGCAAGCGTTTCCTGCCCGAGGGCGTGCAATGGAGCCGTGAGCAATTGGAGGCCTTGCCCGGTCTGTGCCTGCACGACCTGATGCTGCTGCCCATCGACCGCCTGCGCCAGTTCTTTGCGCGCATGCAGTTGCCGGTGGGTGACGACGCCAAGGGCGGCGATGCCCAGGCGTTGAAACTGTTGCACGAAGAAATCACCACGCGCCTCAAGTACTTGTGCGACGTGGGCATTGGCTACCTCACGCTGGACCGCCAAAGCCGCACGCTCAGCGGCGGCGAGGTGCAGCGCATCAACCTGACCACCGCGCTCGGGACTTCGTTGGTTAACACGCTGTTTGTGCTGGACGAACCCAGCATCGGCCTGCACCCGCGCGACATGCACCGCATCACCGAGGCCATGCTGCGCCTGCGCGACGCGGGCAACACCCTGGTGGTGGTGGAGCATGACCCTGCCGTCATGCTTGCGGCCGACCGCATGATCGACATGGGCCCCGGCCCGGGCCGCCTGGGTGGGCAGATCGTGTTCGACGGCACCACCGCCGACCTGCGCAAGGCCGACACGCTCACGGGCGCCTACCTGGGCGGGCGCAAGCATGTGGGCTTTGGATTCAAGCGCATGGTGACGGAATCGACCCCACGCCTCATCCTGGAAGGCGCGCGCGAGCACAACCTGCAGGATGTGACCGTGGAGTTCCCGCTGCAGCGTCTGGTCACCGTGACGGGCGTGAGCGGCTCGGGCAAATCCAGCCTGATCCAGGACGTGCTGGCCCCTGCGCTGCTGCGCCACTTTGGCAAGGCCACGGATGCGCCGGGCGCGCACGACCGCATGCTGGGCGCCGACCACCTGTCGGACGTGGTGTTCGTGGACCAATCGCCCATCGGCAAGACTGCACGCTCCAACCCGGTGAGCTACGTGGGCGCGTGGGACAGCATCCGCGAACTCTTCGCCGTGGCGCCGCTGTCCAGGCAGCGCAGTTACACCGCCGCCAAGTTCAGCTTCAACAGCGGCGACGGGCGTTGCCCCACCTGCGGCGGCTCGGGCTTCGAACATGTGGAGATGCAGTTCCTCTCCGACGTGTACCTGCGCTGCCCCGACTGCGACGGCAAGCGCTACCGGCCCGAGATCCTGGAGATCACCATCGAGCGGGGTGGACGCACGATGAATGTGGCTGACGTTCTGGCCCTGACCGTGGCCGAAGCAGCGGCCGTGTTTGCCAATGACCGCGATGTGATCCGCGCGCTGCAGCCCATCGTGGATGTGGGGCTCGAATACGTGGCGCTGGGCCAGCCTGTGCCCACCTTGTCGGGTGGCGAAGCGCAGCGCCTCAAGTTGGCTGGTTTTCTGGCCGAGGCTGCACGCGTACAAAGCAAATCGCGCCAGACGGTGGCGCGCAAGGGCACCCTGTTCCTGTTCGACGAGCCCACCACCGGCCTGCACTTTGACGACATCGCCAAGCTCATGCGCGCGCTTCGCAAGCTCATCGACGCAGGGCACTCGCTCATCGTCATCGAGCACAACCTGGACGTGATCCGCGCCAGCGACTGGCTGATCGACCTGGGGCCGGAAGGCGGCTATGCGGGTGGCCTCATCGTGGCCGAGGGCACGCCCGAGGACGTGCGAGCCCACGCTACATCCCACACCGGGCAGGCGCTGCGCGACTACGAACTGGCGCTGGGCGTGGGCGGCCACTCGGTGCACGAAAAGGCTGCGGCGCTACGAAAATCAGAGCACCTTGCGCATATGGATCTAGCGCCTGCGGCCAAAAACGCCATTGAAATTGTCAACGCCAAGGAGCACAACCTCAAGAACCTGAGCGTGGACATCCCGCGTGGCAAGTTCAATGTGGTGACGGGCGTGAGTGGCTCGGGCAAGTCCACGCTGGCGTTCGACATTTTGTTCAACGAAGGTCAACGCCGTTACCTCGAATCGCTGAACGCCTATGCGCGTTCCATCGTGCAGCCCGCCGGGCGGCCCGAGGTGGACGCGGTCTACGGCATCCCGCCCACCGTGGCCATCGAGCAGCGCCTGTCGCGCGGCGGGCGCAAGTCCACTGTGGGCACCACCACCGAGGTGTGGCACTTTCTGCGGCTGCTGTACGTCAAGCTGGGCACCCAGCACTGCACCAAAGACGGCGCTGCCGTGCAGCCGCAGACGCCCGAGAGCATCGCCGCGCAATTGCTCACGCAGTTCCGCGGCCAGCACATCGGCCTGCTCGCGCCGCTGGTGATGAACCGCAAGGGCGTGTACACCGAGCTGGCCGACTGGGCCCGCCCGCGCGGCTACACACACCTGCGCGTGGATGGCAACTTCTTGCCCACTACCAACTTCCCGCGCATCGACCGCTTCAAGGAACACACCATCGAGCTCCCCGTGGCCAGCCTCGATGTGTCGCCCGATAACGAAGCCCAGCTCCGCACCGCGCTGGCCGATGCGCTCACCCACGGCAAGGGCGTGGTGCATGTTCTCTCAGGCATCACAGGTCTGCGTGAAGCCATGGAGGGCGGCCAGCCCACGGCCGGTATTGGCACGCTGCAGGCGTTCTCCACCAAGCGCGCCTGCCCCGTGTGTGCCACCAGTTATGCCGAGCTGGACCCGCGCCTGTTCAGCTACAACAGCAAGCATGGCTGGTGCCCCGACTGCGTGGGCACCGGCGTCAAGCTCACCAAGGACCAGCGCAAGGTGTTTGACGACTCGGTGCAGGACGACAAGGAAAAAGGCCGCGAGCAGACCTTTGCCGAGCCCGAGGTGGAAGACCTGGCCGACACGGCCTGCCCGAGCTGCAGTGGCACGCGGCTGAACGCCACGGCGCGCGCCGTGCAGTTTGCCGGTGTGGGCATCACCGACATTGCCGCGCTGTCCGTCACGGACGTGCGCCGCTGGGTCGAGACGCTTCGCATCGAAGGCGGCATGACCCAACGGGAGGCGGATATTGCCCGCGACCTGGTGCCCGAGATCCAGAGCCGCCTGGAGTTTCTGGAAGAAGTGGGCCTGGGCTACCTCACGCTGGACCGGGGTGCGCCCACGCTCAGCGGCGGCGAGGCGCAGCGCATCCGCCTGGCCGCGCAGCTGGGCAGCAACCTGCAGGGCGTGTGCTACGTGCTCGACGAGCCCACCATCGGCCTGCATGCGCGCGACAACCAGATTTTGCTCAACGCCCTGCACAAGCTGGGTGACAAGGGCAACACGCTGGTGGTGGTGGAGCACGACGAAGACACCATCCGCCGTGCCGACCACATCATCGACATCGGCCCCAGCGCCGGCAAACGCGGCGGGCGCCTGGTGGCGCAGGGCAGCGTGGCCGACATCACGGGCGCGGAGGATTCGCAAACCGGCCGCTACCTGCTGCACGCCATGAAGCACCCGCTGCAACTGCGCCGCAGCATGTCGGCCAGCGAGGTCAGTGTCGAAGCGACGGCCGCCTTTGCCCAAGCCGAGGCCGCAGCACCCACCGGCCGGCAAAGCGCCGCGGTGAAGAAGCGCGCAGCCCAAGCTGCATCGCTGGCCGCTGACGCACTGACCGAGGCCAAGGAACGCGCTGCCATGCGCTGGCTCACCGTGCATGGCGCACAGCTGCACAACCTGCAGAACCTGACCGCCACCGTGCCGTTGCACCGCCTGGTGGCGGTAACGGGCGTGAGCGGCTCGGGCAAGTCCACCCTGGCCCGCGATGTGCTGCTGGCCAATGTGCAGGCCTGGGTGCAACAGCGCAGTACCAAGGCCGGGCGCGATGCGATGGACGCCGGCAAGGCGCCGCCGCTGGTGGGTTGCACCGGCCTGTCTGGCTTCGAGAGCATCGACCGCGTGCTCGAAGTCGACCAGACGCCCATCGGCAAAACACCGCGTTCATGTCCTGCCACCTACATCGGCTTCTGGGACACCATCCGCAAGCTGTTTGCCGAAACGCTGGAGGCCAAGGCGCGCGGTTATGCGGCGGGGCGCTTTTCCTTCAACACCGGCGAAGGCCGCTGCCCCAGCTGTGAAGGTGCGGGCGTGCGCACCATCGAGATGAGCTTCCTGCCCGATGTGAAGGTGCCCTGCGAGACCTGCCACGGTGCGCGCTTCAACCCCGAAACGCTGGCCGTGACCTGGCGCGGCAAGAGCATTGGCGACGTGCTGCAGATGGAGGTGGATGAGGCCGTGGGCTTCTTCGCCACCATGCCCAGCATTGCGCACCCACTGCAGCTGCTGCAGGACGTGGGCCTGGGCTACCTCACGCTGGGCCAGCCCAGCCCCACCCTGAGCGGCGGCGAGGCGCAGCGCATCAAGCTCGTGACCGAGCTGACCAAGGTGCGTGACGAGGTGGGCCGCCGGGGCCAGAAGGTGCCGCACACGCTGTACGTGCTGGACGAGCCCACGGTAGGCCTGCACATGGCCGATGTGGACAAGCTCATCCGCGTGCTGCACCGTCTTGTCGATGGCGGCCACAGCGTGATCGTGATCGAGCACGACCTCGACGTGATCGCCGAGGCCGACTGGATTCTGGACCTGGGGCCCGAGGGCGGTGGCGCAGGCGGCCGCATCGTGGCGGCGGCTACGCCCGAAGACGTGGTGGCGGCGGGCACGCACACGGGCAAGGCCCTCGCGCCCGTGCTGGCCCGCTGAGGCGGGCGGGTGTTGTGAGGGGCTGAGGGCAGGGGGCTGAGGCCAGCCTGGTGGTTGGCGCACAGCCCTGTCGGCCCCTGTCCTACGCATTGCGCGGAACATGGCGCACGCGCTGCATGGGATGGGCTTCCTACGATGGGGTGCAGGGGATCGGCTCCCCATCTTCCATTCACCTCCAAGGACGCCCATCACCATGAACGCTTTCAATTTCCTCAAGACCTGCACAGCCCTGGCCGCCACCTCGGTGTTGCTGGTCGCCTGCGGCGGCGGCAATGACGACGACCCATCGCCCAGCAACGAGCCCGGCGTGCTCACGGTGAGCAATGCCACCGTCGGCGGTCTGAACGGCGTGTACGGCAACGGCGCGCTGAACCTCACCAACGTGGACAAGCAGAATCCTGTCGGCTCTGTGCCCGAGTTGTGCGCGTTCCGCTTTGACGGCGCTAACAAGGTGGGCTCATCGGCCACGGCATTTGGCGATATCCGCTATCGTCCCGATGCGACCGGTCTGCACCAGGCCTTTCTGACGTTTGACGGCAAGGAATACGGCAGTGGTGAACCCACCGACACGGCCGTGCTGCGCGAAAGCGACCAGGTACGGTTCAACGGCAAGACGCTGACTGCTACCGACGGCTCCAATGCCACCATCCGTGTGACCGGCATCGTGCCAATGCGGCCCAACCGGCCATCGGGCTGCTGAGTTCGCTTTTCGATCCCTTTCATTGTTTTGTCTCCCTCCCCGGTCCCCTCGACCGGTTCGGCCCCTGCGGCGATAGCGGCAGGGGCCTTTTTTGCGCGCCTCGTTGCTGCGCAGCCGGGTATCCGCAGCCGCGCGGCGGCACAATGCGCCGGTGAGCATGCCGTGCCAGTTGCTGCGTTGTGCTCCTCCCGTCGCCCATGCCCGCAAAACCCTCCGCTCAATCCACCGTGGTGTGGCTGCAGCCCCAAGCCCCCGCCAAGCCAGCCGAGGGTGCGCCCTGCAACGGCTGTGGCCTGTGTTGCCTGGCTGAGCCCTGTCCGCTGGGTGCACTGGTCTCGCGCCGCCGCCGAGGCGCTTGCGTGGCCCTGCGCTGGAGCGATGCGGACCAGCGCTACTGGTGCGGCATGGTGGCTGACCCGGCCGGGGTGACGGGCCTCACCCACCCCTGGGCAGTGCGCGCCATGTCGGCCCTGGCGCAGCGCTGGATCGCATCGGGTGTGGGTTGCGATGCGCGGCTGGACGTGCAGGCTGTGCCGCATGGCAAATAGCTGAAGCGATTCGCTATGAATGTGATAGCTATTCAGGCACGTTCGACTAGCACAAGCAGCCAGTTTGACTGAAATTTCACACCCCGGCACTGCGCCGAGCCAGATGCACGCCCGCCAGCATGCAGCGCACCGATCCGCCCGCCAGCTCAATGGTTGGTACGTTCAGTGGCAGAAGGCGTGCGCTTTGTTCGATGGTGGCGCGTTGCGCCGGCGTGAGGCTGGCGGCAGCGCGCGCCGACAGTGCCAGCACCCGGCCCTGGGTGCCAGAGAGTTCGAGGGCGTTGCCGGCAAATTCTCCGATCTGGTGGGGGCTCAGTGCGATGAGCTCGCGGCCCGTCTCGCGCAAGCGCTCGCACACGGCAGCGCGGCGCCCAGGGTCGGTGATCATGTGAAAGCCCCCTAGCGCAAACGCGGTGCCGATGCAGAGCATCACGTTGGTGTGGTAGCAGGGCTGACCCTCCTCGTCCGCTGTGGCAAAGGCCATGGGCTCGTAGTTGAAGTGCGTGCAAAAGCGCTCCAGAGCCACGGGGGCGGCGCGGTTGGATTGCGCGGTGTAGGCAATGCGGTGGATGTGGTCGAGCACCATGGCGCCCGTGCCTTCCAGAAACATGCCATCGGCCTCCAGGCCCGAGTAGTCGATCACGTCCTGCACGCGGTACTCGGCCTTGAGCAGTTCGATCACATCGCTGCGCCGCTCTCTCCGGCGGTTCCTGGCGTACATGGGGTAGATCGCCACATGGCCGCCCGCGTGGGTGGAAAACCAGTTGTTGGGGAACACTGCGTCGGGCGTGTCGTGCTCGCCGGGGTCGTCGAACAGGTGCACACGCACACCCGCCTCCTCAAGGCACTCTGCAGCGGTAGTGACCTCGGCAAAAGCGCGGCATGAGGTGTCGCTGGCAGCCGGTTGCGCGGTGCGCACCTGAAAGGCGTTGTCTCCAGCGGTTTCGGGGTTGGGGTGAAAGCGGTGCGGGCGCACCATCACAACGGCGCTGGGGGCTTGGACTGAGGCATGCATGGTGGAGCGG
Source organism: Acidovorax sp. GW835-FHT14G06 (assembly GCF_058793595.1). Lineage (NCBI taxonomy): Bacteria > Pseudomonadati > Pseudomonadota > Betaproteobacteria > Burkholderiales > Comamonadaceae > Acidovorax > Acidovorax sp. GW835-FHT14G06. The sequence goes on from NZ_JBXAGA010000014.1 coordinate 63,626, forward strand.
GGTGTGAAAGAAGAGGGAAGAAGTCTCAGAATTTTCTTGGCAGCCCCTGCTATCCCCTAGCCTCAGAACTGGTCAAAATGGCTGATAAATTGCCGTTCTGCCAGTTCTGAAGCCCACTATGACCAAGCTCGACGACACCGACCGCGAAATCATCAGCATCTTGCGCGCCGACGCGCGCACCCCTGTGGCCACGTTGGCGCAAAAGCTGCGCGTATCGCGCGGCACAGTGCAGAACCGCCTGCACAAGATGGAGGAGAGCGGCGTCATCACCGGCTACACCGTGCGCCTGCGGCCGGATTCCGAGCCGCAGCGCATCCGTGCATGGATGAGCATTGCGGTCGAAGGCAATGCCGCCCCCGCCGTCATCCGCGCGCTGCGCGGCGAGCCCACGGTGGGTACGCTGCACACCACCAATGGCCGCTGGGACATCGTGGCCGAGGTGCGTGCCGAGAGCCTGGAGGCGTTTGACGCGGCACTGGGCCGCATTCGCCTCACGCCCGGCATTGGCAACACCGAAACCAGCATCTTGTTGTCCACCTACAAGGCGTGATGCGGCCCCGGCGGTGCACCAGCGCAAGGGCTGCGCGCTGGCACCTGGGCGACAGCGGCTAGGGGGTTTCCGCATGCCCTCGCAGCGCGGCCTGCAGTCCAATAGCGAAATCTTTGTTTTTGCATTTTCAGGAGCCCCGCCATGCAACGTCGCCAGATCATCCAATGGGGAGCCGCCAGCCTCGCCGCCCCTGCATTCATGGCGCAGGCCCAGAGCTTTCCCAACAAACCCATCAAGCTGGTCATCGCCTTTCCGGCCGGTGGCCCCACCGACATCACCATGCGGTCGCTGGCCGACAACGCCAGCAAGATCCTGGGCCAGCCCGTGATCGTCGAGAACAAGCCCGGTGCGGGTGGCACCTTGCCTGCGCAGCAGCTGCAAAGTGCAGCGGCCGATGGCTACACGGTGGCGCAGATTCCGCTGGGCGTGTTCCGCCTGCCCTACACCACCAAGATCAACTGGGACCCGGTCAAGGACATCAGCTACGTGCTCAATGTCACCGGCTATGCCTTTGGCCTGGTGGTGCCCGCCGACTCGCCCCTCAAGACCTGGACGCACTTCGTGGCCTGGGCCAAGGCCAACCCTGGCAAGCTCAGCTACGGCTCCACCGGCACCATGACCAGCCCACACCTGACGATGGAGCTCATCGCGCAGCAGCTGGGCATTGAGCTGCTGCACGTGCCCTACAAGGGCAGCGCCGACCTCATGCAGTCCATCCTGGGCGGGCAGATCATGGCGGCGGCCGACTCCACGGGCTTTGCACCCCAGGTCGAGGCGGGCAAGCTGCGCGTGCTCAACACCTGGGGCGCCGAGCGCCTGGCCAAGTTCCCCGATGCGCCTACGCTCAAGGAGCTGGGCCTGAACCTGGTGCAGAACTCGCCCTTTGGCATCGGCGCACCCAAGGGCACGCCCGATGCGGTGGTCAAGCGTTTGCACGACGCCTTCAAGCAGGCCATGGAGCAAGAGAGCTACCGCACGGCCCTGGCGCGCTATGACATGGTGCCGATGTACATGAGCACGTCGGCGTACAAGAAGTTTGCGCAGGACACATTCACGCGCGAGAAGGCGCTGGTAGAGAAATTGGGCTTGGCCAAACCCACCTGATGCCACTCCCTTCGGAGGGAGCAATGCGTTCCGTGTGATGATCTGCAGCATTGAACGGAACTCACACACGATATGGCATCCCCCTCCGACAGCATCAGCATGGCCCTGTTCTGCGACTTTGAAAATGTCGCCCTGGGCGTGCGCGATGCGCAGTACGAAAAGTTCGACATCAAGCCCATCCTGGAGCGACTGCTGCTCAAGGGCTCCATCGTGGTCAAGAAGGCCTATTGCGACTGGGAGCGCTACAAGGGCTTCAAGGCCACCATGCACGAGGCGAATTTCGAGCTGATCGAAATCCCGCACGTGCGCCAGTCGGGCAAGAACTCGGCCGACATCCGCCTGGTGGTGGACGCGCTGGACCTCTGCTACACCAAGTCGCACGTCAACACCTTCGTCATCATCAGCGGCGACTCGGATTTTTCGCCGCTCGTGTCCAAGCTGCGCGAGAACAACAAGCAGGTGATCGGCGTGGGTGTGAAGCAATCCACGTCCGATCTGCTGATCGCCAACTGCGACGAGTTCATCTTTTACGACGATCTGGTGCGTGAGAACCAGCGCGCCCAGGCACGACGCCAAACCCCCGGTAGCAACCCGCCAGCCGCACCGCGCCGCAGCCCCGAGGAGGAGCGCAGCCGCAAGGAAACGCAGGACGCGCGCCGCACCCAGGGCGTGGAGCTGGCGGCCGAGACGTTTGAGGCCCTGCTGTCTGAGCGCGGCGACACCGGCAAGATCTGGGCCTCGGTGCTCAAGGAGGCCATCAAGCGCCGCAAGCCCGATTTCAGCGAGGGCCGTTATGGCTTCCGCACCTTTGGCAACCTGCTGGAGGAAGCGCAGGCCCGTGGGCTGCTGGAGTTTGGGCGCGATGAAAAATCGGGTGCGTATGTGTTCCGCAGCCATGGCCAACCCATTGCAGCGGCGGCACCCGTACGGTCTGAGGCTACGGGCGAGCGTGCCACCCAAGGTGGGGCCACGCGGCATGACTTTCATGCGGTGGCGACGGCGCCCGACCTGCGTTCTGACGGTGTCGAAGTGCAGGGGCCTTCGGGGCGGAACCGAGGGCGCCGCAGCGAGGGCGCAGACCGCCCAGACACGCGCTCCACGCAGCGCAACGAGTCGCGCAATGACGCATACCATGAGCCACAGGAGTCTGAGCAGACTGATGCTCCGTCAGAACGCCCGGCCAGCCGCTATTTCAGCCAGCCCGTGACCCCCGAGGCCGCGCCACTGGAGCGGGCGGTTGATGGAATTCCAGAGCAGGATGCGCGCTCGGAGGTGTTCGAGGGTACCGAGGCCCCAGTAGAGCAGATGCCTTCTGAGAACGATGGGGCCGAGGCCGTCGCCCCTCGCCGCAGCCGCGCGCGCAATGGTAATGGCGCCAAGCCAGCTGCCAGCTCCCCCAAGGCTGTCGCCACGCCCCGCGCGCGTGGTGCGCGTGCCGTGGCGGATGCTGGCGATGCCGCCAGGGCCGAGGCGCCAGCTTCGGCAGCCGAGGCCCCCGCCACGGAGGCAGAAGGTGCCGCACCAGCCAAGTCGCCCGCTGCACGCCCGCGCAGCCGGTCCCGCAAGCCGACCGCCAAACCCGCCGAGTAAGGGCTATCGGCCCGCTGCGGTAGCTGCGCCCCGCAGCGACAGCCGCTGGCGTACCTCTTCGTAACGGGGTGGCGTGCAGCCCGCGCGCTCCACGCAGTGGCTGGCGCTGGCCAGCGCGTGGTGCAGCACGGCCCGCAACCGGGTCTCTGGGACGGGCGCCGTCAGGCCACCCGTGCGCAGGGCCAACGCTTCTTCGCCACGCTCGGGCCCTGCCAGCAGGGCAGTGATCAAACCTGCCAGAAAGCAGTCACCTGCACCCACCGTGTCCACCACCGTGATCGGTGCCTCCTCGCGCGCATGCACGGCCAAGCCATCACCCTGCAGCAGCCAGGCACCTTCCGGCCCCAGGGTCAGGGCGAGCCATTGGGCCTGTGTCTGTTGCTGCAAACAGTGGGCGCGCTCCAGGGCATTGGCACCCGGCACGGCCAGAGCCTCCAGGTCATCGTCGCTCACCTTGATGAGGTGGGCGTGCTGCAGGGCGGCCATCACATTGGCGCGATAGGCGTCGGCATCGTCCACGGCCGACAGGCGCATGTTGGCATCCACCACCACCATGCGGCCCGCTGCGCGCTGCGCTGCCAGCCAGGGCAGGTAGATGGCGGCGTCCTGCGCCACCAGCGCCAGGCAGCCCGTGGCCACTACCTGCAGCTCAGGCAGCGCAGCGCAGGCGGCCGTCAGAGCGGCTGCCGTCACCTGGCGGTCCGCCACGCCATCGCGGTAGAAGCTGTAGCTGGCCTTGCCCTCGGCATCCAGTGCGGCCAGCGCCAGCGCGCTGGGCGCACGCACCGGTGTGGGGGCGGCCAGGGCCACGCCCGCATCGTTCAGGCCGCGCGCCAGTTGTCGCCCCAGCAGGTCGCCCGACAGAGGGTTGAGGTACTGCGTGCCCACCCCCTGCAGTCCCAGTGCCCGCGTGAGGTTGTAGACCGCGCCGCCCGCGCAGGGCTTGAGGCGGCCATCAGGCTCTTCGATCAGGTCGAACAAGGCCTCGCCCGCCGTGGCCACACGCAGCGACGGTGCGGTGTGTGCGGGGGCAGAACTGGCAGACTGGATAGGGAAAACCATAAGTAAATCCACTTGATTTATTAACTTGTCGGCCACTATAGTTCGATCCCATCCACCCGACAAGAGTGGTTCACCTGCCAGCCGCGCAGCACCGGGCCGACAGGAATCTGCCATCCCACAACCCGGAGACAACGCCATGCAACGCACCCCCGCCTTCGCGCTTTCTGCCCTTGCCCTCACCGGCGCCCTGGCCTGTGGCCCGGCCCAGGCACAAGCATCCGAACCCGTCATCGGCCTCATCACCAAGACCGAGACCAACCCCTTCTTCGTGAAGATGAAAGAGGGCGCTACGGCCGAGGCCAAGAAGCTGGGCGCCAAGCTGGTGTCGGCCGCGGGCAAGACCGATGGCGACAACGCGGGCCAGGTCACGGCCATGGAGAACCTCATCGCCGCGGGTGCCAAGACCATCCTCATCACCCCCAGCGACGCCAAGGCCATCGTGCCCGCGATCAAGAAGGCGCAGGCGCGCGGCGTGATGGTGATTGCGCTCGACAGTCCCACCGAGCCCATGGATGCGACCGACGCGCTGTTTGCCACCGACAACTACAAGGCGGGCGAGCTGATCGGCCAGTACGCCAAGGCCGCCGCTGCGGGCAAGAAGCCCGTGATTGCCACGCTGGACCTGTTCCCCGGCCACCCCGTGGGCGCACAGCGGCACAACGGCTTTCTGAAAGGCTTTGGCCTGCAGGCGAATGACGCCAAGAGCAATGAGCTGTCGCGCCCCGCCGAAGTGGTCTGCATGGCAGACAGCTTTGGCGACCGCGCCAAGGGCCAGACCGGCATGGAAAACTGCCTGCAGAAAAACCCCGACATCAACATCGTCTACACCATCAACGAGCCCGCCGCAGCCGGTGCTTACAACGCGCTCAAGGCCGCTGGCAAGGAGAAGAACGTGCTCATCGTCTCGGTGGACGGTGGCTGCGCAGGCATTGCCGACGTGGGCAAGGGCATGATCGCCGCCACCAGCCAGCAGTACCCGCTGCGCATGGCGGCGATGGGTGTGGCGGCTGGCGTGGAATATGCCAAGACCGGCAAAAAGGTCAGCGGATACACCGACACCGGCGTGACGCTGATCGCTGCCAAGCCCATGGCGGGTGTGGACAGCAAGGATGTGAAGACCGGCACCGACCTCTGCTGGGGCGCTAAATAAGCAGCCTCAGCTGGCCTGGCACCAGGCAAGCCGCAACGGGCTTGCCTAGTGCCACCTTTGTACACCCGCACGGAGCCGCCATGACATCGCCCGCTTTCAAACTACCGCCCCTGGCTACGCTGGGGCCGTTCATCGCGCTGATCCTGGCGTGCGCCTTTTTTGCCACGCAGAGCGAGCGTTTTCTGTCGGCGCAGAACTTCGCGCTCATCCTGCAGCAGGTCATGGTGGTGGCGGTCATTGCCATCGGCCAGACACTGGTGATCCTCACGGCGGGCATTGATCTGTCGTGTGGCATGGTGATGGCGCTGGGCGGCATCGTGATGACCAAGATGGCGGCGGACTACGGCCTTTCGGCCCCCTTGGCGATTGCCTGCGGCATGGCGGTGACCATGCTGTTCGGCCTGATCAACGGCTTGCTCGTCACCAAGATCAAGCTGCCGCCCTTCATCGTCACGCTGGGCACGCTCAACATCGCGTTTGCCGCCACGCAGCTGTATTCGGGCGCGCAGACCATCACCGACATCCCCGCTGGCATGACCGCACTGGGCAACACCTTCCAGCTGGGGCAGACCGCCATCGTCTGGGGCGCGGTGCTCATGCTGGTGCTGTACCTCGTCACCTGGTTTGCGCTGCGCGAGACCGCGCCCGGCCGCCATGTGTACGCCGTGGGCAACAGCCCCGAGGCCACGCGACTCACCGGGATTGCCACCGACAAGGTGTTGCTGGGCGTGTATGTGCTGGCCGGCCTGTTCTACGGCATCGCGTCGGTGCTGTTGGTGGCCCGCACTGGCGCGGGTGACCCGAACGCGGGCCAGACCGAAAACCTCGACGCCATCAGCGCCGTGGTGCTGGGCGGCACCAGCCTGTTTGGCGGGCGCGGCATGATTTTGGGCACGCTGGTAGGGGCGCTGATTGTGGGCGTGTTCCGCAATGGGCTCACGCTCATGGGCGTGTCGTCGGTGTACCAGATCCTGGTGACCGGCATCCTCGTGATCCTGGCCGTGGCCACCGACCAACTCTCGCGCAAAGGAGTGCGGTGATGACGAATTCCACTCAAACGACTGCCCCGCTGGTGATGCAGGCCAAGGGTCTGGTAAAGCGCTACGGGCAAGTGGTCGCGCTCGATGGTGTCGACTTTGAACTGCGCGCGGGCGAGATCCTGGCCGTGATCGGCGACAACGGCGCTGGCAAGTCGAGCCTCATCAAGGCGCTGTCGGGTGCCACGGTGCCAGACGAAGGCGAGATACTGCTCGACGGCCAGCGCATCCAGTTCAAGAGCCCCATCGACGCACGCAAAGCGGGCATCGAAACCGTGTACCAGGACCTGGCCGTGGCCCCAGCGATGACGATTGCCGAGAACCTTTTCTTGGGCCGTGAGCTGCTGCGCCCCGGCTTTCTGGGCAGCGTGCTGCGCATGCTCGACAAGAAAAAGATGCTGGAAGAAAGCATTGCCCGCATGGCCGAGCTGAAGGTCGGCATCCGCTCCATGACGCAGGCGGTCGAGACGCTCTCGGGCGGCCAGCGCCAGTGCGTGGCTGTCGCGCGCGCCGCGGCCTTTGCGCGGCACGTGGTCATCATGGACGAGCCCACCGCCGCTCTCGGCGTGAAGGAGGGCAACATGGTGCTGGAGCTGATCCGCCGCGTGCGCGACAAGGGCCTGCCCGTGATTCTCATCAGCCACAACATGCCCCATGTGTTCGAGATTGCCGACCGCATCCACATCGCCCGCCTGGGCAAACGTGCGGCGGTGGTCAACCCCAAGAAGATCAGCATGAGCGACACCGTGGCTGTGATGACGGGGGCCATGGCGGCCTCTGACCTCCCCGCCGAATGCCTTGCCTGAAGACAACGCCATGCTCAAGAACATTGACCCTCTGCTGACCCCCGACCTGCTCAAGGTGCTGGCCGAGATGGGCCACGACGACGCCATCGTGCTGGCCGACGCCAACTTCACCGCCATGAGCCTGGGCGCGGGCAAGCCCGTGCTGCGCCTGCCCGGCATTGGCATGGCGCGCGCTGTGCAGGCCGTGGCCAGCGTGCTGCCGCTGGCGCAAGATGTGTCGCACCCCGTGGCTTACATGCAGGTGGGTGGCACCGAGGTGCCGTACCGCTCAGCCCTGCAGCGCGAAACCATGGACGTGCTGGCGCGCGAGGGCGTGGCCAGTGAGCAGGCCGAAGGCGTGGAGCGTTTTGCGTTCTACGAGCGTGTCAAGAAGGCCTATGCCATCGTGGTCACTGGCGAGCTGCAGCCCTGGGGCAACTTCCTGCTGCGCAAGGGCGTCATCGGCGACACTCTGAACGCCTGACCGCTTCATCACCATGCTGGACACCGACGCATCTCCACCCGCCGTTGACAACACCGCCGCCAGCCCCGCGCTGCTGCGCCAGCGTGGCTCCAACCACGTGGGGCTGCGCCAGTTCAACGAGCGCGTGGTGCTGCAGGCGCTGCGCACCCACGGCAGCCTGGCCAAGGCCGAGATGGCGCGGGTCACGGGCCTGACGGCGCAGACCATCGGCCTGATTACCGCTCGGCTCGACGAAGACCAGTTGCTGCGCCGCGAAGCGCCCGTGCGCGGCCGTGTGGGCCAGCCTTCGGTGCCGATTGGCCTGAACCCCGACGGCGCCTTTGCCATCGGCATCAAGATCGGCCGCCGCAGCGCCGACTGGCTGCTGGTGGACTTCACCGGCCATGTGCGCGAGCGCATCGTGCTCGACTACGCCTTCCCTGACATCGACGTGCTGCTGCCCGCCATCCGCACGCACCTCAACCAGCTGCTCGACGGCCTGGGCCCGCTGCGCTCGCGCGTGGTGGGTGTGGGCGTGGCCGCGCCGTTCCAGCTCGGCGGCTGGCACCGCATGCTGGGGCTGACCGAGGCGCAGTCCGAAGCCTGGAACAACATCGACCTGGCCGAGCAGGTGCAGCAGATGACCGAGTTGCCCGTGAGTTTTGCCAAGGACACCTCCGCCGCCTGCGTGGCCGAGCTGCTGCAGGGGCGCGGGCGCGACATCCCGAGTTTTCTGTACCTGTTCATGGACACCTTTGTGGGCGGCGGGCTGGTCATCAATTCGCACCTGCATCGCGGTCTGCATGGCAACGCAGGCGCCGTGGCGTCGCTGCCGCTGTCACCCGCCCAGCCGGGCCTGCCCCCTGCTCAGCTCATCAGCCAGGCCTCGCTGTGGGAGCTGGAGCAGCGCTTTCGCGAACATGGCCTGGACCCCATGGCCGCCTACGACAAACGTGTGCTGCAGGCCCCGTGGCTGGAACACAGCCGGGGCTGGATTGCGCGCGCTGCGGCCGGCCTGGCGCACTGCATCGTCTCGGCCACGGCGTTTTTGGACCTGGATGCCGTGGTGGTCGATGGCGCCGCAGCCCCTGAGCTGCTGCAGGCCCTGTGCGAAAGTGCCCGCCACGCGCTGGCCGACTACAACTGGGAAGGCCTGCACCAGCCCCCCCGGCTGGAGCTGGGCACCATGGGCTCGGACGCCCGCGCGCTGGGCGGAGCGCTGCTGCCGCTGCATGCGTGTTTTGCGCCAGATACCGATATCTTCCTCAAGGCTTGATGGCATTGCTATTAAAATAATAGCTACCACGGCATATTCCACTAGCGCAAGCGGGCGTTTCTCGTCAAAACTGCTTTCTGGCGGTCTTGCGTGCACTGTGCCGTCCCGGGGGCGCTGGCCCCGTTGCGTGAACCAGCCAGGGGCTGTGGCGACTGCGCCCTGTTGCTTGCTGCGCTTGCTTCGCTGACGGTTAGCGGCCCGCCAGGATCGCCCGCGCCACTTCGGCAAACCCCGCGCCCCGTTCGCCCTGCGTCACATAGCGTGGCAGGTGCTTGAGCTGCGGCACAAACCGCGCGATGTTGGCCACGCCCACGCTGTGGGTGAAGTGCTGGAACATCGCCTGGTCATTGCCCGAGTCGCCCACAAACACCCAGCGGTCTAGCTCCTGCGCAAGGTCGCGGCCCATCAGCTCGCGCACGATCCAGTTGGCACCCTGCCATTTATTGAAGTCCCCAAAGCAGCCATGGATGTGGATGCTGCTCACCGTGGTCTGCATGCCAGCGCGCTGCAGCACAGCCAGCACCTGCTCCACGGTGTCGGGCGCGTGCCGGTCGAACTCTGCGTAGTCAAAGGCCAGGTCCGTCTCACGCCCGGCGCTGTCGCGGCTGAGGGCGACGCCTGGCACTTCCGCAGCGACCTGGGCGGCGATCTCACGCATGCGCGCCTGGTTGGCATTGCGCGTGGCGGCGTCTTGCTGGTAGCGCTTGACCAGCGTTGGTTGAGCGCCAGAGCTGCGGGTAAATGCCACGGCACCGTTCTCTGCCACCATGGCATCGACAGGCCAGGTCGAACCGGCAGGCCCCGCCATGAAAGGCTCGCACCAACCAATCGGCCGCCCGGTGATGGGAATGACCACCAGGCCCGCCGCCTTCAGGTCAGCCAGCGCCTGCAGTGCGTTGGGCGTGATGGCGCCCTCGGTGGTCAGGGTGTCGTCGATGTCGGTAAAGACGCCTACTAAGTCACGGCGGGCCGCTGGCGGCCAGAGGCTCAAGGGCAACATGCGGGTTTAGCCCGCCTTCTGCAGCGCCAGCCCCGCATGCTCACGCAGTGGGTGGAAATGGATCTTTGGAAACCGCTCCTGCGCCAGCCGCACGTCATACGGGCTGGTGCACAGGTACGCCAGCGTGTCTGCCGCGTCGTGCGCCAGGCGCAGCGGGTAGGCGTCGGTGAACGCACGCAGGTCGGCCGGGGTGTCTGCAGTGATCCAGCGTGCGCCGGTGTACTGGCAGCCTTCCAGGCGCACGTCGGCGTCGTATTCGGCCTTCAGGCGGTGTTGCACCACTTCGAACTGCAGCTGGCCCACAGCACCCAGCAGCATGTTGCCGCCGGCGTCGGGCTTGAAGACTTGGATGGCACCTTCTTCGCCCAGCTGGGCCAGGCCTTGCTGGAGCTGTTTGGTGCGCAGCGGATTCTTGAGCACCACGGTCATGAACATTTCGGGCGCGAAGAAGGGGAGGCCGGTGAACTGCAGGTTGGCGCCGTCGGTGATGGTGTCGCCCAGCTGCACGCCGCCGTGCGTGGTAAAGCCAATGATGTCGCCCGCGTAGGCTTCTTCCACGGCCTCGCGGCGCTGCGACATGAAGGTGACGACGGAGGTGGGGCGCAGTTCCTTGCCGGTGCGCTGCACCTTGAGCTTCATGCCCGGGGTGTATTTGCCCGAGGCCACACGCACGAAGGCGATGCGGTCGCGGTGGTTGGCGTCCATGTTGGCCTGCACCTTGAACACCACGCCGGCAAAGCCTTCGTCCTCGGGCTGGATGGTTTTGACCACTGGCTGCTTGTTGACTTCGAGTGTGCTCACGCGTGGGCCGGGCGGCGGGGCCATGTCTACCAGTGCGTCCAGCACCTCCATCACCCCGAAGTTGTTCACACCAGAGCCAAAAAACACGGGGGTCAGCTTGCCAGCCAGGAAGGCTTCGTGGTCCCAGGCGGGCGATGCGCCCACGGCCAGTTCCATGCTTTCGAGCGCAGCGTCAAACTCGGCGCCGAAGCGCGCGCGCAGTGTGGCTTCGTCGGACAGGGGTATCGCTTCAAAGTCCTGTGGGCGGCGTTCGCTGCCGGACTCGAACACCGTCATGGTCTTGGTGCGCAGGTTGATGATGCCGCCGAAGCTCTTGCCCTGGCCCACGGGCCAGGTCATGGGGCAGCAGGGCATGCCCAGCTCGCGCTCAACCTCGTCCATGATGTCCAGCGGGTCGCGCACTTCGCGGTCCATCTTGTTCACGAACGTGATGATGGGTGTATCGCGCTGGCGGCAGACCTCAATCAGGCGGCGCGTCTGCGCTTCCACACCGTTGGCCGCGTCGATCACCATCAGGGCCGAGTCCACGGCGGTGAGCACGCGGTAGGTGTCTTCCGAGAAGTCCTTGTGGCCGGGCGTGTCGAGCAGATTGATCACATGCTCGCGGTACAGCATCTGCATGACCGATGACGCCACCGAGATACCGCGCTGCTTTTCAATCTCCATCCAGTCGGACGTGGCATGGCGGCTGGCCTTGCGGCCCTTGACGGCTCCTGCGATCTGGATGGCGCCCGAGAACAGCAGCAGCTTTTCCGTCAGCGTCGTTTTACCGGCGTCGGGGTGGGAAATGATGGCGAAGGTGCGGCGGCGCCGGGTTTCTGGGGCGTAGGACACAGGGGTTCCTGAATGGGATGGAGCAGGGCAGCGTGCCCTGTACAAGAATCTTGGGGCCGGGGCCTGCGGGGAGGCTACGAGGTCGGCAAACGCGGGATTTTACTGTTCCGTGCAAGGCCAGGGGGATGGAATCAACCGGTGGCGTAGCGCCGGGCGGGCACTTGCTTTTATAATCCGCCGATCCGAGGAGCGTTGCAGCGTCCCCAGCGCAGGCGGGGCGTGAGGCTCGGAGTCATCTAGCAACGACGCTCATCCACTTCGCGTGCGGTGAGTCGTATCGACCGTCCCCTTCGCGCAGTGGCTTTTCAAACATGCTTTGGAGCACACCATCATGAACGCACGCGTCAACGCCCCGGTCAACACCGACTGCATCATCTCCGACATCGGTCTGGCCGAATGGGGCCGCAAAGAGATTCGCATTGCCGAAACGGAAATGCCCGGCCTCATGGCCATCCGCGAAGAATTCGCAGCCAAGCAGCCGCTCAAGGGCGCACGCATCACCGGCTCGCTGCATATGACGATCCAGACTGCCGTGCTGATCGAAACCCTGCAGGCGCTGGGTGCACAAGTGCGCTGGGCCTCGTGCAACATCTTCTCCACACAAGACCACGCTGCGGCTGCGATTGCTGCCGCTGGCACGCCCGTGTTCGCCATCAAGGGTGAAACCCTGGCCGATTACTGGGACTACACCCACCGCATCTTTGATTTTGGCGCCGCCGGCACTGAAGGCGAAGGCCCCAACATGATCCTGGACGACGGCGGCGACGCCACGCTGCTCATGCATCTGGGCAAGCGCGCCGAAAAAGACGCCTCGCTGATCGCCAACCCCACCAGCGAAGAAGAAACCTGCCTGTTCAACGCCATCAAGGCCAAGCTGGCCGTGGACCCGACCTGGTACAGCCGCAAGAGCGCCCACATCATCGGCGTGACCGAAGAAACCACCACCGGCGTGCTGCGCCTGAACGAAATGGCCGCCAAGGGCAGCCTGATGTTCCGCGCCATCAACGTGAACGACTCGGTGACCAAGAGCAAATTCGACAACCTGTACGGTTGCCGCGAATCGCTGGTGGACTCCATCAAGCGCGCCACCGACGTGATGATCGCCGGCAAGGTGGCGTGCGTGGCTGGCTATGGCGATGTGGGCAAGGGCTCGGCCCAAGCCCTGCGAGCGCTGAGCGCTCAGGTGTGGGTGACTGAGATCGACCCTATCAACGCCCTGCAGGCCGCGATGGAAGGCTACAAGGTCGTGACCATGGAATACGCCGCCGACAAGTGCGACATTTTCGTGTCGGCCACCGGCAACAAGAACGTGATCCGCTACGAGCACATGGCCGCCATGAAGGATGAAGCGATCGTCTGCAACATCGGCCACTTTGACAACGAGATCGATGTGGCGTCGCTGGAGAAGCTTCAGTGGGACGAGATCAAGCCCCAGGTCGACCATGTCATCTTCCCCGACGGCAAGAAGATCACGCTGCTGGCCAAGGGCCGCTTGGTGAACCTGGGTTGCGCCACTGGCCACCCCAGCTTCGTGATGAGCTCCAGCTTTGCCAACCAGACCATCGCGCAGATCGAGCTGTTCACCAAGCAGGACGAGTACCAGGCCGGCAAGGTCTATGTGCTGCCCAAGCACCTCGATGAGAAAGTGGCGCGCCTGCACCTCAAGAAGGTGGGCGCCATGCTGACCGAACTCACCGACGAGCAGGCCGCCTACATTGGCGTGTCCAAGCAAGGCCCCTACAAGGCCAATACCTACCGCTATTGAGCCAACCCGCGCCTTCGCCCCCGTGTGGGGGCGGTCGTCGCGGCCCTGTGCGCTCATGCGGTGCAGGGTTCGAATGCTCTTATTTTTGTAGCTGCTAGCGCATAGTTCACTAGCGCTATCGGCTCATTGGACTCAAAAAAGGATGGGCGCGATGCGCGCAGATGTATTTTTGGTGGAGCGTGGCCACGCTGCCACGCGCTCGCAGGCGCAGCGCCTGATTGCCTCGGGCGTGCAGTGGCGCCTGTCGCCGCTGGCGCCCTGGCAGAAGGTGGTGAAGAACGGTGACGACATTCCGTCAGTGGCCGAGGTGCAGCTGCTGGACGATGCAGAAGCCAAGTACATCTCGCGCGGCGGGCTCAAGCTGGAAGGCGCGCTCAAGGCGCTGGGCCTGTCTGTGGCTGGCCTGCGGTGCCTGGATGTCGGGCAGAGCACAGGCGGCTTTACCGACTGCCTGCTGCAGCAGGGCGCTGCCCAGGTGATTGGGGTGGATGTGGGCCACGCCCAGTTGCACGACCGGCTGCGCAGCGATCTGCGTGTGGTGTGTGTGGAAGGCGTCAATGCCCGCTCGCTCACGCCCGATGCGTTGGTGCAGGCTTGTGAGATGGCCTTGTCCGAAGTCATCGTGCCCGAAGAGGACAACGAGACCCAACCCGAGGCCCCCTACAGCTGGATGCGCAACGGTGGCTTGGTGGACGAGGCGTACGACGACAGCGACGATGCCAAGGACCAGGACATCGAGGCCTTCAAGTCCGAGCGCGCGCAGCGCGCCCAGGGAACGCTGCCGGTGGAGCGCCGCCGCCGGCCCGAGTGCGCCGATGTGGACATCACCCCCAGTTTTGCGCTGGTGACCGGCGACCTGTCGTTCATTTCGCTCACCCTGGTGCTGCCTGCGCTGGTGCCTTTGCTGGCGCCCCAGGGCGACCTGGTCATGCTGGTCAAGCCGCAGTTCGAGCTGCAGCCCGGGCAGGTGGGCAAGGGCGGTATCGTGCGCGACGAGTCCTTGTATGCGGTGGTGGAGCAGCGCATCCGCGATTGCTGCGCCACGTTGGGCCTGGAGGTGTTTGCGTGGATCGACAGCCCCATCCAGGGCGGCGATGGCAACCGAGAATTTTTTGTACACGCAAGGAGAGCCGCATGAATGCAGCCCACGCGCAAGGCACCGGGTTCCCGGTGAGTTTCGAGTTTTTTCCGCCCAAGACGCCTGAAGGGGCAGACAAGCTGCGCGTGGCGCGCCAGCAGCTGTATGCCCTGCACCCCGACTTCTGCTCGGTGACCTATGGCGCAGGGGGCTCCACACAGGAAGGCACCTTCGGCACGGTGCGTGAGATCCTGTCCGAAGGCGTGGGGGCCGCCTCGCACTTTTCGTGCATCGGGGCCACGCGCCAGTCGGTGCGCGAGCAGCTGGCAACACTCAAGGCCATGGGCGTCAAGCGCCTGGTGGCACTGCGCGGCGACCTGCCCAGCGGCTATGGCGCGGGTGGCGAGTTCCAGTACGCCAGCGATCTGGTGGCCTTCATCCGCGCCGAAACGGGCCGTGATTTCCATATTGAAGTGGCGGCATACCCCGAGGTGCACCCCCAGGCCAGGTCGCCCGAGGCGGACCTGCAGGCCTACGTGACCAAGGTGCGTGCGGGCGCGGACTCCGCGATCACCCAGTACTTCTACAACAGCGACGCGTATTTCCGCTTCGTCGAAGACGCCCACCAGCTGGGCGCCGACGTGCCGGTGGTGCCGGGCATCATGCCGATCTCCAGCTCCACGCAGCTGATGCGGTTCTCGGACGCCTGCGGTGCCGAGATTCCACGCTGGATCCGTCTGCGCCTGCAGTCGTTTGGGGACGACACGGCCAGCATCAAGGCGTTTGGCCTGGATGTTGTGACCGACCTGTGCGACCAGTTGCGCACGGCCGGCGTGCCCGCGCTGCACTTCTACACAATGAACCAAAGCGCCGCGACGCTGGAGATCTGTCGCCGGCTGGGGATCTGATGGCGGGGGGCACACAGCCTCCCGGGGCCCATCGCGGCGCTGCCCTGCGGGTGCTGCTGCGGCGAGCGGTGGGTCTGTGGCTGCTGTGCAGCGCTTGCACCGCTGTTCAGGCCCAGGGGTTGCAGGCAGAGCCGGATGCGCTGGCCCCCAACCTTTTGTCCGTGCCGGGTGAGGCCATGCTGATCGATCCCCCGGCCAAACCTGAGCCCACCGCCGCCGACGGGGCACCCCTCGGACTGCCTGCCGACGAGGTGGGCCTGGCTTCGTGGTACGGGGCGCAGTTCCACCGGCGGCGAACTGCCAGCGGGGAGCTGTTTGACATGCGGGCGCTCACGGCCGCTCACCCTACGCTGCCCTTTGGATCGCGTGTGTGTGTGCGCAGCCAGGCCACGGGGCGCACGGTGATCGTGCGCATCAACGACCGCGGTCCACACACCCGCAACCGGGTGATCGACCTGAGCCGGGGTGCTGCCGAGGCACTGGGCATGGTCGGCCTGGGGCTCAAGCCGGTGGAGTTGTTTGCCCTTCAGGAAGACGACAAGGACTGCCCGGCGCCGTGACGCCAGGCGGGGCCTCATGGCCGCTCAGCCGCCCGATTCGAGTGTGTGGGTGGCGTGTTTGTCTTGCGCCAGCAGCTCTGCCATCTGGGGCAGGGCGTCTTTGAGTGCAGCCTTCAGGGTGTAGGGCGGGTTGATCAGGAACATGCCGCTCGCCGGCAGGCCGGGGCGCTTGGTGTCGCCAGCGGCGTTCTCGGTGATCTTGCTGGACTTGACCGTGAGCGTGGCGTGCAGCCAGCCTTTGCCTGCCTTGGTGGTCAGCGTTTTCAGGCGGCGGGGCAGATCATGGGCTTCGGGGCGAGGAATGATGGGGTACCAGAATGCATAGGTGCCCGTGGCAAAGCGCTTGAGGGAGTCGGCCGCCATGTCGAGCACCTTGGCATAGTCGCTCTTGATTTCATAGCTGGGATCGCACAGCACCAGGGCTCGCCGGGCAGGTGGGGGCAAAAACTTCTTGATGCCCTCAAAGCCGTCTTCGTGCAGCACCGCCACCTGGCGGCCAGCCTCCAGCTGGGCCACGTTGCCGGCCAGCGCGCGCAGGTCGGTTGGGTGCAGCTCGAACAGCTTGAGTTTGTCGTGGTCGCGCAGCATGCGCTGGGTGATGAAGGGCGAGCCGGGGTATACGCGCAGTGCCTTGCCCTGGTTGAAGGCGCCCACCATGTCCACGTAGGCCTGCAGGGCCGGGGTGAGGGCGGGCGTGGTCGGTGCAAACAGCCGGGCTACGCCGTCGGCAGCTTCGCCACTGGTGCTGGCATAGTCTCCGTCCAGCCGGTACAGGCCTGCGCCCGCATGGGTGTCCAGCACGGTCAGCGCCGCGTCTTTCTCGGTAAGGTGTTGCAAGGCGGCAATCAGGACCGTGTGCTTGAGCACATCGGCATGGTTGCCTGCGTGGAAGGCGTGGCGATAACTGAACATGGCCCAATGGTAACGAGTGTGGTCTGGGAGGGGGGAGCGTCCATGTCAGTGCGCGGCACAATTGGGGGCTGCGTGGCGGCTGTGTACGTGATGTTTTTGGCAGACATGTCGCACTTTGTTAGCCATTTGTTGCCAAATTCGGTGCGGCCATGCTTCATGATCGCGCCTGCGGCGGGGCCAGCGTTTCGCCGCCGCCCTCATTGATTTGCTTTTGATTTTGAAATTGCCAGCACGCCCCGTCCTCTGACCATGACCGCAAGCTCCAGCACAGCCCCCGCCAGTGGTGTCAGCCATATTGATGCGCTGCCCCCTGGCACCCGCCTGGCGGAGTTCGAGATCCTGGCGTTGCTGGGGGTGGGCGGTTTTGGCATGGTCTACAAGGCGTTTGACCATTCCCTGCACCGGGCGGTGGCCATCAAGGAGTACATGCCCTCGGCGCTGGCCGGACGCTCGCAGGGGCAGTCGCTCTGGGTGCGGTCCTCGTCCGACCAGCAGACCTTCCAGGCCGGGCTGGTCTCTTTTGTGGGCGAGGCCCGTCTGCTGGCGCAGTTTGACCACCCCTCGCTGGTCAAGGTGTTCCGCTTCTGGGAGGCCAATAACACGGCCTACATGGTCATGCCGCTGTACTCGGGCATGACGTTCAAGCAGGCCCGGGCCCAGATGCGCACCCCCCCACCCGAGGCCTGGCTGCGCAAGCTGCTGTGGTCGGTGCTGGACGCGCTGCGCGTGCTGCACGATGGCAACACGCTGCACCGCGACATTTCGCCGGACAACATCTTCCTGCAGGACAACGGCCCGCCGGTGCTGCTGGACCTGGGCGCCGCCCGGCACGCCATCAACGACCAGGACCGCAAGCACACGGCCGTGCTGAAGGTGAACTACGCACCCATCGAGCAGTATTCCGACGGCGACGAGGAACTGCGCCAGGGCCCTTGGAGCGACCTGTACTCGCTGGCGGCGGTCATGCACGGCTGTCTGGCCAACGACACGCCCTTGCCCGCCACGCTGCGTTCCATCCGCGACCGCATGGTGTCGTTCTCCCGCATCGCCAAAACCGTCAAGCGGCAGTTTGGCGTGGAGTATTCAGCGCCTTTTGTCGCGGCGATTGCTCAGTCCCTGGCCCTGCGGCCCGAAGACCGCCCGCAGAGCATTGATGCCTTTCTCCAGACCATGGAGATGACCTCGGCGCCGGACGATGTGCAGCACTTCGACTTCCGGGCAGAGCTGGGCGACATCTGGGTGGAACCCGCCGACCAGCCTGGCCCGGGCCTGACCACACCCACCGTGGACGTGACCTCCGCCCCCAAGATCGTGGCAGAGATGCAGGCTCAAGCCCAGCGCGCCGAAGCGGCTGCGGTGGTGGCAGCGCCGGATCCCGGTCGCGCCGTCGATGACTTTGGCGACGATACGGTCATGCTCGCCGGCCCGGACACGGTGGCGGCCGACGCCGGCGACACGGTGTTCATCGATGCAGGCGACACCGTCGTGGCCGATGACGACTCGCGTTTCGAAGACCTGCCGCACCATCGCTCCCTGGGGGTGTCCGGGCCGCGCGTTGCCGACCGTCGCCCTGCGCCGCTGGAGCGTGATGTGGTGCGAGGCAACGGCAAGCCTTCCAAATCGCCGCGGCGTTCACCCCTGGTTGCAGGCATTGTGGTGGCGGCCCTGGTGGCTGTGATGGCCGGAGCCGGTTGGCGCTGGAGCCAGGGCAGCAAGCCACTGCGCGACGACATCATCACCGAGATGGCCGAGCGGCCTGCGGCAGCGGCTTCTTCAGACTCCGCGTTGGTGGAAGCCAGCGCTCCTGCAGCTGCCGGGGGCGATGCAGTGGTAGTGGTCTCGGATGGCGCTGTGGCGTCCGCCAACGCCGCGTCAACCACTGCGGCCGTGCCCGCTTTTGTAGTCGCCTCTGCGCCCAAGGCTTCCCCCCGGGCCGCCAAGCGCGCAAATGCAGAGCCTGCACCCACCTCTATCGTGGTGCACGAAGAGCCCGTGCCTGCGCCGCCTCCGGTGGTGGCCGAGCCCAAGCCCCGCCCCGCGCCGCCGCCCCGTCTGCCCTCGCCGCAGGAGGTGTGTGCCGACGCCAACTTCCTGGCCCGCCCTATGTGTATTCACCAGGAATGCCAGAAGCCGTCCCAGGCCAATCAAACTGTCTGCGTGGAAAATCGTCGCCGTTACGAGGCCGACGAGCAGCGCCGCCGCCAGACGCCGAACTGACCTTAGCAGGCTGCCTGCGGACAATTGCTGGGGTGCTATTGCGCTAAAGCATGGCTCTTTCGTATAATGGAAGGCTTCGCAGCGCTTTTGTGGTCCCGCGGCGAAGACTTTTTGCCACCTAAGAGGCTTCCTTCAGAGAAGCACCGACCGTGGAAAAGGACCCGCCAAACCCTCTTTTGAAGAGAAAACTCATGACAACTACTTTCAGCGCAAAGCCCGCTGAGGTCGTGCACGAGTGGTTTGTGATTGACGCGACCAACAAGGTCCTCGGACGAGTAGCCAGCGAAGTTGCTCTCCGTTTGCGCGGCAAACACAAGGCCATTTACACGCCTCACGTCGATACCGGTGACTTCATCGTCGTTATCAACGCAGCCCAACTCAAGGTCACCGGCACCAAGTCCCTGGACAAGGTGTACTACCGTCACTCGGGTTACCCCGGCGGTATCACGGCTACGAACTTCCGCGACATGCAAGCCAAGCACCCCGGCCGCGCGCTGGAAAAGGCTGTCAAGGGCATGCTGCCCAAGGGCCCCCTTGGCTACGCGATGATCAAGAAACTCAAGGTGTACGGTGGTGCCGAGCATCCCCACACCGCCCAGCAGCCCAAAGTGCTGGAAATCTAAGGAGCCTTGAGATGATTGGTGAATGGAACAATGGTACCGGCCGTCGCAAGTCCAGCGTCGCCCGCGTGTTTCTGAAAAAAGGCTCCGGCAAGATCACGGTGAACGGCAAGGACATCCAGTCCTACTTCGGCCGCGAAACCTCGATCATGATTGCCAAGCAACCCCTGGCGTTGACCAACCATGTCGAAACCTTCGACATCCAGATCAACGTGCACGGTGGTGGTGAATCCGGTCAGGCTGGCGCTGCCCGCCACGGTATCACCCGCGCTCTGATCGATTACGACGCATCCCTCAAGCCCGTCCTGAGCCAAGCCGGCTTCGTGACCCGCGATGCACGTGAAGTCGAACGTAAGAAGGTCGGCCTGCACTCTGCACGCCGCGCCAAGCAGTTCTCCAAGCGTTAAGCTGTGGCCCTGCCGGATGTTGCCTTGGGCAGCATCCACTGCAAGGTACTCCCCGCGAGTGCTTTACAGAAAAAAACCGCCTTCGGGCGGTTTTTTCGTTTATGGTGCGCTCTTTTCTTTTTGGGGGGAGTCCTTCCATGGTCCGCCACTCAAGCCTATGCGCTTTCGCCTGCTTCGCCGTCGGTTGACCATCAGTGCCCCCCGGGTGGCCATCCGCAGTGCATTGCCCTGGCCCTTTCGCTGGCTGGCCCTGGCCGTGGTGATGGGTTTCTGCGCTGCCGTGGCGTTGTGGGCTTTCGAGTTCGGCAAATCCATTGCGGGGCTTGATACCGTTTCGCGTGACGAGGTGATCCATATGAAGGCGGAGATCAGCCGCCTGCGCGAAGAGGGCCAGGAGCGCCAGACGGTGGCATTGACCGCCGAGAGCCTGCTGGCTACCGAGCGCGCTGCCAAGGAGAGCCTGATGGCCCAGGTGCGCCAGCTTGAAGCCGACAACCGCACGCTGCGCGAGGACCTGGGCTTCTTTGAAAAGCTGATCCCTGCCGCCAAGACCGATGGGCTAGCCATTCGCGCCTTGCAGGCCGAGGTGCTGGGCGGGATGCAGCTGCGTTGGCAGGTACTGGTGATCCAGGCCGCCCGCAATGCGCCGGAGTTCAACGGGCGGCTGGAGTTGGTGCTGGCGGGCACTCTGGATGGCAAGCCATGGACACAGACCCAGCCGCCCCAGGGCCAGTCGCTGCAGGTCAAGCAGTACCGCCGCGTCGAGGGTGTGCTCGATCTGCCGCCCCAGGCCGTGGTAAAAACCGTGACCGCGCGCGTGCTGGAGGGAACAACCGTCCGCACCAGCCAGACCATGGCCATCGAATAGTGTGATGTTGGTGGTGATGCCCCGGCAAGGTCCCGACGCACTCTCCCTGCTGGCCCGTCACCTGCCGTCTTCCACCACCTGCAGCCGATCTGGCACACATTCCATCCGCAAGCGGGCCTCCCAGTCCGCCTGCTCCTCAAGGAGTCCCCTGACCATGTTCTCGCGTAAAAAGCAGCCGCCCATCAAAAGCCTGGTGGCGCAGGGCACCAAGATCGAAGGCAATGTACATTTTGCTGAGGGTATGCGCATTGATGGTGAGGTGGTCGGCGATATCCGTGCGGCGGCGGATCAGCCCAGCATCCTCGTGATTTCCGAGACGGCGCGGGTCGAGGGAGCGGTACATGCCGACCATGTGATCATCAACGGCCAGGTGCTGGGCCCTGTGCATGCGGGCGAACTGCTGGAGTTGCAGCCCAAGGCGCAGATCACGGGCAATGTGCATTACAAGGCCTTGGAGATGCACCAGGGCGCAGTGATCGCGGGACAATTGATTCCGATGGCCGTGCTGGTGGAGGAAAAGCCCCCACTCAAGTTAGCGTCAAACAGTCAGTGACCTGAATTCCCGAGAGGTTTGCAGTAGTATTCCGTGCAAACCCTGAACCCGGAGTACCCCATGAGCGCAGTTGCCGAAAACATCCAGACCGAAATGCCCGCCCCCATCCTGTTCACGGACAGCGCGGCGGCCAAGGTGGCGGACCTGATTGCCGAAGAAGGCAACCCCGACCTGAAGCTGCGGGTGTTTGTGCAAGGCGGCGGCTGCTCCGGCTTCCAGTACGGCTTCACGTTCGATGAAATCACCAACGAAGACGACACCACGATGACCAAGAATGGCGTGTCGTTGCTCATCGACGCCATGAGCTACCAGTACCTGGTGGGCGCCGAGATCGATTACAAGGAAGACCTGCAAGGCGCGCAGTTCGTGATCAAGAACCCGAACGCCACCACCACCTGCGGCTGCGGCTCCAGTTTTTCGGCTTGAGGGTCACCGTGCCAGGCTCAGTCCTGCACTCCTGAATGAATCAACCGCCTTCGGGCGGTTTTTTCATGGGAGTCGTTTTCCCGTTTTGGAAACCCTGCAAACCATGCATCAGGAACCCTCCCAGAAAGTGCTGCTGTGGCTGGTGGCCGTTGGCTTCTTCATGCAGACGCTGGACGCCACCATCGTCAACACCGCGCTGCCCGCCATGGCTCAGAGCCTGGGCGAGAGCCCGCTGCGCATGCAGTCGGTGGTCGTCGCATATTCGCTGGCCATGGCGATGCTGATCCCCGCGTCGGGCTGGGTGGCCGACCGGTTTGGTGCGCGCCGGGTGTACTTTCTGGCCATCGTCTTTTTTGTGGCGGGTTCGGTGTTCTGTGCCCTGTCGCACAGCCTGACCCAGCTGGTGGCTTCCCGGGTGCTCCAGGGGCTGGGTGGCGCGCTGTTGCTTCCAGTGGGGCGGCTGGTGGTGCTGCGTACCTTCCCGCGCGAGAAGTTCTTGCAGGCCATGAGTTTTGTGGCCATTCCCGGGCTGATAGGCCCGCTGATCGGTCCCACCCTGGGGGGCTGGCTGGTCGAGGTGGCCTCCTGGCACTGGATCTTTCTGATCAACGTGCCGGTGGGCCTGCTGGGCTGTGCCGCCACCCTGCGCTACATGCCGGGGGTACCTGCGCCGACGGTGGCGCGGTTTGACCTCGCGGGCTACCTGATGCTGGCCTTTGGCATGGTGGCGCTGTCGCTGGCGCTGGATGGCCTGGCCAGCCTGGGGCTGCGGCAGGCGAGTGTGCTGGTGCTCATGATCTTTGGGCTGGCCAGCCTGGTGGCCTATTGGCTGCATGCGGCGCGGCGGCCTGACCCGCTGTTTTCGCCCCGGCTTTTCTCGGTGGATACCTTGCGCATCGGGCTGCTGGGCAATCTGTTTGCGCGGCTGGGCAGCTCGTGCATGCCGTTCCTGATTCCGCTGCTGCTGCAGGTCACCATGGGCTACTCGCCCCTGCAGGCAGGCATGATGATGCTGCCCGTGGCGGTGGCGGGCATGTCCATGAAGCGGTTCACCACGACGCTGATCACCCGCTTTGGTTACCGCCAGGTACTGGTGGGCAACACTTTGTTGGTCGGCCTGACCATGGCCAGCTTCGGGCTGGCGGCGCCCGCGCAGCCGATGTGGGTGCATGTGGTGCAGCTGGCGGTGTTTGGCGCGGTGAACTCGCTGCAGTTCACGGCCATGAACACCGTGACCCTCAAGGACCTGGGGCACGACATGGCCAGCAGCGGCAACAGCCTGCTGTCGATGGTGCAGATGGTGGCCATGGGCATGGGGGTGGCTGCGGCGGGGGCGGTGCTGGCGGCATTCACCGATTTTTTCCAGCCCCCAGGCACGGCTCAGACCCTGCAAGCCTTTCAGGCCACGTTTGCCTGCATGGGGCTGATCACGGTAGCTTCGGCGGGCATCTTCTGGCAACTGTCGCCACAAGACCGTTCCGGTACACAGGCTGGGGCCTCGGTCAATGCCGGGGATCACGGCTGATCGCCGTGCCAAAGGCTGTGTGGGCCTGACGCCTCAGGCCGGGTACACCGCACCCAACACGCGGTGGCCAACTGCACCCGTCACGCTGGGCAGATTGCCTGGTTCACCCTGCAGCGTCTGGCGTGCCAGCCAGGCAAACGCGGCGGCCTCCACCTGCAGCGCTGGCAGGCCCAGCGCATCGGTGGCCACCACCTGCAAGGACGGGCAGGCAGCCTGCAGTCGTTGCATGAGCTGGCCATTGAGCGCGCCACCGCCGCATACGGCCAGGGTTTTGCTATTATTTATATAGCTGTTGGCGCATATGGCACTAGCGCTTGCGGTGAATTCTGTCAATGTCGCCTGTACATCGGCCGCAGCGGCCTGTGCAAAGGGCTGCAGGTGCGCGGCCAGCCAGGCGGGGTTGAACAGGTCGCGGCCCGTGCTTTTTGGGGGGGGCTTGTGAAGGTACGGCTCCTGCAGCAACGCAGCCAGCAGGCCCGGTAGCACCCGGCCCGTGGCGGCCCAGGTCCCGTCCTTGTCAAACGGCTGGCCGGTGTGCTGCTGGCACCAGTGGTCCATGAGGGCGTTGCCAGGGCCGCAGTCAAAGCCCAGCACGCTGCCATCTGCCCCCAGCACGCTGAGGTTGGAGATGCCGCCAATGTTCAGCACCAGCACCGTTTCGTCCGGCCGGCCGAACACGCCCTGGTGGAAGGCAGGCACCAGCGGTGCGCCCTGGCCACCTGCCGCCACATCGCGGCTGCGCAGGTCGGCCACCACGGCAATGCCCGTCAGCTCGGCCAGCAGTGCAGGGCTGCCCAGTTGCAGGGTGTAGCCCGTTCCGTCGAACTCCTGGGGGCGGTGCCGCACGGTTTGCCCATGGGCGCCGATAGCGCGGATGGCGCTGGCCGGTTGGCCGCTGCGCTGCAGCAGGGTATGCACCACCTCGGCATAGGCGCGCGACAAGGCATTGCCTGCGAGGGCCGCACGGTGCAGCTCGTTGTCGCCCGGGGTGTTGAGGGCCAGCAGCTCGGCACGCAGCGCAGGCGCAAAGGCGGTGCTGGCATGGTGCGTGACCCGCAGGTGCGGGCCGGAGAAATCTGCGAGCACCCCGTCGATCCCGTCGAGCGAGGTGCCTGACATCAGGCCGATGTACAGATCGGACATGGCCTGATGTGGTGTCTTGGCGAGCGGGTGCGAGATCAGTCTGCGCTGGCTTGCTCGATGAGCGCTGCGGCGTTCAGCTGAACGCGCATGTTGGCAGCCAGGCGGTTAAACGCAGGGCGCGCAGCCGCCGATACAGGGGCGGCGGCTTCGCTCTGGGCCACGATGGTCATCGGGTCCTGGTGCACGCCGTTGACGCGGAACTCAAAGTGCAGGTGGGGGCCGGTGGCCCAGCCTGTGGCACCCACGGCACCCAGCGTCTGGCCCTGTTCGACCGACTGGCCCTGACGCACGTCGATGCGGCTCAGGTGGGCATAGACCGTGACGTGCTGGTTGCGGTGCTTGATGAACACCACGTTGCCGTAGCCGTTCTGCACCCCCGCAAACTCCACCACGCCATCGCCCACCGTGCGCACAGCGGTGCCGGTGGGGGCCGCAAAGTCGGTGCCCAGGTGGGCGCGCCAGGTTTGCAGGATGGGGTGCAGGCGCATCTTGAAGCCGCTGGTCACGCGCGAGAACTCGACGGGCGAGGTCAGGTAGGCGCGGCGCATGCTTTCGCCGTCCAGGGTGTAGTACGCGCCCTTGGTAGCGCCGGGTTCCTGGAACCAGACGGCCTGGTGGGTCTTGCCGTTGTTGACGAATTCGGCGCTCAGCACGCGGCCGCTGGACAAAGGCTCGCCATCGGCTTCCAGCGTTTCGTACACCACCGAGAAGCGGTCGCCTTTGCGCAGCGAGCGGCGGAAGTCGATATTGCCCGAGAACAGCTCGGCCACTTGTACGGCCACGGCGTCGGGGATGTTCGACGCGTCGGTGGCGGCAAACAGCGAGCTGTGAATGATGCCGCCCGCCAGACGGCTGTTGGTCGTCATCTTGGCGGTTTCGATGCGCGTCGCAAATTGGTTGTCGCTCTTGCGCTCGACGATCAGGCGGCGGAAATTGCCGCTGTCGTCCGCTACCCAGCGCACCGTCAGGCGGATGAGACGGTGGTCATCGGTGGTTTCTGCCGACACGATACGGCCGGTGCGGCCCAGCACGTTCTGGCGCACCGGCGTGTCGCCACGCATGAAGGCGGCGGCGGCTGGGTCGGCCACGCTCATGCGCTGCAGCAGGGACTCGGGGGTGTCGCTGCTGCGCACCTGTTCGGAGCGGAACAGCGAAAAACTGGGGGCATCCAGCTGGCCCAGCACCAGGTTCTCGGCCAGCGATTCGACCGGGTAGTTCACCATGCGCACCGGCAGCTCTGCCGGATCGGGCGCGAAGGATGCCACGGCAAATGCTCCGCCGCCGCCAGTCAGCAGAATGGCTGCGACAGCGGCAGTGATGCGTTTGGGGTGTTGTTGGATCGTGCGGGACAGCCGGTCAAGCAAAGCGATGCTGGCGGTGCGGACCGTAGTGAGGCCGTGAATCAAAGGTCTATCCCCAGGGTGATTGCGGATCCGTGGCACACCCCCGGTGTGAATGCGGGGCGGGGCCAGGAGCACAGACTGTCAGGCTGCAGCCATTCGACAGGTTGATGAAAAACAGGTCGAAACGGCGGGCCCACTAGAATCCGCCTCTGCAATGTGGGCTGAAGTATAGCGGTGCATGCTGTCTAGACATCCCAAAAAACCCTTATGAATCAATCTGCTGTTACAACAACCCCGGTCTCTGATGGTGTAAGACAAGCCCTTGAAATCTCGCTGCGTGGCGTGCAGGAGCTGCTGCCACAGGACGAATGGGTCAAGAAGCTGGCGCGCTCGGAGGCCACCGGCCAGCCGCTGCGCATCAAACTGGGCCTGGACCCCACGGCCCCCGACATCCACATCGGCCACACGGTGGTGCTGAACAAGATGCGGCAACTGCAAGATCTGGGCCACCAGGTCATCTTCTTGATCGGCGACTTCACCAGCTTGATCGGTGACCCCTCGGGCCGCAACAGCACCCGCCCGCCGCTCACGCCCGAGCAGATCAAGGTGAATGCCGAGACCTATTACAAGCAGGCCAGCATGGTGCTGGACCCCGCGCGCACAGAGATCCGCTACAACAGCGAGTGGAGCGAACCCCTGGGCGCCAGCGGCATGATCCAGCTGGCCTCCCGGTACACCGTGGCGCGCATGATGGAGCGCGACGACTTTCACAAGCGCTTCACCACCGGCCAGTCCATCGCGGTGCACGAGTTTCTGTACCCGCTGATGCAGGGCTACGACTCGGTGGCCTTGAAAAGCGACCTGGAGCTGGGCGGCACGGACCAGAAGTTCAACCTGCTCATGGGCCGCCATTTGCAGCAGGAATACGGCCAGGAGCCACAGTGTGTGCTCACCATGCCGCTGCTGGTGGGTCTGGATGGCGTGGACAAGATGTCCAAGTCCAAGAACAACTACATCGGCATTGCCGAAGACGCCAACACCATGTTCGCCAAGGTGCTGTCGATCAGCGACACCCTGATGTGGGACTGGTACACGCTGCTGTCGTTCAAGAGCCTGGCCGATATCGCCGCGCTCAAGGCGGAGATCGCTGGTGGACGCAACCCCAAGGACGCCAAGGTGATGCTGGCCAAGGAGATCACCACGCGCTTTCACAGCGCGGCAGCCGCCGATGCGGCCGAGCAGGACTTCATCAACCGCAGCAAGGGCGGCGTGCCCGATGAGATTCCCGAAGTGTCCCTGTCCGGCGCGCCGCTGGGCATAGGCGCCTTGCTCAAGCAGGCCAACCTGGCTCCGTCCGGCAGTGAGGCCAATCGCCTGATCGACGGCGGCGGCGTGCGCGTGGAGGGCAGTGTGGTCAGCGACAAGGGCCTGAAGCTCGAAGCGGGCACCTACGTGGTGCAGGTGGGCAAGCGCAAGTTTGCACGGGTGACTTTGACCTGATTTGGGTCAAAACAGCCGCAAGCGCTAGAAGAATAAGCGCTGATAGCTATCAAAATGAAAGCGTTGAGGCCGAAGGGCCCAGCGCTTTTTTCATTGGGAGCCGTCCAGGTTGTCGTTCAGGTCCGGGTCGGGCACATCGCCAATCGCCTGGCGAGTGGCCTCGGCCTGCACCTGCAGCCAGGCGCAAAACGCCTTGATCTCCGGCCGTTGCGCGCTGCGCGGCCCCACCATGAGCCAGTAGGCCAGGGGCGAGTCGATGCGGTGGCCGGGCAGCACCTCCACCAGGTCGCCCGAGGCCAGGGCATCGGCAATCAGTGGCATGCGCGCCAGGGCCAGGCCCTGGCCGGCCAGCGCGGCCTGCACGATCTGGTGGGCGTAGTTGAAGTACAGCCAGCGCTGGGGCTGTAGCTTGGTCAGGTCGCGGGTGTCGAACCAGCGGCGCCAGCTCAGGTATTCCAGGTAGTGCGTGCGGTGGGCGTCGCCCGCCTCGATCAGGGTGAACTGCGCCACATCGGCGGGGGTGCGCAGCGGCTTGCCGCTCTTGAGCAGCCAGGGGCTTGCCACCACGGCCAGTTGCTCGCCAAACAGGCGGATGCCGCCCTGGGTGGCTCCGGCGGGCATGGCGTAGCGCAGGGCCAGGTCCACGTCCGAGGTTTCCAGGTCCACCTGCACGTCGCTCGCATCAATGCGGATGTCGATGCCCGGGTTGTCGCGCTGGAACTCCTCCATGCGCGGGATCAGCCACATCGACGCAAAGCTGGCCCAAGTGGTGATGGCCACACTGCGGCGTCCTGCCGTCTGGCGCACCAGGCGCACGGCGGCGTCCATGCGCTCCAGCGCCGGGCCCACGGCGCGTTGCAGCTGCGCGCCCGCGCTGGTCAGCTCCACGGCACGGGTATGGCGCAGGAACAGGGGCACGCCCACTTCTTCTTCCAGCGCCTGGATCTGGCGGCTCACGGCCGACTGGGTGAGCGCTAGCTCATCGGCGGCCGCGCGGAAGTTCAGGTGTTTGGCCACGGCCAGAAAGGCACGCCAGTGGCCCGTGGCCACGGGGCGGGTGCGCAGTACAGCGGGGGAATATTCGGCAGAAGCCATGGCAGTTGTCCTGGAAGGCGATTCATGCGTTGACGGAATGAATAGCGTACCGCGTTTTCATTGGACTGTGTACGGTGCAAGGCGCACCATTCAGGCTCTTCAACACGTTTTACTGAAGCCAAGGAGCCTGTCATGTCCCCCCGCAACGTTCTGGAATCGCAACAATCCGTCCACGCCGCCCTGGCTGGCCGTCGTGCGGCCGGTTGCTGGAAACTTGCCACAGGCCGGGCCTTGTCGCTGCGCCCGCACACCCATGGTGTGTTGCAGATTGCCCAGGGGCAGGTCTGGCTCACTTTGAGCGGGTCTTTGGCGGATTTGCCGGGTGCGGCGGCCGACCATGTGCTGCGGGCTGGCGAGCAATTGACCATTGCGCCGGGCCAGCATGTGGTGATGGAGGCCTGGAACCCCCGGGGCAGCGCCGAGGCTGTGGCTTTCCGCTGGGACGTCATGGCATCCCCCGCCCTGGTGCCGCCTGCCAGCCTGGCCGCCCGAGATTGGGAATGTGGCGTGGTGCAGCCGCTGCGCGACCTGGTGCAGGCGCTCGCCCAAGGCGGACGCGCCCTGGGTGCGGCACTGGCCGATGTGACGGGCGCAGGCGGGCGGTTTGCCGCTGGCCTGGCCCGGTTTGCTCTCAATCGGATAGCGCCCCAGTGGCAGCGCAGGGCTGCTTGACGACGACATGCAGGAAAAGCATCAATCGGTGCCGTGCTTTTCATTGGACGTTGTTCTGCAACCCGCGCACCATACGGTCTTATTAGGGTTAACCCGGAGAAAATCATGACAACCTCTCACGCTCTGCATCTGTTCGCATCTTCCCGCGCCATGGGCGCTGCCTCCGGTGAGGCTGGCAGCGTGGCCGCTGGCGCCGCCGTCACTCTGGCCCCCAGGGCCGCGATGACCTTGCGCATCTCCGAAGGCCAGGCTTGGGTTACGCTGGGCAAGGGCCTGTGCGATAGCAGCGACGTGTTTCTGTGTGCCGGCCAGTCGCTGCCTGTGGCGGCAGGCCAGTCGGTGGTGGTTGAGCCCCTGAACGGGCGCCGCCTGCAATACCGCTGGGTGCGCGGCGATGCCGCCAGTGCCCGCCCTGCATCGTGGTGGCGCCGTGCGTCTGTGGGCAATGGGGCTCCCGCCTGGGGCGACGCCTGCTGCGCCTGACCTGGTCTGAGGGGCTTGGGTGCCTCGGTGGGGGCGTGGAGTCAGAGTCCAAAAGAGCTGCTAGCGCTTGTCCGTCAAGCGGTAGCAGCTCTTTTTTTGATAGCATTGGGGCAAGCGCTAGGCCGTCTGCGGGTCTTCGCCCAACAGCCCGATCAACTGGGTCTGCAGCGTCGCCAGCAATTCATCCGACAACGCGGGCTGCGCCGCAGCGGTGGCCCGGGCCAGCACCAGCCCGCCCACCATGGTGGCCAGCACTTGTATCGCGCGCTCCCGGTCTTGTGGCTGCACCGTAGCGCTGCCTGCCTCGGCCCTGCCGTCTGCCAGCAACTGGGCAAACCGCTGGATGTTGCGCTCGATGCCCTGGGCAAACACTTCCGACAGCCCGCCGCCCGCCCGTGCGGCGTCCACCGCCAGCGCAGCGACGGGGCAACCTGTGCCCGGCGCGTCGCGGTGCTGGGGCGAGAGGTAGCGCTGGATGCGCTCGCCCACGGTGGTGTGGGGTGTTGCGCCTTCCAGCGGGGTCATCGACCAGTCAAACGCTCGTGTACACGCCTCCTGCACCAGCGCATCCTTGGACGCGAAATGCCGGTACAGCCCGCCATGCGTAAGCCCGGCATCGCGCGTGATGTCGGCCACCCCCACGCCGGTCAGCCCCCGCTCGCGGTACAAGCGGGATGCTGCGTCCAGGATGCCCTGCCGGTTTTCTGCGGCCTGTGCTTTGGAAACCTTCATGAAAGCCTCTTATTGATTGCGGTCGTACGCAAAAAGTGGGTTCGCGGTTTATGATGACGATTGCAATCATAAAGGCGCAGAACCTCTGTGCCGCAACTGTCTGACGAGGTGAATCCATGAAAAAAGCGAGTGGCGTGTGTAGCAACGAGGGCGTGGCCTGATGCGCCGCGTGGTGGTCACGGGCATGGGCCTGGTGTCGCCGCTGGGCTGCGGCGTGGAACTGGCGTGGCAGCGCTTGCTGGCTGGGCGCTCCGGCCTCTCGCGCTTGCCGGACGCGGTGACGGAAGGCATTGCCGCCAAGGTCGCCGGGCAGGTTCCCGGCATAGCGCAAGACCCCGAGGGCGGCTGGGATGTGGACGCCATCGTCTCGTCCAAAGACCAGCGCAAGATGGACCGCTTCATCCCCTTTGCGCTGGGCGCGGCGCAGCAGGCGCTGGCGCAGGCCGGCTGGCCGCCCGCCGATGAGCGTGCGCGCGAGCGCACGGCCACGGTGATCGCTTCGGGCATTGGCGGCTTTGGCGCGATTGCCGAGGCCGTGCGCACCACCGACACGCGCGGCCCGCAGCGCCTGTCGCCGTTCACGGTGCCCTCCTTCCTCGTCAATCTGGCCGCCGGGCAGGTGTCGATTCGCCATGGCCTCAAGGGACCGCTGGGAGCGCCGGTCACCGCGTGCGCCGCCAGCGTGCAGGCGATTGGCGATGCCGCACGCCTGATCCGCAGCGGCGAGGCAGATGTGGCCGTGTGCGGCGGCAGCGAGGCCGCTATCGACCGTGTGAGCCTGGGCGGTTTTGCGGCGGCCAAGGCGCTCGGCACGGCGTTCAATGACACCCCCGAGCAGGCATCGCGCCCGTTCGATGCGCAGCGCGACGGTTTTGTGATGGGCGAGGGCGCGGGCATGCTGGTGATCGAGGCGCTGGACCACGCCCTCGCGCGCGGCGCCACGCCACTCGCAGAGCTGGTGGGTTACGGCACGTCGGCCGACGCGTACCACATCACCTCAGGCCCCGAAGATGGTGACGGCGCCGCGCGCAGCATGTTGGCCGCGCTCGCGCAGGCGGGCCTCACGGCGCAGGACGTGCAGCATCTGAACGCACACGCCACCTCCACGGGTGTGGGCGACCGGGGTGAGTTGGCCGCCATCCGCCGTGTGTTTGGCGCGGGGGCACAGGTGGCCATCAGCTCCACCAAGTCGGCCACCGGCCACCTGCTGGGAGCGGCGGGCGCGGTGGCCGCCATCTTCACCACGCTGGCGCTGCGCGACCAGGTGGTGCCGGGCACGCTGAACCTGCACACGCCCGATGCGTTGGCCGAGGGGCTGGACCTGGTGGCGCTGCGGCCCCGGCCCATGGCGGTCACGCACGCCATGCTCAACGGGTTTGGTTTCGGTGGCGTGAATGCCACGCTGATCCTGCGGCGCTGGTTGCCAACGGCTTGAGACTGCCCACGCGGGCGCATGTGCCGCACGGTGCGCAACGGGCGCAGGGCAGCGCCTGTTCAGATCACGAGTTCGCCGCGCATGGCTTCAAACGCGGCCAGTGCCGCTTCGCCATCGAGCCGCTCCATGCGGGACAGCGCGTCGGCGTCTTCCACCGTGCTGAACGCCAGGCTGAACTGCTGAAACCGCCGCCCCGCCAACGGGCCGTTGTGCACCACCTCCACATTCACATGCCGCGGGTCGTTGCGGATGCGTTCGATGAGCTTGAGCACCGATTTTTGCGGGCCTTCGAGCTGCTGGCAAAAGCGCTGGCCGTCAAAGATCAGCAGGCCCGTGACGTCCAGCTCGGCGTTGACCTGGCGCGCCTTCGCGGCAATCTCTGCCACGACGGCGGTCGGCTGGTCGGGCGCCAGCGTGCTGACGTAGAGAACTTCGTAGAGGGCGGAGCTGATTTTCATAAGTAGCGCCCAATGTAGGAGGGCCGCCTGCGCGGTGCAATGTCAAAAGACATAGAGGTACGGCAGGCGTTGCGGGGCCGCTGCACTGCTTCGCGGTCACGGCCCTGGTCCCTAGAATGGCGCCACCATGAACGTCTCCCTGCCGCCCCACGCGTGTCCGCCTGCCTGCCAGCAATGCCGCTTGCGCAAAACGGGAGCCTTCACGGCCGTGAAACCGGAGGTGCTGGATTTCATTGAAGGCTTTCGTACCGACAGCCTCGCCGTGGAAGCGGGCGGTGCGCTGGTGCGCGAGAACCAGACCAACGCCAAGTTGTTCACGCTGTATGCGGGCTGGGCGTTTCGCTACAAGACGCTGAGCGACGGGCGCCGCCAGATCCTCAACTTCCTGCTGCCCGGCGACCTGGTAGGCCTGCAGCAGGAGTTTGGCGATGTGTCGGCCCACGGTATCGAGGCGCTGACCGACTGCTCGCTGTGCGTGTTCCAGAACGACAGTCTGTGGGCGCTGTTTCGCGAGCATCCGCGCCTGGGCTACGACATCACCTGGCTGTCCGCGCACGAAGAGGGCCATGTGGACGACAACCTGCTCACCGCTGGCCGCCGCAACGCCACTGAGCGTGTGGCCATGCTGCTCATGCACCTGTACCGCCGGCTGGACCGCATCGGGCTGGTGGAAGAGGGCTCGGTGGCGTTCCCGCTCAACCAGCAGCACATTGCCGATGCGCTCGGGTTGTCGCTGGTGCATACCAACAAGACGCTTCGGCGCCTGGCCATGCTGGGCCTGCACGAGCTGAAAAACGGGCGGCTGCGCCTGCTCAACACCCGCGCGCTGGCGCGCATCGCCGAGTATTACGACACCCCGCCACGGTTGATGCCGCTGCTGTAGGCCACGCAGACTCCTGAACGCGACAAAGTTCGTGTGCCAGGGGGCGAAGGCGCCTATAGTGAAAGCGCCAGCAGCTATCAAATAAATAGCGCTGGGTGCCCTGCAGGTGGCAGCACGATAATCCTCGCCATGCCCGCGCGGCGTGCCCTGACCGCGCTCACCACACCGATCTGTTTATGACCCCACTCGACATCCTCATCATGGCGGCCGGCAAGGGCACGCGCATGCAAAGCCGCACCCCCAAAGTGCTGCAGCGCCTGGCCGGGCGCCCGCTGCTGCACCATGTGCTGGACCAGGCCGCGCACCTGCAGGCCCGCAGCGCCATCGTCATCACGGGCCATGGTGCTGCAGAAGTAGAAGCAGCTACCGCAGGAGCGATCGGCGCTACCGGCACTTTTGACCTGAAATTTGTGCGCCAGGAGCCCCAGCTGGGCACGGGCCACGCCGTGTTGCAGGCCGTGCCTCACCTGCGTGACGACGGCACGGCGGTGGTGCTGTCGGGCGATGTGCCGCTGACCCAGGCCGACACCTTGCGCGCGCTGGTGGCTGCGAGTGCAGGCGAGCAATTGGCGCTGCTCACCGTGACCCTGCCCGACCCCGCGGGCTACGGCCGCATCGTGCGCAATGCAGAAGGCGCCGTGCAAGGCATCGTCGAACACAAGGATGCGACCGAGGCCCAGCGAGCCATCACCGAGGTTTACAGCGGCATCATGGCCGTACCTGCGCGGCTGCTCACGCCCTGGCTGGCGCGGCTGAAGAATGACAACGCCCAGGGCGAGTACTACCTCACCGACATCGTCGCCATGGCCGTGACCGACGGTGTGCCCGTGGTGGCCCACCGCATCACCGACGCACTGCAGGTGGCGGGCGTCAACAGCCCGCTGCAACTGGCCGAGCTGGAGCGTGCCCACCAGCTGCGCACCGCGCGCAGCCTGATGGAGCAGGGCGTGCGACTGGCCGACCCAGCACGCTTTGACCTGCGCGACGACACCCGCACCGGCGTGCGTGGCGAGCTGGTCTGCGGGCAGGACGTGGAGATCGACGTGAACTGCGTCTTCACCGGCCGCGTGGAGCTGGGCGAGGGCGTGAGCATCGGCGCGAACTGCTGCATTGCCAATGCGCGCATCGCGGCCGGCGCTGTGATTCACCCCTACACCCATATCGATGGCGAAAAGGCTGGCGTCACGGTGGGCGAAGGTGCGCTGATCGGTCCCTTTGCCCGCCTGCGCCCCGGCGCGCAGCTGGGCCGCGAGGTGCACATCGGCAACTTTGTGGAAGTGAAAAACAGCACCCTGGCCGATGGTGCGAAAGCCAACCACCTGGCCTATCTGGGCGACGCCACCGTGGGCGAACGCGTGAACTATGGCGCAGGCAGCATCACCGCCAACTACGACGGCGCCAACAAGCACCGCACGGTGATCGAGGCCGACGTACACGTGGGCAGCAACTGCGTGCTGGTGGCGCCTGTGACCATTGGCGCTGGCGGTACGGTGGGCGGCGGCAGCACCATCACCAAGAGCACGGCGCCCGGCGCGCTGAGCGTGGCGCGGGGCAAGCAAGTCAGTATTGCCAACTGGAATCGCCCCGCCAAACAACCCAAGCCATGAACCAGCCAGACGCCAGCGCCGGGCAGGATCTGCAGCAACTGCGCGCCGAACTCGCCCGCAGCCAGCAGCAGGTGGCCGACATGGTGGCTGCGCAAGAGGAGTTCTTGCGCGCGGTGTCGCACGACCTGCGTGCGCCGCTGCGGCATGTGACCTCGTACGGCACGCTGGTACGCGAGGTGCTGGGCGACCTGCCACCCGAGGTGGTGCAGGGCGCTGAGGTGCAAGAGGCACTGGGCTTCCTCGCCACCATGGACCAATCGGCCCGGCGCATGGGGCTCATGATCGACGGCCTGCAAGCCCTGGTGCGTGCCACACGCGCGCCTCTGCGGCTGCAGCCCGTGCCGCTGGTCGATGCCATCGCGCAGGCACGCATCACCTTGGACGCTGCCGAAGCAGGGCGAGCTGTGGAGTGGCGCATAGGCGCGGACCTCCCCACGCTGCAGGCCGACCCCACGCTGCTGCAGGAGCTGTTGGTGCAGCTGCTGGGCAATGCCCTCAAGTTCACCCGCCCCGTGGCGCAAGCGTGCATCACGGTGTCGGCGGACGCGGCACCGGCAGGCGAGGTCGCCTTCACCGTGCAGGACAACGGTGTGGGGTTCGACCCGGCACGCGCGGGCAGCTTGTTTGGCGTGTTCCAGCGCCTGCACCGCGAGACCGAGTTCGAGGGTGTGGGCACAGGCCTGGGGCTGTGCCGTGCCATTGCGCAGCGCCACGGCGCACAGATCAGTGCGACGGCAGTGCCGGGGGCAGGCTGCACGGTAAGGGTGCAGTGGCCGGTGAGTCCTGCAGCCGCCAACGAGATCTGAAGCTACCCGCCGTGGTGGCCTTTATACAGCCGGCACCAGCGCCGGCTCCATGCACCCGGCCACCTGATTGCGCCCACCATTCTTGGCCGCATACAGCGCTGCGTCGGCCGCGTCGATCCACGCACGCAGGCTGCTGTGGCGGTGGTCGGCCGGGGCCACGCCGATGCTGCTGGTGATGCGCAGCTCGGGCAGGCTGCGCAAGCGCACGCCTTCGGTCTGCTCGCGGATGCGCTGGGCAATGGCCAGCGCATCCCGTGCTTGCATGCCGGGCAGCACGATGGCAAATTCATCCCCGCCGTAGCGCCCCGCGCAGTCGCCCGCGCGCACGTTGCCCCGCACCACATGGGCGAGCGCGCGGATCACCTCGTCACCCACGGTGTGGCCGTAGGCGTCGTTGATCTCCTTGAAGTGGTCGATGTCCAGCATCAGCATGCAGGCTGGCTCGTCGGTGGTGTGGTGGCGGCGCAGTGCGGCCTCGGCCTGTTCTTGCCAGTGGCCGCGCCCGAACAGGCCGGTCAGCGCGTCCACCCGCCGCAGTTCGTCCAGCATCTGGTTATGGCGCGCAGACTGCCGGATAAGCTGGTAGCTGACGATGCTGACCGACAGCGTATGCAGCGACATCACCGGCAGGCACGCCACCATCACGCGCATGGAGGTCTCTGGCGACCAGTGCAGTCCCATGACGGCGGTGCTGGCGATGCCGGCCGCCAGCATCACCCACAGGGCGCGCGCCCACAGCCCCCGGATGCCGGTGGTGATCTTGTCCACCATGGTCAGGGTGAGCAGCAGCACGCTGGGCAACAGGTTGAAGTGCATCAGCGGCACCAGCGTGGCGACCAGGGCCGAGTCGATGAGCAGGTTGCGCACCTCGGCGGCATAGGGGTCGGCGGATCGGCGTGTGAGCAGGTAGGCCACATGCGGCCACACCAGCGTTGGCAGCAGCAGCGCCGCCCAGGCCATGGCGGATGCCTGGCGCTCCCATAGCACCATCGCCACCACCATGCCGCCCAGCCCCATGCCCAGGATGCGCAAGGGGTAGATGCGGCGGGGCATCTGGCGGCGGGGTGTGGGCATGGATGTGAAAGGGAGCCAGGGGCGCCACCGGGGCGTCCACCGGCCATGGGTAGAAAGTGCGACGGAGCTTACAACGCGCTGCGAAGCGATACCAGCACGAAATGACCACCCACGCGCACGCGGCTACTGCAGCGCGCTACTGGGGGCTATGGCTCTTTCAATGCGCCCGCAGGTGCCGCAGTTGCTGGCGCAGCGTCGCCACTTCCTCGATCAGGTCGGCCGTGAGCGCGGCCAGGTGGGGGTCGGCGTCAAAGGTGACTTCGAGGTGAGCGATGCGCCGCGCGCGCACCACGGTGGCGCCGCTGAAGCGCCAGGTGCTGGGGTCGTCAACCCCTACGGCGCCCGGCTGGAGCAGGCCGTCCTGCAGCCGGGCCATAACCCAGTCAGCGTCCATGCGGCAGGCGCGGGCCAAGGCGTCCAGCGTCAGGGCCGCGCCGTTGGGCGGGGTGGCTGTAGTGTGGTCAGTAGCGTGGTCGGTATCGTCCAGCAGCTCGGCGAGCGGGGTGGTGGGCGTGGGCTGGCTCATGGTTGGGCTCATGGCTGGGCTCCTGGCTGCGCCGTGGAGGTGGGGCGCGGTTGGTAGTGGGCAAAGGCTTGCGCCAGTGCGGCGTAGGCGGCTCGCTCGGCGTCGTTGGTGGCTGGGGGCAAGGCCAGGTGCAGCTCCAGGTACAGGTCGCCCGGGGGGTGGCCTGGAATGCCACGGCCCTTCAGGCGCAGCTTGCGCCCGGACTTCCAGCCTGCGGGCACGCTCACTTCGATCACCGATCCGCCGGGCGTGGTGACCTCGACGGACGCGCCCAGTGCGGCCTCCCACGGGGTCACGGCCAGTGGCTGGTACACATCGCGCCCTTCGGCGCGCCAGCGCGGGTCGGGCTTGAACAGCACCTCCAGAAACAAATCGCCCGCTGGTGCGCCGCCCCAGCCCGGGCTGCCCTGCCCAGCCAGGCGGATGAGCTGGCCCTCGCGCACGCCCTGGGGAATCTTGACGGCCAGCTGGCGCTCGTCGCGCACCAGCGATCCGTCGTCGGCCTGGTGTGCGCTTTGCAGTGTGAGGGTGCGCTCGGCGCCCCGGTAGGCGTCTGCCAGGTCGAGTTCGATGCGGGCATGGTGGTCGGTGCCGCGCTGTGCGTGGGCTTGCGGGCCCTGCGGTCCATCACCCCGCTCGGCGCGGCCTGATGTGCCACGTGCCCGCGCGGCTCGGCCAAACAGCTGCTCAAAAAAGTCGCTGTAGTCGCCCGACGCACCGCCGGGCCCGTGGGTGCCGCCATGGCTGCCTGCGCCGTCGGAGAATTCGAAACCGGCATCCCAGTGGGGCGGCGGGCGAAACTCCTGGCCGGGCCGTGCGTGGGGCTCCTGTGCCAGGCGGTCGTAAGCGGCGCGTTTTTCGGGATCTGACAGCACGGCGTTGGCCTCATTCAGCGCCGTCATGCGGGCAACGGCGTCGGGCTCTTTGCTCACGTCGGGGTGGTATTTGCGCGCCAGCTTGCGGTAGGCCTTTTTGATCTCGTCGGCCGTGGCCGTGGGGCTCACGCCCAGGGTCTGGTAGTAGTCCTTGAACTCCATGCAGCAGGCTCCTGCACAAGGAGCGTTGGCAACATGCGCGGCGCACACCCTGTGTATCGGAACACTCTATGCCGATGCGGCCCGAAGGCAATAGGACAACGCGAGGACAACGCGACCACCCGGCGCAGACGAAACTGCAATGAATGCAAATTGCTACTGTATTGATAGCTGTTCGGGCATATCAATCTAGCGCTACAGGTACTTTGGTCTCAAATTTCGCACGGCGGGTCGCAAAAAATGCTTTCACGTTGCGCACGTTGGCATCGCCTGTGAACAGGCGCTGCGACAGCGCCAAATAACCTGGCATGTCCCGTGTGTGCACCACCAGCACAAAGTCCGGCCCGGGCGACACGCGCCAGCACTGTTGCACGGCGGCCTCCTGCACGGCGCGGGCCTCAAAGGCGTCGAGCTGTTCGGCGCCCTGGCGGTCCAGCGACACCTCCACGATGCACGCCAGCCCATGGCCTTGCAACGCGGCCAGCCGGTCGGGCTGCAGGATGGCCACTTGGCGCTCGATCAATCCCACATCGTGCAGGCGCTTGATGCGGCGCAGGCAGGTGGGTGGGGACACATGCACCTGCTCGGCCAGGGACTGATTGCTCTGTGCGGCATCGGTTTGCAGCAGGTTGAGCAGCTGGAGGTCGATCGTGTCGAGGGATATTGATTCCATTGCTAGGAGAAATTTGAATAAAAATTTCATTAATGAAGATCTGTGAAATTAAAGTTCAAAAATATATAAATATCAATCGATAATTTTTCTCCGTGCTGCCTACGATCGCCCCATCGAATCCAACCCAGAGGCAACCACCATGTGCGGTATCGTCGGCGCGGTCTCCACGCGCAACATCGTTCCCATCCTCGTGCAAGGCCTGCAACGGCTTGAATACCGTGGCTATGACTCCTGCGGCGTGGCAGTGCATGCGTCCAGCCTGGACGCCACCCGCCCCGCTGGCTTGCAGCGCGCCCGCAGCACCGCCCGCGTGGCCGAGCTGCTGGAGCAGGTGAGCACCGAGCACATCGACGGTGCCACCGGCATCGCCCACACCCGCTGGGCCACGCATGGCGCGCCCGCCGTGCACAACGCCCACCCACATTTCAGCCACGGTACAGGCGCAGACGCGCAGGTCCAAAGCGCGGGCCGCGTGGCCCTGGTGCACAACGGCATCATTGAAAACCACGAAGAACTGAGAAAGGCATTGCAGGCGCGCGGCTACGTGTTTGCGAGCCAGACCGACACCGAGGTCATTGCCCACCTGGTGGACAGCCACTACAGCGGTGACTTGTTCGAAGCCGTACAGGCCACCGTGGCCGAGCTGCATGGTGCGTATGCCATCGCCGTCATGCACAAGGACGAACCCCACCGCGTGGTAGGCGCACGCGCCGGGTCGCCACTGATCCTGGGGGTGGGCAAGGACGCTGTCGCCGGGGCTTCAGCGTCACGCGAGCACTTTCTGGCCAGCGACGCCATGGCTTTGGCGGGCGTTACCGACCAGATCATCTACCTGGAAGAAGGTGACCTGGTGGACCTGCAACTGGGCCGCTACTGGATCGTAGGCAAGGACGGCAACGCGCTGACCACCGAGCAGCGCCCCGTGCGCACCGTGCTCGCCCACAGTGGCGCGGCCGAGCTGGGCCCTTACCGCCACTACATGCAAAAGGAAATCTTCGAGCAGCCGCGCGCCATCGCCGACACGCTGGAAGGCCTGGCCGGCATCGTGCCCGAGCTGTTCGACGGCGTGGGCCAGTACGGCGAGCCTGGCGCCGCCGCCTGGCGCGTGTTCAAGGAGATCGACAACGTGTTGATCCTGGCCTGCGGCACCAGCTACTACAGCGGCTGCACCGCCAAATACTGGCTGGAAGACATTACCGGCATCCCCACGCAGGTGGAAGTGGCCAGTGAATACCGCTACCGCACCAGTGTGCCCAACCCCCGTACCCTGGTCGTCACCATCAGCCAAAGCGGTGAAACCGCCGACACGCTGGCCGCGCTGCGCCACGCGCAGTCCTTGGGCATGCAACACACCCTCACCATCTGCAACGTGGCCACCAGCGCCATGGTGCGCGAATGCAAGCTGGCCTACATCACGCGCGCCGGGGTGGAGATTGGCGTGGCCAGCACCAAGGCCTTCACCACCCAACTGGCGGGCCTGTTCTTGCTGACGCTGGCGCTGGCCCAATCCAAGGGACGTTTGAGCGACGAGCAGGAATCAGCCCACCTCAAGGCCATGCGCCACCTGCCCGTGGCCTTGCAGGCCGTGCTGGCGCTGGAGCCTCAAATCATCAGCTGGGCCGAAGACTTTGCGCGCATGGAAAACGCGCTCTTTCTGGGCCGGGGGCTGCACTACCCCATCGCACTCGAAGGCGCCTTGAAGCTCAAGGAAATCAGCTACATCCACGCCGAGGCCTACCCGGCCGGTGAACTCAAGCACGGCCCCCTGGCCCTGGTCACCAGCGCCATGCCCGTGGTCACCGTGGCACCCAACGACACCTTGCTCGAGAAGCTCAAGAGCAACATGCAGGAGGTGCGCGCCCGCGGCGGAGTGCTCTACGTACTGGCCGACGCTGACACCCGCATCGAAAGCAGCGAAGGCATCCACGTCATCCGCATGCCCGAGCACTATGGCCCCTTGAGCCCGCTGCTGCATGTCGTGCCGCTGCAGCTGCTGGCGTATCACACGGCATGTGCGCGGGGGACGGATGTGGACAAGCCAAGGAATTTGGCAAAGAGCGTCACCGTGGAGTGACTTGGTGAACAGGCCGTTTTTCATCCTTAATTGACTAAAGTTATGGACTTTTTCATGTATAAAAATTAGATTTCAACAATTATTTTTCGATTGTGGGAATTTTCTACAAATTTGACTCATGCACTGTGGGTCGTAAAGATAGCTCTGCAGCCTGTAGATAAAGCCCCAAGGGTACCTGTCACCGGAAGCGGTTCGGACGGACGCATGAACGACAAGGAGTCGTGAATCCACGCACTACCTCGGGCTCAACAGGCTGGACGTCAAACCACACGTTCCTGAATTTGGCAAGCGTTCGCGCACCGCCATGAAGTCGGCCGAGGTCTTCACCCCCGAAGCAAAGAAGTCAGACCAATCGGTTGGACGCGGGGTCAACACCAGCCTCTCGCCATCGCGGCGGATGAACACCTCACGGACGGAATCGGCAAACCTGAATCCGGGCGGCAACACTACCGTCTGGGAGCCATTGCTCCAGCCGACGCGGGCTATCAGCAAAGGGTTGGTGGTGTGCTTTTTCGGCATGTCATCCTCCAGCAAAAAGACTGCTTATGCGAACAACTGCCCCCTTCGGCAGATCCTCATTGGCCACTGCCTGAAGCACCGATATCTGCGCAGGAGATAGCGGCCCATCGTCGGTATTCTGGGTAATTAAAGTCGTAAACACGCAATTAAAGTCGTAAACAAGCATCTAGGGAAATCCTGCAAAACCCCCCGCAGTGTTTGGTACATGTCAGCATGCAATGGCATCCTCACAGGCCATGAAGCAAAGCAGCCTTGACCTGAATCTGAGCACCAAGAAGACCCGCAAACAGGAACTGCTGGTCCAGATGGATCGGGTGGTTCCCTGGGCTGCATTGATCGATGTCATTGCCCCGTACTACCCCGAGGGCAAGAACGGCCGCCCACCCTTTGCCCTGGAGACCATGCTGCGCATCCACTGCATGCAGCAGTGGTTTACCTTGTCGGATCTGGCGATGGAAGAAGCCCTCTTTGACACCCCGATCTGTTGACGCCGACCGAAAACTGAGCCACTTTTTGGTGTGATGCCGACCTAAAACTGAGCCAGGTGTTTTACCTACCC
>NZ_JBXAGA010000015.1:0-92474 GCF_058793595.1 Acidovorax sp. GW835-FHT14G06
TTGTTAGGACGATCCTGGCGCTGGCCAAGAGCCTGGACCTGGAGGTGGTGGCGGAGGGGGTGGAGACGACGGGGCAGTTGTCGTTCCTGAGGCTGCATGGGTGTGAGGGGTTCCAGGGGTATCTGTTTGGAAGGCCCGGGCCGGCGGAGGCTATCGATGCATTGCTGTATCCCGCAGGTTGACGGCGAGTCCACGGGGTCGTTGGCCTGCGTGGCAAGGACGTAGGCATGTGGTTTGACAAGCTTCTGGACCGTAAGGCCCCTGGCATTCGTGGCCTGCTGCTGGCAGTGGCCCTGGCATTGATGGGCGCAGTGCTGGTGGTGCAGGTTGCACAGCACTGGCGCGCTGGCGAGCGGGCGATCGAGCGTTCACGTTTGTTGCACCAGACGGCAGACACCCTGCAAGCCCAGACCACCGGTGGCTCCATGCTGGGAGCGGTATCGCTGATGGGCCTGAGCGAGCCGCTGCTCAAGGACATGGCGCTGGGCCGTTTGCCCCCTGACCACCCGGTGGCGCTGTCCCGCCTTGCCGTGGCGCGCGGGCGCTTTCTGGTGCAAGGCGTGTATGTGATGTCGGCCGATGGCACCGTGGTAGCGCACGAGACGCCTGGCGAACGATCCACGGGGCTGAACCTTGCATTCCGCCCGTACTTCCAGCAGGCCATCCAGGGCGCCAACAGCGTGTATGCCGCTATTGGCAGCAACACCCAGGAGCGTGGGCTTTACTACGCAGCGCCCCTGTACGAAAGCGACACGCCATCGAGCAACATCATTGGTGTGGTGATGTTCAAGGTGGGTTTTGAGCCGGTGGACCTGCTGCTCAAGCGCGCGGGTCTGCCCATGGTGCTGCTGTCGCCGCAGGGCGTGGCATTTGCCGCCACCCGGCCCGAGTGGCAGTTTGCAGTGGCGCCACCGCTCACGCAGGCGCGCATCGATGCCATCCGCGCCACGCTCCAGTTCGGCCGCCACTTCGACAACGGCGTGGCTTCGGCGTTGCCTTTTGCGGCCGATACCGGTGAGGTCCAGATCAACGGCGTCACCCACGCCGTCGAGCGCCGGGCCATTGACTGGCACGACCCCACAGGCGAGTGGCAACTGGTGGCGCTGGACGACATCAGCGCCCTGATGTCGTCGGCGCAGCGAGCGCGCATCGGTGCCGTGGCCTTTGTGTTGCTTTGTCTGCTGGGCCTGCTGCTGCTGGACTTGCTGCGCAGCCGGGCCCGCGTGGCCAGTGCACTGGAACGGTTTCGGGTGCTGGGTGCGGCGCTGGAGAGCAGCCCGGTGTCGGTGGTCATCACCGACGGCGACGGCCGTATCGATTGGGTCAATCCCCAGTATGAGCGCAACACGGGCTATTCGCTGGACGAGGTGCGCGGCAAAAAGCCTTCGCTGGTGGCCAGCGGGCAGACGCCTGCGCAGACTTACCAGCTGATGTGGTCTGCGCTGCTGTCGGGAAAATCCTGGCGGGGCCAGTTCGTCAACCGGCGCAAGGACGGGAGTACCTACCACGACGAGGCCACGTTGTCTCCCGTGTTTGACGGGCGCGGCAAGCGCATCGGCATTGTGGGCCTGCACGAGGACGTGTCTGAACGCATCCAGGCACAAAAGGAGCTGGAGCGCCGCGAGCGCCTGCTCAACGAACTGCTGGAGCAGCAGACGGCCATCTTTGACAACGCACCGCCCATCGTGCTGGTGTGCGATGGGCAGTTCCGCCAGTTCAACCCGGCGTTTTTGGACCTCATGGGCGGCACGGCCTCGCAGCTTTTGGGCCTTGGAGTGTCGGTGCTGTTCGGCGGAACGGGCCATGCCGACCTGTTCACCGCCCGTGTCACGCCCGCACTGGCATCGGGTCAGGCCTTGCGCGAGACCGCCACTCTCTACCGGCTCGATGGCAGCCAGTTCGAGGCGCGCCTGGCGGGTCGCAGCGTCAAGATGGACGACTTTGGCACCGCCTCGATCTGGGTCATTGAAGATGTCAGTGAGCAGCGGCGTGCCGAGCGCGTGATCCAGCAGGCTCAGGAGCGCTTGGAGCTCGCACAGGAGGCCGGCAAGATCGGGGTGTTCGATCTGAACCTGGTCACCGGCGAAATCCTCTGGTCGGACAAGCTGGCGCAGATGATGGGCCTGCCCCCAGGCACGCAGCCGCAGACGCGCGACTACTGGCTCAGCTGTCTGCATCCGGACGACCGCGACCAGGCAAGTGCTTATTTCGATAGCTGCCTTGCAGGCACCGAGGACTACCTGCGTGACTCCTGGCGCATCGTGCGCCCCGACGGAGAGGTGCGCTGGTTCCTGGAGGCCGCACGCATCTTCCGCAACACCCAGGGCCAGCCAGTGCGGGTGGTGGGCGTCAATGTGGACATCCACGACCAGAAGCTCCTGGAGGAGCAGGTGGCCGGACAGCTCGATTTTCAGCAGGCGTTGATTGACGCCATTCCGGTGCCCCTGTTCTACAAGGGCGCGGATGGCCGCTATATCGGTGTGAACCGCGCTTACGAGCAGGCCTTTGGCGTCTCGCGCGAAGCGCTGATCGGCAAGACGGTGATGGACCTGGAGTATCTGCCGCAGGAGATTCGCACGCGCTTTGAGCAGGATGCGGTACAAGCCATGGACGGCGAGCGTTCGGTGCACCGCGAGGTTGATCTGCCTTACGCCGACGGGGAACTGCACCACACCCTGTTCTGGCTGCATGGCTTTGCGCGCCCCGATGGCACGGCGGGTGGCACCATCGGCACGTTTGTGGACATCACCGACCGCCAGCGTGCTGAGCAGGAGCTGCGCCGCGCCAAGGAGTTGGCCGAGGAGTCCACAGCGCTCAAGTCCAACTTCCTGGCCAACATGAGCCATGAGATCCGCACGCCCATG
This sequence comes from Acidovorax sp. GW835-FHT14G06, assembly GCF_058793595.1. NCBI lineage: Bacteria > Pseudomonadati > Pseudomonadota > Betaproteobacteria > Burkholderiales > Comamonadaceae > Acidovorax > Acidovorax sp. GW835-FHT14G06. Next base: position 2,865 of record NZ_JBXAGA010000015.1, read on the forward strand.
AACGCGATCATCGGCATGTCTCACCTGGCGCTCAAATCGGGCCTGTCCCCGCGCCAGCACGATTACGTGAGCAAGATCCAGCAGGCGGGCCAGCACCTGCTGGGTGTCATCAACGACATCCTGGACTTCTCCAAGATCGAGGCGGGCAAGTTGGTGGTGGAGCGCCAGCCTTTCTTGCTGGACCGCATGCTCGAGAGCGTGTCCGACGTGGTGGGCTACAAGGCCGGTGCCAAGGGGCTGGAGCTGGTCTGCGATGTGGCCGGCGACGTACCTCCCAACCTCGTGGGCGACGCGCTGCGCCTGGGTCAGATCCTCATCAACTACGCCAACAACGCCATCAAGTTCACCGAATCCGGCGAGATCAGCATTGCCGTGCGGCTGCTGGAGGCTGCGGGGAACCAGGTCCGGCTGCGTTTCGAGGTGCGCGACACCGGCATCGGGCTGACCGAGGAGCAGATGGGGCGCCTGTTCCAGAGCTTCCAGCAGGCGGATACTTCGACCACTCGCCGCTACGGCGGCACAGGCCTGGGCCTGGCGATCTGCAAGAGCCTGGCGGAGCTGATGGGCGGAGAAGTGGGCGTGGAGAGCAGTTTCGGCAAAGGCTCCACTTTCTGGGTGTCGGTGCCTTTGGAGCGTGGCGCTCCGGCACGGGTTCTGCTGCCGCCGCCCGACCTGCGCGGCACCAGAGTGCTGGTGGTGGACGACAACCATACCGCTGCCACCGTGCTGTCCGACATGCTCCTGGCGATGGGGTTTGTGGTGGAGCAGGCCCATTCGGGCCTGGAGGCGTTGAACCGGCTGCGCGAGTCCATCGCTCAGCAACAGCCGTTCGGTCTGTTGCTGCTGGACTGGCACATGCCGGGCATGGACGGCGTGGAACTGGCAGGCCACATCCGCAGCCTGGGCATGCCCAAGGTGCCGCAGATGCTCATGGTCACGGCCTACGGCCGCGAGGACGTGATGCGGGCCGCCCGTGCTCAGGGCATCGAAACCGTGCTCATCAAGCCCGTCAATGCTTCGCTGCTGTTCGATACGCTGATGCAACCGCTGGAGGGGACGGGCACGGCTGGGCGTTGCACCGTCGCTCCTGCGCCGGCTGCCGATGAGCTACCCCTGGACATCCGGGGCGCCAGTGTGCTGCTGGTCGAGGACAACGAACTCAACCAGATGGTGGCCATGGAGCTGCTGCTGGATGCGGGCTTTGCCGTGGATGTGGCCGAGAACGGGCAGATCGCCATCGATCGCATCGAGCGCAAGCACTACGACGCCGTGCTCATGGACATGCAGATGCCCACTATGGACGGCGAGACCGCCACCCGCCTGCTGCGTGGCAACCCACGCCATGCGCAGTTGCCCATCATTGCGATGACAGCCAACGCCATGGAGGCTGATCGCCAGCGCTGCTTTGCAGCTGGCATGAACGACCATGTCGCCAAGCCCATAGAGCCCGCGGCACTCTGGGCCGCGTTGGCCCGCTGGATCCGTCCTCGCCAGGGCTTGGGTGCAGGGGCTGCTCCCGCTCGCAGCAGCGCAGCCCATGCGGTGGCATCTGCGGCAGTCGCCAGCGCGACGGTGGCGGGATGGCCATCGGTGGATGCTCCTGACCTGCCGGGGCTGGACACCCAGCTGGGTCTTCAGCGTGCGCTGGGCAAGCCGGGCTTGTACGCGGAGATGCTGCGCCGCTTTGTGCAAGGACAGGCTCCGGTTCTCGCAGAGCTGCAGCGTGCGCTGGCGGTGCACGATGTCGCACTGGCCGAACGCCTGGCCCACACGCTGCGGTCAGTGGCAGCCAACATTGGCGCGCAGGCCGTGTCGGACCGTGCCCAGGCGCTGGAGCATGCACTGCGCTTTCGCCATGGCAACGAGGCCATCGTGTCGTTGCTGGCCGAGTTGCGGGCCGCGCTGCAGCCATTGCTGCAAGGCCTACAGGACTGGGTGCTGCAAGCCGTGCAGGCGCGTGCAACACCTGCGCCAGGGCTGGCGACGGCCGCAGTGGCGCTGGGGCATGGCGCTACGCCAGCCGAAGCCGAGCAGTATTTGCGCCAGCTGCTGGAGCAGGACGATCCTGCAGCCACTGAATTTTTCCAACACAATGGCGTGGTACTCAAGGCGGCGCTGGGCAGCGTCTTCCAGACCGTCGAAAAGCACACCCTGAATTTCGATTTCGAGCAGGCGCTGGAGGCCATGGCTGCGGTGCCAGGCTCCGAACCACCGGCCCTCGAAACCCCCTGAACGGCACTCACGCAGGACATTTGCATGGACAACGCGCCTTTTGCCTCCAGCCCGGCGACCCTGGTAGACAAGCCGATTGCCACCGTGCTCGTGGTGGACGACACGCCCGAGAACCTCACCCTCATGGGCAGCCTGCTGCGCGAGCATTACCTGGTAAAGGTGGCCAACCACGGCGAGAAGGCGCTCAAGATCGCGCAGTCGGCCACGCCGCCTGACCTGATCCTGCTGGACATCATGATGCCCGAGGTGGATGGCTACGAGGTCTGTCGTCGCCTCAAGGAGGCGCCCGCCACGCGCGACATCCCGGTGATTTTTCTCACAGCGCGTTCCGACACCGACGATGAGCGCATGGGACTGGCGCTGGGCGCCGTGGACTACATCACCAAACCCATCAGCCCACCCATTCTGCTGGCGCGCGTCAACACGCACCTGGCACTCAAGGCCACAGCCGACTTCTTGCGCGACAAAAGCGCTTATCTGGAGCGCGAGGTCGCCATGCGCACGCTGGAGGTGCAGGCCATTCAGGATGTGACCATCATGGCCATGACCTCATTGGCTGAAACACGCGATAACGAAACCGGCAACCACATCCGCCGCACCCAGCTGTATGTGAAGACCCTGGCCGAGCGGCTGCGTCACCATCCGCGTTTTGAGCATGTGCTCAACGACCGCATGATCGAGTTGCTCTACAAGTCGGCCCCTTTGCACGACATCGGCAAGATCGGCATCCCAGACAGCATCCTGCTCAAACCGGGCAAGCTCACGGTGGAGGAGTTTGAGGTCATGAAGACCCATACCACGCTGGGCCGCAACGCCATTGACGAGGCCGAGCGGCGCCTGGGCATGCGCGTGGCCTTTTTGAGCGTGTCCAAGGAGATCGCCTACAGCCACCAGGAAAAGTGGGACGGCTCCGGCTACCCGCAGGGCCTGGCGGGCGACGCCATCCCGGTGTCTGCGCGCCTGATGGCGGTGGCCGATGTGTATGACGCGCTCATCAGCAGACGTGTGTACAAGCCCGCGTTTTCGCACGACCAGGCCTGCAACACCATCGTCCGGGGCAAGGGCACACATTTTGACCCCGACATGGTGGACGCGTTTGTGGACATTGCGGAAGACTTCCGCAGCATCGCGCAGAAATATCCAGACCCTGCCTAGCGCCTCGCCCCGAAGGGCGAGGGCACGGAAGATCAGAACGGCGCGTCTTCGCCCTTGGCGGCGTCTGCTTCGGGGGCCACCGACTCAGCAGCGTCCGCAGCGCCTTCTGTCTCTGGAATGTTGTTGGCTTCGGGCGTGTCGGGAGTCGCTGCCTGGCGTACGGCCGCCTTGTCGCCAGCGCTTGCAAACTTGCTGTACTTGCCCAGGATGGGCACCAGCTGGCCGTAGATGCGGGGGTTGCCGGCCAGGCACTCGCGCTGCTCCAGAAAATCGGCCTCGCCCGTGAAGTTGCCCACGAGGCCGCCGGCCTCGGTCACCAGCAGCGAGCCCGCTGCCACGTCCCAGATCGACAGGCCCGTTTCAAAGAAGCCGTCGGTGAAGCCCGCAGCCACGTAGGCCAGGTCCAGCGCGGCGGCGCCGGGGCGGCGCAGGCCGGCGGTGCGCTGCATCACGTCTGCCATCATGTTCAGGTAGCTCTTGAAGTTGTCGCCCGGGCGGAAGGGGAAGCCGGTGGAGATCAGGCAGTCCTTGAGCTGGGTGCGCTTGCTCACGCGAATGCGGCGCTCGTTCAGGTAGGCGCCGCGGCCCTTGGTGGCGGTGAACAGGTCGTTGCGGGTGGGGTCGTACACGACGGCCTGCTCGACCTTGCCCTTGACGGCCAGCGCGATGCTGACGCAATACACGGGAAAGCCGTGGATGAAGTTGGTGGTGCCGTCCAGCGGGTCGATGATCCAGACAAATTCCGAATCCTTGGCGCCGTATTCCTTGCCCGACTCTTCGGCCAGGATGCCGTGGCCGGGGTACGCCGTCAGCAGCGTCTCGATGATGATCTTTTCGGAGGCGTGATCCACCTCGGTCACAAAGTCGTTGATCTGCTTTTGCGAGATCCGCACCGATTCCACGTCCAGGGCCGCGCGGTTGATGATGGCGCCGGCGGCGCGTGCGGCCTTGATGGCCACGTTGAGCATGGGGTGCAGATTGGACGACATAAATTGTGGTGGTTGGCAGAGCGTGGCCATGGTGGCACGTGCGTCTGCGTACAGGATGAGCGGGGAGGTCCGACCCGTCCCGGCGATGCGGGCGGCGACAATAGAGGGCGGGATTTTACCCGCAGTGCCCTTTTTTGCCTAACTGGCCGCTTTCCGCCTCTCGCTCCGCCTGCCCATGAAGACCCGTTTTGTCCTGATCAACACCAGCCACGCCGGCAATGTGGGCGCCGCCGCCCGTGCCATGAAAACCATGGGGTTTGACGACCTGGTGCTGGTCGCTCCCCGCTGGGCTAACGTGCTCAGGCGCGAGGAAACCATCCAGCGCGCCAGCGGCGCCCTCGATGTGCTGAACAACGCACGCATCGTCGCCACGCTGGACGAGGCGCTCGACGGTATCAGCCACCTGTGCGCCACGGCCATGACGCCACGCGATTTTGGCCCCCCTACAGCAGCGCCGCGTGCGCACTTTGAAGCGCTATTAAAAAGTGAGCTACTCAGGCATGAAACACTAGCGCAAGCGGCCAAAAACGCTCAAAGCGCAGGCGAATCTGCCCCTGCAGACCCTGGCGCGGCCCCGCAGGCCGGTGTGGCCTTTCTCTTTGGTTCGGAGCGGTTTGGCATGACCAACGAGGACGTGTACCGCTGCCACGTGGCGCTGTCGATTCCCACCAACCCCGGCTTTGGCTCGCTCAACCTGGGTGCGGCCATCCAGGTGATCGCCTACGAGTGGCGCATGGCGCAGGGCGGCTTTGCGGTGCAGGATGCCACCCCGCCGCGTGCGTTGGCCGACGCGGCCCAGGTGGCGGGCATGCTGGGCCACTGGGAGCAGGCGCTCACATCCATCGGCTTTCTGGACCCGGCCGCGCCCAAGAAGCTCATGCCCCGCCTCAACCAGCTTTTCAACCGCGCGCAGCTCAGCCCCGAGGAAATCCACATCTTGAGAGGTGTCGCCAAAGCCATGATCGAGGCGAGCGGGCCAAAACGATAGACTGTGCGGCCCATTTACAAATAACCATAACAACCAATGCTCGCCCGCTTGCGCTCCGATATCCAGTGCATCCTCGACCGCGATCCTGCCGCGCGCAGCACGTGGGAGGTGATCACCTGTTATCCAGGCCTGCACGCGATCTGGCTGCACCGCCCCGCGCACTGGTGCTGGCACCACGGCCTGAAGTGGCTGGGGCGCTTCATCTCGCACTTTGCGCGCTGGTTCACCGGCATCGAGATCCATCCCGGCGCCAAGATCGGGGAGCGTGTGTTCTTCGACCACGCCATGGGCGTGGTGGTGGGCGAAACCGCTGAGATCGGCGATGGCTGCACCATCTACCAGGGCGTGACCCTGGGCGGTACCTCGCTCTACAAGGGCACCAAGCGCCACCCCACGCTGGGCAAAGATGTGGTGGTGAGTGCAGGCGCCAAGGTGTTGGGCGGCTTTGAAGTGGGCGACGGCGCCAAGATCGGCAGCAATGCCGTGGTCATCAAACCCGTGCCCGCTGGCGCCACGGCCGTGGGCATCCCGGCACGCATCATCCCGTCCAAGGAAGGCCAGAGCGCCGACGTGACCGAGCCCCAGCCATCGCGCAAATTCACCGCCTACGGCATCACGCAGGAGGACGACCCGCTCTCGCAGGCCATGCGCGGGCTGATCGATAACGCTTCATCGCAAGAGCACCAGATCGCGCTCTTGTGGCAGGCGATCGAAAAGCTCTCGGCCGCCAACCTGCAGGCCAAGGACTGCGTGCCCTGTGACGCGGCGATCAAGGAGCAGTTCGAGGCGGGCAAGCTCAACGAGCTGGTCGGCAAGTAGGCTTCCTGCCGTTGCGTCTGGGCACTGCGGGCTCAGTGCTTGGCAGGCTTGCTGCTCTTCTTTTCGTAGAAAGCCACGATGGGCGGATCAAACTTTGCGTGGTCCAGTTGCCACAGCCCCAGCGGTCCGTGCATCAGCGGAATGCGGTGTTCGCTGCCATCGGGCCATTGCTCCCAATAGTCCCGCATGCGCAGAAACTTCAGTGGCGGCAGGCCCTGCGTGGTGTCGATGGGCTCCAGCCGATAGGTGCCCGACAGGCGGTATGCGTGGTCTTCTGACACCGAGCCTGCCAGCATTTGGTCTACCCGCTTGAGCACGGGCAGGGCAGCCCCGGCCGATACGGCGCCCAGCATCAGGGCCAGCGCCATCGATTCGCGCGAGGGGATGCGCCCTGCAGCGAAGAACCGGTAGCACAGTGCCACCAACGTTGCGATGCCCACCGACGCCACCAGCCAGGTCAGGGGCGAGCGCAGGATGCTGAAGAGCTGCACATCCGTCAGCTCGTAGCCGGAGAACACAAAGCTGTCGAGCAGCGCAAACAGCATCAGGCCCAGGAACAGCACCGTCGCGCCCAGGCTGCGAGGGTTCTTCTCCAGTGCGAAATCGTGTGTGTTCGCTTCGTCCAGCGGATAGTCTGGGAACGCCGAGCGGAAGATGTCGCACAAGGCCTCGCGCGACGGCCCGGCGCTCCAGCCGGTATCGGCGGTGAACAGCACCTGGCCTTTTGGGGTGTCCAGCCGAGCCCAGTGGATGTTGCCCGTCTTGATGGATTGGTTGCCCAGCCACTCGACCTTCAGCCCCGATTTGGGCACCAACGACTCGAAAGCCTTGCCCGTCTTGGCCCAATGCCCCCGGATGCGGAATGCTTCTCCATCGTCGATCAGCACGCCCTTGGCTTCGAAAACCATAAGCCGCATCCAGCGTCCAAAAAATGCGGGGCGGGCCAGGTTGATGCGCCAGTAGTGCCTGCCCTTGAGGTCCTTCACCAAAGCATCCTGGCGCTGTTTCATGGCGCGTATGCGCACATACATCCACAAGGCCAGGGCGACTATCAGTAGATGGGGGAGGGCGAAGGCAAGGTACTTCATCGTCTGTGTGATGGGCGATGGGGGGGAGCTTCCGCCCGTGGGCCAGCGCTGGCCTGCAGGCGGTTCAGGCGGTCTTGGCCCGGACAGCGTTCTTGGGCCGGAACGCCTTGCAGACCTCATCCCGCGTTTCCAGGTACGGCCCACCGATCAGGTCTACGCAGTAAGGCACGGCGGCGAAGATGCCCGGCACGATCTGCTGGCCGTTGGCGTCCTTCAGCCCCTCCAGCGTTTCGGCAATCGCCTTCGGCTGACCAGGCAGATTAATGATCAGGCTCTGGTCTCGGATCACAGCGACCTGGCGCGACAGGATGGCGGTGGGCACGAACTTCAGGCTGATCTGGCGCATCTGCTCGCCAAAGCCCGGCATCTCCTTGTGCGCCACGGCCAGCGTGGCCTCGGGCGTCACGTCGCGCAGCGCAGGGCCGGTGCCGCCAGTCGTCAACACCAGGCTGCAGCCCGCGTTGACCAGTTCGATCAGCGCGGCGCTGATGCCGGCTTGCTCGTCGGGGATCAGGCGCGACTCGAAGGTGATGGGGTTGTACAGCGCGCGCGTCAGCCAGTCCTGCAAGGCAGGCAGGCCCTTGTCTTCATAGACGCCGCTGCTGGCGCGGTCGCTGATGGAGACGATGCCGATCTTGACGGCGTCGTGGACGGCTTCACTCATCGTCGTTGTCCTCGTCGGTGTCGCTGGCATCTGCCGTGCCGGTGCCGCCCAGGTGCTCGCGCAGCAGCTGGAACAGCTCGCGGTATGCACGGCCCTTGCGGGGCGCCAGGCCTTGCGAGACCTGGACGTTGGCCTCCTTGCCCGCAGGCTGCGCATCCTTGCGGGCCTGGCGGATCAGCGCGCGCAGCTGCTGGGTGTCGGTGTCGGGATGCTCGGCCATCCAGGGGGCCAGCGCATCGTCGTCGGCGATCAGGCGGTCGCGCCATTGCTCGGCCAGGTGCAGCCGCAGCTTTTCGGTGGCCGAGCCCTTGTGCTGCTCCTCCAGGGCCTGACGGGCAGCCTGCACCAGCTCGGGTTCGAGCTTGCGCATGAGCTTGCCCACATACTGCATCTGGCGGCGCTTGCCTTCGAAGTTGGTGATGCGCTTGGCCTCGGCCAGCGCCTCCACCAGTTTGTCGGGCAGGCCCACGGCGTCGAACAGGTCGGCGCGCAGGTTCAAAAGCTCCTTGCCCAGGTCCTGCAGTTCGTCGCTCTCGCGTTTGAGGTCGGTGCGGCTGGCATCGGGCGTGCCTTTGAGTTCGGCCTTGAGCTGAATGTCCAGTTCGCTGCCTTCGGCAACGAACTGGCCTCGCACAAAGTAGCCTTTTTTGGGTTTGCGTGACATGGGTGGTGGGGGCAAAAAACAAGTGGCGCAGAGCGCGCCACAGCGGCAAGTATCATAGCTGCCGCTATGAACAAACCCTCCAACCGCGCCCCGCGCACCTCCGGCGCGCTGGCTGCTGTGCCCGCAGCTGCCACCTCCCGCACCCCTGACAGCGGCTTCAGCTACAGCCGCCCGTTTTTTGAAGACCTGGTGGACCGCGCCCTGGCCCATGCCAAAAAGCTCGGCGCCACCGACGCGGGCGCCGAGGCGTCCGAGGGCTGTGGCCTGTCAGTCAGCGTGCGCAAGGGCGAGCTGGAGAACGTGGAGCGTAACCGCGACAAATCCTTGGGCGTGACGGTCTATATCGGCCACCGCCGGGGCAATGCCAGCACCTCGGACTTCTCTGACAGGGCTATCGAGCAGACCGTGCAGGCAGCCTATGACATCGCCCGCTTCACGGCCGAAGACCCTGTAGCCGGCCTGCCCGACGCCGACGATATCGCGCCCCAGGATACGCACCGCGACCTGCAGCTCTTCCACCCCTGGGCCATCACCAGCGAAGAAGCCGCAGAGCTGGCCAAGGCCTGCGAGGCCGCGGCATTCAAGACCCATCGCCGCATCACCAACAGCGAAGGTGCTGGCGTGTCGGCCCAGCAAAGCCACTTTTTCAGCGCTCACACGCGCGGCTTTCGCGGCGGCTATGCCAGCTCGCGCCACAGCTTTTCGGTCGCTCCTATTGCTTCGTTGCCCGGTAGGAACGCCGAGATGCAGCGCGATGCCTGGTACAGCTCCATGCGCGATGCCGCCGAGCTGGCCTCGCCAGAGGCCGTGGGCCGCTACGCTGCGCAGCGCGCTCTGAGCCGCCTCGGGTCGCGCAAGATTCCCACCACGCAATGCCCGGTGCTGTTCGAATCGACCCTGGCCGCAGGCCTGCTGGGCGGTTTTGTGCAGGCTATCAGTGGCGGCTCGCTGTACCGCAAGAGCAGCTTCTTGCTCGACTCGCTGGGCAAGATGGTGTTCCCCAAGCACATCGACGTTCTGGAAGACCCTTTCATCCTGCGCGGCAAGGGCAGCTCGCCGTTCGATGAAGAGGGTGTGCGCGTGGCGCCCCGCAAGGTAGTCAAAGGAGGGCGCGTCGAGGGCTACTTCCTGTCCAGCTATTCGGCCCGCAAGCTGGGTATGAAGACCACGGGCAATGCGGGTGGCTCGCACAACCTGGTGATGACATCGCGCCTCACGCAGACCAGCGACGACCTGGACGCCATGCTGCAAAAGCTGGGTACGGGCCTGTTTGTGGTGGAACTGATGGGCCAGGGCGTGAACTACGTCACCGGCGACTACTCGCGTGGAGCGAGTGGCTTCTGGGTCGAGAACGGCAAGATCGCCTATCCCGTGCACGAGATCACCATTGCGGGCAACCTCAAGGACATGCTAAAGGGCATCGAGGCCGTGGGCGCCGATGCCTACAACTACGGGGCCAAGACGGTGGGATCCATTCTGGTCAACCGCATGAAGGTGGCGGGGAGCTGACGCTCACGGATACGGCATGCCGTGGGGGCAGCCCGCCGGTGTGCATCGTGGGACTTTTGTCCTCTGTCTCTCACAAAGGCCCTCGCCATGGCGAGGGCCTTTGTGATTTCAGGCTCTCTGGGCTTGCCGCTAGCGTGATGGCGGTCGGTAAGTCCAGCCATCACTCCGCGAAGTCTGCAAATTCGGCCAGCAGTTGCAGCACGCCCTTCACGGCAGGCGAGGGCGTTGGCTGGTGGCGGTGTGCCACGGCCATGGGGCGCATGAGTGGGGGCTGCAGGGGACGGATCTGAACACTGGGCGTGCCCTGCAGGTCCTCCACCTCCTCCATCGGCAGCAGTGCGGCGCACTGGCTGGCCAACGCCAGGCTCTTGAGCGCGCCGGGGTAGCTCAGGGCCAGAAAGGGGCGCGGGTGGTGGCCCGCCTGGCCAAACCAGTTGGCAATCAGCCCGTGCATTTGCGTCGCGGGCGCAAACGATGCCCAGCGGCGGCTGGCCAGCCAGTCGGGGCCGACCCGTTCGGGTGCGTCCCAGGCGGCAGGCAGCAGGGCCACCATGGCGTCGTTGCGCCAGGGCGTTTGCCGTACCTCGGGCAACGGTGGCTGGGGGCTGGCGACAATGGCGATGTCCAGCGTGCCGCCCTTGAGCCGCTGCATGGCATCGGCCGAGCCCACGGCTTCCAGCCGGATCTCCACGCCCGGGCTGCGGGCCGCCAGGGCCTCGAGCATGCGCGGCAGCAAGTGGGTACTGACCCCTGCCGACACGCCCAACCTCACCACGCCTTCGCGGCCTGATGCACGGCGGCGCACGCGTTCCACCAGGTCGTCGCTGGCCAGCAGCAGCTGGCGGCCCTCGCGCACCAACACTTCGCCCGCAGGCGTCAGGTCGGCCTGGCGGCGGCCGCGCACTACCAGTTCGGCGTCCAGGCGCGATTCCAGTTCCTTGATGTGCATGCTGACCGTGGGCGGTGCCAGGTGCAGCGCCTGCGCGGCGGCTGCAAAGGTGCCCAGATCGGCGATGGCAATCAGGGTCTGCAACTGGTCGAGGTTGAGGTTACGCATCAGCTTTTATGAAGTGAATCGTTATTGAATTGAACTTTACAGATGGTAAGCCCGGCGCGAGGATCGCTGCGCTATGAAACACTCCTACCGTCGCGCCATCAATCCGTCTGTCCCTGCCCACGCTGCGGCGCGAAACGCAGGGCTCGCACTCGCTGGCGTGTTGCGGTGGTGTTGGGTGCGGGTACGGAGCTGTTCGGCGCAGATTGCCGCTGCGGCGGAGCGCGCCGAACACCGCATCACCGAACATTTCAAGGTCCCGCCAGGCGGTGGCTGATAGCCAATTTGGTGAGATTGGCCTCTAGCGCCTTACTGACAGGCGCTAGCAGCTATTGAATCAGGAGCGCTGAGCAAGATCGATCAAGCGGCTGCCACCCGCGCCACAATCGCCTCGCCCACCTGGGTGGTGCTGGCCGTGCCGCCCAGGTCCGGCGTGCACGGCCCGCTCTTGATGACCTCTTCGATGGCCGTGACGATGGCGTCATGCGCCTGCCGCCCCGCTCCCCGGCCCTGCGTGAGGAAGTCCAGCATCAGCGCGCCCGACCAGATCATCGCAATCGGGTTGGCGATGTTTCTGCCATAGATGTCCGGCGCCGAGCCGTGCACAGGCTCGAACAGGCTGGGGAAGTGGCGCTCGGGGTTGAGGTTGGCCGAGGGGGCCAGGCCGATGGTGCCGGTGGTGGCCGGGCCCAGGTCGCTCAAGATGTCGCCGAACAGGTTGGTGGCGGCCACCACATCAAAGCGGCCGGGCTGCAGCACAAAGCGGGCGGTCAGGATGTCGATGTGCTGCTTGTCCAGCGTTACCTCGGGGTAGTCTTTGGTGACGTCGTCGGCACGCTGGTCCCACCACGGCATGCTGATGGCGATGCCGTTGCTCTTGGTGGCCAGGGTCACGTGCTTGCGCGGGCGGCTCTGGGCCAGGTCGAAGGCGAAGCGCAGCAGGCGGTCCGTGCCCTTGCGCGAGTAGACCGACTCCTGGATCACGATCTCGCGGTCGGTGCCCTCGTACATGATGCCGCCCAGTGACGTGTACTCCCCCTCGGTGTTCTCACGCACCACGTAGTAGTCGATGTCACCGGGTTGGCGGCCCGCCAGCGGGCAGGGCACGCCTTCAAACAGGCGCACGGGGCGCAGGTTGATGTACTGGTCGAACTCGCGGCGGAACTTGAGCAAAGAGCCCCAGAGGGACACATGGTCGGGCACGGTGGCGGGCCAGCCCACGGCGCCGAAGAAGATAGCGTCCATGCCCGACAGTTGCGCTTTCCAGTCGTCGGGCATCATCTTTCCGTGGGCGGCGTAGTAGTCGCAGCTGGCCCAGTCGATGGTGGTGGTTTCCAGCGCAATGCCAAAGCGCGCTGCGGCGGCCTGCACCACGCGCAGGCCCTCGGGCATCACCTCCTTGCCGATGCCGTCTCCGGCAATGAGGGCGATGCGATAGGTTTTGGGGGCGGCGGCGGTCATGAAGCGGTCCTTGGTGGCGGTGGAAGGAGGCTGCCGTGGGGGCGGCCAGCGTTGTGGGATGCATTGTTCCTAGCGCCTCCAAAAACTACAATCTGACAACTGTGGCCTTATCTTTCACACTTCGTGCATAAAAATCCTGCGGCCGAAGACCTGCGTGTGTTCACGGCTGTCGTGCGCAAGGCGAGCTTTGGCGGCGCCGCCACCGAGCTCGGCACGTCGCCCGCCTATGTGAGCAAGCGCATCCGCCTGCTGGAGCAGGACCTGCAGGTGAAGCTGCTGCACCGCACCACCCGCCGGGTGGCGGTGACGGAGGAGGGCGAGCGCGTCTTTCACTGGGCGCAGCGCATCCTGGACGACATGGAGCAACTCATGCAGGAGGTGGCCATCACGCGCAGCGAGCCGCGCGGGATGCTGCGCGTGAGCAGCAGCTTCGGCTTTGGGCGGCAGATCGTGGCGCCCGCGCTGTCGCGGCTGGTGGAGCAACACCCGGGGCTGCAGGTGCGGCTGGAGGTGTTTGACCGGCTGGTGGACGTGGCGGGCGAAGGGTTCGATTTGGATGTGCGCGTGGGCGACGAGATTGCGCCACACCTGATTGCACGCCGTCTGGCCGACAACCACCGTGTACTGTGCGCAGCGCCCGCTTACCTGCAGCGCAAGGGCACTCCGCGCACGGTGGCCGACCTGGCCGCGCACGACTGCCTGGTGATCAAGGAGCGCGACCATCCGTTTGGCGTGTGGCGCTTGCGCTGCGGCGCACAGGAAGAGTCGGTGAAGGTGCGCGGACCGCTGTCGGCCAACAACGGCGAGATGGCCGTGCAGTGGGCGGTCCATGGCCGCGGCATCGTGCTGCGCTCGCTGTGGGATGTGGGCGCACACCTGCAGGCCGGGCGCCTGGTGCAGGTGCTGCCGCAGTGGCAGCAAGAGGCCAACGTGTGGGCCGTGTACCCTACGCGGCTGGAGCGGTCGGCCAAGGTGCGGGTGTGCGTGGAGTTTTTGCAGGCGCATTTCTCCGACGGTTGGATGGCGGCGGGCGCCGACCCGGTCCAAAGCAGCGTGGGTTGAGACAGCAATAGCGGCAGGTGCTTGTCCCGCCGGTGTCAGCGTAAAGGGTGTCGGGTGTAGTTCAGGCGCAAGCCTACTGGTGCAGATGGAGTTTCACCAAATTGCCCCCCGCATTCTTGGCTTCATACATGGCGACGTCACCCAGGCGCAACAATTCTTGCTCGCTCTGGGCATGTTCTGGGTAGATGGCAATACCAATACTTGCAGATACCAGCAGCGTCACCCCGCTGGGCGCAATACATGGCTGCTCAAGCGCCAGGCGGATTTTCTCAGCCACGGCCACCGCATCGTCGCTGTCCAGAAGATCTGGCAAGAGCACCAGAAACTCGTCCCCGCCCACGCGGGCTGCCGTGTCGGAGGCCCGCAGGCAACCCTGAATACGCTTTGCCACCGTTTGCAGCACAAAGTCACCCGCTTCATGCCCATGGGTGTCATTGATGGGCTTGAACTTGTCCAGATCGATGAACATCAAGGCCAGGGAAAGTTGGTCGCGCTCGGCGCGCTTCAAGGACTGACTCAAGCGGTCGTTGAACAGCCGACGGTTGGGCAACTGGGTCAAGGTGTCGAAGAACGCCAATTGCGTTACTTCTCTCTCCAAGCGCTTTCGTTCTGTGATGTCACGCAGCACCGCAACGTAATGGGTGACCTGTCCCGTGCTGCCTTTGACGGCAGTGATGGTGATTTGCTCTGGGTACACCTCGCCGTCTTTGCGTTGGCTCCAAAGCTCGCCATGCCACATGCCTGCCATTTGAATTGATGCCCACATGGCAGCATAAAAATCGGGGGTATGACGGTCTGATCGCAGCATGTGCGAGGTCTTGCCAATCACCTCGGCTGCTGCATAGCCAGAAATTTGGCTAAAGGCATGGTTCACGCGCAGGATGTTCTTTTGGGCATCGGTCACGATCATGCCGTCTTGCGATTCAAAGACGATGGCGGCAATGTGCAAGTCCAACTCGGCGCGCTTGCGCTCGGAAATATCGCGCGTCACGCCCAGAAAATTGACAAACTCGCCGGCCTCGTTGTGGATGCCGGAGAACCTGACCTCCGTCCAAACCGTGCCCCCATTTTTGCAAGGCTGTTCCAGCTCGGCCCGAAAATCTGGGACCTGCTTTTTGGCGCGGACCGCCTCCAGGGCTCGATCCAGACCTGCTTGGGCGATTTTCGCGCTGGTCGGCGTGAGCGCTTCGTGAATGGTCTGCTGCATGGCTTCGAACACGGTGTAGCCCCTTAGCCGCTCCACGGAAGGGCTCACGTATGTGTTGCGCCCGTTCAAATCCATGGTCCAGATGACATCTGACGCGTTGTCGGCCAGAAAGCGGTGGCGCTCCTCGGACAGTCGCAAGGCGTTGCGTGCCTCATGGCTCGCTGCCAGGGCTGCCTGGAGTTGGCGATTGCTTCGGATAACGTACAGCGCGACCAAAATCGCCAGTGCCAGCAAGGCCAGCAACACGTAGATGCGGGCCCAGTCAATGCCTTCTTGAACATTGATGGCCACATGCTGGTTGGCAATGGCCTGGCGCTCCTGTGGCGTGATGGTCTTGACGCCTTTGTCCAAAATCGAACGCAGTATCGGTTCGTCCTTCAAAACACCCATGCGCAACTGGTTGGTGTATTCGGGAATCTGGCCGGAAATTTTCAGATTGAACAGACCCTCCGTTTTGATCGCGTGGGCAGCCACAATCAGCGAGCGGATGGTCAGGTCGGCCTGGCGCTCGGAGACCAGATTCATGGATTCTGGTTCGCTGGCGGTCAGCACCACCCTCAAATTGGGAAAGTCACGGCGCACGCGCTCCTCGACCATGGTGCCCCGCGGCAGGGCGACACTTTCACCTTTCAGACCTTTGAGGTCACCCACAAAGTTGTGTTCCTCCCGGGTGATGATGACGTTGGGGTCAGAAAAAATCGGAGAGGTAAATATCAACCACTTATCGCGGTCAGGCGATTGGTTGAGAAAGCTCATGACCTGGCAGCGCCCGGCCTTGGATGCGGCCAAGCTTTCGTCCCAGTCCTTGACGGGCAGGAGTTCAATTTGCAGCCCTACGCGCTGGGCGACCAGTTGCACCAGGTCGGCCGCAATGCCTTCGTGCTTTCCTTGCGGGTTGATGCGCTCAAAAGGTGCCCAGTCCGGGTCTACGCACATTTTGATGACGCCTGCCTTGGCGATATAGGCCTTTTCTGCTGCGGTGAACTCCATCGCGGGGCTGGTCGGGTTGGCCCAGGCCATGGCACCGGCCGCCGATATGAACACGGCAACCATCGCTTTGAGCGTAACAACAAGGGGATTGCCGGGGCGCATGCAGGTGAGTTTCTCGATCAGGCTGGGTGTTACAGATGGTAAGTGATGGTGGCAGGCGGCTGGCAGTACCTGCACCGGCTGGAAGGCATGTGTTGCACAGGACTGTGGGCTCGCATGGGTCTTTGGCCCGTGCACGGCTGATCTTCCGTGCTCGACCAGAGGGGGCGTGTGGCAAAAAATCAGTCCCGAGCATGCCAAGCACCGGCCTGTTGTGCAGCTCGGCTCCATGACCGTTTTCTTCACGATCCCGTGACATGCTGGCCAACGCCAAAATCCAGTGGCGGATCCGCTGTCAGTCGCATTTGCAAACAAAAATAGCTGCTAGCGCTTATTCAATAAGCGCTAGCAGCTATCAAAATGATAACGGCTTGCAAGTGTTTGCGATGATCGGGTTTGGCACCTCGCGGTGCAGGGGCGGGGTGCGCAGCAGTCAGCCCGCCAGCGCTGCCTTCACCGCAGCCGACACCTGGCCCATGTCGGCCTTGCCGGCCAGGCGGGTTTTGACCACGCCCATCACCTTGCCCATGTCGCCGGGGCCTGCGGCGCCCAGCTCAGCCACGATGGCTTTAACGGCGGCCAGCGTTTCTTCAGCCGACATGCGCTCGGGCAGATAGGCCTGCAGCACAGCCATCTCGGCCTTTTCCTTGTCGGCCAGGTCCTGGCGGCCCGCGCCTTCAAAGGCGGTGATCGAGTCTTTGCGCTGCTTGATGAGCTTGTCCACGATGGCCACCACGGCTGCGTCGTCCAGCACGATGCGCTCGTCCACTTCCTTTTGCTTCATCGCAGCCTGCAGCAGGCGGATGGTGCCCAGGCGCTCGCTGTCCTTGGCGCGCATGGCGGTCTTCATGTCTTCGGTGATCTGGTCCTTGAGGCTCATGAGGCTTTTCCTTTGTCTTTGTGTTGGTCAGGCAGGGACTTAGGGTTTGCAAAAAGCCCCTCTGGCTAGGCATAGTGCCGCAGACAGTAGTCTCGCTACGGCAAGGCGCTACAACGACGCCAGAGGGGCTTTTTGCAAACCCGAAAAAACAAAAACCCGCGCTTGGCGTCCCTAGCGCGGGTTTGTCGGCACTCCGTATCAGGACAGTGCCAAAGCGGTACTTAGTACAGCTTCTTGGGCAGTTGCATGCTGCGAACGCGCTTGTAGTGACGCTTCACGGCTGCAGCCTTCTTGCGCTTGCGCTCGGCGGTGGGCTTTTCGTAGAACTCACGGGCGCGCAGGTCGGTCAGCAGGCCGAGCTTTTCAATGGTGCGCTTGAAGCGGCGCAGTGCAACGTCAAAGGGTTCGTTTTCTTTTACGCGGATCGTAGTCATTAGCTAATGTTTTCCAAATGGTGCTTGCAGAGGGGCTTGGGGAGATCGGGCCTCAAGTCCGTACAAAGCGGTTTCCCCGTCTGTAACTAGTATTTGGCCGACGGGGCATTGCCAGCAAAGCCGGAGATTATAGCCTTTATCCACAGTCATGGCGCAAGGGTCGCCCGGTCTGCTCGCAGCCGGGGCAACCGGTGGGCTTCTTTCGGGCACGCCGCAACGCAATGGCGTGGAAGTTGCTTCATGTTGTAACACTCCTATTCACCGGTGGGGAGCCCTGGCCATCCGCCCGGGCAGTCCTGCCGCAGACACCATGGCATTTATGCACCGCGTATCGGGCTGGCTGGGCCGGCTCAGTGTGGGCCGCAAGCTCATGCTCATTTATCTGCTGGACCTGACGGCGGTGATCTACGTCTCCAGCATCCTGATCCACGAAAAATACCTGGCGATCGACTTCACGCGCAAGGAAGTGGTCGGCACCACCTATGCCGCCGTGGTGCGTGACGGGCTGATGGGACAGTTCCTGGACGCGTCGCAGCAACCACCGCTGGTGGCCGATGTGCTGACCCGGCTGGACGCGGTGCGTGCGGCCCACGACGAACAACTGCACACGGCCGAGGTGGGGCAGCGGTTTGGCGTGGCGCTGCAGCAGCTGGCGGGCCAGCCCCAAGGGGGCGTTCCAGCCGCCGATCCGCAGGCGCTCACCCGGCTGCGCAGCCAGTTGCTGCGCGAGGGGCGCGAGCTGCTCACCACGGTGGGCAACCAGTCCAACCTGATCCTGGACCCGGACCTGGACAGTTACTACGTCATGTCGCTGGTGGTGCTGCGGTTTCCCGAGCTCCTGCAGGCAGTGCATGACACCGTCAGTTTTTTGAACGCGGCGCCGTCGCGGCGCGGGCCGCAGTGGTCGTCCGAGCTGCTGACGCTGGTGGGACGGCTGGATGCGGTGATGCTGGGCATCGAGTCGGACTACAACCAGGCCTTCATTGCGGGATCGCCCGAGATGCGGGCTGCGCTGGTACGCCAGCGCGAGGCGCTCAAGGCGGCGCAGGAGGGCTTTCAGTCCTTGCTGCAAGGCATTGCTTCGGGCGAGTCGCGCCTGACGGTGGCGCAGGTGGGCGTGCAGGAAGCCCAGGTGCTGGGCGCGTTGCGCGATGCGTGGTCGGCGGGCATTGTGGACCTGGAGCGTTTGCTGAACCAGCGCGCAGACAGCCTGTTTGCTCGCATGTGGCTGCACTTGGGCACGGCGCTGGTGCTGCTGGGCTGCATCCTTTCGCTCGTCACCCTGGTCGCGCGCCAGATCGCCAAGCCGCTGCAGCAACTGGCCCGCGTGGCCGACGAGGTGCGCAAAAGCGGGGACCACACGCTGCGCGCGCACTGGGTCAGCCGCGACGAGATCGGCCGCCTGGTCACCGCGTTCAACGAGATGCTCTCGCAGCTCGATCGCGACCGCGTGCTGCAGCAGGAGCTGGCCGCCAGCGCCCGTGCGGCCGAGGCCCAGCGCGAGCTGGTGGAGGCCTTCCCCATCCCCATGGTGGTCACTTCGGTTCCAGAGCATGAGGTGCTGCACTCCAACGCACCTGCGGCCCACTGGCTGGGTGGCCGCAAGACCGACCCCTGGGCCGTGGGGCTGGAGCCGGGCGTGCGGGCGCGGTTCTTTCAGCGCCTGGCCGACCAAGGCTCGGTGGACGAGTTTGAGGTGCGCTGGAAGGGCAGCCCCGAGCCCTCCTGGGCCGTGCTGTCGGCGCGGCGCCTGCAGTTCCAGGGGCGCGACTCGGTGCTCACGGCGTTCACGCCCATCAACGTGCTCAAGGTGATGGAGCAGCGCCTGGAGCTGTGGGCCAAGGTGTTCGAAGCCTCGTCCGAGGGCATCATCATCATGAACGCCGAGCAGCAGATCATCAGCGTGAACAAGGCGTTCTGCCGCAGCACGCACTACGACTTCTACGAGGTCATCGGCGAGGACCTCGGCTTTTTGCTGGAAGAGGCCGGGGGCGAGCCGCTGTCGGCCCAGATCCACCGCACCATGATCGACAAGGAGTCGTGGCAGGGCGAGGTGCGGTTCCGGCGCCGTTCGGGCGAGACGTATCCGGCCTGGCTCATGGTGTCGGCCGTGCGCGAGAGCAAAGGCGGGCTGGTGGCCAACCACATCGGCATTGCCATCGACATCACCGACCGCAAACTCAATGAGGAGCGCATCCAGTTCCTGGCGCACCACGATGTGCTCACCGAGCTGCCCAACCGCTCGCTGTGCGTGCAGCGCCTGCAGATGGCGCTGGCACAGGCGCCCATCACGGGTGAGAAGGTGGCCGTGCTGTTCATTGACCTGGACCGCTTCAAGGCCATCAACGACACGCTGGGACACCACATTGGCGACGGCCTGCTGCGCTCGGTGGCCGCGCGTCTCACACAGGCCGTGCGCAGCCGCGACACCGTGAGCCGCCTGGGCGGCGACGAGTTTGTGGTGGTGATGCGCGACGTGGCCGGGCGCGAGGATGTGCAGCAGCTGGTGGAGCGGCGCCTGATCCCGCTGATCCGCCAGAGCCATCCGGTGGAAGGGCATGAGCTCAATGTGTCCTGCAGCGTGGGCATTGCCGTGTACCCTGAGGACGGCAGCGACATCGACGAGCTGATGCGCCGCGCCGACGCCGCCATGTACGAGGCCAAGACCACCGGCCGCGACATGGCGCTGTTCTATTCGATGGAGACCGACCAGCGCGCCGTGGCCCGCCAGACCATGGAGCAGCAACTGCGCCGCGCACTGGAGCGCCAGGAACTGAGCCTGCATTTCCAGCCCCGCCTGAGCGCCAAAGGCGCCCAGTTGCTGGGCGTGGAGGCGCTGCTGCGCTGGACCAGCCCGGTGCTGGGCTCCATCCCGCCCAGCGAGTTCATCCCCATCGCCGAAGAGACCGGCATGATCCGGGCCATTGGCAACTGGGTGTTACAGCAGGCTTGCGAGCAGTGGGTGCGCTGGCAAAACCTGGCGCTGGATGCGGGCCAGGGCGACGCCGCATCGCCGCATCCGCTGGCCCAGGTGTCGATCTCGGTCAACCTGTCGGCCGCGCAGATGTCGGACCCGTCGCTGGTGACCGACATCGAGGCGCTGCTGGCCCGCACCGGCATGCCCGCCCACCGGCTGGAGCTGGAGATCACCGAGTCGCAGCTCATGGACAACGCCCATGCATCCGAGCTGCAGCTGGCGGCGCTCAAGCTGCTGGGCGTGCAGCTTTCCATCGACGACTTTGGCACCGGGTATTCCAGTCTGGCCTACCTCAAGCGTTTTGATATCGACCGGCTCAAGGTGGACAAGTCCTTTGTGTGCGATATGTTGACAAACCCGGCCGACATGGCCATCACACGCGCCATCATCGCCCTGGGCCACACGCTGGGGCTGCGCATCGTGGCCGAGGGCGTGGAAGACCTGGCCACGGCCCAGGTGCTAAGCGCGCTGGACTGCGAGGAGCTGCAGGGCTATCACTTCAGCCGTCCACTGCCGCCTGAGCAACTGCTGTCATGGGCCCTGCAGCACCGTGGTTTGAACCATGGAGTGCAGCGTGGCGAGGGGCCGTCTGTCGCGCAGCCTGCCCCGCAGCTTGCGTGACGGCCTGCATGACGGCTTGTGCAGGGGCGTGGCCTTCAGCCCCATCTCAAGTGCAGCAACACGGCAAGGCCCACCAGAATGAATCCAGGGGCCAAATTACCCATCCACAATGATGTGCGGGAAGTGGAGCGCCCTGAAATACGCGAGTCGGCTTTTAGATAGGCGTTGCCCTCATCGGTGAGTGACCAGTGCACCATCACCGCTCCACCGGCCAGTGACCCCACGCCGAGTGCTGCAAGGATGGCCACAAAGACGCTTGCGCTCCAGCTGGCAGCTGGCACAAAAGCGATCAACGCGCCCACAGCCGTAGCAGCTGCCTGCAATTTTTCCGTGCGGTCCATAGCATCCATCGCGGTCTCCGGAGGAATGTGTGGAAAGAGAGCAGTCTTGTTGTTGACGGGAGTGTAGGAGCCTTGGTGCATGGGGCCCTGCACCCGGCAGAAAGCCGGCCTGGCGCTCCGCTATTGACCTTCCATCGGCAACGCCTGCGCACACGCATGGGCACTGGCCCAGGCCCACTGGAAGTTGTAGCCGCCAAGCCAGCCCGTCACGTCCACCACTTCGCCAATGAAGTACAGGCCGGGCTGCGTCTTGCACTCCATGGTCTGCTGCGACAACACGCGTGTGTCCACGCCGCCCAGTGTGACTTCGGCCTTCTTGTAGCCCTCGGTGCCGGTGGGCGTCAGCTCCCAGCGCGCCAGCTGCTCGGCCAGGCGCGCGAGGGCCTTGTCGCTGGCCTCGTTGATGGGACGCTGCCAGTCGGCCTCGCGCTGGGCCCAGGCATCGGCCAGACGGCTGGGGACCAGTGTGGCCAGCTCGTTGGCAATCAGCTTGCGCGAGCGGGCCTTGCCCTGCGCCAGTGCAGCCGGCAGGTCCGCCGTGGGCGCCAGGTTGATGGCCAGGGGCGTGCCGTCCTGCCAGTAGCTGGAGATCTGCAGCACTGCCGGGCCCGACAGGCCCCGGTGGGTGAACAGCAGGTCTTCATCAAACGCCATGCGGTTCTTCTTGACCCCGGTGATGATCTGTACCGGCAGCGCCAGCCCGGCCAGCTGCGCATACGGCGCCCAGCCCGCGCCGTCAAAGGTCAGCGGCACCAGGCCCGGCTTGCGTTCGATGAGCGGGATGTTGAATTGCTGTGCGAGCCGGTAGCCAAAGTCAGTGGCACCGATCTTGGGGATGGACAGGCCGCCGGTGGCAATGACCAGCGCACCCGTTGACACCGGCCCGTGATCAGTATCAATTTGATAGCTGCCCCAGCATGATTCACTAGCGCTTGATGCCAAAAAGTCTATTTTTTTGACGCTACAGGGCTGCCAGCGGGTCACGCCACCCGCCTCGCACTCGGCCAGCAGCATGGCAATGATGTCCTCGGCCGAGCGGTCGGCAAACAGCTGGCCCTTGTGCTTTTCGTGAAACGGGATGCCGTGCTTTTGCACCAGCGCGATGAAGTCGGCGGGCGTGTAGCGCGACAGCGCCGAGCGGCAGAACTGCGGGTTCTGCCCCACAAAGTGCTTGTGTGGTGCGGCCGGGTCGAGGTCGCGGTTGGTGAAGTTGCAGCGCCCCCCGCCCGAGATACGGATCTTTTCGGCCACCTTGTCAGCATGGTCGATGAGCAAGACCTTCAGGCCCCGCTGGCCCGCCTGGCCCGCGCAGAACAGGCCGGCAGCGCCGGCGCCGATGATGATGGCGTCAAAAAATGGAGTCGTCTGCACTTCGTTCGGATGCGTGGGGCACAAAAATAGCTCTGATTGTGCCGCCATTGCGTGTTGCTGTGCTCTGGCCAAGGGAGCCGATTGTTGTGTGCCGCATATGGGTGTTTCTGTTGGTAACGAAGCGGCAGCCATGGCTTTACTCTGGCGTGACGCACCAATAATGAGCGCTTGATCGAAGGAGAACTTGTGGACATGACCTCTGGATTCGATACCGAAGTACAGGCCATCACCCGCCGCCGATTTGGACAATGGGGCTTGGCTGCTGCAGCCTCCGGTGTAGCCGGCTGTGGCGGTGGAGGAGGGGGCGAGCCCAGCGGGGAGCCGTCCGCCAAAGTGGGTGCACTCGAAATGGTGGCAGGCCTCTTGGGCGGTGGCGGATTTGCAATCAGTAAGGGCGAAATGGTGCGGCTACCCGCCGAGGTGACTGGACTGAGCTTCAACAGCAAACGCGATCTTCAGTTTGTGGGGGTGTCCGGCGGGGACCGTCGTGTGGGGCGCAGAAGCCGGGACGGTGTGTCGTCGTTTGCTCCGACGTATCCCCACTCTTTCATTGGACATTTGTTTGACGCCATGGACCGTTACCTGGTGACGGTGGGCGGCGGAAGCGTTCACTATTTGCAGGGGGAAACACCCGTACTCTTGGCGGGAGGTGGGACTAACACCGGTCTGGTGGATGGAGTGGGCGCGAGTGCTTCTCTCCTCTACTTCGACTCACCCTTACTGGCCCGAGATGGGTTTGTGTACTTTATTGACCAAGACCCCCAGAAGGGCTTCCAACCCATGTTGCGTACCCTTGGGACGGATGGCACGGTGAAGACATTGTTGCCGCTGCCCCGAGGTAGCCTGCTGCTCGAGTCCGCTACTGGCGGCGTGCGGCGCTATACCAAGTTCACGGGCGACCCGTATGAGTGGGCAGATCTGGTGCTGGTGGGTGGTGAGTATCAATGGCGCGTCCTTCCCAACCAGTGGCCTTTTGATCATTGGACTCCCTTGATGAAAGTCCATCGAGACCAGGATGTGTATTGGGCGCTGGCCGAGGGGCAGGGAGCGCCGAAATTCTCCATTGCACATATTGATTTGTCGGGCGTCACGCCATCGGGAGTATGGAAGCTACGGGGGCGCAAAGTAACGGTTGTTCGAGAGCCGTCGAACACGGCTCCGGGCTCTTTGTTTGTCGCATGCAGCGATCCACCTGAGGGTGGGACAGAGGTTGTGGCGTGCAGGTTGGAGATGCCGACGACGGCGGTCTCTCGATGGCTGGGAGCGCAAGCCAATGCAGGCGAGGTGGACGGACAGAGCCAGGCGCGGTTCAGCTTTGTCAGGGGTGTCGAGGCGTTGCCTGACGGGGCTGGCGGTTTGATCTTGCTGGAGAACCAGCGAGGCAACTCGTCGGAGGCTGCACCTGCACAGGCCCTCCGGTCGGTTAGCGCCGCGGGCCAGGTGAGCACATGGTCGCTGGAGCCGCGTGGGAACCGCATGGCCATTGCCTATGGGCAGCTGATCGCCTATGACACCCAGAACCGCGCCTTGATTCGGACTTCTACGAATGGCCAGTCTGCGTGGCAGACCTGGGTCAGCTCCAGCCATTTTGCGTCCGGAGGGAGGCACGACCCGGGCGTGCAAGTTTTACGCACCGATACGACGGGGTTGCTGTGGTTTGCCACGCGCTATTCACCACAACCTGGCGATGGCGATGTGTACTTCGGTAGGGCCAATGGGAATGCGCTTGTTGGCACCATCGATGCCAATGGGCAGGTGAAGATTGTTGCAGGGGATCCGCAGGCCCTGTACACGCCGCAGAGCTATCCCCCGCTGGCGCAGCGCCCCTGGTACATGGACATTGCGGACATTGCCTTCGAAGGTGGCACTGCGCAGGTGTCGTGGGTGTTGTGCAACCGTGTCGAGCTGGATGGCGCCACCACCCTTGTGCGGTTCCATCCCGAACTGGTGCGTATCGACACCCAAGGAATCCAGAGATTCGCGTTGTCTTTGGAGATAGACCGCAATCTGCCGGAGTTCTTCCAGGAGCCCTTCAAGCAGATCTGCGTTCTACCCGGCCGACCCGGCGAGGTGTTTCTCTCCAGCGCTTGCGGTGTGCACAGGTGGACGCAGGCCAAGGGGCTGGAACTGCTGGCGGGCCAGGTCGGACCCACGCCTGGCGGTGTCACGCTCGGGCAGTTGCCAGCGGGGCTGAACTTGGTGAAGTTCCTGGCCCCCGGGGTGGACCGGCGCAGCCTGTATGTGGGCAGCGAAAACAGCGTGCTGAAACTGGTGCTGCCTGATTAGCCTGCCGTCGCAAGCCATTCCGCGAGCGCTAGAGGCGAAAATCGGCGGGCTACACCAGGGGGGCCTCCGGGGCTGGCTGACATTGCGCGGGTCGGCGTAGTTTCCGTAGTCCAGGTTGGCCCAGTACTTCTGGTTGGTCACCTCGTTCGCTGCCACCGTGGGGATGGGCTTGGGCAGGACGGTGGTGTCCACTATCACTTGCTGCACACTGGCTTTTTCCGTGACTCCACCTCGCCGGGCCGTGTCAATGCTGGCAGCCAGCAGCGTCACCGGGGATTGCAATGCCGTTTCTCTGGCCGATTGCGCTTTGCCCCTGGGTGATCAAAAATCCCAGTTGTCGCGCTGTGTGGTTTGTCGATATCTCAACTCCCTTCAACAACGCGTGCCTTGCGCACCCGCTGGCGCAGGCGCCTACTGCCGGTACACCCCGCCCGAGCCCACCACCGCAATGTCCACGTAGTTGGACCCGTGGTGGTTCTGTGCGCTGAACTGGTAGCCAAAGCCGCCCAGGTCCAGGTTGCCCAGGCCCTCCATGGCCTGGACCAGGCTGGCGCGCGTGACGCCAGGCCCAGCGGCGCGCAGGCCTTCGATGAGCACGCGCGCGTCCATGTAGCCGGTATAGCGGTCGTAGTCCACAGGCTTGTCGTGGCGCTTCATGGATGCCTGAAAGTCCCGCGTGAGCGCAATGGTGGGCTTGGTGGGCGAGGGGCCCGTGCGCGCCACGGCCAGGCCGCGCGCGTCGTCGCCCAGCGCCTTGAGCACGGCGGTGCCTGCGCCCAGCGACAGGGTGTATATCGGCACGCCCAGGTGCGCGCGGTTGGCCCGCACATAGGCCACTACCGACGGGCCTGCCGCCACCAGCAGTACGGCCTGCGGCTTTTGGGTGGCCAGGGCCTTGGCGGCTTCGTTCGCGTCTTCACCCGATGAGGCCAGTGCGTGCGACCCCGCCAGCGTCGCGCCTTCAGCGGCAACCGTCTTTTCGACCAGGGGCAGCAGCAGTTTGCCGAAGTCATTGTTTTCGTAGGCCACAGCAATGCGCGAGGTCTGCACGGCCACCAGGTTGCGCACGATCTTCACCAGTTCGTCGGCATAGCTGGCGCGGGTGGTGAACAGGTAGGGGTGCTGCTGCGCGCGGACGGCGGGGCTGCCGGTGTACACGGAGATCAGCGGCAGCTTGGCCTGCGCCAGGTAGGGCAGCAGCGTCATGACCTGCGATGTGCCGGCCACGCCAAACAGTGCCAGCACGCCGTCTTTTTCGCTCAGCTGCTTGGCGTTGTCCAGCGCACGGCGGGCGTCAAAACCATCGTCCAGCGACACCAGCCGGATCTTGCGGCCACCGATGCCGCCCTTGGCGTTGGCGTCTTCCACGGCGGCCTCCTGCCCCTCGTGGATGGGCGACAAAAACGGTGCCATGCCGCCTGACAGCGCGGTAGAGCGGCCGATGAGGATGTCTCCCTTGCCGCCGGCGGCGGGCTGTGCGCGGACGGGCAGACCAGCCAGGGCCGCGCTACCGGCCAGCGCAAGGACCAGGCTGCGGCGGCGCGCCAGGGGCAGCGCCTGGTCGGCGGGCCATGCATTTGCATTCGGGGTCTTCATCACACAGCATCTCCAACAAAAAAACCGATTCAAAGGGCTGCGAGGCCCCGAAGAGCGGCGATGGTAGGAGGGCGCTGTGCCTGGCACGCACCGGGTTTCTACCGGGGGCGGGTCATCTTAGAGACATGGGTCTATCCACCCACGGGTCTGTCGGCACCCGCGCAAAACGATGCGATTCGCCCAGCCCCATGCGGCGCGGTAGCATGTGGCA
Organism: Acidovorax sp. GW835-FHT14G06; assembly: GCF_058793595.1. Lineage (NCBI taxonomy): Bacteria > Pseudomonadati > Pseudomonadota > Betaproteobacteria > Burkholderiales > Comamonadaceae > Acidovorax > Acidovorax sp. GW835-FHT14G06. Next base: position 29,563 of record NZ_JBXAGA010000015.1, read on the forward strand.
TGGACCTGCCGAGGACAACACCATGACTTTGATCCGCTACGCCCTCTGTGCCCTGGCGCTGGGCTGCCTGCCCCCCGCCTGGGCCATCAACAAGTGCACGGACACCAATGGCAAGGTGTCGTTCCAGGATGCGCCTTGTGCGGGCGAGGGCGAGAAGATCGACGTGCGCCCCACCACGCGTGGTGCCACCCCGGTGCAGCCCGCGGCGGCGCCCGTGGCCGAGGGCGCGTTTGGCCCCACCTGGCAGCGCAAGAACTACCTGCAGACCCAGGGCATCCCGCAGGCGCGCGCCGCTATCGAGCGCAACCAGCGTGAATGCACGGCCCAGCCCAATGCCGTGGCCACGGCAGGCCCACTGCGGCGCGGCAACTTGCCGTCGGGCAACCAGTTTGTGCAGGAGAGTGCGGAAAAGGCCGCTGATGCCAAAGCCGCGTGTGAGGAACGGACCGAGGCCCTGCGCGAGCAACTGCGGGTGCTGGAGCGAGAGCTGGCCGCTATGCCCTGACCTTGCGACCGCCGTGCGCTAGGCAGTGGCAGTGCTCACCCTTTCCAGGTGAACGGAAACTTGAACTGCCTCACAAAGCCGTTGGGCACGTAGTCGCCCAGCACGCCATAGCGCTCGGGCCAGAGCTTGGTGCTTTTGACGGCGGTGCCAAACAGGTAGTCCAGAAACGCGAAGTGCGCGGCGTAGTTCTTGTCGAGCGCCTCCTGATCCTGGCTGTGGTGCCAGTGGTGGAAGTTGGGCGTGACCAGCACGTAGCGCAGCGGCCCCAGGCGCACGCTGACGTTGGCGTGGTTGAACACCGCCTGAAAGCCCACGACGACGATGTAGGCGTCGATCACTTCCTTGCTGAAGCCCAGCACATAGATCGGCGCCAGCACCAGCGTGCGGGTGATCAGCAGCTCTAGGATGTGCTGGCGCGAGCCCGCCATCCAGTCCATGCTTTTGACGCTGTGGTGCACGGCATGCAAGCGCCACAGCACGGGGACCTCGTGGTAGGCGCGGTGGGTCCAGTACTGCACCAGGTCGGCCACCAGGATGATGAGGAACAGTGCCACCCAGAAGTTCAGCCCCTGCACCCAGCCGCGAATGCCGTCGCTGGCCGCCCAGCCAAAGAACTTGTGCACGATGAGGTTGGTGGCCAGCAGCACAAAGCCCACCACCATGTGGTTGACGATGAAGTGGTGAAAGTCCGTCTGCCACTCGGCGCGGAAGATGGGCTGGTCCTTGCGCAGCGCAAACAGCTTCTCGATGAAGATGAAGATCAGCGAGCTGCCCAGCAGGTCCAGGATGAACCAGTCGAGGCCGATGTAGGGCGTGTTGTCGGGGAAGTTGGGGTCTACCTCCACCTTGTGTCCACCCAGCAGCGCGGCAATCGCCACGATGGCAAACGCAAAGGTGGCCAGCCAGCGGGCGCGGTTGAACAATATGTTGACCAACGAGATGCCGCCCGCAATCGCCATGGCCACCAGCATGATGTTGCGTATCACTGCCACGTCGTAGCTTTTGCGCAGCTGTGGGGTGGTGAGGTATTCAGGGAAGTGGAAGGCCAGTACGCCCAGAAGGCACAGGATGGCCAGCGTGAGGGCAATCACGCCCGACACCAGCCCCTTGCCGGTGCGCAATGCGCCGTGGCTTTCGGTGAATTCGTTGAGTTTTTCTAGTTCGATCATCGGTTCCTCCTCGCACCCGGTCAGCAGGTGCTGCGCGAGTGTAGCGAAGCCGCCACCCGCAGTGCACGGGGCTCAACTTGCACGCGACGCAGCGCATGGGGCTTCCTAAAATCGCTGCATGAACATCCCTTCACACCAACTGAGCATGACCGTGCTCATGTCGCCCGACATGGCCAACTTTTCGGGCAACGTGCACGGCGGCGCCATCCTCAAGCTGCTGGACCAGGTGGCGTACTCGTGCGCCAGCCGCTATTCGGGCTGCTACACCGTGACGCTGAGCGTGGACCAGGTGATGTTTTTGCAGCCCATCCATGTGGGCGAGCTGGTGACCTTTCTGGCCAGCGTGAACTACACGGGCAGCTCGTCGATGGAGGTCGGCATCAAGGTGGTGGCCGAAGAGATCCGTTCGCAGGTGGTGCGGCATGTGAACAGCTGCTTCTTCACCATGGTGGCGGTGGACGAGGCGCGCAAGCCCGTGCAGGTGCCGCCACTGTCGCCTTCGACCCCCGACGAACGCCGCCGCTGGGACGCTGCGGTGATCCGCAAGACGCTGCGCAAGGAGCTGGCACAGCGGTTTCAGCAGGTGCGAGAAACCGCCGGGCAGTAACGCGTTGAGTGGGCGCCTTGAATGGACGCCTTCGAAGGCCCTGGGAAGATCACCCTGGGCCTTTTCTCTGTCTCTCTCGCTGTGCTGCTCAGGCCGCGTTGCGGCTGCGTCCGGCCAGTGACACCGCCTGCAGGGACAGGCCATCAATTTCGTTGGTGATGCCTGACAGCACATTGGCCACCACCGCAAACTCGCGCCCGTGCTGCCCGGCCCGCGCTGCCATCACCTGGGCGTTGAAACTGACCACCTTGGCCTCGCGTGCCACGGTCTGGATCGAGGCCACTATGCCGGCCAGCTCTTTCATCAGGGTTTCGGACTGCGCCTTGCTCACCTGGTCGAACGCGGTGGTGGCGGTGTTGAGGGCGTCGAGCACGCCGTCGGTGGTTTCGACCAGGCGGGCCAGGGCGTCTTCCACCCGCGGGCTCTGGCGCTCGGCCAGGTCCAGTGCCGTGCCCACCTGCTGCGCAAACGCGTCGATGGTGGCGCCTACGCCCTGGGGACCGTGGTAGGCCTTGCGAATGATCTCGGCGCTGGTGGCATCGAGGTGGCGGGGCGTTTCCACCAGCCGCGCCTGGCTGTCGGTGAACAGCGTGAGCGAGCTGCGCGCAGCCTTCAGGTGTAGATCGCTGCCGCGTGCGGCCAGCACGGTTTGCAGCACCATGCGCTGCGACAGCATGCGCTGGCGCGCCGCAACGTTGACGAGCGACATGCCCCCATCGCGCGATGGAGCCTGTGCAGGGGACGACAGCGTGGGCATGCTGGAAGTGCGTGCGGGGAGGGGGAAGGCTGCCATGGTGTTCCTTGTGCGTGTTGCATTCAGATGCACGTCTTCAAGCAATACCCGGGCCAATGTGTGTAAAGCCGCGTGACCCAATGCGGTGCTGTGGAGCGGGAGGCCAGGCTTGATGAAACACGCGGCTGCGCAGCGCGTGGGCGTGCCCTGAAGCACATTGGTTTGCGCTCGCGCACGGTGCATCTCCGACCTGCGCAGCGCGCAATCGGGACTGTGGAATTGTGGGGGTCGTTGTGTGTGCTCAGCCCGCGCGCCGGGCCTGCGACGGCGCTGCGCCAGTGTCTTGCACGGCCAGTGCAACACCGCGCACCACATCGCCCACCACAATCACCGAGGGGCTGGCCAGCCCTTCGCGCGTGATGGTGGCATGCAGCGCACCGAGTGTGGTGATGGCATGCCGCTGCTGCGGCAGGCTGGCGTGCTGGATGACTGCGACCGGTGTGTCTGCGGGCAGGCCGGTGAGCAGCTCCTGCTCGATGGTGGCGGCGCCGCTCACACCCATGTAGATGACCAGGGTGAGCTTGGCGTTGTGCGCCGTGGCGGCCAGTTGGCGCCAGTCGGTGCCCGCGTCACCGGGCTTGGCGTGGCCGGTGACAAACACCACGCCATGCGCGTGTTCGCGGTGCGTGAGCGGTGCGCCCAGCGAGGTCAGGCCCGCGAGGCCTGCGGTGATGCCGTTGATGACGGTGACCTGCACGCCGGCGGCACGCAGGTGCTCCACCTCTTCGCCCCCCCGGCCGAAGATGAAGGGGTCGCCGCCCTTGAGGCGCACCACGTTCTCGCCTTCGTTCACGGCCATCAGCATCAGCTTTTCGATGAAGGCCTGTGGCGTGCTTTTGCAGCCGCCGCGCTTGCCCACATAGACGATGCGCGCCGTGGGCGATGCGTGTGCCACGATGGCATCGCTCACCAGGTCATCCACCAGCAGCACGGTGGCTGCCTGGATGGCCTTGAGCGCCTTGAGGGTGAGCAACTCCGGGTCACCCGGGCCTGCGCCCACCAGCGTGCAGCTGCCGCCGGTGCCCAGGTGGGGTGGGGCTGTGGGCGGTGTGGTGGAAGGCGTGGGGCGGCTCATCGGGATGTCTCCGAAACGGTTTGATCGACCAGTCGCAAGATATGTTCCACCTGCCGTTCGATGGCGTGTGGAATGGGCAAATCGCCCGCCAGCACCTGGTGCGTGTAGGTGGCCGTGGTGGCCACATCGATCTCGGCGGGCAGACCGGGCACCTCGCTGGCCGTGCCCGGTTGTTGTGCCTCCAGCACCGTATGCACGCCGTGCACAAAGCCGTCGTAGCGGGGGGTGCGGCGTGGGTCCGTGGCGACCTCGCCCTCCAGCCCGCGCGAGAGCAAGGCGTTCATCCCCAGGGTGCGGAAGGTGCTCTGCAGCATCTCGAAATATTCGGGGTGTGTGTACGCCGTGACCACTACCGACGGCCCCGCGCACGGGCTCATCAGCTTGACCACACTGTGCCCTGGGTTGCGCAGGCCCACCACCTCGCGCACGGCCAGCAGGCGTGCCAGCCCTGCGTGCAGGTGCTGGGTGTGGATATGGCGGACCGTGCCATTTGCTATCTTTTCAGGAGCTATCAGGGCAGGTACTTCTAGCGCATTGAGCACATCCGATGCCAAAACGCGCCGCGCCTCGGTGCGCATGCCGTGCAGCAGCACGGGCAACCCTTCACGGGCCAGCAGCAGCGCCAGCAGCGGCGTCAGCACCGGCAGCTTGCGCGCGCCGTTGTAGCTGGGCAGCACGATCAGCGGGCGGTCGGTGGCGGGCAGCAGCGCCAGGCGGCTGTGCGTGGCATCCAGAAAGCCGCACATCTCCTCGGACGTCTCGCCCTTGATGCGCATGGCCAGGCAGAAGGCGCCAATCTCCAGGTCGGTCACGGCGCCATCCAGCACCTGGCCGAACAGGTCCGTGGCCTGCTCGCGCGTCAGCGGCTTGGCGCCGCGCGCGCCGCGGCCGATTTCCTTGATGTACTGGCTAATGCCCATGGCTTTTGTTGGCGGGACTTGTGAAACAGGGCGCCAGCGTCGTTGTTTCGGCTTGCCGTACAGGCGTACTGTCTGCGCCGAAAGCGCCTGGCTGGAGCCCTGTTGCACAAGTCCTGGTGGGGTTTGTTGGTTCGAGGGCTATTTTCCTGCAAGCAAGAGAACTTTTGGTTATATGACGGCCTGCGCAAGCGGTTTGGATGCCAGCGGTCCCGTGGATCTCACCATTCGCTTGAGTTCGGGCACGCACGAGCCGCAGTTGGTGCCGCAGCGCAGTTGGCCTTGCAGTTGCGCCAGTCGGTCGTCGTCGGTGCCATGGCAGTGCGCCAGTTGGGCGGTGATGGCGGTGTCCGTCACGTTGAAGCAGGTGCACACCGGTTTGCCGCGCGACTGCACGGCCACGGGGGCCTTGGCGCCGGGCACCAGCAGCAGGCGGCCGTAGGTCTGTGCAGGAAGCTCTTCCTGCAGCAGGGTCTTGAGCCAGCCTTCGGCGCTGGTGTCGCCAGCGAGCACGATGCCTTCGAGCGTGGTGTTGTCGCCCTGGCGCGCCAGCCGTGCGGCGCGGCGCTGGCCGCGTTTTTTGTCGGCATAGCGCAGCGTGTCGGCGCCTGCCATGCCCAGCAGGGCCTCGATCTGTGCGATCAACGCATCGGGCGGTGCCTCGTGGGCGGCGGCGCGCAGCAGCACGCCAGTGCGCTCGCGGCCGGGCTCATCCAGCGGGGTGTTGTTGCTGAAGGGCACGCAACTCGTGTACTGAAAATAGGGAAACTGCGCCATCAGCGCAGACAAGGCTTCGCGCGCTGCCAGTGCACCTTCGGCAGGCAGCCAGGCCATGGCCAGCAGCGTCCACGGCAATTCGGCCTTGAGCACCTTGACGGCCGCGTGTTTCAGCTCGGGCTGTTTTGAGGTGGGGCAGAACGCCGAGGTGGTGAGCGCATTCACGCCCGCCAGCCGTTCGCCGGTGGACGAGATGCCGCTCAAAAATTCGCTGCCCCAGTGCATCGCCATGAACACCTGCGACAGGCCCAGCGTGGTGTCGGCCTGCACGGGCACCACGATGGAGCCGCGCTTGCTGGTCACATGCACCAGGTCGCCGCTGGCCAGCTTGCGCCGCTCCATGTCCTGTGGGTGCATCTGCAGGCTGGGTTCGGCCACATGGCCAAACAGGCGGCCCAGCGTGCCGGTGCGGGTCATGCCGTGCCACTGGTCGCGCAGCCGGCCCGTGGTCAGGCTGAATGGGTAGCGCGATTCGCGGGGCTCGGCGGTGGGTTGCCATGCATGCGCAGCAAAACGCGCGCGGCCGTCGGCGGTGGGGAAGACGCCATCTTCGTACAGGCGGGCCTTGCCGGTGGTGGTGCCATCCTCCAGTGGCCACTGCTGCGGGCCTTGGGCTTCGAGCATCTCCCAGGACAGCCCCGTGATGTCCAGGTCACGCCCGCGTGTGCTTTCGCGGTGCTCCTTCCACACGGCTTCTGCGCCCATATCGGCCGCGTCTGTGGCGTAGGGGAACAGCGTGGGTGCACCAGGCCGCAGGCGTGCCTCCAGCTGGTGCGCAAACTGCACCGCAATGGCCCAGTCGTGGCGCGCCAGGCCGGGTGCGGGCACGGCAGTGCGCACGCGCGAGATGCGGCGCTCGCTGTTGGTCACCGTGCCGGTCTTTTCGCCCCAGGTGGTGGCGGGCAGCAGCAGGTCGGCAAAGGCGCAGGTGGCGGCAGTGGCAAAGGCTTCTTGCACCACCACAAACTCGGCGCGCTGCAGGGCGCGGCGCACGGTGGCCTGGTCGGGCATGCTTTGCGCGGGGTTGGTGCAGGCGATCCACAGGGCCTTGATCTCGCCGTCGGCAGCGGCCTGGAACATCTCCACCGCCGTTTTGCCGGGCTTGGATGGCACATCGGCCACGCCCCACAGCGCGGCGACTTCGGCGCGGTGCTGCGGGTTGGCCAGGTCGCGGTGGGCACTGAGCAAATTGGCCAGCCCACCCACTTCGCGCCCGCCCATGGCGTTGGGCTGGCCGGTCAGGCTGAAGGGGCCCGCGCCGGGTTTGCCGATCTGCGCGGTGGCCAGGTGCAGGTTGATGAGTGTGGCGTTCTTGGCCGTGCCGCTGCTGCTTTGGTTGAGGCCCTGGCAGTAGAGGCTCAGGGTCGCTTTGGAGGTGGCGAACCATTTGGCTGCGGTGGTCAGGTCGGCCACGCTGATGCCGCAGGTCTGCGCCACACGCTCGGGCGTGGCGTCGCGCACCAGGGCCTTGAGGTCGTCAAAGCCCGTGGTGTGGGCGGCGATGTAGGCGGTGTCGACCCAGCCCTCCCACAGCATGATGTGCAGCATGCCGTTGAACAGCATCACGTCGCTGCCGGGCTGGATGGGCAGGAACAGGTCGGCCATGCCCGCCGTGTCGGTGCGGCGCGGGTCGGCCACGATGACCTTCATGCCCGGGTTGGCGGCGCGTGCGTCTTCGATGCGGCGGAACAGGATGGGGTGGGCCCAGGCCGCATTGCTGCCCACGATGAACAGGCACTGCGCGTGGTTCACGTCGTCGTAGCAGGCGGGCGGCGCGTCGGCGCCCAGCGTTTGCTTGTAGCCGGCCACAGCGCTGCTCATGCACAGGCGCGAGTTGGTGTCGATGTTGTTGGTGCCGATCAGGCCCTTGGCGAGTTTGTTGAAGACGTAGTAGTCCTCGGTGAGCAACTGGCCGCTGACGTAGAAGCCCACGGCGTCAGGGCCGTACTGGGCGATGGTGTGGGCGAACCGGTCGGCCGCCAGCGTCAGTGCGGCGTCCCAGGTCACGGGCAGTGCGGCCTCCCCGCGTTGCGTACGGCGCAGGGGGTGCAACAGGCGGGTTTGCAGGGTGACCGGGCTGGTGGCGGTGAGGTGCAGGGTCGAGCCCTTCGTGCACAGGCGGCCAAAGTTGGCGGGGTGTGTGGGGTCGCCGCGCACACCGGTAATCTGGGCGCCCGTGCTTTCGATGATCACGCCGCAGCCTACGCCGCAGTAGGGGCAGGTGGATTTGGTTTCTTGCATGGCGTGGTTGGGGTTGTTTTGGCCTCAGGCGCTAGTGCATGTTGCGCTGTCAGCTATTGTTTTGATAGTGTTGTCGTGTCCTCGCCGGATACGTATGCGGCACCTTGGGCGCAACACTCTCCACCGCTCACACACCCACCGCCCTGCGCGCAGGCCCTGCGATGGGGCGCGTCAAATCCGTGGCCACCGTCGCCAGCTCGCTCGCGTCCAGGTACACCGCGCCGTCTTCCACCTTCACGGCAAACTTCGGCGTGCAGCCCTCATCGGGCGCCGAGGCCTGGCCGTCGCACAGGCCAATGGTCCAGTTGTGCAGGGGGCACGCCACATGGGTGCCAAACACGATGCCCTGGCTCAGCGGGCCGCCCTTGTGCGGGCAGCGGTCCAGCAGCGCGAACACGCCACCGGCGTCGTTGCGGAAGATGGCCACGTCCAGGCCCTGGGGGCGCGCCACGCGGCGTGAGCCCAGCACGGGGATGTCGTCCACCCGGCAGATCAGCTTCCATTCAAGGGTTGGGTTGTTGGTGGTCATGGGAATCGTCCTTGGTGTTGTTCGGTGGGATGTCGGGGGCGCGCGTGGTGCCGTTGCAGGGCAGGCCTTCAGCTGCTGCCCAGCGCTGCATACAGGCCGGTCACGCGGTCCATGCTGGCGAGCAGGTTTTCGCTGCTCACAAACACTTCAGACACCTGGCGGAAGGTGTTGTTGCTGGTGCCCAGGCGTTGCAATGCGGCGTCAAAAAACACCCACTGGCCATCGGCCAGCAGCAGCTCTTGCCGGATGCGGGCGGTGGCCTGCGGGGCGTTGCGCAGCAGATCGGTGGCGCTGATGAACTCGTCGCGCGCCTTGGCGATTTCGGTGGTGGCGGTGGAGGTGTCCACCCCCAGCATGGCCGACAGGCAGAACTTGGCCATGCGCTGGCTCAGCATGCGCTGGCGGCCTGCCACGTTGACCAGCTTGCCCACGGGCTTGCCCGAGGCGGCTTCGTACTGCACGGTGCCCTGGTGGGCCAGGGCCAGCACCTTGGCGTCGGCCTGCAGCAAGGCGGCCGCGCCGTCGCGCGACGGGCTGGTGCCCAGCAGCGTGGCCTTGTGGTCGGTCCAGGCCGATTCCAGCTTGGCGTAGGTGTCGCGGATGGTGGGCGAGGGCGCGTAGGCCTTGAGTTCGCCCAGCTGGCGCTCGAACAGCGCCAGCGACTGGTCCAGCACGGCGCGCGCGGCTGGCGTGTCGGATTTGTGCGCCAACGCCAGCCAGGCCTTGCCCATGCGCTGACTTAGCATGCGCTGGCGACCTGCCTTGTTGATGGCGTCGTTCAGGTCAGTGACCTGGGCCTGGGCGGTGCCCAGCGACATGATGCCCAGGGTGCTCCAGGCCGTGGTGTAGCCGGCGGCGGTCAGCAAGGTGCGGCGTTGCATGGTGTGGGGCTCCGGGCGCTTCAGGCAGCGGTCAGCGGGGCAAACTGGCGCGTGTCCACGGCTGCCTTGTCAAACTCGAACCAGGGGTCGGGCTCGCCGTCCAGCGCGAACTGCAGCTGCTCCCACAGCGCCTTGCGGCCTTCGTGGTCTTCGAGAATGCGCTTTTTCACATAGTCCAGGCCCACGCGGCTCACGTAGTGCACGGTGCGCTCCAGGTACCAGCCTTCCTGGCGGTACAGCTCGCAGAACGCGCCGGTGTACTCCAGCACTTCCTCGGCGGTTTTCAGCTTGGTGAAGAAGTGCGCCACCTCGGTCTTGATGCCGCCGTTGCCGGCCACGTACATCTCCCAGCCGCTGTCCACGCCGATGATGCCCACGTCCTTGATGCCGGCTTCTGCGCAGTTGCGCGGGCAGCCCGACACCGCAAACTTGACCTTGTGCGGGGCGTACATGCGCCACATGGCGCGCTCGAGGTCCTTGCCCATCTGCGTGCTGTCTTGGGTGCCCATGCGGCACCACTCGCTGCCCACGCAGGTCTTCACGGTGCGCAGCGCCTTGGCGTAGGCGTGGCCGCTGGGCATGCCAATGTCCTTCCACACGTTGACCAGGTCTTCCTTCTTCACGCCCAGCAAATCGATGCGCTGGCCGCCCGTGACCTTGATGGTAGGGATGTTGTACTTGTCGGCCGCATCGGCAATGCGGCGCAGCTCGTCAGCCGTGGTTTCGCCGCCCCACATGCGCGGGATGACGCTGTAGGTGCCATCCTTTTGGATGTTGGCGTGGCTGCGCTCGTTGATGGCGCGGCTTTGCGGGTCGTCCTTCGCGTCCTTGGGCCAGGTGCTGATGAGGTAGTAGTTGACGGCGGGGCGGCAGGTGGCGCAGCCGTTGGGCGTCTTCCACTCCATAAATTGGAATACGTTGCCAATACTCAGCAGCTTGTTGGCGCGGATCGCGTCGCGCACCGCCTGGTGGCCGTGGTCGGTGCAGCCGCACATGGCCTTGGTCTTGGGCGTGGCGCTGTAGTCGCCACCGGCAGTGAACATGATGATCTGCTCGACCAGGCCCGTGCACGATCCGCACGATGCGCTGGCCTTGGTGTGCTTGCGCACTTCATCCAGTGTGAACAGGCCCTTGTCCTTGATGGCCTTGCAGATGGCACCCTTGGTCACGCCGTTGCAGCCGCAGACCTCGTCGCCGTCCTGCATGGCGGCGGCCTTGCTCTGGCCCTGGTGGCCGGTGTCGCCCAGGTGCGATTCGCCAAACATCAGCTTGTCGCGAATGTCGGTCACGCTGCGGCCGTCGCGCAGGAGCTTGAAGTACCAGCTGCCGTCCACCGTGTCGCCATAGAGGCAAGCGCCCACCAGCTTGTCGTCCTTGATGACCAGCTTCTTGTACACGCCGCCAAAGGGGTCGCTCATCACGATCTCTTCGGTGTTATCGCCGCCCTGGAAGTCGCCGGCGCTGAACAGGTCGATGCCCGTGACCTTGAGCTTGGTGGAGGTGAGTGAGCCCTGGTAGCGGCCGATGCCGAACTCGGCCAGGTGGTTGGCCAGCACTTTGCCCTGCTCGAACAGCGGGGCCACCAGGCCATAGGCAATGCCTCGGTGTGCCGCGCATTCGCCCACGGCATAGATGCGGGCGTCGGTGGTGGTCTGCAGCGTGTCGCTCACGACAATGCCGCGGTTCACGTGCAGGCGCATCTTTTCGGCGAGCTGCGTGTTGGGGCGGATGCCCACGGCCATCACCACCAGGTCGGCGGGCACTTCGGTGCCGTCCTTGAACTTGACGCTGGCCACCCGGCCTTCGGCATTGCCCACCAGCTCCTGGGTCTGCGCACCCATCAAAAAGCGCATGCCACGGTCTTCCAGCGACTTCTGCAGCATCTTGCCCGCCACGTCATCGAGCTGGCGCTCCATCAGCGAGGGCATCACGTGCACCACGCTCACGGTCATGCCGCGCTTCATGAGGCCGTTGGCGGCTTCCAGGCCCAGCAGGCCGCCGCCGATGACCACCGCGTGCTTGTACGTGGCGGCTGCGTCGATCATGGCCTGTGTGTCGGCGATGTCGCGGTAGGCCAGCACGCCTTTCAGGTCCTTGCCGGGCACGGGCAGGATGAACGGGTTGGAGCCCGTGGCCATGATGAGGCGGTCGTACTCGGCGGTGATCACATCGCCGTCCTTGCTGCTTGCGCTCACCACGCGGCGCACGCGGTCCACGTCGGTCACGGTGAAGCCGGTGTGCAGCGTGATGTGGTTGTCGGCGTACCACTGCCAGTCGTTGAGGATGATCTCGTCGATGGTCTGCTCGCCAGCCAGCACCGGCGACAGCAGAATGCGGTTGTAGTTGGGGTGCGGCTCGGCCCCGAAGACCGTGATGTCATACAGATCGGGGGCAATCTTGAGCAGCTCTTCCAGCGTGCGCACACCGGCCATGCCGTTCCCCACCATCACCAGTTTGAGCTTTTTCATCGTGACTCCGTCGGTTCCATCGCCTGGGCGATGCAAAAAACAAAAAAGGCGTCCACACGATGCAGCTCCGACATTCCATCGAAACCGCATGTGGGGACGCCTTCGTCCATACAACCCCTTGGTGCGCCGTTGCACCGCTGAATTGCGTGGCCCAGCTGGGCCGTTGCTTCGGGTAAGCAATGCCCGTGCCAGAGTTTGTGCACTGATGTGGGGTGATCCGGTGTTGTCCGCCCTGCAGAGGGCGGAGTTTTGGGTGTTGACGGGTGGCTCGGCTGCGCGGCGCGGTGCGTGCATGCACCACCTTGGGCATGGAACCTGCATGGAGGTGGTGCATGAGTTTTGAACTGGACATCGGCCACACCTCGCAGGCCGGGCGCAACGAAGTCAATGAAGACTTTGCCGCCCTGTTGCAGGGGCAGGGGCGCGACCGGGAACGCGGCGCCATTGCTGCCATTGCCGATGGTGTAAGCACCGGAGGCAAGGGCCGAGAAGCCGCACAGACCACGGTGAACACCCTGGTGAACGACTACTTCGCCACGCCCGACACCTGGGACACCACCGTGGCGCTGGACCGCATCCTGAGCGCGCACAACGGCTGGCTGGCGTCGATGAACCGGCGCCGCCAGCCCGCCGTGGGCCTGACCACGCTCACCGCCGTGGTGCTGCGCGGCCAGTCGTACACGTTGGCCCATGTGGGCGATACGCGCGCCTATCTGCTGCGGGGCGGCCGGCTGCAACTGCTGACGACCGACCATGTGATGGCGCAGCGTGACCTGGCGCACCAGCTCACCCGCGCCATGGGTCTGGACGACCATGTGGTGGTGGATTACAGCCAGGGCGAACTGCACAGCGGTGACCTGCTGGTGCTGCTGTCCGATGGCGTGCACGGCAGCCTGCCCGAGCGTGAACTGCGCCAGTTGCTGCTGCAGCCGCAGGATGCCAACACCCCCAGTGCCGCCAGCGCCCAGGCGCTGAGCGAGGAGATCACACGCGCAGCCCTGCGCCGGGGCAGCACCGACAACGTGACCGCGCTGGTGGTGCGGGTGCAGGGGGCGCTGGAAGCCACCTTGCAGGATGAGTCCCGCCGGGCGCAGCACTTGCCAGTGTTACCGTTGCTCAAGGTGGGCGAGCCGGTGGATGGCCTGGTGGTGACCGCGCTGGTGGCCGACAGCGGGGTGCACCGCATCTACCAGGTGCGCGACCCGGCCACACAGCGGCTGTACGCGCTCAAGACGCTGGTGCCCGCCCGCGCGCACGATGCGCAGGAGCGCGCCACTCTGGCGCATGAGGCCTGGGTGGCCCGGCGCATGCAGTCCGGCCATGCGGCGGTGCACCTTGCGCGCCTGAACACCTGGCCGCCAGAGCAGGGCGGTGCAAGCCCCGGCGCCAGTGCGTTTTATCTGCTCTATGACTGGCATGCGGGCCAGACCCTGGGCCAGCGCCTGCGCGGCCGCCAGCACCTGGGCGTGCCGCAGGCCGTGTCGGTGGTGATGCAGACGGCGCAGGTGCTGGGCTGGCTGCATCGGCAAGGGGTGGTGCACCGCGACATCAAGCCCGACAACCTGCACCTGGGCGACGACGGCGTGCTGCGGGTGCTGGACCTGGGCGTGGCCCTGTCGGGCCGCGAGCCCGAGGCCACGCGCCGCCTGCACGCAGGCACCCCCAGCTACATGAACCCCGAGCAGTGGCCGGGCTATGAAAAGAACGGGGACCCTGCCGGCCAGTTGCCCGATGCGGGCAGCGACCTGTTTGCCCTGGGCGTCACGCTGTACCAGCTGCTGAGCCATGGGCGCCTGCCCTATGGCGAGGTGGTGCAGTACCAGCTGGGCCGCTACCACCGCGACCCGCTGGCCCCCAGCCGCCACAACCCCAGCGTGCCCATCTGGCTCGACCAGATCGCCTTGAAGGCCGTGGCCCGCCAGCGCACACAACGCTTTGAAACCGCCGAGGAACTGCTGCTGGCCCTGGAGCGGGGGGCTTCGCGTCCCTTGTCCGCCCCTGGCCCGCAGCCGCTGATGCAGCGCGATGCCACGGCGCTGTGGAAGATCGCGCTGGCGGTGAGTGTGCTGGTGAACCTGTTGCTGGTGTATTGGCTGCTGTTTCTGCCGCGATGAGAGCGATTGATTCGCTATTGAAAATATAGCTATCGATGCATATGAGAAATGCGCTTGGTGACGATTGGGCTTGAAATGTGGGGTGGCCGGCGCGTTGACTGACTACGGACGTTCACGCGCCCCGGGCGCGGCCACCCTTCTGGCGAAAGTCTGGCAAGCGCTGTCGCTGTCGCGCTTACTTGCTCAGCGCCGGTCATGCGCTGCGCGCACGGCCCCCCTTCTGGCGAAAACGCGGGCAATGCTGCGCATTGGCTGGCTACTCCAGCTCAGGCACTGCGTGCCCGACCGCCCTTTTCCGCCCACGTGCGGGTCCAGCGGATCTGCATAACCCGCAACAGCACCAGCATGGCAGCGGCGCACACCGCAATGCCCACAAAGCCCCACAGGTAGGTGCCGGTGTACTGGCGCGAAAAGCCCATGCCGTTGGGGATGAGGCCGCCACCCAGCGCGCCGATCTCGCCAATCATCGAGCCGGCGACGGCCGTGGACAGCGGCCAGCGCAGCGGCACCAGCTGGAACAGCGCGCCGTTGCCCGCGCCCAGTGCCGCAAAACACACCAGGAACAGCAGCATCGTCACCGGCAAGGAGTTTTCGGCCAGGCCGCACAGCACCATGCTCACGGCGGTGATGGCCAGCACACCCGTGAGCGTGTTGACGCCGCCCCAATGGTCGGACAGCCAGCCGCCCATCACCCGCAGTGCCGCACCCAGAAAGGCGGCCAGCATGGTCAGTTGCCCTGCCTGCACCTTGCTCACGCCAAACTGGTCGTAGAAGTAGCTGGGCAGGAAGGCCGTCAGACCGATGAAGCCGCCAAAGGTCACGGCGTAGATCAGGCTGAACGCCCAGCCGTCTTTTTCAAAGAGACAGGCAATGTGTTCGCGAAACGTGGCGTGGGGCGCGAGGTCCGGCGGTTCCTTCGCATACACCGCCATCACCACGGCGGGCACGGCCACGCTCACGGCGGCAAAGCCATACACCGCCTGCCAGCCAAACTTCTGCGCCAGGGCAGGCGCCAGCAGCGCTGCCACGGCAGTGCCCACATTGCCTGCGCCCACGATGCCCATGGCCAGGCCCTTGTAGCGCGGTGGAAACGAGCCCGAGCCCAGCGAAAGCGCCACACCAAAACTCGCCCCCGCCACGCCCAGCAGGATGCCGAGCGCCAGCAGATCGTTGAAGGTGTGCACGAACAGGTAGCCATAGCCCATGGCCAAAAAGATGCCGGCCATCTCGACCAGGGTGGCGCGCTTGCGGCCGATGTACTGCGCCAGGATGCCCAGCGGAAACCGCATCAGCGCTCCCGCAAAAATCGGTATGGACAGCATCATGCCCATCTGGGTGGGGGAGAGCTGGAAGCTCTCGCGGATGAACGGCGCCATCGCACCGTTGATGACCCACACCGCGCACGAAAAGCCGAAGTACAGAAACGACGCCCACAGCGTGGGTGCGTGGCCGGATTTGAGGAACTCTCTGAAGTAATGCATGGGTGTGAGTGCAAAGGGCTGAGGGGGTGACCCCTTCGCCCGGCCAGAAAACAAAAAGGCGTCCACACGGACCGCGCGGGCTGACCAGCCCCAACGCACTCCGTGAAGACGCCAACGTCCTGTTCGCCCAATCCGCCATTGCACCGGGCTGACACGCGGCCAACGTTGGCCGCGCCTTACGGCAAGCAATGGCTATGCCAGTGCCGATATGGGGGAGGGATTGTGAGGAAATTGCCATAAAGCGCTTGTGAGTTAAGCACTGCCAGCTATCAAAAATGAAGCACATTCTCTGCCAAATGCTCACTTTGGTGCATTGCAGCGGAGTGCGACGCACAGTGTTGGTGTTGCGCACTGAGTTGGTGAGTTCGCGATGGAGGTGCCATTTTTCTGTTTCAAATCCATGGCCTTCGTCATAGGATGTGTTCGGCTTTTCCACTGCCGTGTTGCCCGGTCAGGGAGCGACAAGGCATCTACGAAATGGGGTTCCCATGCGCGTCAATCTGCCGGTCAGCCAGCACGAATATGCGTTTCCCAAGGGCCAGACTCTGGTGTCCACCACGGACCTCAAGGGCCGCATCCTGTACTGCAACCCGATGTTCATCGAGGTCAGCGGCTACGAAAAGGAAGAGTTGCTGGGCCAGCCCCACAACATCGTGCGACACCCCGACATGCCCGAGGAGGCCTACCGCGACATGTGGGAGACCATCGCCAAAGGCATCCCCTGGTCGGCCCCGGTCAAGAACCGGCGCAAGGACGGTACGTTTTACTGGGTGATGGCCAACGTCACCCCGCTCATGCAGGGCGACCAGCCCACGGGTTACATGTCGGTGCGCACCGAAGCCACGCGCGAACAGATCCAGGCGGCCGAGTCGCTGTACAAGCAAATGCAGGCCGAAAAGCAGGCGGGCACGCTGGTGCACCGGCTCTCGGCCGGGCAACTGGTCAAAGACACCCTGTGGGGCCGTGTGGCCCGGGCTTTGGCGCTGGGGCCCATGGGCAAGATGATGGTGTGTACCTTGCTGCTGGTGGTGGCCTCGTGGTGCGCCGCCTTGCTGGGCGGGCACAAGCTGTCGCTGGCATCAGGGGCCGCGTGGCTGGGGGTGGTGGTGCTGGCGCTGGGCATGGCGGTCTACCTGCACCAGGTCACGGTGGCGCCGTTGTCGCAGATGCTGCTGTGGGCCAACCGCATGGCCGCGGGCGACCTTACCCAGAAGATATCGGCGTCGCGCAGCGACACGGTGGGCCAGCTGCAAAAGGCGCTGGCGCAGCTCAACGTGAACCTGCTGTCCATCGTGCGGGACGCTCGGCAGGAGAGCGAGCACATGCAGGTCTCCACCCGGGAGATTGCCCAGGGCAACCAGGACCTGTCGTCGCGCACCGAGGCGCAGGCCAGCAACCTGCAGCAGACAGCCGCGTCGATGGAAGAAATCACCGGCACCGTCAAGCAAACCGCCGAATCCGCGCGCCAGGCCACGGTGTTGGCGACCCAGGCCACCCAGGTCACCGAGCGCAGCAGTGCCGCTGTGGACGGTGTGGCCAGCACCATGAAGCAGATCCAGGCTGCATCCGGCCGCATCAGCGAGATCACGCAGCTGATCGACTCCATTGCCTTTCAGACCAACATCCTTGCCCTCAACGCCGCAGTGGAGGCTGCGCGCGCCGGGGACCAGGGGCGGGGCTTTGCGGTGGTGGCCTCCGAGGTGCGCAGCCTGTCGCACCGCACGCTCTCGGCCGCCAAGGAGATCCGGCAGCTCATCGACGACTCGGCCACCAAGGTGACCGAGGGCCATGAAAAAACCGACGCTGCGCAGAAAACCATGACCGAGTCGCTGGAGCTGGTGCGCCGGGTCAACACACTGATTGGCGAGATCCACAGCGCCTCGAATGAGCAGCTCAGCGGCATCTCGCAGGTCAACTCTGCTGTGGCACAGCTGGACACCATCACGCAGCAAAACGCCGCGCTGGTGGAAGAGAACGCGGCCTCGGCCATGCAGCTCAATGGCCAGGCGCAGACCATGACCGAGACCGTGCAGGTGTTCCGCATCGATGCCTCGGCACCAGCACAGTCGCGCGATGCGGTGGCGCTGCGCAAGGAGATGAAGACATCGTCCAGCAGCCGGGCGCTGGCGGCGGCCTGAACCCGCCCTGCGTTTCCGTCTCTCTTTGGATTGGCGTGGTGCTTCCGTGCCAACTTGGAACAGGGTTTGCCAGGCCCAGGGTGGCGTCCAAGGGGGAGCAGGCGAGGCGGCTCAGATGCGCTTACGTACTCTCGCGCACCGTCAACTCAAACCCCAGATTCACCGAGTTGTACTCTGGCACCTCGCCGCGCATCAGCGCCAGCAGCATGCGCGCGCTGGCCTCGCCCACGGCAGAGCGGGGCGTGCGCACCGTGGTCAGCGGCGGCAGCATCTGGTCGCTGCCTGCCAGGTCGTTGAAGCCCGCAATGGCCACCTGGCCTGGCACCGACAGACCCAGGCGCTGCGCGGCCAGCAGGCCGCCCTGGGCCAAGTCGTCATTGCAGAAGAACACGGCATCGACACCGGGGCGGGTGCGCAGCAGCTCTTCCAGCAGTTCACCCCCCAGCCGCATCGATGAGGGCTGCGGGCTCAGCAGCTCCAGCTTGGGGTCGTACAGGCCTGCTTCGCGCAGGCAGCGGCGGTAGCCCTCGGCGCGCTGCATGGTGCGCGGGTCCAGCTGTGCGGCCACAAAGGCGATTTTTTGGTAGCCCCGCGCCAGCAGGTGGGCTGTCATGCTGTGGCCTGCGTCCTGCTGCGAAAACCCCACGCAGAACACGCCGGGGGCCGAGGTCATCTCCATCAGGTGCACGCAGGGCACGCCGCTGGCAGCGATCAGGTGGCGCGCGGCCTCGGTGCGGTCAAAGCCGGTGACCAATAAGCCCGCCGGGCGGTGCGCGAGGTAAGTGCGCAGCAGTTGCTCTTCTTCCTGCGGGTCGTAGTGCGTGACGCCAATCAGTGCCTGGTAGCCCTGCGGGAACAGCGTACGGTGCACGGCCTCCAGCACGTCCACAAACAGCGCGTTGGACAGCAGCGGCACCAGCACCGGCACCTGCACGCTGCGTTGTGAGGCCAACGCGCGGGCTGCGGGGTCGGGCACGTAGCCCAGTTGGTCGGCGGCGGCTTTTACGCGCTGCACCAGTTCTTGCGCCACGCCGCGCTCGCCACGCAGAGCGCGGGACGCGGTGATGGGGCTGACCTCTGCGGCCTTGGCCACGTCGCTCAGCGTGATGCGGCCGCTGGAGCGGCGTTTTGTCTCGGGTTTGTTCAAGGGTTAACCCTCATGGGGCTAGAGATTGATCTGGTTAGGATAGCGCTGTCCAAGTCTGTGGGCAAGGCAACAGCATGCATTTTGGATGAAGTTGCACAAGTTTCCACAGTTTGTGCGGCATCCAGAGCGGATGCCTTTTTTATGGATTGTTTGGATAGCGCTACCAATATGAGTTTTCAAGCGTCACCAGCTTTTTTGGTCGTCATGGGCGTGGCAGGTTGTGGCAAGTCGAGCCTGGGTTCAGCCCTGGCCCAGGCCGAAGGCCTGCCCCTGGTCGAAGGGGATGACCACCACAGCCCCGCCAGCCGCGAAAAGATGCGCCAGGGCATTGCATTGACCGATGCGGACCGCGAAGGCTGGCTGGCCACATTGGGGCAGCTGCTGCAGAACCAGCCACAAGGCGCGGTACTAACCTGCTCTGCACTTAAGAAGGCTTATCGGGACCGCTTGCGCAACGCCTGCCCCGGTCTACGGTTCGTCTTTCTGGAGATTGACCGCGCCAATGCAGGCCAACGTGTGGCGGCCCGTGCCGATACGCATTTCTTCTCCAGCGCACTGGTGGACAGCCAGTTCGCAACGCTGGAGTCGCCCGTGGGTGAAGCCGGTGTGTTGCGCCTGGATGCGCTGCTGGACCTGCCCACGCTGCAGCAACAGGCATCGGCCTGGCTGGCAACGAAGGAGACCGCATGAGTACCCCCGCACAACATGCCGTGCCGCAGAGCCGCTTTGCACGGATCTCCCAAGTGCTCATGGCCAGCTGCCTCGGCGTGATGGCCGTGGCCGTGTTCATCAACGTGGTGCTCCGCTACGGCTTTGGCAGCGGCGTGGCGGCCAGCGAAGAGCTGTCTCGCCTGCTGTTCGTCTGGATGGTGTTCATCGGTGCTGCGGCGGCTTACCCCGCCGGTGAGCACATGGCCTTTACCAGCCTGGCAGGCCTTTTGGCCAAACGCCCGGTGGCCTTTGGCCTGCTGACGGCCGTGATCCGGCTGCTGGTGATCACCGCCAGCGCCATGCTGGCCTGGGGTGCCTGGCAGCAGGTGGTGGTGGGAATGGGCAGCCGTTCGGTCGTCATGGCGTACCCGGCGGCGCTGCTGCCACTGCCCGCCTTTTTGTGCGCAGTGGCCATTGGCGTGATGGCAACCATCGAATTGATTCAACGCAAGCCGCTGGACCTCGGTCATGGCGCTGAGGTGGAGTGACCATGGGACCCGAAGCACAGGCTTTTCTTGTTTTTTCGCTGGGCATGCTGGTGCTGATGGGCACGGGCATGAACATGGGCCTGGCCTTGGTGCTCACGGGCGCCGGGATGGCCTGGGTGCTCGACTTCTGGGACGCGCAGTTGCTCGCACAGAACCTGGTGGCCGGCGTGGACAGCTTTCCGCTCCTGGCCGTGCCGTTCTTCATCCTGGCGGGTGAGCTGATGAACTCCGGCGGTATCAGTCGCCGCATCATCGACATGGCCCAGGCCTGGGTGGGGCACATCCGGGGCGGGCTGGGCTACGTGGCCATTGGCGCTGCGGTGCTGATGGCCAGCATGAGTGGCTCGGCCCTGGCCGACACGGCGGCGCTGGCCACCATCCTGCTGCCCATGATGCGCCAGCAGGGCTACCCGATGAACACGTCCGCCGGGCTGATTGCTTCGGGCGGGATCATTGCGCCCATCATTCCGCCATCCATGCCTTTTGTGATCTACGGCGTGACGACCAACACGTCGATCTCGGCGCTGTTTGTGTCGGGCATCGTGCCGGGGCTGATGATGGGCGCGGGTCTCATCTTTGCCTGGCGCTGGGTGCTGCGCGGCATCGACCTGCCAAAAGGCGAGCCGCTGCCCATCCAGGACCGCCTGCGCGCCACGGTGCGCGCCTTTTGGGCCATGCTGATGCCTCTCATCATCATCGGCGGCATGAAGACCGGCGTGTTCACGCCCACGGAGGCTGCCGTGGTGGCCGCGTTCTATGCGCTGGTGGTGGCACTTTTCATCCACCGCGAGATGAAGCTCGCCGACATCTACGGCGTGCTGGTGCGGGCGGCCAAGACGACCTCCATCGTGATGTTTTTGTGTGCGGGTGCCCAGGTGGCCAGCTACATGATCACGCTGGCCGACCTGCCCAATGTGCTGACGAGCTGGCTGGGCCCGCTGGTAGAGAACCCGCGCCTCTTGATGGCCGTGATGATGATCGTTCTGGTGCTGATCGGCACGGCGCTCGACCTGACACCCACCATCCTGATCTTTGCGCCCGTGATGCTGCCTATCGCCGTGAAGGCGGGCATCGACCCGGTGTATTTCGGCCTGATGTTCGTGCTCAACGGCGCCATTGGTCTCATCACCCCCCCGGTGGGCACCGTGCTCAATGTGGTGGCTGGCGTGGGGCGCATTTCGATGCACAGTGTCATCAAGGGCGTGAACCCGTTTCTCTTTACCTACGTGCTGATCCTGGCGCTGCTGGTGGTTTTTCCCCAGATCGTGACCGCGCCTGTCGTCTGGTTGCGTTGACGACCCCTTCGCTTTCCTTCCCCCCTGCAATGGAGACAACCATGAAACCTTTCCGCCGTACCCTGCTCGCCGCCCTGTCGGTGGCTGCCATCACCTGCTCGTTCCAGGTGGCTGCGCAAGACTTCAAGCCGCGCATCATCCGTTTTGGCTACGGCCTGAACGAGGACTCCAACCAGGGCCGGGCCACCAAGCTGTTTGCGCAGGAAGTGGAAAAGGCCTCGGGCGGCAAGATGAAGATTCGCGCCATCGGTGCCGCCGCACTGGGCTCGGATGTGCAAATGCAGCAGGCCCTGATCGGCGGCGCGCAGGAGATGATGGTGGGCTCCACTGCCACCCTGGTGGGCATCACCAAGGAAATGGCCATCTGGGACACGCCGTTCCTGTTCAACAACGCCAAGGAAGCCGATGTGGTGCTGGACGGCCCCGTGGGCCAGAAGGTGATGGACAAGCTGCAGGAAAAAGGCCTGGTGGGCCTGGTGTATTGGGAGAACGGCTTTCGCAACCTCACCAACAGCAAGCGCCCGGTCAACAAGTTGGAAGACATGGACGGCATCAAGCTGCGCGTGATGCAGAACAACGTGTTCCTCGACAGCTTCAAGACCCTGGGCGCCAACGCGGTGCCGCTGCCGTTCTCCGAGCTCTTCACCGCGCTGGAAACCAAGACGGTGGACGGCCAGGAGAACCCCTACAACACCATCCTGTCGAGCAAGTTCTATGAGGTGCAAAAGTACCTCACCGTGACCAATCACGTCTACAGCCCCTGGATCGTGCTGGTCAGCAAGAAGTACTGGGATGGCCTGTCGAAGGCCGAGCAGAAGGTGCTGCTTGACGCCGCCAAGAAGAGCCGCGACTTCGAGCGCCAGGACACCCGTGCCGAGGCCGACAAGGCGCTGGCCGACCTCAAGGGCAAGGGCATGCAGGTCAATGATTTGCCTGCAGCTGAAGCCAACCGCATGCGCGAAAAGCTCAGTGCCGTGAACGCCAGCATTGCCGCCAACGTGGGCGAAGCGTTGTGGAAGGACGTGCAGGCCGCGGTGGCTCAGGCGCGCGCAGGCAAGTAAATCTTGGTGGAGCCCCTCGGCGGCAGCCGTTAAGCTGTCGGTGGGCTTCGAGCTTCTGTTTTTAGCGAAGCGCCATCAAAAAGGCCGAGGCCCCTGCAGGGGCCTCGGCCTTTTGGCATTTGCAATCATCTGCCTGCACCGCGGTGCAGGCCCAGCGAATTACATGGAGCCGATTTCGCCGGACGAGATCTGGCCGGTGCGCAGGGCTTCAGCAGCCTGGGCACGCACGGCAGCGCGGTCAGCCGTGGACTTGTAGGTCACCACACGCGAACCAGCGGGTTCGATCGAGCGGGTTTGGGCCACGGTAGCGGCTTCGGCTTGCACTTCAGCGCGGGTGCGGTTGGTTTCGAACTTGGTGGCAAATTGCGAAGCATCGGCTTCGTCAGCCTGGGCACCAAAAGAAGCAAAAGCAGCAACAGCAGCGATAGAGAGGAAACGGGCAGTCTTGTTCATGATGAAACTCCTGTGAAATTCAAAAAATGGGGACGAGGTATCTGGGATACGCGGTGGATGAAACTGTGGATTCAAAAAATTGAATCAACCGCCTTCAGCAGGGCCCACGCGGCCAGTGCGCATGGCTTGTGCGGCAGCTTCGGCACGCACAGCGGCACGGTCGGCCGTGGACTTGTAGGTCACCACACGGGAACCAGCGGGCTCTTGGCTGCGCATTTGTACAGCGGTGGCGGCTTCGGCGATCACTTCGGCGCGGGTGCGGCTGGTTTCGAATTGGGTGGCGAACTGCGAAGCGTCGGCTTCGTCGGCCTGGGCACCAAAAGAAGCGAAAGCGGCAACAGCAGCGATAGAGAGGAAACGTGCGGTGTTGTTCATGATGGAAATCCTTGAAGTTAAAAAAGCGTCTCAAAAAACCGGGTGAAGATCAAAAACGACTCGCTTCGCACCGGGTTCGGTGAGTCGCCTTGCGGGTTCGGCTCATCGATGGGATGAACTGTACGCCGGTGCTGTTCAGAGAAAAACCACTGAGTCGCGAACTAACTGTTCCAGTATTGGAAACAATCTTCCGGGCCGTCTGCCGTATCTGCCCGCCTTCGGAACCCTGGCGGTTGGTCTGGGAAACCGCTGGACGCTGGCAGGCGCCAGATGCTGGAGATGGTTGCGTGGTCGGTGCGGTGAACATGGGCTCGATCGTGCCGGGCCAGGCCGGGGGCGTCGTCTCGCCGCGGTTTCGCTTCTTTTCAGTTTGTTTCGCGCGAGGCGGTATGCAACGGCGCAGAAACATCCGTTGCATTCGCCGTGCAACAGGATGATCAAAAAGCGCTGCATATGGGGCTTGCGTGGGTTGCGCGCGCGGGGCTTATGGGCTGAAATCTCTTTGTGCCCGTTTCCGTTTTCACGAGGGAGGTTTCCATGACCGCAGTCGCCAAGATTCTTCAGTCCAAACCCGACGCTACCGTCCAAACCATCAGCCCCGCCGCTTCTGTGCTGGATGCCCTCCAGCTCATGGCCGACAAGGGCATTGGCGCGCTCATCGTGACCGAGGGCGCGTCCATTGTCGGCATCTTCACCGAGCGGGACTACGCCCGCAAAATCGCCCTCATGGGGCGCACTTCAGCCGTCACCCAGGTCAAGGATGTGATGACCTCGGCCGTGATGTTTGTGCGCCCTGATCAGACCAGCGAGCAGTGCATGCAGCTCATGAGCAACAACCGCCTGCGCCACCTGCCCGTGGTGGACGGTGGCAAGCTGGTGGGCATGATTTCCATCGGTGATCTGGTCAAGGACATCATTTCCGAGCAGAAATTCATCATTGAGCAGCTGGAGAACTACATCACCGGTAGTCACTAGGAGCAACCCCCTGAGGCGCTGCGCGCCTTCCCCCCTTCCCTTGAATGGCTGCGCCATTCTCGGGAAGGGGGGCGCACCTAGCGCTGCAGGGCTGCCCGTGCGGGGGTGCACTGGTCTGGAGTTGCGCGCGTGCGACGGACCTGCCATGGGGGCACAACGAAAAAGGGCTCTGACCCACCTGGTCAGAGCCTTTTTTTTCGGGCCGCCGGGTCGCCGCCGACCCGGCGGCTCAAGCGGCTTTTTCGACGTGGCCCTGGCGCGTGTAGAGGAAGTCGATCACTGCCTTGCGGTAGTGCACATACTGCGGGTCCTCGGCCAGCTCCACGCGCTTGCGGGGGCGGGGCAAGTCCACGGTCAGCACCTCGCCAATCGTGGCAGCAGGGCCATTGGTCATCATCACGATCTTGTCGGACAGCAGCACGGCCTCGTCCACGTCGTGGGTCACCATGACCACGGTGCTCTGGGTGCGCGCCACGATCTCCAGCAACTCGTCCTGCAGCTTGGCGCGGGTCAACGCGTCCAATGCGCCAAACGGCTCGTCCATCAGTAGCACCTGAGGTTCCATGCTCAAAGCACGCGCAATCCCTACGCGCTGCTTCATGCCGCCAGATATTTCGCCGGGCCGTTTTTGCCCGGCGGGCGTGAGGCCCACCAGGGCCAGCGCGGCGTCGGTGCGTGCCTTGAGCTGGGCCTTGGTTTCCTTGCCACCAAACACGCGCTCCACCGCCAGGTAGATGTTGTCAAAGCAGGTGAGCCAGGGCAGCAGCGAATGGTTCTGGAACACCACCGCACGCTCTGGTCCGGGGCCCTTGATCTCCTTGTTGGCGCACAGCAGCGCACCGTTGGTGGGCGTGGTCAGGCCTGCGATCAGGTTGAGCAGCGTGGACTTGCCACAGCCCGAGTGGCCGATGAGCGCCACGAACTCGCCCTTGGCAATCGTCAGGTGGATGTCGCGAAGCGCCGGGAACAGGCCCTTGGCCGTCTTGAAGGTCTGCTCGACGCCGTGGATCTCGATGAACTTGGTGCTCATGGAAGGGTGGGTGGATGGAGCTGTCGTGTTCATGCTTTCACCTCTTCAAACGTAAATGCGGTGGCCAGCTTGATGAGTGCAAACTCCAGCAGCAGCCCGACGATGCCGATCACGAAGATCGCGATGATGATGTTCTTGACGTTGAGGTTGTTCCACTCGTCCCACACCCAGAAGCCGATGCCCACGCCGCCGGTCAGCATCTCTGCCGCCACGATCACCAGCCACGCGGTGCCCACGGCCAGGCGCACGCCGGTCAGCATGTAGGGCAGCACGGCGGGGAACAGGATCTTGGTGGCGATCTTCCATTCGCTCAGGTTGAGCACGCGGGCCACGTTCATGTAGTCCTGCGGTACGCGCTGCACACCCACGGCGGTGTTGATGATCATGGGCCAGATGGAGCAGATGAAGATGGTCCAGATGGCCGCCGGGTTGGCGCCCTTGAAGACCAGCAGACCGATCGGCAGCCACGCCAGCGGCGACACGGGGCGCAGCAGGCTGATGAGCGGATTGAACATGCGCGACAGGAAGTTGAAGCGTCCGATCACAAACCCCGCGGGGATGCCCACCAGCGCCGCCATGCCGAAGCCGATGGCCACGCGCTGCAGGCTCATCAGCACGTTCCAGCCCACTCCCTGGTCGTTGGGGCCGTTGCGGTAGAAGGGGTTGCTGAACACCTCCAGCGCCTGCAGCCAGGTGTCCTTGGGGCTGGGGATGCTGCCGCCCGTGGTGGTGGAGACCACCGCCCACAGGCCGACGAGCAGGCCCAGGCCACACAGCGGCGGCAGCACGGCCAGCCAGAAGCTGCGCGAGAGGGCGGACCAGTCGCGGCCAGTGGCCACGCTGGTGGGCGCAGCGGGTGACTTGGGGGCAGATGTTGCAGCCTTTTGGCTTCTTGCGCTAGTGGATGTTGCGCTTGCAGCTACAGTATTCATAGCATTCTGTGCGGCCACGGGGGCTGCATCCAACGGGGAGTGAAAGACGGCACTGACCATGGTTTTCTCCTGTGCAGGGCTTGCTTGCGGGGTGGCCGGGAGGGCGCTGGGGCAGGGCTGCCGTCAGGCCTTGATCTTGAAGCCGTCGGCGTACTTGGCGGGGTCCTTGCCATCCCACACCACGCCGTCGATGAACTTGCTGGTGCGCAGCACATCCTTGGGTACATTGATCTTCATGGCGCTGGCCACCGACTTGTACAGGTCCACCTGGTTGACCTCCTTGGCCACGGCCAGGTAGTCGGGGTGGGTCTTGAGCAGGCCCCAGCGCTTGTGCTGGGTGAGGAACCACATGCCGTCCGAGAGGTAGGGGAAGTTCACCGCGCCATCGTTGAAGAACTTCATGTGGTTGGGGTCGTCCCAGGTCTTGCCCAGACCATTCTGGTAGCGGCCCAGGATGCGCTGGTTGATGGCATCCACGCCCGTGTTCACATACGCCTTGCCGGCCACGGTTTCGGCCATCTTCATCTTGTTGGACAGGCTGGCGTCGATCCACTGGCTGGCTTCGAGCACGGCCATCATCACGGCGCGCGTAGTGTTGGGGTACTTCTTGACGAACTCGGCCGTGGTGCCCAGCACCTTTTCGGGGTGGTCCTTCCAGATGTCCTGCGTGGTGTTGGCCGTGATGCCGATGCCATCCATGATGGCGCGGTGGTTCCAGGGCTCGCCCACACAAAAGCCGTCCATGTTGCCCACGCGCATGTTGGCCACCATCTGCGGCGGGGGCACGGTGATGAGCTTGGCACCCGACAGCGGGTTGATGCCCGCCGCTGCCAGCCAGTAGTGCATCCACATCGCGTGGGTGCCGGTGGGGAAGGTGCCCGCAAATGTGTATTCACGCTTCTCGCTGGCCATGAGCTTGGCCAGGGACGGGCCATCCACCGCGCCCTTGTCGGCCAGGGCTTTGGAGAGCGTGATGGCCTGGCCGTTGTTGTTCAGGTTCATCAGCACGGCCATGTCCTTCTTGGGGCCGGCGGTGCCCAGGTGCACTCCGTAGACCAGGCCGTACAGTACGTGGGCAAAGTCCAGTTCACCGTTCACCAGCTTGTCACGCACGCCGGCCCAGCTGGCTTCCTTGTTGGGGACGATGGTCACGCCGTATTTCTTGTCAAAGCCCAGCACCGACGCCATGACCACGCTGGCGCAGTCGGTCAGCGGGATGAAGCCAATCTTGACTTCCTTCTTCTCGGGGGCGTCTGAGCCCGCTGCGTGGACGAGTGCGCGCAGCGCGGGGCTCACACCCACAGCGCCCACGGTGGCGGCCTGCAGCACGGTGCGGCGGTTGAGGCTGGTTTTCAACAGATCGGTCATGGGGCATCCCTGGTGGCGTGAAAAACAAAAAGGCGTCCTCACACCGCGCCTGGCTGCATCAAAGCAATGCCGGGAGCGGGTGGGGACGCCTTTGTCCTGGGTGGAGCCTGGAACGGGTCCGGGGCTCCTTGCCAGCACCGGCCCGCCGTTGGGTCAGTGCTGTCAGTGGTCAGACCTGCATTGGTCTTGCACTGTGCAATGCAAAGCGCGTGCCAGCGCGCGCTGCGCCATATTGGAGCGTTGGTTGCTATGGAATGAATAGCTGTCTGCGCTTGATCAATAAGCGCTAGAAGCTTGCGGGGCTTGCAGTAGGAATGGTATTCGTGTGAGGATGGTGATCGCACCGCCTTTGTGCGACGCACCATTTGGAGAGGGACTGTAGCCTTGGGCGCGGCCTAGGCGAGTGATGGCAAGCCAAGGTCCGCCCCGCAGTGCATCGGGGAGCCCCTCGCCCCTTCCCGAATCGCGTAGCGATTCGAGAGAAGGGGGAAGCGGCGCAGCCGCTCAGGGGGGATTCGCTGCCCCTACCCCAGCAGATCCATCACGTCCAGCATGCGCTGGGCCACGTCCACGAGCTTCAGGCCCTTGTCCATGGCCGTCTTGCGCAGCTTTTCATAGGCGGCCTGTTCGGTCAGGCCCTGGCGCTGCATGAGCAGGCCCTTGGCGCGGTCGATGGTCTTGCGGTCGCGCAGTTCGGTCTTGGCGTCTGCCAGCTCGGCGCGCAGGGCTTGTTCGTGTTGGAAGCGGGCCATGGCCACGTCCAGAATGGGGCGGATGCGCTGCGGTGCCAAACCCGCCACGATGTAGGCAGACACACCGGCCGCCACCGCGTCCTTCACGTGCGAGGTGTCTTCATCGTTGGTGAACATCACGATGGGGCGGCGCTCGTCGCGTGTGGCCATCACCACGTGCTCCAGCGCGTCGCGGGCCTCGCTCTCGGCGTCCACGATGATCAGGTCGGGCTGCAGCTGGGCAATGCGCTCGCTCAGAAACACGTCGGCGGGCAGCGTGGCCACCAGGTTGAAGTTGTTCTCCAGCAGCCCGATGCGCAGCGCCCGCGACCGTTCCGCCTGCTCGACGGCGTGTTCGTCGTCAGGGTCGGCGACTGCCAGGTCCGGGGCAACCACCACGATGCGCAAAGCCTCATTCATAGCGGTGAGCATAAGCAATTTTTACGCCACAAATTGGTGCGCCGAGGTGGTGCACGGCCGCGGAAGGCCGCTGCGATGGGACTTCACTCAAGGGGAACCCTGCCCCAGGCCCGCCACGCCTCGGGGCCCTGGCCCCCCTTGCGGGGCCTGAAAGTTGCTAATACTGACACTGTGGAAGGGCATACCCGGTAGCTCACCCTGCGGGGCGTCGCATATACATCTGGTCACACAGACACACTGAAATGGAGTTTTTTGCATGAACAAGCACATGAACCGGCGCCGCTTCTCGGCCAGCCTGGCCTTGACCGCAGTGGCGACTGCTGCACTCCTGACCGGATGCGGCAAGGTGCCGGACACCATCAAAATTGGTGTTGCACAGCCTTTGAGCGGCCCGCTGGGCGCCTTGGGGCAGGATCTGCTCAATGGCGTGAAGCTGGCGGTGGAGGAACTCAACAAGTCCGGCTACACCGTGGACGGCAAGCGCGTGACCTTGGAGGTCGTGTCCGTGGATGACAAGGCCGACGCCACCACCGGCAAGGCGGTCGCCCAGCAGCTGGTGGATGCGGGCGTGGTAGCCGTGGTGGGCCACCTCAACTCGGGCGTGAGCATTGAGACCGCCCCCATCTACGCCGCCAAGGACATTCCACAAATCGCCATCTCCACCAATCCCAAGTTCACGCAGCTCGGGTTCCCCACCACGTTCCGCATGGTGGCCAACGACACCTTGCAGGCGCGCGCCATCGGCTCCTTTGCGGCCACGCAGCTGGGCGCCAACCGCTACGCCGCGCTGGACGACGGTACCCCTTACGGCAAGGGCCTGGCCGATGGCGCTGCCGAACAGCTCAAGGCCGAGAAAAAGGAAGTGGTGGTGCGCAAGTCGTTCGACGACAAGACCGTGGCCTTCGACGAGCTGGCCGGTGAACTCAAGGCCGCCAACGTGGAGGTGATTGTTTCTACCCTCAACGACTTCCAGGCCCTGGCGCTGCTCGAAGCGCTCAAGAAGGTAGACCACACCAAGGTCAGCCTGCTGGGTGGCGACACCATCAAGACCACCGACATGACCAAGGGCGCAGGCATCGTGCAGGGGCTGTACGCCACCTCGCCAGTGCTGGAAGCCAAGGAGTTCACCACCGGCAAGCCCTTCCTGGAAAAGTACATCGCCGCCTTCAAGAAGCCTCCTGCCTATGGCGGCCACTACAGCTACGACAGCACGTATGTGCTCTCAGCAGCCATCCAGAAAGCCAAGTCCGCCGACCCCAAGGAAATCACCAAGGCCCTGCACAGCATCAACGGCTATGCCCCGGTGATTGGCACCATGACCTGGGATGAGAAGGGCGAGCAGCGCTACGGTGCCGTGGGTGTGTACGAGCTACGCAGCGGCAACTGGGAGTTGCGCATGCGGTCGGACCGCTGGTAGGTTGGCTCTTGGTGGTGCGTGAGCCATATGTACGGCGGCTCACCGCCTAACCAGTGGTAGGTGACTGCACTGTGGCACTCACATAGGAAACTCTCTCTGCCACTTGTATGCTGGCTGTATGTTGATCTGTATCTTGGCGAAGGCCTTGGGCTAGACTGTTTTGAAATTCTCGAAACGTCGTTCAGTGCGTTCCACTATCGAGGTTCCCGTATGGTTTGCGCGGGCTGCGAAGTGGGGTGCCAAAGGAAGCCTATGTCCTCTATCCAAGTCACTGTTCCCCCTGTCCTCCAGACGGCTGGCTTGCCGCAGCCTGTGGATTTCTGCAAGCCTCCCCACGAACCGCCTTCAAATGTCGGCCTGGTGCACGCTAGTGAGATAGTGTTCATTGGCGGAAATGTGGACGCGAGCGATCTGCTGGTGCACTCGTTACGGCATGACGTGGAGTGGGTATTGCTTGACCCTACCCGTGACGGATTGGCCCAGATGGTGGGCCACTTGGCGGGCCGAACTGGCATGTTGGAAGCAGTGCATGTAGTCACTCACGGTCGTCCGGGGATGCTTGATCTGGGGTCTTGCGCATTGACGATCCGTGAACTTGAGAGCCGGAGCGATGACTTGCTGCGGCTTGGAAGCGCACTGACCCCAAATGGAAGTGTGCTGTTGTATGGGTGTGCTGTGGGGCAGGGAGAGATTGGGGCGACTTATGTTCAACGTTGGTCCGAGCTCACCCGGTGTCCTGTAGGGGCGTCCAGCCATCCGGTAGGTGCAACTGCTCGGGGTGGTTCATGGGAGCTCGACGTTCGTAGCAGCGCTCAAGTCGCAGACATTGGTTTTCGGCACGCAGCCCTGTTGGCGTATCCCGGATTGTTGGCGGTCGCGGATGAAAATTTCGATAGCGTCGGCCTGCTAATCCAGACCGACTCGGCCACCTTCACGGTTGGGCCCAACTGGACGTTCACGTCGAACGGAGTCTCAGGCTTTGCGACCGCCAGTGCGTCGGATCAGGCGTCGAATCTCAACCTCGACGGGGGAGCGAGTGATCGTGCACTGCTTCTGAACTTTGATGGCAGCGCGGTCACCGACTTTTCGTTCAAGTCTGGCGGTACGAACTTCGATCTGAACTCCTTCATGCTGGGATCGTTGATCGGTGGCAGCGACACGCTGACCATCACCGGGTGGCGTGACGGCGTGCAAGTCGTCAGCGCCGAGAGTGTCGACCTCGCGTCAAGCGACAGCGCGGGCAACATCACCTACACCCAGGTTGGTTCCACGGGGGGCGGTAACTACGGCCTGCTGACTTTTGGATCAGCGTTCGACAATATCGACGAGCTTCGCATGTCGTTCAGCTTCATCTCTTCGCCAGAGTTGGACGACATCGACATCTCGCCTGCCGTCGCTGCCCCCACCGCCACCGTGGTGGTGGCGGACAACGCACTGCGGGTCGGCGAGACCTCCGCGGTGACCTTCACGTTCAGCGAGGCGGTGACCGGGTTCACCAACGCCGACCTGACCGTCCCGAACGGCACACTCGGCAGCGTCAGCTCCAGCGACGGCGGCGTCACCTGGACGGCCACCTACACCCCTACAGCGGGTGTCACCGACACGACCAACGTGATCAACGTGGACATGACCGGCGTGACCAGCGTGGCCACGTCGAACGCCGGCATCGGGTCCACCAACTCCAACAACTTCACCATCGACACGCAGCGGCCCACGGCCACGATCTCGCTGAACGACACCGCGCTGCGCGTCGGCGAAACCGCCACCGCCACCTTCACGTTCAGCGAGGCGGTAACCGGCTTCACCAACGCCGACCTGACCATCGCCAACGGCACCCTGGGCAGCGTCAGCTCCAGCAACGGCGGCACCACCTGGACGGCCACGTTCACTCCCAGCAATGGCGTCACCGCCGCGAGCAACGTCATCACGCTGGACAACACCGGCGTGACCGATGCCGCTGGCAATGCCGGCAGCGGCACCACGGACTCAGGCAACTATGCGATCGACACGGTGCGGCCCACGCTGGCGTCCAGCATCACCATCAGCGACACGGCCTTGCGCATCGGCGATACGGCGACCGTCACCTTCACCTTCACCGAGGCGATCACTGGCTTCACCATCGCCGACCTGAGCGCACCGAACGCGGTGCTGTCCAGCCTGAGCAGCAGCGACGGCGGCATCACCTGGACGGCCACGCTGACTCCCAGTGCCAGCACCACGGACTCCAGCAACGTCATCACGCTGGACTACACCGGCATCACCGACCTTTCAGGAAATACCGGCCTCAGCACCGCCACCAGCGGCAACTACGCAGTGGACACAGTGCGGCCCACCTTGGCCTCGGCCATCACCATCAGCGACACGGCCTTGCGCATCGGCGATACGGCGACCGTCACCTTCACCTTCACCGAGGCGGTGACCGGTTTCACCATCGCCGACCTGAACGCCCCGAATGCCTCGCTCTCCAGCCTGAGCAGCAGCGACGGCGGCATCACCTGGACGGCCACGCTGACGCCTAGCGTCAGCACCACTGCGGCGAGCAACGTGATCACGCTGGACTACACAGGCATCACCGACTCTGCTGGCAACACCGGCACCAGCACCGCCACCAGCGGCAACTACGCAGTGGACACGGTGCGGCCCACCTTGGCCTCGGCCATCACCATCAGCGACACGGCCTTGCGCATCGGCGATGCGGCGACCGTCACCTTCACCTTCACCGAGGCGATCACTGGCTTCACCACCGCCGACCTGAATGCCCCCAATGCCGCGCTGTCCAACCTGACCACCGGCGATGGTGGCATCACCTGGACCGCCACGCTCACGCCCAGCGCCAGCACCACCGCGGCCAGCAATGTGATCACGCTGGACTACACCGGTATCGCGGATGGCGCCGGCAACGCTGGCACCGGCACCGCCAGCAGTGGCAACTACGCAGTCGACACGGAGCGCCCCGCCTTGGCAGCGGCCGTCACGATCAGTGACACGGACTTGCGCATCGGTGAAACCGCTACGGTCACCTTCGCATTCACCGAAGCCGTCACCGGCTTTACCAATGCCGACCTCACAGCGGCCAACGGCACACTCAGCGCAGTGTCCTCCAGCGACGGCGGCATCACCTGGACCGCCACACTCACCCCCACGGCCAGCGTCACCGACCCCTCCAACGTTATCACCCTGGACAACACCGGTATCACCGATTTGGCGGGTAACGCGGGCACGGGCACCACCGACTCCAACAACTACGCCGTCAACACTCAGGGCCCCACAGCCAGCATCGTGGTGACCGATACAGCGCTGGCTGCGGGCGAGACCTCGCTGGTGACCATCACTTTCAGCGAAGCTGTCACGGGGTTTGACAACGCCGACCTCACGGTCGCCAACGGCACGCTCAGCGCTGTGTCCTCCAGCGACGGAGGCATCACCTGGACCGCCACCCTCACTCCCACGACTGACATCACCGATGCGACCAACGTCGTCACACTGAACAACACTGGCGTGATCAATGCAGGAGGCAATGCCGGAACGGGAACTACGAACTCCGGCAACTACGCCATCGACACCCAGCGCCCCACCGCTACGGTGGTGGTGGCGGACGCCGCTCTGGCTGTCGGCGAGAGCTCCGGCGTCACCATCACCTTCAGCGAAGCCGTCACTGGTTTTACGAACGCCGACCTCACGGTCGCCAATGGCACGCTCGGTGCAGTGTCCTCCGGCGACGGCGGTATCACCTGGACCGCCACGCTCACGCCCACGGTCAGCATCACCGACCCCACGAACGTTGTCACCCTGGACAACACCGGCGTGGCCGACGGAGCAGGCAATGCAGGCACAGGCACCACAAACTCCAACAACTATGCGGTAGACACCCTGGCTCCCGTGTTGGCCACCGCCACCGTCAACGGCAACCAGCTGGTGCTGGCTTACACCGAGGCCGCCACGCTGGACGCGTCCCATGCGCCCGCCCCTACAGACTTTGCAGTGCTGGTCGGTGCTGCCGCCAACACCGTTACAGCTCTTGCGGTCAACGCAGTTGCCAAGACCATTACGCTCACCTTGACAACCGCTGTGGTGGCGGGCCAGGCGGTCACGGTGGCCTACACCGACCCCACCGCAGGCAATGATGCCAACGCCATTCAGGACGCCGCAGGCAACGATGCTGCCAGCTTCGCTGCCACTCCCGCTACCAACCTTACCCCAGCCATCCCCGACCCCGAGCCCACCCCTCCAACGCCTGTACCACCGACACCTCCCACCCCGGGCGTACCCGACAACGACGGCATCCCGCCCGCTGTTGAAGACCAGACCCCGGGCATCCCGGGCCCAGGGGGCAACATTACCCCCGGAGACGGCAATGGAGACGGCATCAAGGACAGCGAGCAGCCCTCGGTAGGCTCCATCGGCTTTGTGCTCAGCCCCACGGGCGAGAGCAACCCGGGCAGCGCCCCACCCACCTTCACCACCCTGGTGGCCAGCAGCCAGAACGGCAAGGTGGGCAGCGGTAACGACAACGCGCGCATCACCAGCCTGACGCAAAAGGACGCACCGCCAGACCTGCCTGCGGGCATGCAAATGCCCATCGGACTGGTGAGCTTCACGGTAGAGCTGGGGCAAGGCAAGACAGGAGAGAATTTCAGCCTGTACGTGGACCCGGCGCTGGGAGTGAACGGATACTGGAAAGAAAATGCCAGAGGCCAATGGGTGAACATCGCCAGCGAGCCTTATGGAGGCAAGATGGTGATGGAGGGCGGACGTTTGCGGCTGGACTTCCACATTGAAGATGGCGGGCAGTTTGATGCGGACGGCAAGGTGGACGGGATCATCACCGACCCCGGAGCGCCGGGGAACATGGCGCTGTCGATCATGGGGCTGGCGCCGGATATGCCGCATGGGTTCTGGTTCTGAGCGCCTACACTCCGTGCATGAGCTTGCTGATCCTGGGTATTGAATCTTCGTGCGACGAAACCGGCGTGGCACTGGTGCGCTCCACAGGCAATGCCGTGCCCACCCTGCTGGCGCACGCGCTGCACAGCCAGATTGAGATGCACCAGGCCTATGGCGGCGTGGTGCCCGAGTTGGCCAGCCGCGACCATATCCGGCGCGTACTGCCGCTGGCCACGCAGGTGCTGACCGAGTCCGGTCGATCGCTGGCCGATGTGGACGTGGTGGCCTACACGCGCGGCCCGGGCCTGGCCGGTGCGCTGCTGGTGGGGGCCGGTGTGGCCTGTGCATTGGGCGCCGCATTGGGCAAACCGGTGCTGGGCGTGCACCATCTGGAGGGGCACCTGCTGTCACCCTTCCTCAGCGCCGACCCGCCTGAATTCCCTTTTGTGGCCCTGTTGGTATCGGGCGGCCACACCCAGCTGATGCGTGTGGACGGCGTGGGCCGCTACGAGATCCTGGGTGAGACCATTGACGACGCGGCGGGCGAGGCGTTTGACAAGTCCGCCAAGCTCATGGGATTGGGTTACCCAGGTGGGCCAGCGCTCTCGCGCCTGGCCGAGCAGGGGGATGCCGCAGCCTTCAAGCTGCCGCGCCCGCTGTTGCACAGTGGCAACCTTGATTTCTCGTTTGCCGGGCTCAAGACGGCGGTGCTCACGCAGGCCAAGAAGCTGGGCGATGAGCTGGAGGCACGCAAGGCCGACCTGGCCGCCAGCACAGAGGCGGCGATTGTCGAAGTGCTGGTGAAGAAGACGCTGGCCGCACTCAAGCAGACCGGCCTGAAACGTGTGGTGGTAGCCGGTGGCGTAGGGGCCAACCGGCACCTGCGTGCGCAACTCAATGCGGCCTGCGCTGCGGCCAAGGTGCGCGTGCACTACCCTGAGCTGCACCTGTGCACCGACAACGGCGCCATGATTGCCATGGCGGCGGCCATGCGGCTGCAGGCTGGGCAGCAGCAGGCCAACACCGACTACGCCTTTGACGTGAAGCCGCGTTGGCCACTGGATGCCATCACCGTGTGATTTTGAAGAAAAGTGGCACCTGGCGCAGGTAAATCATGCGCTGGGTGCTATCTTTTTTGATGTTCAAAATGGATAGTGGCGCGGAGTCGTCTGCACCGTGATCCAGCGCAGTTCGGTGAACTCGCGCACACCGGCCATGCCGCCAAAGCGGCCGTAGCCCGAACTTTTCACGCCGCCAAAAGGCATCTGGCCTTCGTCATGCACCGTGGGTCCGTTGACGTGGCAGATGCCCGACTCGATGCGCGCCGCCACATTCCACGCCTTGGCCACATCACGGCTGAACACGGCGGACGACAGGCCGAACTCATTGTCGTTGGCGCAGGCAATCGCTTCTTCCACGCCGTTCACGCGCACCACAGGCTTGACGGGGCCAAACGACTCCTCGCGGTAGATCTGCATCTCGGCGGTCACATGGTCGAGCACGGTGGCCTGCATCAGCGTGCTGTCGCTCTTGCCGCCACACACCAGTTTTGCACCCTTGGCCAGCGCGTCGTCGATCATGGCGTTGCAGCGGTGCACGGTGGCCATGTCCACCACCGATCCCAGCACTACCGGGCCCTTGCGCGGGTCGCCCAGGGGCAGGGATTGGGCGCGTGCGCCCAACTTGGCCACGAACTCGTCGGCCACGGCGTTGTCCACGATGATGCGTTCAGTGGACATGCAGATCTGGCCCGAGTTGGCGAAGGCACCAAACACCGTTCCTGCCACGGCGGCGTCGATGTCGGCATCATCCAGCACTAGCAGCGGGGCCTTGCCGCCCAGCTCCAGCACCACGGGCTTGAGGTACTTGGCACAGGTTTGCGCAATGATGCGGCCCACCTTAGTGGAGCCAGTGAAGTTGATGCGGCGCGCCGCAGGGTGAGCCACGATGGCCTCGACCACGGCGCCTGCATCCGCCGGTGCGTTGGTCACAAAGTTCACCACGCCTGCGGGTAAGCCGGCCTCCTGCAGCGCCTCGATGATGAGGCCGTGCGTCGCGGGGCACAGCTCAGAGCCTTTCAGGATCACCGTGTTGCCGCAGGCCAGCGGCGTGGCGATGGCACGCACACCCAGGATGACCGGTGCGTTCCACGGCGCAATGCCCAGCACCACGCCAGCCGCCTGGCGCACGCCCATGGCCAGGCTGCCGGGTACGTCGGACGGGATTACCTCGCCCGCAATCTGTGTGGTGAGTGCAGCGGCTTCTTGCAGCAGACCAGCGGCCAGGTGCACATTGAATCCTGCCCACATGCCGGAGGCGCCGGTCTCGGCCGCCATGGCCACCGCAAAGTCAGCTGTCCTGGCTTCGAGCGCGTGGGCGGCTTTGAGCAGCAGCGCGCGGCGCGCGTTGGGCCCCAGGGCGGACCAGGCGGGGAAGGCCTTGGCAGCGGCGTCGGCCGCAGCCACGGCATCGGCCACGGTGGCGGCGGGTGCGGTGGTGGCGACCGATCCGTCCAGAGGGTTGCGGCGCTCAAACGTGGCGCCGCCGGTGGCTTGCACGCGCTCGCCGTTGATCAGCATGGAAATGGCAGTCATTGAAAGCTCCTGAAAAAGAACAGATGAAAAAAGGGGGAGAGGAGGTATTCAGGCCACGCCCAGGTAGGCCTGCCGTACCACGTCGGACTTCAGCAAATCAGAGGCTTCGCCAGAGGCCACGATGCGTCCGCGCTCCAGCACATAGCCGCGTTGCGCAATCTGCAGCGCCTTGCGCACGTTCTGCTCCACCATGAGCACGGTGACGCCCTGCGCGGCAATGCGCTGCACGATGGCAAGCAGTTCATCGACCATTCGCGGCGCCAGGCCCAGCGATGGTTCGTCCAGCATCAACAGGCGTGGGCCGCTCATCATGGCGCGGGCCACGGCCACCATCTGCTGCTCGCCACCGCTCATGGTGCCGGCGAGCTGTGTGGCGCGTTCCTTGAGACGGGGAAAGTCTTCAAACGCTTGATGCAACCGCTCGGCGCGTACCCGCGAGGGCACCAGCCAGCCGCCCAGCTCAAGGTTCTCGGTCACAGTCATCTGTGGGAAGAGCTGGCGGCCCTCGGCAACCAGCGCCAGGCCGCGTTGCACGCAGGCGGTGGCGTTCATCGCAGGCACGGCCTGGCCGTCGAGTTGCACAGTGCCCTGGCGAGGCAGCAGGCCCGCCAGGGCCTTGAGCAGCGTGGTCTTGCCCGCGCCGTTGGGGCCAACGATCACGGTGATGCCGGGCACGGCCTCCAGCGTCAGGTCCTGCAGCACCTGAAAGCCGTGGTAGCCCGTGGTCAGGTTCTGTACGGTGAGGTGGGCGCCGCTCATGCCGTGACCCCTTGTTCGGTGTGTTCTGCGTGGTCTTTGGTGTGGGCCATCTCGTCACCCAGATAGGCCTCGATCACGTGCGGGTCGCGCACCACCTCGGCGGGCGTGCCGTCAGCAATCTTGCGGCCCTGGTGCAGCACCAGCACGCGCTCCACATACTTGAGCAGCGTGGTCACCGCGTGCTCGATCCACACCACCGTCAGGCCATAGTCGTCGCGCAGTCTGCGGATGCGCTGGGCCATGGCGTCCACTTCGGATTCGGTGAGGCCCGCGGCCACCTCGTCGAGCAGCAACAGGCGTGGGCGCGTGCCCAGGGCCATGCCGATCTCCAGCAGGCGCTGCTGCGATGGCGTCACGTCGGCGGCGGGGCGGTCGGCCAGGTGTGCCAGGCCCAGCATGGCCAGGATTTCTTCTTCGCTGCGCAGCCCCTCGGGCCCCTGGCGGTGGCGGCCTGCGAACTGCATGCCAAAGCGCACGTTGTCGCGCACCGTCATGTCGGGGAATACGCGCGGCGTCTGGAAGGTGCGCGCAATGCCGTGGGCCGCATAGTGGTGCGGGCCCTTGCCAGTCAGGTTGTCGGCACCACAGTGCAGCGTGCCCGAGGTAGGCGGTTGCACGCCCGAGATGGCGTTGAAAAACGTGGTCTTGCCCGCACCGTTGGGGCCGATGATGCCGATCAGCTCGCCCGTGTGCAGCGTGGCGCTCACGCCGTCCACGGCAGTCAGGCCGCCAAAGCGCACGGTCACGCTGTCAATGGTCAAAAGTGCTTCAGCCATGGTGCGCCTCCGCAGCAGGCTTGCGCCGTTGCCACAGCGTGGCCAGGCCATTGGGCAAGTACATCACGCACAGAATCAGCAGCAGGCCCAGCACCATCATGTAGCCGTAAGGCAGCTGCAGGCGCAGGGCTTCGGCCAACAGGCTGAACACGATGGCTGCGAGGATGGGGCCGCCAATGCTGGTCGCGCCGCCAATCAGCGCGATCAGCACCGTCTGGAAGCCGATGAAGGGGCTGAACACCGCTGCGGGCTCGATGTACGTCCAGCGCACGGCCATGGCCGCGCCCACGGCGCCTGCAAAGGCGGCGGTGATGCCAAAGCCCGCGATCTTGGCCAGGCGCGTGTCCACCCCAAGCGTCTGCGCGCGTTGCTCGTCGGCGCCAATGCCGGAGAGCGCCAGACCAAAGCGGCTGCGCTGGACGGCGATGGCGGTGGCAATGGCACCCGCCGCGATCAGCAACACCGTGACGTACACCGTTTCATTGCTGGGCACCTCCGTGAGCACGCGGCCCACGGTGCCGGAGACCTGCTTTTCGACAAAAGTCACCGCGTGGCGGATCAGCTCGGTCATGCCGAAGGTCAGCACAGCAAAGTAGGTGCCGCGCAGGTGCAGCACGGCGGCGCCCATGACCACGGCCACCACGGTGGCGATCAGAGCGCCGGCCAGGATGACCAGGGGCCAGGGCAACACTGCCAGCAGGGTGGCGCTGGTGTAGGCGCCGATACCAAAGAAGGCCGAGGTAGCCAGCGAGAGGTAGCGCGTGGCACCGCAGAACAACGACCAGCTGGTGGCCAGCGCGATGTACATCAGGCAGCTGAGCAGCACCGAGGTGGCGAACTCGGACACCAGCCAGGGCAAGATGGCGACCACGGCCACCCCCGCTGCCAGTGCGAGCCAGGGCTTGTTGGAATGGAGGAGTTTCATTTCTTGCTAAACAAACCGTTGGGGCGCCAGATCAGCACGCCGATGAATACCGCGTAACTCAGCAGCATCTTGAGAGACGGGCTGCTGAAATGCATACCCAGCGCCTCGACCACGCCGAGCAGCAGACCACCGGCCAGACTGCCTGCCAGGCTGCCAAAGCCGCCCAGCGTGATCACGATCAGCGCCGTTACGGTGTAGGGCTCACCCATCGATGGGGAGATCTCGTAGGTCATCGACAGCAGCGCCCCCGCCACGCCCGACAGGCCCAGGCCAATGCCAAACATCATGGGATGCAGGCGCCGGGTGTTGATGCCCACCAACTGCGCGCCCGTGGGCGACTGCATCAGTGCCCGCACGGCCTTGCCCAGCAGCGTGAGCTTGAGCAGCGCGATCAGCGCGGCCGACAACGCCAGCGCCACGCCAAACAGCACCAGCTTGTTTTCAGTGAAGCGCATGCCCGCAATCTGCACCGGTTCGGCCAGGTATTCATACCCGCGCAGGTCACCGCCCCAGATCAACAGGGCGGTGTTCTGCACCAGGAACATCAGGCCAAAGCCCACCATGAGGCTGCGCGCCTCAAACACGTCCACGTTGGGCGCGCGCGCCGCCAGGCGCTTGAAGCAC
Organism: Acidovorax sp. GW835-FHT14G06; assembly: GCF_058793595.1. Classification (NCBI taxonomy): domain Bacteria; kingdom Pseudomonadati; phylum Pseudomonadota; class Betaproteobacteria; order Burkholderiales; family Comamonadaceae; genus Acidovorax; species Acidovorax sp. GW835-FHT14G06. The sequence continues at coordinate 70,223 of NZ_JBXAGA010000015.1, forward strand.
AGCGCATGCACCACCACGCCCAGCACAAACAGTGCGACGAAAGCCAGCGGCATGAGCAGCAAGGGCGAGATGCCCCACAGGGTGTGCGCCGACCAGGTGAGGAACGCGCCCAGCATCAGGAACTCGCCATGCGAGATGTTCATGATGCGCATCAGCCCGTACTGCAGGTTCAGGCCCATGGCCACCAGCGCATAGATGCCGCCGGTAATGAGGCCACTGGCGACCAGTTCGGCCCAGGAAGTCAGAGACACTTTGTTATTTCCAGGCTGGTTTCGCGGTGTTCAACTGCGCCGTGGCACGGTCCTTGGGCCACACGACTTCGAAGTCGCTGCCCTGCCACTGGCTCACCGTGCCGGGGATGGACGCGTTCTCGCTGCCCTGGAACCGGATGCCGCCCAGGATGGTTTGGAACTCGTTCTTGGCGATGTGTTCGCGCAGCGCCTTGCGGTCCAGCCCCGCCTTTTCCACGGCCTGTTGCAGGATCTGCAAGCCTGCCCAGGCGTGGCCGCTGGCCCAGCGGTCGGGCTCCTTGTTGAACTTCTTCACGTGGGCGTCGAAGTACGCCTTGGCCTCGGGGCTGGTTTTCACGCTCCACGAGCCCATGCCGATCACGCCCTCGGTGTTGGCGGCCATCACGTTCTTGTAGAGCTGGAAGGCCGTGCCCACCGAAGCGTAGAAGAACTTGGGATTCAGCCCCACCTCGCGCGCCTGGCGGCTGGCCAGGATGGTGTCGGGCGGGTAGGTGATGCCGATGAAGGCGTCGGGGTTCTGGTCCTTGATGCCGCGCAGCACGGGGGCCAGGTCCTTTACGCCCAGCGGGTAGCTCTTGCGCTCCAGCACCTGGATGCTGGTCTTCTTGAGTGCGTTGTTCAGCGCGGCGAAGTTCTCCAGGCCAAACAGGTCGTCCATGTAGACGATGGCAATGGTCTTGACGTTGTTGGCCACCAGCATGTCCACCAGCGCGCCCATCATCTTGTCGGGCTGCTGCAGCAGCGAGAAGAAGTAGGGCAGGTTCATGTCGATCAGCTTGCGCGACAACGCCGTGGGCGCCAGCAGCGGGTAGCCGAAGCGATTGGCCAGCGGTGCGATCGCGAAGTTGGCACCCGAACCCCAGGGCGGCAGGATCAGGTCCACCTTGTCGCTGCCCATGAGTTTTTCGTAGGTGCGCACGCAGGTTTCGGTCTCGCTGCGGTCGTCGTAGCCGATGAGTTCGATGGGGCGCTTGGTGCCTTTGATGGAGAGGCCGCCTGCTGCGTTGACCTGTTCGGCCCACAGCAGGTAGTTGGGCTCTTGGCTGACTTGGGCACCGGCCGCCCAGGGGCCCGTGCGTGCGATGGCGTAGCCGATGCGCACGGGGCTGGCGCTACTGCCTTGGGCCCACAGCTGCGGGGCCACGGCCAGGGTGCCAACCGCGGCGGCGGCTCCTTTGATCCACTGGCGCTTGGATGGTTGATGCTGTGTCATGGGTTGTCTCCTCGGATGGGGCCTGCGTGGTGCACGCCGTGCTGGGAATCGTAGGCAGACGCGTTCGTGCGCGCTGCGCTCAGCGTGCACAAAACGCTTGCCCCAGCGTGCAGGTGGCAGCGGGTTTACCCGGATTTCCCTCAGTGGCACGGGATACCTGGGCGCCGGATAATTCAGCCGCATAACCATCAGGTTTGCGCAACCCCCGCACTGGAGACACCATGGCCCATCCCCTGACCGAGGTATCCACCGACGCCGTGCCTGCGCGCGACCGCCTGCACCTCTGGGGCGATGCGGTGTGGCGCCTGATTGGCGGGCTGGAGTCCGACGCGTTTGGTGACGATGCCTTTGCAGGCCACATCACCTCGGGCCAGGCGGGCTATGTGAACCTGTGCCAGCTGGACGTGAGCCGGCATCGCGTGGTGCGCACCCCCAGCCTCATCCGGGGCAGCGACCGGGCTTACATCAAGGTGGTGGCGCAGCTGGAGGGGCGCGCGTGCTTTGAGCAGAACGGCCGCCAGGTATGGTTGTCGCCGGGTGAGTGGAGCGTGTACGACACCACACGCGCCTACGCCGTGAGCAACCCCGAGGCCGTGCGCCAGATGGTGCTGATGATCCCCAAGGAACAACTGCCCGAGCGCAAGCTCAAGCTCGATGACCTGATGGTGCAGCGCTTCTCGGGTACATCCGGCGTGTCGCGCCTGGCATGGGACACCATGCGTGCCGCCTTCGCCGAGCTGCCCACCATGTCAGACGCCGCCGCCGATGGCGTGGCCGATGTGATCACGCACCTGGTGCAGCTGTCGCTGCTGGAGCGCAACGGCCAGCAGAGCCTGCTGTCGCAGCGCGAGGCCCTGCGCGACCGCATCAGCCAGTACATCGACCGCCACCTGGGCGACCCGGACCTCACCATCGACCGCATGGCTCAGGCCCTTAACTGCAGCAAGCGGCACCTGTACAACGCGGTGGCCGACGATGAGGAAACCCTGGCCGCCATGATCCAGCGCCGCCGTCTGGAGGCCTGCCTGCGCGACCTGCGCCACCCGGCGCATGCACAGCGCTCGGTCACGGATATTGCGCTGTCCTGGGGTTTCAGCAACAGCGCGCATTTCAGCCGCGCGTTTCGCGCGCATGTGGGGTGCAGTCCCAGCGAGTACCGGGCCCGGGCCTTTGCGCCGGTGGTGCTGCTGCGCGACGAGTCGCTGCGCGCACACTGAGCGCCACCCTGGCCAACTTGCGTGTCGGTCCATCTGTGCGGTGCCGAACGCTCACCTGTTTTACGCACACGCTGCATCAACATGCGGTGGCGTGACCTTTGCCTTGCATCAATTCTTTACGTGGGCTTGACCCTGTGGGTACCTTGTGGGCGCAATCGCTGCTCACAATGGGGTTTTCCCTTGCGTAGCCATTGCCATGCGTTTTCTCCCACCTGCCTCTCCAGGCGCACCCACCGCCCGCGCAACGCGATCTTCGCGCGCTGTGCCTTGGAGGAACGCGGCCTTGACTTTGTGTGTGCTGGCAACCATCGGGTGCGCCAGCCTGGCACCCTCCGATGGGGCATTGCCCGTGGTGGCCGTTCCCCAGGTCTGGTCTGCAGGGGGCAACGGCACCGCGCAAGGTGTTGCGGCCACGTCTTTGGCCCAGTGGTGGCTGCGATTTGACGATCCTTTGCTTACTAAGCTGATCGAGCAATCGTTGCACGCCAACACCAGCGTGCGCACCGCCCAGGCTGCGCTGCGGCAAGCGCGTGCCCAGGTGGATGTGCAATCGGCCGGCCTGCTGCCCAGTGTGGGCGCATCGGCCTCGGCGCAGCGCAGCCGGGCTAGCAACAACACGGGCAATACTTTTCAGGCTGGTTTTGATGCGAGCTGGGAGCCCGATGTGTTTGGCCGCCTGCGCAGCGGCGTGAACGCCAGCGAGGCTGACGCCCGCGCGGCCGAGTCCAGCCTGGCTGACGTTCAGGTGTCGCTGGCGGCCGAGGTGGCCGTCAACTACATCGAGCTGCGCGGGCTGCAGCAGCGCCTGATCATTGCGCGTAGCAACCTGGCTAGCCAGCAAGAGACCCTGCAGATTACGCAGTGGCGCCTGCAGGCCGGGCTGACCACCTCGCTCGTCACCGAGCAGGCCCGTGCAGCCGCAGAGCAGACCGCTGCGCAGATCCCCTCGCTCGAAGCCAGCCTGGCGCAGTCGCGCTACAGCCTGGCCGTGCTGACCGGCCAGGTGCCTGGCGCGCTAGACACTGCCCTGGCCGCCAGCGCACCCGTTCCGCAGCCGAATGCAGAACTGGCGTTGGCGATCCCAGCCGAGACGCTGCGCCAGCGCCCCGATGTGCGTGCGGCCGAGCAGCGCATTGCTGCTGCCCTGGCGCGCGTGTCGCAGGCCGACGCCGCGCGCTACCCCAGTTTTTCCCTCGGTGGGTCGCTGGGCCTGCGCGCCCTCACGCTGGGCGCGTTGTCGGGTGGCAGTGCGGTGACCAGCGCCTTGCTGGGCAGTGTGTCCATTCCACTGCTGGACGGCGGCGCCGCACGCGCCCAGGTGCGTGTGCAGTCTGCTGCGGTGGAGCAGGCCCGCGTGGCGTACGAGACGACGGTGCTCACGGCCCTGCAGGACGTGGAGAACGCGCTGGTGGCCCTGCGCGGCGATCGCGAGCGGCTCACGCGCTTGGTGGCCGCCGCGGACGCAGCCAACAACGCGGCGTTGCTGGCGCAGCAGCGCTACAGCAGTGGCCTCATCGACTTTCAGGCCGTGCTGGAGACGCAACGCACGCTGTTGTCCACGCAAGAGAGCGTGGCCATCACTACCGCTGCCGTCGCGGCAGACCAGGTGCGCCTGTACAAGGCGCTGGGCGGCGGCTGGGCCGTAGCCGAATAGATGCGAAGCCCTTCTACACGCTCGCCCCATAGACCGCCAGCTCCCTATTTTCTGATTCACTTCCCATGCCAAACACCGACACCTCAGCTTCTTCTACGCCCGCCAAAGCCGCCCCAGCCGATCTGAGTGCCTTGCTGGGCGCCGACCGTCCGCGCCGCTGGTGGCAGCGCACCTCGCTGTGGCTGGGAGTGGTGGCATTGCTGGTGGTGGGGGGCGGTGTCTACGCCTGGCAGTCGCGCCAGAGCGCCAGCACTGCACCCACCTACGTCACCGAAGAGCTACGCCGGGGCAATCTCACCCTCACCGTGTCGGCCAACGGAACGCTGCAGCCCACGCGCTCAGTCACCATTGGCAGCGAGCTGTCGGGCACGGTGCGCAAGGTGCTGGTAGACGTGAACGACAAGGTGAAGAAGGGGCAGTTGCTGGTAGAGCTGGACACTGCCAAGCTCGAATCTCAGGTGCTGCGCTCACGCGCCTCGCTGGCGTCGGCGCAGGCCCGGCTGGCCCAGGCTGCGGCCACCACCAAGGAGGCCGTTGCCAACTTTGGCCGGCTCGAAGAAGTCGCCCGCCTGTCAGGCGGCAAGGTGCCATCGGCCTCCGAGCTGGACGCAGGCCGCGCCACGCTCGACCGCGCCCGCGCCGACGAAACCAGCGCGCGGGCGACGGTGGAAGACGCACGCGCCGCGCTGTCTACCGATGAGACCAACCTGTCCAAGGCCTCCATCCGCTCGCCCATCGACGGTGTGGTGCTGACCCGCACGGTGGAGCCTGGCAACGCCGTGGCCGCATCGCTGCAAGCAGTGACGCTGTTCACCGTGGCCGAAGACCTCACGCGGCTGCGGCTGGATGTGAGCGTGGACGAGGCCGATGTGGGTTCTGTCAAGGTGGGGCAGGACGCGAGCTTTACGGTCAGCGCTTATCCCTCGCGCCGCTACCCGGCCCAGGTCACGCGCGTGTCGTTTGGCTCCACCAAGACGGACAACGTGGTCACCTACATCACCTGGCTGGAAGTGAACAACGGTGACATGAGCCTGCGCCCCGGCATGACGGCGGCGGCCACCATCACCTCCACCGAGCGCAAGGATGTACTGCTGGTGCCCAACACGGCGCTGCGCTTCACGCCTGCGCAGGCCGCAGGGGCCGATGCGAAACCCGGGGCGAGTGGCGCCAAGCCCGGCGCATCGGGCAGCGGCAGCGGCGGCGGCAGCGGCGGCGGCATCATGTCGCAGCTCATGCCCCGCATGCCACGGTCTGGCTCGGGCCCACGCAAGCCGGGTGCTGGGGGTGAGGCAGGCGATGGCGCGGGCAAGACGCGGCAGGTGTGGGTGCTGCAGGACGGTGCCGCCAAGCCCATCGATGTGCAGGTGGGCATCAGCGATGGCCGCCACACCGAGGTCACGGGCGAGGGCCTCACGCCCGGCATGGCCGTGATCACCGACCAGCGCGCGGCCGGGGCCAAGCCATGAGCGTGGCGGGCGACACCCCCATCATCCGCCTGCGTGGCGTGACCAAGGTCTATGGCGAAGGGGCGCTGGCCTTTCAGGCGCTCAAGGGCGTGGACTTGGACATTGCGCAGGGCGACTTTGTGGCCATCATGGGCCCCAGTGGCTCGGGCAAGTCCACCGCCATGAACACGCTGGGCTGCCTGGACCGGCCCACCACGGGCGAATACCTGTTCAAGGGCGTGCATGTGGAGTCGCTCTCGCGGGACGAACGGGCACGGCTGCGGCGGCGCTACTTTGGCTTTGTGTTCCAGGGCTTCAACTTGCTCGCGCGCACCTCGGCGCAAGAGAACGTGGAGCTGCCCTTGCTGTACCGGGGCGAGTCGGCAACCGCACGCCACGCTGCGGCCGCGCGTGCGCTGGATGCGGTGGGTCTGAAGGGCTGGGAACACCACACCCCCGCCGAGCTTTCGGGCGGGCAACAGCAGCGCGTGGCCATTGCGCGCGCCATCGTCACCGAGCCCGATGTGCTGCTGGCAGACGAGCCCACCGGCAACCTCGACACCCAACGCAGCTACGAGATCATGGAGCTGCTGTGGCGCCTGAATGTGGACCATGGCATCACCGTGCTGATGGTCACCCACGAGCCCGACATGGCGCAGTACGCGCGGCGCATCGTGCGCTTTGTGGATGGTGTGGTGGACAGTGACGCGCCCAACCCGCACCCCAAGGGCCTGGGCGCGGGTGCGGTATCGACCGGACCCGCGGTGATCAGTTCGGACGCAGGAGGCCACTGATGCTGCTTAACACCTTGCTGCTGGCGTTGCGCTCCATCCGGCGCAACCTCATGCGCTCCTTCCTCACCATCCTGGGCATCGTGATCGGCGTGAGCGCGGTGATCACCATGGTCACATTGGGCAATGGCGCCACGCTCGCCATCCAGAACCAGATCTCGGGCCTGGGCACCAACCTGCTACAGGTGCGCCCCGGCCAGCGCATGGGGCCAGGTGGGGGCTCGGGCGCGCCAGCCTTCAAGGACACCGATGCCGACATGATCGCCCAGCAGATCGGTGGCATCCTGGCCGTTGCGCCCGAGGCGCGCGCTGCCGCCACGGCGGTGGTGGGCGGGCGCAACTGGACGACCAGTGTGATCGGCAGCACCAACGCCTGGCTGGAGACCGGCAACTGGACCGTGCGCACTGGCCGCGTCTTTACCGACGCTGAATTGCGCGCGGGTGCCGCCGTCTGCCTGATCGGCGAGACCGTGCGGCGCGAGCTGTTTGGCACGGCCGATGCCGTGGGCGGCCAGCTGCGCGTGAAGGCTTTTTCGTGCGAGGTGGTGGGCGTACTCGCGTCCAAAGGGCAGGGCGCTTTTGGCAATGACCAGGACGACACCGTGCTGGTGCCTTTGCGCACGCTGCAGCGCCGCGTGACGGGCAACACGCGCGTGAACACGCTGCTGGTGTCCATGAAGGACGGCAGCGACCCCGAGCGTGTGAAGGCCAGCCTCACGCAACTGCTGCGCGAGTTGCGCAAGCTGTCGGACTCGGACGAAGACAACTTCAATGTGCTCGACACCAAGCAGCTGGCCGACACGCTCTCTGGCACCACCAAGGTGCTGACCACGCTGCTGGGCGCCGTGGCGGCCGTGAGCCTGCTGGTGGGCGGCATCGGCATCATGAACATCATGCTGGTGAGCGTGACCGAGCGCACGCGCGAGATCGGCCTGCGCCTGGCCATCGGCGCGCTGGAGCGCGAGGTGCTGCTGCAGTTTTTGATCGAGGCCGTAGTGCTGGCGGCACTGGGCGGGCTCATCGGCATCGTGCTGGCCACGGGCGCATCGCTTGCGCTGTCGGCGCTGATGGGCGTGCCCTACCTGTTCAACCCCGGGGTGAATCTGCTGTCGTTCGTGTTCTCGGCCGGTATTGGAGTGGTGTTCGGCTACTTCCCGGCACGGCGCGCGGCGCGCATGGACCCCATCGATGCGCTGCGGCATGAGTAAAGCGGGGCGAGTGGGGTTATTTTGCTGTCTGACGTGAAGCCTCTGGGGAATATTTGGCAGGCGCTAAGGACCCTCTGCACGAATCAACGCGCCGTGTGCATCTGCGGACTCGGGTGGGCTGCGGTGTTGCAAGTACTCGCAATAGCTGCAGCTATTGCTGCGGCTATTGCTGCGTTTTGCGCCTGGCAGTCCACTCCTATCCGCAGGACCCACTTACCGCCCGATTCGTGCAACGGATCCCTAGAGAATGCAATCACCCTGGATTTCTGCCGCCTTGTCGTCCGCAGCCAGGGGCGCGCAGTTGTCGGCCAGGCAGACGCGGTTGCGGCCGCTTGTTTTGGCTTGGTACAGGGCTTTGTCAGCGCTGGCCACCAGCGCATTGGCCCGAAACGGCCCGCTGCTCCATGTGGCCGCGCCGATGCTGACGGTGATTGGAACGGCCGTTTGTTGCCAGCGAAAGGGTGTGCCCAGCACCGCCAATCGCATTTGCTCGCCCATTCGCTGTGCACCTGCCAGTGAGGTGTCGGGCAGGAGTACCAGAAACTCTTCGCCGCCCCACCGCGCCACCAGGTCGGTGGCGCGGGCACGGTCTTTGAGCAACCCGGCCAGTGTTTGCAGCACATGGTCACCCGCAGCGTGGCCGTGCTGGTCGTTGACCTTTTTGAAAAAGTCGATATCGACCATCAGCGCAGACAGCGGTGTGCCGTACCGCTGCGCGCGCAGGGCTTCATGGGCCATGAAGTCGTCGGCCGCGCGACGGTTGGGCAGCTTGGTGAGGGCGTCATGTGTGGCCGCCTGGCTGAGCTTACGCTGCAGTTTGTAGAGCACCAGCCCTACGAGCGCCAGGGCCATGCTCAATGACAGGAACAGCCAGGACAGGGCGCCCAGCATGCCGATAGATTGGTCGAGGCGGTCGCTCTGTATCACGCGTTCCGGCTCCAACATCACGACGACGGCGCGCAGTGCGAGCAGCGTACTGCCGATGACCGAAGGGGCGCTTAGCATTGGACCCAGCAGGCGCGGTGCATGTGGGCTCTCCTCGCGAATGCAGCGCAGCAGGGTCACTGCGGTCCAGACGCAGAGGGTGCCGGCGACCAGCGACGACGTTGCCATGCGCCAGGCAGACTGTTCGTGCGCTACCCACATCCATTGAGCGAGGCCGGAGAGGGACAATACTGCGAGGAATACCTTGTCTGGTGGGCGATGCCCCATCAAGAGGTACAGGCCTCGCACCTGCAACACGAAGGCCGCAACAAACAGCATGTTGTCGATTGCGTGTACCGGAAAATCTGGCCAGCGCCCGCTGTTGAGGTACAAGAAGAAGGCCATTCCCTGCAGCAATGCAAAACCTGCCCAGTGTGCGGTAGCACGGCGCATGGAAGGCAGTAGGGCCGCCGTAAGCAGCCATCCCAGTGCAGCGAAGCATTCGAGAAGAATACCCACCAGCAAGGTGGCATGGACGGCAGAGAGATGTTCCAGTGAGGCCATGGCAGTCTGGGGAAAGGATGGCACCCAAGGCCCGGGCCCTTACTTATTCACCCTGGCAATCCATCCATCAGGTGGCACAGGAGGCCGCCAGTCTATCCCACAGTGACGCAGCAGCCGGGGGGTGGGATAGGGGCGTTTCAATAAGCAGTGTAGATGCAGTAACCGCTTGAAGCGCAAGCATTTCAAGAGGTTGTTGCTAACAAATAATTCGCGAAAAGGACGGATGAGCCTCCAGGTCAGTGGACCACCAGCTGCACTGACTTGTTGACCGGCTCCAGGCGGACCAGCGTGAGGGTCAGCACACCGTTTTCCAGCTTGGCGGTGCTGGCGTTGGCATCGATCTCGGTGGGCAGTTCCCATGCGCGCTGCACCTTGCGCGGTGCGCCTTCCACGCTTTGCACCTGCACCACCTGGCCTTCAATGCTGATCGAGAGCTGCTCTCGGGCCAGGCCGGGTACATCCAGCTGCAGGGTGGTGGCCTTTTCGTCCTGCGTCACGGTGCAGCCTGTGGCAGGTGCTGCGGCAGGCTGTGCCAGCGCGCCCATCAGAAAACGCTGCAGCGCCAGGTCGGCGGAACGTGGGGCTTGGGAATAAGCGGCGCGGCGGATCACGGGGGCGAAGATCATGGGTAACTCCTATACACTGCGCGGCTCTCGACGTGGTCGCCGCATGGAAGAGAGGTGTGTGCGGCCACGCCGCATTTCAAGGGAAAAATGCCATGAATAAATTGCAATCTGTGGGCTTGAAATCAGGCGCAGCGGCATTACGTCGCACCGTTTGGGCGGCGGCATTGGCCTTTGCAGGCGCCGTGGCGTTGGCGCCTGCTGCGCAAGCGCAGGCGCCGGCCCCCGCAGGCTTGGCCCAGGCCAAGCCGGTCAAGCTGGCGCTCATCGAAAGCCTCTCGGGCCCGTTCGCCAATACCGGTGAGGCCGTGTACCGCAACATCTACTGGGCCATGGAGCGCGTGAACGCACGCGGCGGCGTGCAGCTGCCTGCCAGCAGCGGCGGCCCCCGCCCGCTGGTGCTGGAGCGCTACGACAGCAAGGGCCAGAACGAAGAGGCCTTGTCCGCCCTGCGCGCGGCGATTGACGATGGCGCGCAGGTCATCTTGCAGGGCAATTCGTCGTCCACTGCGGCCGTGCTGATCGAGGCCATCAACAAGCACAACGAGCGCGAGCCGAACAAGCGCGTGCTGTTCCTCAACTACTCGGCGGTGGACCCCATCCTCACCAACGAGAAGTGCAGCTTCTGGCACTTCCGCTTTGATGCCCATGCCGACATGCGCATGGCCGCGCTGATGGAGGTGATGCGCGGGGACAAGGCCTTAAAGAGCGTGTACCTCATCGGCCAGGACTACAGCTTTGGCCAGGCCGTGCTGCGCGAGGCCAAGAAGCAACTGGCTGCCCAGCGCCCCGACGTGGCCGTGGTGGGCGAAGAGCTGCACCCCATCGGCCGCGTGAAGGACTTTGCGCCTTATGCCGTCAAGATCAAGACCAGCGGCGCGCAGGCCGTGGTCACCGGCAACTGGGGCAACGACCTCACGCTGCTGGTCAAGGCCGCGCGCGACGTGGGCTACGAGGGCAGCTTCTACACCTTCTACGGCAATGCGCTGGGCGCTCCCGCCGCGCTTGGCGACGCTGGCATCGGCAAGGTGGTGGCCGTTGCCGACTGGTTGCCCAACGTGCCCGGTGCGCAGAGCGAGGCGTTCTACCAGTCCTTCCGCACGCGCTTTCCCAAGCCGCAGGACGACTACGTGCACATGCGCATGCAGCTGATGGTGGAGGCCCTTGCCCAGTCCATCGAGCGTGCAGGCAGCACCGACGTGGTGGCCGTCGCGCGCCAGATGGAGTCGGCCAACGTGCAACTGGCCGGCCAGGGTGGATCCATGCGCGCGGCAGACCACCAGTTCCAGCAGGCCCTGGCTGTGGGCGTGATGGACAAGAAAGGCGCGCCCGGCGTGAAGTTCGACGTGGAAGGCTCGGGCTATGGCTTCCGCGTGGTGCGGCAGATTGCAGCGGCCAAGGCGCAGCAGCCGCACAGCTGCCAGATGCAGCGCTATTGATGCGTGGATTCGCCCCGGGAGGCCGGGGCGATGGCGCTCAGCGCCGGATGCGGTGGCCGGTCTTGAACACCCACCGCACCACGGCGAGGCACAGGGCCATGAACACTAAGGTCATGCTGGTGCTTACCGCGATGTGCACGTCGGCGTGACCATAGAACGCCCACCGCAGCCCGCTGATGAGATAGACCACCGGGTTGAACAACGAGACGGTCTGCCAGAACGGCGGCAGCATGCTGATGCTGTAAAACGCCCCGCCCAGAAAGGTGAGCGGCGTGATCACCAGCAGCGGGATCACCTGCAGCTTTTGAAAGCTGTCCGCCCACAGGCCAATGAGGAAGCCGAACAGGCAGAACGTGACGGCAGTGAGCACCAGAAAGCCCACCATCCACACGGGGTGCGCCACCTCGTACGGAACGAACACCCGGGCGGTGGACAGGATGAGCACCGACACCAGCAGCGACTTGCTGGCCGCCGCGCCCACGTAGCCCAGCAGCACCTCCACCCAGTTGACCGGCGCGCTCAGCAGCTCGTAGATGGTGCCCGACCACTTGGGCATGTAGATGCCGAAGGCCGAGTTGGAAATGCTCTCGGAGAGCAGCGACAGCATGAGCAGGCCAGGGATGATGTAGGCGCCATAGCTCACCCCGCCGATGTCGCCCATGCGCGAGCCGATGGCAGAGCCGAAGACGATGAAGTACAGCGCGGTGGTGAGCACGGGCGCAATGAGGCTCTGCATCCAGGTGCGGAAGGCGCGGTTCATTTCGAAGCGGTAGATGGCGCGCACGCCATGCAGGTTCACACCGGTCATGCTGGGATCGCTTTCTGGGGCGAAGGGGTTGTGACCTTGCCCTTGTGAACCAGGCTGACGAAGATGTCTTCGAGCGAGCTTTCGCTGGAGTGCAGGTCCTTGAAGTCGATGCCGTGCTCGGCCAGGGCGCGCAACAGGGCGGCGATGCCGGTGTCTTCCTGCTGCGTGTCGAAGGTATAGGTCAGGACGGTGCCACCCTGGCTCAGTGCCAGGGGCCATCGGGTGAGCGATGCGGGCACCTGCTCCATGGGCTGTTGGAGCGTGATGGCCAGCGCTTTCTTGCCCAGCTTGCGCATCAGCACGGCCTTGTCTTCCACCACGATCAATTCGCCCTTGCGGATCACGCCGATGCGGTCGGCCATGTCCTCGGCTTCTTCCAGGTAGTGGGTGGTCAGGATGATGGTGGTGCCCGCGTCACGCAGTTCCCGCACCAGGCGCCACATGTCGTGGCGCAGCTCCACATCCACGCCGGCGCTGGGCTCGTCCAGGAACAAGATCTTGGGCTCGTGCGACAGCGCCTTGGCGATCAGCACGCGGCGTTTCATGCCGCCCGACAGCGCGAGGATCTTGTTGTCCTTCTTGTCCCACAGCGACAGGTCCTTGAGGATTTTCTCGATGTACGCGGGGTTGGGGGCCTTGCCGAAAAGCCCCCGGCTGAAGTTCACCGTGGCCCACACCGTCTCGAACGAGTCGGTGTGCAGCTCCTGGGGCACCAGGCCAATGGCAGCGCGGGCTGCGCGGTAGTCGCGCACCGTGTCGTGCCCATCGGCCGTGACGGACCCCGCCGTGGCATTGCTCATGCCGCAAATCACGCTGATCAGCGTGGTCTTGCCCGCGCCATTGGGCCCCAGCAGGGCAAAGATCTCGCCGCGCCGGATGTCCAGGTCGATGTTCTTGAGTGCCTGAAAGCCGCCGGCGTAGGTTTTGCTCAGGCCGCGTACACGGACGATGGCGTCCGTGTCGGGTGCTGGAGAAGGTGATGCAGGCATTGGGAGGGTTCTCTGGGAGGGCCAGGGCGTTCCGCCGTGGCCGGGCCGCTGTGCAAGCGGTCAAAGCCGGGCATTGTGGACTGACTTGCACAAGTGTGCTGGGCGGGGGCTCCGAGCCCGCAGAAACCCCCGGGTTGCGCCGTTCGGCGAGTGGTTCGCAGCGGTGGGGCAGCGGTCAGCGCGCCGCCGCCACCTCTCGCCCCAGCTCGATGACGGCCATGGCGTAGTAGCTCGACCAGTTGTAGCGCGTGATGGCGTAGAAGTTTTCGGTGCCTGCCACGTAGCTGGGCGCATCGTTGCCGTTTTGCAGTTCCACCAGCGCCAGCGGGCCCGTGTGCTGCACGCCCTGGGCATCCAGCACAGCGCCCTTGGCCAACATGCTGGCGGCACTGAAGGTGGGCAGGATGTCGGGGGCGAGCAGGTCGTCCAGCTGCAGGCGCGCATTGTCGAACTGCACCCCAAAGTGCGTGGGCATGCCAGGCGTCCAGCCGTGGCCCCGGAAGTAGTTGGCCACCGAGCCAATGGCGTCGGCCGGGCTCTTGAACAGGTCCACGCGGCCGTCGCCATCAAAGTCCACCGCATAGCGCACCCAGCTCGATGGCATGAACTGGCCCAGGCCCATGGCGCCGGCATAGCTGCCGCGTGGCTCGAACGGGTCGGTGTTGCTGCGGTTGGTGAGGCTCAGGAACTGCTCCAGCTCGCGGCGGAAGAATTCGGTGCGCTCCTTGGCGCGCGGGTGGGCGGAGGGAAAGTCGAACGCCAGGGTGGCCAGCGCGTCCATCACACGGAAGGTACCCATCTGCTGGCCGTAGATGGTCTCCACCCCGATGATGCCCACGATTATCTCGGCGGGCACACCAAACTCGCGCTCGGCACGCTCCAGCGTGGACTGGTTCTCCTGCCAGAACCGCACGCCCGCGCGGATGCGGATGGGATCGATGAACCGGCTGCGGTACACGCGCCAGTTCTTGGCCGTGCCCTTGGCGGGCGGCAGCATGAGGCGGGGGACCTGCGGCAAAAAGTGCGCCTGCCCAATGGCCTGGCGCACCCATTCACGGTCCAGGTCGCGGCGCGCGGCCAGGTCGTCGGCAAAGTCCATGGCCTCAGGGCGCGATGCGTAGAGCTCCGGGGCCTTGGCACTGGCCCGCCCCTGGTGGGCCTGGCCGGCTTTGGCATGTGCCTTCTGGGCCGCCGGTTTGGGTTGATTTTCGGGCTTTGCGCTAGCGGGTAATGCACAGGCAGCTATCAAAAATATAGCTGTCGTGGTCCATGGTGCTGTCTTCTTCATGTCAATGGTTGTAGCTTTGTAGGGCCCGGTGCTTTGAAACTGACGCGCCCTGTGACCAGGGATGCCGAGCAAGGGCCGCCCCGCAGCGAGGGCATCGTCCCCCTTCCCGCGCAAAGCGCGAGAGAAGGGGGAAGCGGCGCAGCCGCTCAGGGGGATGATTCACTGCTTTGGCCAGGCAATGCTCCGAAACTCCCGCCGCAAATCGCCCAGGGCGGCCTCGGGGTGGGAAGCGTAGCGCACGCGTTCCAGCCGCAGCAGCCAGTCGGCCACGGCCGCAGCGGGTGCGCCGAATTGTGCCTGTACCCGCTCGGCCATGGCCCGTGGCGGAAGGGTGTCGGGCACCACCAGCCCGGCACGGGCCAGGCGCTGGCGCGCGCGGGCCAGCAGGCGCAGCCAGGGGTCGTGCTGGCTGCGCTCCCACAGGCTCCAGCCCATGCCTCCGAGGGCTGCCACGATGATCAGGATGCCCAGCACCATGGTGAGGTCCTGCCAGCTGGGCGACTCAAAGCCCAGAGACTTGAGCAGGTCCAGCTGGCGGCTTTGCGTGTAGTTGAGCACCCACTGGTTCCAGCTGTTGTTGACGGCCTCCCACACGGCGCGCAGGTTCTGCGCGACGCCTGGGCTGATCACCGTGCCCATGGCGGTGGCAAACGCCCCTTGGGGGGCGCGCAGCCGCTGGAAGGCCCCGGTGCGACCGGGCGACACGGCACCCGTGGGGTCCACCCGCACCCAGCCCCGGCCGGAGAGCCAGACTTCGGCCCAGGCGTGGGCGTCGCTCTGGCGCACGGTCCATAGGCCATCCACAGGGTTGCGGTCGCCGCCCTGGTAGCCGGTGACGATGCGGGCCGGGATGTCGAGCGCACGCATCAGCACCACAAAGGCCGAGGCGATGTGTTCACAAAACCCTTCCTTGCGGTCAAACCAGAACTCGTCGGCCGTGTGTTGGCCGTACACGCCGGGCTCCAGCGTGTACACATATCCGCCGGTGCGCAGGAGGTTCAGGGCGGCATTGACCAGGGCCTCGGCGTTGTCTTGCGCGGGGTTGGGGTTGAGCCGGGGGTCGTTGCGCAGCTGCTGGGCCAGCGCCAGCGTGCGGGGGTTGAAGCCCGTGGGCAGCTCGGTGTAGGTGCGCAGGCCGACGGTGAGTGCGCTGGGGCCATGGGCAAACTGCGTGTAGCTCTCGGCCTTGTAGCGCACCACATCGGTGACTGCGCGGCTGGTCAGCCACTGCAAGTCCTGCGTCATGAAGGTCTCCATGCCTGCCACGGCGGGCTTGTCCACCGCAGCGTCCAGCAGCAGCAGCCAGGGGCGCTGGTGGGGCTCCAGCGTCACTTCATACCGCACGGGCTGCCCTTGCACGCGCAGGTTGGCCGCAGTGCTGGCCCGCGCCGGCGAAAAATCACCGGGGCGGGGCGACACCGGGTGCCATTCGACACCGTCGAACGTGCCAAACACCGGGCCGCGGAAGTACAGGTCGCTCTGCGATGGCGCGGCGCCGCCAGGGGTGTCAAACCGCACGCGCATGGCGACGGTGTCGTCCAGCGCCAGCTCGGCAATGTTGCCCACCTTCATCACACCCGACAGGCCGCTGCGCCCGCTCATCGTGTCGCTGGGCATGCCCCACAGGGGCGCCATGCGTGGGAACAGCATGAACAGGGCCGCCATGATGGGCGCGCCCAGCAGCGCCATGGTGCCTGCCGTGCGCAGTGCCTGCGACAGCGGTGGCCGCCCCACGGGCATGTGGGCATTGACCAGCGCCGTGAGCAGCCCCAGCAGCGCCACCAGCATGGCGGCCGCCGTGAACAGCGACTGCGAGAAAAAGAAGTTGCTGAGCATCGTGAAGAAGCCCAGGAAGAAGACCACCAGTGCATCACGCCGTGCGCGCAGTTCCAGCATCTTGAGCGCCAGCAGCATCACGATCAGCGTCACCCCTGCATCGCGGCCCAGGATGGTGCGGTGGGTGTACAGCGTGCCCGCCACCGCGATCACCAGCGGAACGGCCAGCACCCAGCGCGTCGGCAGCGGGCGGCCCTTGAAGGCCAGCCAGCCGCGCCACAGCATCAGTCCGGCCGCCAGCAGGCTCGCCCATACAGGCAACACGTTGACCTGCGGGGCGATGACCCACGCAATCACAACGAGCAGGAACAGCGTATCGCGCGCGTCGCGCGGCAGTGCGTTGAGCGTCTGGCGCAGGGTCATGGCTGCGCGGTGGAACGGGGGGGGATGGATTTCATGGCGCTATTTATTTGATAGCTATTCGGGCAATATGAATATGCGCTTGGAGCCGATAGGGGTCAAATTCGGCAGGAATGGGCAGTGGCAGGTCAACACAGGGCCAACGCCTCCAGGCAGCGGCGGCGGTGGGCGGCCCCCGTGTCAGGCGCGATTTCGGTGCCGGGCAGGCGCAGGCCATAGTCCAGGCCCAGGCGGTCGGCTTGCAGCACCCAGGCCGTCAGGCGCGACACGCGTGCCTCATGGTTGGGCAAGGCGGCGTGGGCCAGGTCCAGCCACAGCTCGTGCCGCTGGGCCTGTTGCGCGTCACGGCTCACCAGGTCGTCGGTGCCGGTGGCCAGCGACTTCGCCGCCTTCTTCCAGACCACCAGTTTGAGCGGGTCGCCCCGCCGGTAGGCCCGCACGCCGTCGAATTCGCCAATGCCCTGCGACGGCGCGTTGCCCGTGCCCCCTGCGCGGGGCTCGCCCGGCGGCAGGGGTTGTGGCGGCACCTCGGGCGCGGGGTACACCAGCACCTCGGCAGCGGGCCGCCAGTAGGTCCACACGCGGAAGGTGCCCAGCGGAAACCGCGTTTCGGCCGTCAGTGTGGGCACGCGGTGCAGCCCCCGGCGCCCGGGCTGGAAGGCTACCTGCACGCTGGCCTGGCCCTGGGCGGGCACATCGGTCCAGGCCCAGTGGTGTTCGGCCTTGCCGATGCCGTGCACGGCCAGGGCAATGCCATACCGCGGCGACTTGCGATCACTGGACAGCTGGATCTCAAACGCCGTGCTGGTGCCCAGAAAATGTGGCTCGGGTGCCTTCAGGTGCAGCGTCAGTCCGCGCAGGTTGGCGTGGCAGATGTGCATGCCCACCACCGCGCTGCCTGCCAGCAAGAAGGTCAGCAGGTAGCCCAGGTTGAGCTGGTAGTTGATGGAGGCCACCAGCAGGACAACGAGCGTGAGTGCCAGCATCCAGCCCGAGCTGGTGGGCAGGATATAGACATTGCGCTGGGTAAGCTGTAGCGTGTCGGACAGCGGCAGGCGTGCCTGCCACCAGCGCTGGAAGCGTCTGCGAAGGCGCGCCACGGGGCTGAGCCGCGCGGCCAGGCCGCGCCAGCCCGTGGTCGTTGTGAGGGAAGGGGGGGCGGCGGATTCCATCGGTCAGGGCAGCGGCACGGCATCCACCATCGCGCGCACCTGCTCGACCGCGCCGCGCCCGGCGTCGCCCACGGGTACCAGGCGGTGGGCAATGGTTTGCGGCAGCACGGCCTGCACATCGTCAGGGGCCACATAGTCGCGCCCGCTGATGAGCGCTTGGGCCTTGGCGGCGCGCAGCATGGCAATGCCCGCGCGGGGCGACAGGCCCTGCAAGAACCAGCGGCCCGAGCGGGTGGCGGCGATCAGGTCTTGCACGTAGTTGAGCAGGGGATCTGCGGTGTGCACGGCCTGCACCTGGCGCTGCAGCTCGGCCAATTCGTCGGCGGACAGCAGGGGCAGCAGGCTGCTCACCATGTCGCGCCGGTCGGCCCCCGACAGCAGCAGGCGCTCGGCGGCGCGGTCGGGGTAGCCGATGGAGATGCGCATCAAGAAGCGGTCAAGCTGCGACTCGGGCAGCGCAAAGGTGCCCAGCTGGTCGTGCGGGTTCTGGGTGGCGATCACAAAGAAAGGGTGGGGCAGGGCGCGGGTTTCGCCCTCGACCGACACCTGCTTTTCCTCCATTGCTTCCAGCAGGGCGCTTTGCGTCTTGGGGCTCGCGCGGTTGATTTCGTCGGCCAGCAGCACCTGGGCAAACACCGGGCCGGGGTGGAACACAAAGGCTTCCTTGCCACGTTCGTACACCGACACGCCGGTCAGGTCGCTGGGCATCAGGTCGGCGGTGAACTGGACGCGCGAAAACTGCAGCCCAAAGGTGTGGGACAAAGCGTGCGCCAGTGTGGTCTTGCCCACACCCGGCACGTCTTCAATGAGCAGGTGCCCCCCCGCCAGCAGGCAGGCCACGCAGTCCTGAACCTGGGCCTTTTTACCCACGATCACCGTGTTAAGCTGATCCAGAAGCGATTTGATCTTGTGCTGTGCATTCATGGCACGACGTTATCCGAAAAACTGCAAAAAATGCGAGACGCGGGGACAAGACTGTGAGCAAGACGGGCTATTTCACCCACCGGGATTGTTGGAAACACGAGATGGGCCCGGGCCACCCCGAATGCCCCGAGCGGCTGGATGCGATTGAAGACCGTTTGCTGGTCACCGGCGTGGGTGACGCGCTGGAGCGCTACGAAGCCCCCGAAGCCTCCCTGGCCGACATCGAACTGGCCCATGGCCGCATGCACATAGCCGCCTTGCGTGGCATGTCGGACCGGCTCAACGAAGAACTGATGGCCGGCGGCCCCAGCTATGCGCAGATCGACACTGACACCTCCATCAACGCCCACACCTGGAAGGCCTCGCTGCGCGCCGCGGGTGCCGCGCTGGCAGCCACCGACGCGGTGATGGCGGGCGAGGTCGAAAATGCCTTCTGCTCTGTGCGCCCCCCGGGGCACCATGCCTGCCGCGACAAGGCCATGGGTTTTTGCTTTTTCAACAATGTGGCGGTAGCGGTGAAATATGCGCTGCAGCGCTACAACCTGCAGCGCGTGGCGGTGGTGGACTTTGACGTGCACCATGGCAACGGCACGGAGGACATCCTCGCCAATGACCCGCGGGCGCTGATGGTCAGCATCTTCCAGCACCCGTTCTACCCCTACAGCGGCGACCACGATCCTGCCCCCAACATGGTCAATGTGCCCGTGCCCGCCTACACGCGCGGCATGGACATCCGCGAGATCATCGAGATGATGTGGATGCCCCGGCTGGAGGCCTTCAAGCCCGAGATGATCTTTGTGAGCGCTGGTTTTGACGGTCACCGCGAGGACGACATGGGCCAGCTGGGCCTGACCGAGCAGGACTACACCTGGATCACCCAGCGCGTGAAAGACGTGGCCCGCCGTTACGCAAAAGGCCGCATTGTGTCGTGCCTGGAGGGCGGCTACGTGATGGGGCCGCTGGCGCGCAGCGTGGAGGCGCATCTGCGCGTTCTGGCGGATTTGTGACTATCCCCCTGAGCCGCTGCCCGGCGGCCTGCTCCGGGGCTGCACCGGTTTTGGCCGTGGGTGCGCTCCGGTCAGGTACGAGAGAGTAAAGACATGACGATTTCAAACGCAGATTCCTTGCTGGAAGTGATACGCGATCCACGTGGCGTGGTCACCCTGACCCTGAACGACCCTGCGCGCTTCAATGCGCTGGGCAGCGAGATGCTCACGGCACTTCAGCAGGCGCTGGACGAAGCAGGCCGCGACGAATCGGTGCGTGTGGTGGTGCTGGCCGCTGCTGGCAAGGCGTTTTGCGCGGGCCACAACCTCAAGGACATGGCTGCGAATCCGGAGCTTGCGTACTACCAAAAGCTCTTTGCCCAGTGCAGTCGCATGATGCTGACCATCCACAAGCTCAGCGTGCCGGTCATCGCGCGGGTGCAGGGCATGGCGACGGCCGCCGGTTGCCAGCTGGTGGCGCAGTGCGATCTGGCCGTGGCGGCTAACAGCGCGAGTTTTGCCACCAGCGGTATCCACTACGGCCTGTTCTGCGCCACGCCCAGCGTACCCCTGGTGCGCAACGTACCTGCCAAGCGCGCTATGGAAATGTTGCTCACGGGCGATTTCATCGATGCACCGACCGCGCTGGCGCAAGGGCTGGTGAACCGGGTGGTGCCTGCGGATGTTCTGGATGCCGAGGTCGAGCAACTGGTGCAGTCCATTCTGCAAAAGCCGCGCGTGGCCGTGGCTATGGGCAAGGCGCTGGTGTACCAGCAGCGTGAGCTGGGCATGGATGCCGCCTATCAGCTGGCGGGCCAGACCATGGCCACCAACATGATGGATGCCGCCGCCCAGGAAGGCGCCCGCGCCTTTGCCGAGAAGCGCCAGCCCGCCTGGAAGCGTTGAGGTCTCGCACGATGGACAAGGCAATGCTCGACGACGTAGGCCTGTGGGTGCAGGCCTTTCTCAGCCCCACGGTGCTGGTGGAGCTGGCGGCCCTTGCGGTCTGCGTGGGGCTGGCCTGGGGACTGGTAGCGCTGTTGCAGCGGGGCCTGCGCCGGGGGGACCCCCGCTCCATCCTGTTTGGTTTGCGGATCGTGGATGGCGCGCTGTTCCCTTTGGTGTTGCTGAGTCTGGCCTACATCGCGCGCACGCTGCTGCACCACTGGGTGGCGCTGGCCGCTTTCAAGGTCGCAATCCCGGTGCTGGTGGCGCTAGTGGTCATTCGCATCGGCGTGAAGGTGCTGCAGGTGGCCTATCCGGACGCTGCCTGGGTGCGGCCTATCGAGCGCTCCATCTCCTGGATGGCCTGGCTGGGCATGGTGCTGTGGGTCACCGGGCTGCTGCCGCTGGTGCTCGACGAACTGGACCAGATCCACTGGAAGGTGGGCGGGGCCACGCTGTCGGTGCGCACCATCATCGAAGGTGCGGTCACTGCGGGTGCGGTGTTGCTGATTGCCTTGTGGATCTCGGCGGCCATCGAGTCGCGCCTGCTGCGCTCGGCCACGGGTGCCGAGCTGTCGCTGCGCAAGGCGGTGAGCAATGCGGTACGGGCGCTGCTCGTGTTCGTGGGGTTGCTGGTGGCCTTGTCGTCGGTGGGCATCGACCTGACTGCGCTGTCGGTGCTGGGCGGTGCAGTCGGCGTGGGCATTGGCTTTGGCCTGCAGAAGCTGGCGGCCAACTATGTGAGCGGTTTTGTGATCCTGGCCGAGCGCAGCATGCGCATTGGCGACAACGTCAAACTCGATACGTTCGAGGGGCGCATCACGCAGATCAATGCCCGCTACACCGTCATTCGATCGCCCTCGGGGCGCGAATCCATCGTGCCCAACGAACTTTTGATCACCCAGCGGGTGGAAAACCTGTCGCTGTCTGACCCGCGCGTGTGGATGTCCACCGTGGTCAGCGTGGCCTATGAGAGCGATGTGGACCAGGTGGCCCAACTGCTGACTAATGCCGCCCTGGTCAGCCCGCGTGTGCTGCGTGACCCGGCCCCCAGCGCCGCGCTGTCGGCCTTCGGTGCCGACGGGCTGGAGTTCACCGTGGGCTTCTGGATTGCGGACCCTGAAAACGGGTCGCTGGGACTGCGCTCGGACATCAACCGGGCCATCCTGAGTGCGCTGCGGGCCCACCAGATCGAAATCCCTTACCCCCAGCGGGTCATGCATGTCCAGGTCGATGGCGCAGTCCCTGCAGCGATGTCGCCTGCCGGGGCGCCCGCGCCAGCACCGGCTTCGGCGGGCTGATCCAGTTGCAGGGTGATACCCCGGCGGGGGCCCGGTAGCGCAGGCGACAGCAAACTCTAGACACTGGCCGGGTTCACTCGCCTATAATTCACAAAAAGCACGATCGTTCTTTTTTGTGATTGTGCAGTCTGTGTGGTGGCTCCGTAGCGCTTTCGCTGCAGTGCGACATAGAATGTTCTAGTTTACGTAAACGTCAATTCAATCAACTCTCTAGGAGCCGCAGCAATGAAGGTCTTGGTCCCTGTCAAGCGCGTGGTGGACTACAACGTGAAGGTCCGCGTGAAGTCGGACAACACGGGTGTGGACATCGCCAA
>NZ_JBXAGA010000016.1:0-76311 GCF_058793595.1 Acidovorax sp. GW835-FHT14G06
TTGTTAGGACGATCCTGGCGCTGGCCAAGAGCCTGGACCTGGAGGTGGTGGCGGAGGGGGTGGAGACGACGGGGCAGCTGTCGTTCCTGAGGCTGCACGGGTGCGAGGGGTTCCAGGGGTATCTGTTTGGAAGGCCTGGGTCCGTCGAGTTGTTCGAGCGTGAGCATCTGCCGGGCCATTCAGCCCCCTCGCTGCCGACCGCTCTGCCCGCATCGCAGGAGCCGCAGCCATGAACGGTGTGGGCATCCTGTGGGTGGACATTGACACCCAGCACGCAGCGGCCGCGCGGCGGCTCATGGCAACGCGTTACCCCGACTGGAGGGTGGTCAACAGCCCCACGCCAGAAACTGCCAAGGCTCCCCTCGCAAGCCAGGCCTGGGATGCCGTGGTGCTGTGCCTCAAGCCCACCGATCAGGAACTGCCCGGCCTGCTGGAGCTGTGCGCTGGTCGCCCGGTGCTGATGTGCATCGATGCAGCGCAAGAGGCCCTGGCTGCACGCGCCTTTCGCTGCGGGCTGGGCGACTATGTGCTGCGCGAGGCCGATGGCGTAGCGCACCTGAGCGAGCTGCTCAACCGCCTGGTCGCGCTGGTGCAAGGCGCCAAGGGGCAGGGCCAGCCCGTGCGCATGGTGGATGCCCGCATCTGGCAAGAGGCTCTGACCATGCTGCAGGAGCAGCGCTCGGCCCTGCAGGCCACGCTGGCCAGCATGAGCCAGGGCATCTTCAAGACCGGGCCCGATGGCCGCATCACCGTCTACAACGAGCGCGTGCTGGAGCTGCTGAACTTGCCCGAGTCGCTGATGGCCACCCGCCCCACGCTGGCTGACCTGACGCGCGTGCAGGCCGAGCGCGGTGACTTTGGCGAGGGCCACAGCCTGGTGGACCGGCGCGGGCACGACTACGTGGCCCAGGGCGCAGTGGCTCCGGCCCCGGCCTTGTACTGGCGCACCACACGAGATGGCCGTACGTTCGAGGTCCGCACCACCACGCTGGCCGATGGCAGCCTGGTGCGTACGTTTGCCGATGTGAGCGACTACGTGCGTGTGGAGAACGAGCTGCGCGAGAGCGAGGCGCGCTTCCGGTCCCTGAGCGACCTGTCGTCCGACTGGTACTGGGAGCACGATGCCGAGGGCCGCTTTGTGCAACTGGCGGGCGACCTGAGCGTGAACGGCATCCCGCTGTCGGACGTGATGGGGCGCACGCGCTGGGAGATCGGCGCCCTGAACATGACCGACGCTGATTGGGCCGCGCACCGCGCATTGCTGGCGGCGCAACAGCCATTCCGTGACCTGGAGCTGCAACGTCGGCGTGCGGACGGCAGCATGCACTGGATCTCGGTCAGCGGCGTGCCTGTGTTCGATGCCAATGGTGCCCTGCGCGGCTACCGGGGCGTGGGCCGCGACATCACCGAGCGCAAGCAGGTCGAGAGCCAGATCGAACGCCTGGCGTTCTATGACTCGCTGACCGGTCTGCCCAACCGCCGCTTGCTGGTGGACCGGCTGCAACACGCCACGCTGGCGGTCGCGCGCTCTGACACCCAGGGCGCGCTGCTGTTCATTGACCTCGACAACTTCAAGGACCTAAACGACACGCTGGGCCATGACACCGGCGACCAATTGCTGCTGCAGGTGGCGCAGCGCCTGAAGGGCTGCGTTCGGGAGTCCGACACCGTGGCCCGTTTTGGTGGCGACGAGTTCGTGGTGCTGGTGGAGGGCCTCAGCCCCGACCCCGCCCACGCAAGCGCCGAGGCTGCGCTGGTGGCCAGCCACATCATCACCACGCTGGGCAAGCCCTATGCGCTGGGCGATGCCAGCCACCACAGCACACCCAGCATAGGCATCGCGCTGTTTGGCCAGCAGACCGTGAGCGTGGATGAGCTGCTCAAACATGCCGACCTGGCCATGTACCAGGCCAAGGCGGCGGGGCGCAACACCCAGCGCTTTTTCGACCCCGACATGCAGGCGGCCGTGAGCAACCGCTCGGCCCTGGAGGCCGACCTGCGTCGGGGCCTGCAAGACAAGGAGCTGGTGCTTTACTACCAGCCAGTGGTGGACGGCAAGGGGCGCCTGCAGGGAGCCGAGGCCCTGGTGCGCTGGCGCCACCCGCGCCGGGGCATGGTGTCGCCTGCCGAGTTCATTCCGCTGGCAGAGCAGACCGGGCTCATCCTGCCCCTGGGCCAATGGGTGATGGAGGCCGCGTGCGCACAGCTGGTGGCCTGGCAGCGCAGCTCACTCACGCGACAGTTCTTTCTGTCGGTGAACGTGAGCGTGCGGCAGTTCCGCCAGCCCGACTTTGTGGAGCAGGTGCTGGGCGTGCTCGATGCCACGGGTGCCAACCCGGAACGCCTGAAACTCGAACTCACCGAGAGCCTGTTGATGGCCGATGTCGAGGACGTGATTGCGCGCATGGAACACCTGCGCCGCTACGGCGTGGGCTTCTCGCTGGACGACTTTGGCACGGGCTATTCCAGCTTGAGTTACCTCAAGCGCTTGCCGCTCGACCAGCTCAAGATCGATCAGGGCTTTGTGCGCGACCTGCAGACCGACCCGAACGACGCCGCTATTGTGCGCACCATCCTGGCGCTGGCGGACAGCCTGGACCTGGCGGTGGTGGCCGAGGGCGTGGAGACCACGGGTCAGCTGGAGTTTTTGCAGCGCTATGGCTGCAAGGCCTTTCAGGGCTACCTGTTTGGCCGGCCCATGCCCGCCGAAGTGCTGGAGCGTGCGCTGCGGCCTGCGCTATGACCTGCGCTAAGGCAAAGGTCCGCCGGCGCGCGCAGTTCACAATCGCGGCATGAAAAAACAGGTGTTGGTCGCCGGTGGCGGCATTGGCGGCTTGGCTGCTGCGTTGGGCGCATCCCGGGCCGGGTGGGAGGTGCGGCTGTACGAGCGCGCTGCTGCGTTCAGCGAAGTGGGTGCGGGCGTGCAGATCGGGCCCAACGTGGTGCGCCGCCTGCAGGCCTGGGGTCTGCAGCAGCCGCTGCAGGCGGTGGCTGCCTTCCCCAGCCGGTTGCAGGTGCGCAACGCCGTCAGCGGCAAAGAACTGGCCGTGTTGCCCCTGGGGCCCACGGCGGTGGAGCGCTATGGCGCGGCCTACGCCACCATTCACCGTGCGGACCTGCATGGCCTGTTGCTGTCCGCCGTGACGAAATACACCGACACACAACTGCATCTGGAGCATGCGATTGACAGCTTTTCCGATGCCGACGGCGTGGTCACCGTGCGCACCAGCCGGGGCAAGCAGGTAGAGGGCGATGCTCTGATCGGTGCCGATGGCCTGTGGAGCCGCACCCGCACCCAGCTTATGGGCGCGGTACCGCCACGCGTGACGGGGCACCTGGCCTACCGCGCGCTGGTGCCGCAGCATGCGCTGCCCGACGCCTTGCGCACGGCCCAGGTCACCGCGTGGCTGGGCCCGCGCCTGCATGCGGTGCAGTACCCCGTGCGCCGGGGCGAGCTGCAAAACCTGGTGGTCATCGTGCAAGGCCCCGCGCCGCAAGACCTGGAGAACTGGGACCATGCTGCCAACGTTGCAGGCCTGGAGCACGCGCTGCAAGGCACCTGCACCGCGCTGCAGGACGTGGTGCGCAGCGTGAGTGCCGTAGGTGGAGCGGGCTGGCGCCTGTGGCCCTTGTGTGACCGCCCGCCCGTGCGCAGCGCCGACGAGATGGCGCAAGGTCTGGTGGGCCTGCTGGGCGATGCTGCGCACCCCATGCGACCGTACCTGGCCCAGGGCGCGGGCATGGCGATTGAAGACGCGGCCGAGCTGCAGCGTGCATTGGCCATGCACGACCTCGATGTGCCGCTGCGCCTGCGCCGCTACGCGCTGAACCGCTGGCAGCGCAACGCGCGCGTGCAGGCCCGGTCCACGCGCAACGGCCGCATCTTCCACGCCACGGGGCTGGTGCGCTGGGGGCGTGACCTGTCGCTGCACCTGCTGGGCGAGCGTGTGCTGGATGTGCCCTGGCTGTACCGGGGCGATGGCTCCAGCGCCAGTTCTTTGTGATGGGGAGTGTGCAGGTGGCGTCCTGCAAATAAGCCCTTGGCGCAAGGCCCATGCACGGGCGTCAACTTGACTTCCCGGTTGTCAGGACATTCCCTATTCGGGGCAACCCGTGCCAGCGTTTTGCGGGGTGAACTTCGCGCAGTGTGCCACGCTCTATCGCTGTGTGTGCAACGCCCAGAAAAGGCCAACCATGCGTCCATGAATTCGCTGTTCAAGCGCAGGTCGTGGTGCTACAAAGGGCCAAGCCGGTAGCGATTGCCAATGCAACACCGTGGTACCACCTGAGCCCGCCAGGGGTGCCGCCACAGGAGGTCGTATGGATGCCATCAGCAACTTCGCCGCGCGCTATGCCCGTAGCCGCGAAGAGGAAATGTCGATCGACGAGTACCTCGCCGAGTGCAAGCGTGACCCCATGGCCTACGCCACATCGGCCCAGCGCATGCTGGCAGCGATTGGCGAGCCCGAGATGGTGGACACGCGCAATGACCCGCGCCTGTCGCGGCTCTTTGCCAACAAGGTCATCAAGCGCTACCCCGCATTCACCGAGTTCTACGGCATGGAAGAGTCCATCGAGCAGGTGGTGAGCTTCTTTCGCCATGCCGCGCAGGGGTTGGAGGAGCGCAAGCAGATCCTCTACCTGCTGGGCCCTGTGGGCGGTGGCAAAAGCTCCATTGCAGAGCGCCTCAAGTCGCTGATGCAGAAGGTGCCGTTCTATGCGCTCAAGGGCTCGCCGGTCAACGAATCACCGCTGGGTCTGTTCGACGCCGCAGAAGACGGCCCGGTGCTGGAGGAGCAGTTCGGCATTCCGCGCCGCTACCTGCAGCGTGTGCTGTCGCCGTGGGCGGTGAAGCGGCTGGAAGAGTACGGCGGCGACATCCGCCAGTTCCGTGTGGTCAAGCGCTACCCCAGCGTGCTCAAGCAGGTGGGCATTGCCAAGACCGAGCCGGGCGACGAGAACAACCAGGACATCTCCAGCCTGGTGGGCAAGGTGGACATCCGCAAGCTCGAAACCTTTGCACAGGACGACACAGACGCCTACAGCTACAGCGGCGGCTTGTGTCTGGCCAACCAGGGGCTGCTCGAATTCGTGGAAATGTTCAAGGCGCCCATCAAGGTGCTGCACCCGTTGCTCACGGCCACGCAGGAGGGCAACTACAAGGGCACCGAAGGTTTTGGGGCGATTCCGTTTGACGGCGTGGTGCTGGCCCACAGCAACGAAAGCGAGTGGAAGGCGTTTCGCAACAACAAGAACAACGAGGCGTTTCTTGACCGTATCTACATCGTCAAGGTGCCGTACTGCCTGCGCGTGAGCGAGGAGATCCGCATCTACGAAAAGCTCATCCGCGAATCGTCGCTGGGCAACGCCGTGTGTGCGCCCGGTACGCTCAAGATGATGGCGCAGTTTGCCATCCTCACGCGGCTGAAAGAGCCTGAGAACTCCAGCATCTTCAGCAAGATGCAGGTGTACGACGGCGAGAGCCTGAAGGACACCGACCCCCGCGCCAAGAGCTACCAGGAGTATCGCGACTACGCCGGCGTGGACGAGGGCATGACGGGTATATCGACCCGCTTTGCGTTCAAGATTTTGTCCAAGGTGTTCAACTTCGACAGTGCCGAGGTGGCCGCCAACCCCGTGCACCTGATGTATGTGCTGGAGCAGCAGATCGAGCGCGAGCAGTTCCCTGCCGAGCTGGAGACCAAGTACACCGGCTACATCAAGGAGTTTCTGTCGCCGCGCTATGCCGAGTTCATTGGCAAGGAGATCCAGACGGCCTACCTGGAAAGCTACAGCGAATATGGCCAGAACATCTTCGACCGCTACGTCACCTACGCCGACTACTGGATCCAGGACAACGAGTACCGCGACACTGACACCGGCGAGGTGTTCGACCGCAGCGCGCTCAACGCCGAGCTGGAGAAGATCGAGAAGCCCGCAGGCATCGCCAACCCCAAGGACTTCCGCAACGAGATCGTCAACTTCGTGCTGCGGGCGCGCGCCAATAACCAGGGCAACAACCCGAGCTGGACCAGCTACGAAAAGCTGCGCTTGGTGATCGAGAAGAAGATGTTCTCGAACACCGAAGAGCTGCTGCCGGTGATCAGCTTCAACGCCAAGGCCAGTGCCGAAGAGGCCCGCAAGCACGAGGACTTTGTCACCCGCATGGTGAACAAGGGCTACACGCCCAAGCAGGTTCGGCTGCTGTGCGAGTGGTACCTGCGCGTGCGCAAGAGTAGCTAGGGTCGGTGCCTGGGCCACAGGCCCTGCATGGGGAACGGGAGCAACGGATGGCATTGCAAATCATCGACCGCAGGCTCGCTGGCAAGAACAAGTCGGTGGGCAACCGCGAGCGATTTGTTCGCCGATACAAGGAACAGATCGCGGATGCGGTGCGCCGTGCCGTCTCGCAACGCGGCATCCGCGACATGGAGCAGGCCGAGAGCATCACCATCCCGCGCAAGGACATCAGCGAGCCCGTCTTCCACCACGGCCAGGGCGGCATCCGCGACACCGTGCACCCCGGCAATGCAGAGCATGTGCGTGGCGACCGCATCGAGCGGCCCCAGGGCGGGGCGGGTGGGCGCGGGTCGCAGGCCAGCGACAGCGGCGAGGGCGAAGACGACTTCACCTTCACGCTGACCAAGGAAGAGTTCATGCAGCTCTTTTTTGAAGACCTGGCGCTGCCGCACCTGCTGCGGACCCACATTGGCGAGAACCCGCAGTGGAAGTCGCGCCGCGCGGGCTACAGCCAGGACGGTATCCCCAACAACCTGGCCGTGCTGCGCACCATGCGCGGCGCTTTGGGCCGGCGCATTGCACTGGGCAAGTCGGCGCACCGCGAGCTGCTGGCGCTGCAGGCCGAACTGGACGCCCTGCTGGCGCAGGACGACGGCACCAGCGAGGCGGTGGCTGAGTTGCAGCGCCGCATCGATGCGCTCACGGCGCGCATTGGCAAGATCCCGTACCTCGACCCCATTGACCTGCGCTTTCGTGCGCGCACGCCGGTGCCCTTGCCCAGCAGCCAGGCGGTGATGTTCTGCGTGATGGATGTGTCGGGTTCCATGGACGAGACGCGCAAGGACCTGGCCAAGCGGTTCTTCATTCTGCTGTACCTGTTTCTCACGCGGCACTACGAGACCATCGACATCGTGTTCATCCGCCACCACACCCAGGCGGCCGAGGTGAGCGAGGAGCAGTTCTTCCATTCCACCGAAAGCGGCGGCACGGTGGTGAGCAGCGCGTTGGTGCTGCTCGACCAGATCATCCGTGCGCGCTACCCTCAGGGCGACTGGAACATCTACGTGGCGCAGGCCAGCGATGGCGACAACTTCACCAACGACAGCGGCGTCTGCCGCAACCTGCTGGTGGACAAGATCCTGCCGCTGGTGCGCTACTTTGCCTATGTGCAGGTGGCCGAGGAAGAGCAGAACCTGTGGGACGAGTACAGCCAGTTGATGCCGCTGTACTCCCACTTTGCGATGCGCAAGGTCTCCGCACCCGGTGACATCTACCCGGTGTTCCGCGATCTCTTCAAGAAAGAGGGGGTGGCCGCATGAACAACGTTGTGCAGTATCCCGTGCTGGAGCGCCGCCTCAGCGACAACCCCTGGAAGGCCGCTGCCGTGGGCGAGCGCCGCCACCGTGCCGTGCCCGGCCAGCCCCTGCCTGCAGGCGCGCGGCCGGCCGAGCCGTTGCCCGACCCGAGCGACTGGACGTTCGAACTGATCGAGCGCTACCACGCGGCCATTGCCGCCACGGCCGAGCGCTTTGGTCTCGACACCTACCCCAACCAGCTGGAGATCATCACCGCCGAACAGATGATGGACGCCTACTCCAGCGTGGGCATGCCGGTGAACTACCGGCACTGGAGCTACGGCAAGGAGTTTCTGGCCACCGAACGGCGCTACCGGCGCGGGCACATGGGCCTGGCGTACGAGATCGTCATCAACTCCAACCCCTGCATCAGCTACCTGATGGAGGAGAACACCACCGCCATGCAGGCGCTGGTGATTGCGCATGCCGCCTATGGCCACAACAGCTTCTTCAAGGGCAACTACCTGTTTCGCATGTGGACCGATGCGTCCAGCATCATCGACTACCTGGTGTATGCCAAGGACTATGTGGCCCAGTGTGAGGAGCGCTACGGCACGGGCGAAGTGGAGCGCCTGCTCGACTCCTGCCATGCCCTGGCCAACTTTGGCGTGGACCGCTACCGCCGCCCGTCCAAGAAGAACCTGGCGCGCGAGCGGCTTGAACGCGCGCAGCGCGAGGCCTACGCCCAGCAGCAGGTGAACGAGCTGTGGCGCACCCTGCCCACGCGCCCCGGCAAGGAAGGTGCGGCGCAAGAGGCCGACCGCTTCCCCAGGGAGCCGCAAGAGAACATCCTGTACTTCATCGAAAAAAACGCGCCCCTGCTGGAGCCCTGGCAGCGCGAAATCGTGCGCATCGTGCGCAAGATCGCCCAATATTTCTACCCCCAGCGCCAGACCCAGGTCATGAACGAAGGCTGGGCCACGTTCTGGCACTACACGCTGCTCAACACGCTGTACGACGAGGGTTACCTGAGCGACGGCGTGATGATCGAATGGCTGGGCTCGCACACCAACGTGGTCTACCAGCCACCCGTGGGGCACCGTGCCTATAGCGGCATCAACCCCTACGCGCTGGGGTTTGCCATGTACCGCGACATTCAGCGCATCTGCCAGCACCCCACCGAGGAGGACCGGCACTGGTTCCCCGATATTGCTGGCACCCCCTGGCTGCCTGCGCTCGACCATGCCATGCGCAACTTCAAGGACGAGAGCTTCATCGGCCAGTACCTCAGCCCGCACCTGATGCGCGAGATGCGCCTGTTTGCGCTGCATGACGACGCTGGCGAGCGCGATCTGGTGGTCAGCGAGATCCACGACGAAAACGGCTACCGCAGCCTTCGCCAGATGCTGTCGCAGCAGTACGACCTGGGCACGCGCGAGCCCAACATCCAGGTGTGGAACGTGAACCTGCGCGGTGACCGCAGCCTGACCCTGCGCCACACCCAGTACCAGGGCCGCCCGCTGGCCGACGACACGCAGGAGGTGCTCAGGCACGTGGCGCGGCTGTGGGGCTTTGGGGTGCAGATCGAGAGTGCGGACGCCGATGGCAACCACCCGGTGCTGCTGCACCAGGTGCCCGCCTCAGCCACCTGACCGGGCTGCGCTGGCACCTGCGCGGCGGTTGAAGGAAGATTGCTCTGTTTTTGATAGCTGCCAGCGCATGATGTACTAGCGCTACCGCCCGATTTGGCTCAAAAAGCGGGCGAAGAGGCCTTGGCCCGTGGCACCCGGGCCTGCAGCGGGCAGTCGGTGGCCACACGCTCGGCCAACGTCTGGCGCAGGGCCTGCAGGGCGGCAATGCGGTCGTCAATCTCCTGCAGCTTGGCGGCCAGCACCTGCGCCAATGCGGGGCCGGGCTCGGCGGCGTCCCAGATGGCGGGCAGCCGGTCTCCGATCTCTGCCAGAGTAAAGCCCAGCTGCTGCGCGGTGCGGATGTATTGCACCAGCGTCACCACCTCGGGCGGGTAGTCCCGGTAACCGTTGTCCAGGCGCCGCGCGCGAATCAGGCCCTGCTGTTCATAAAAGCGCAGCGCTTCGCGGCTCAGGCCCGAGGCCGTGGCCAATTCACCGATCAGCATGATCCCGTTCCCCTCACAAAGTGCTTGACCCTGAAGCGTACTTCAAGGTGGAAGCTCGGGGCCTCATTGATTGATTCACAGAGGTTTCTTGTCATGCACATCCCTGCTTTCGCTTCCGGCCGTTATCTGCGCATCGTCCGCGCCAGCGGCTGGTACGACCTGCTCGTCACCTGGCCGTTTGCCTTGCCCTGGACCTTCGCCTGGCTCTACACCCAGCTGAACCTGCTGGCCCAGGCGCTCGCATTGCCTGGCACCTTGCACCCCTTGGACACCACGCACATGCTGCTGGCCAACCTGCTGGGCTCGGTGGTGGTGGTGTGGTCAGTGGCGCGCATCGTGGCGCCCACGGTGCTGCTGGGGCGGCTGGATGGCGTGGCGCGGTTTCTGTTTGCGGCCTGGCAGATCTACGCGGTGGCAAACGGCGCCAATGCCATCGTGCTGGGTTTCACCGCCTTCGAGTTGTTGTTCGGCGTGCTGCAATGGTGGCGTGTAGCAGGTGCCAGTGAGGCGCTGTGCCCGCCTGACCCCGCGCGGGTGAATGAGCTGGTCAATGGGCGGGCGCGGGCAGCAGCCTGAAGGCCAGTGCACCCACCACCAGCATGGCCGCAATGGTCAGCATCACCGCCACGTACGGGTCTGCACCCTGTGCGGCGGCGAGGGAGGCCGCCACGCCCGTCACCCACTGCATCAGCGCCACGCCCAGGAACAGCGCCATGGTGAACACCGCCATGGCCCGCCCCGTGACCGCAGGGGCGTAGGCCGAGCGCACGTCCGAATACTGCAGCACCATGTAGCCCGACAGCAGGCCCACAGCCACGGAGCCGCCCACGTCCAGCCATTCGGCATGCAAAAAGCCCATGGCTGCGAACAGCGCCGCCAGCAGGACGGTAAAGCCCAGCAGCCAGCGTCTGCGCCGCGCGGGGCCAGGGTCCAGCCGGCCAAAAAAGGCCGGGCTGAACAGCGACACCAGCGACGACAGCATGGCCACATTACCGCTGGCCACCAGCGAATAGCCGTGCCGCTCGATCAGCAGCGGCCCCAGCCACAGCCCGCGCAGCGTGAGGAACGAGGCGTACGTCATCAGCGCCAGCAGCATGATGCCGGCGGTGTGCGGCAGCAGGAACAGCGCGCCAAAGCCGCGCACCGCCTGCAGCGCCGATTCGCGCGGAGCGGCCTTGTCGATGGGTTGTGCGGGTTCATGCACCTTCCAGAAGATCAGCAGCCAGGCCAGCGCCGCCAGGCCCGCCAGCACCCCAAACCCCATGCGCCAGGACGACTGCTGCACCAGCCAGGCCAGCGGCGTGCCGGTGAACAGCATGCCCAGCCCGCCCACCCCCATGGCCACGCCTGACACCATGGCAAACCGCGACGCGGGAAAGTAGCGTGCGATGAACACGGTGCACACCAAAAATGCGGGCGCGCAGCCCACACCGATCAGCACCTGCCCCAGCAGCACCGCGCCATAGCCCGGCGCCAGTGCCGACAGCACCGCGCCTGCAATGGACAGCGGAAACGCCACCAGCAGCGTGCGCCGCACGCCATACAGGTCGATGCCAATGCCCATGAACAGCTGCATGGTGCCAAAGGCAAACGCAAACGCCCCGGCAAACAGCCCCAGCGCCTGCGCCGACAGACCGAACTCGGCCCGCAAGCCCGTCGCCATGATGGCCGTGATGGTGCGAAACGCCTGGCTCAGCGCAAAGCCCGCCACCAGCGCCAGCAGCATGGCCCAGGCAGTGCGGGGGGCGAGGAGGGGAGCAGCAGACAAAGGGGTGGGCACGGGGGGGGCTCCAGAGCGGATGGCATGGGCTGTCGAGAGGGGTTTTCCATCAGCGACTGGTCCCCAGGAGGTTATCCGCTGAGCACGGGCGCTGCTGTCACCCATGGACGGCGGAGAGCAGGCTGAGGGATCCGAGGGGTGTCTCCGGTGGACTCTTAGGGTATGTCCCAGTCCCTTTCGTCATAACCCACCGAACGCATCGGATGTTGTGGTTTTTGCGATGACTGTGCCTGTAATCAGATGTTTGTGTTGTTGATTGGGCTCTCTGATGCATCCAATCCGACCCGGCCTGCAGGCGGTTGTGGTCGTCATGCGGGCGCCACAGTGCGCGGCCAGACTTTAGAGGAGGCTCTCGATGTGGGGATCACCCCAATGACGGTGCCGGGGGCCTGGGGCACTCTTGTGTCCATGTGCTGCACCGGGTGTTGGTCACGGCTCTGGAATCGCAGGTTTCGGTCTCTCGCAATCAGGATGGTGCAGGCAGTGGTGAGTGGCAAGGTTTGTGCTTGGGTGATCACTACGGGGCTTTGAATGGGTCCCGGTGGCCGGTGGCCACAAGCCGTTGGATGGAAGTTGTCGGGCGCCGTCAGGCGGTGCCGCGATGTCAGGAGTGACCGATGAAGACGATGGTTTTGCTGGGTTCGGGTGCGTTGGCTACCCTCTTGTTGTCGGGCTGCGCAAGCCAGCCCCCCGCGATGCAGGCGTTCAGCGCCCCCGCCGACGGCAGCAGCATGCAATACGCCTGCGGCAATGGTGAAAAGGTCGAGATGCAGTTCTACCCCGAGCAAGGCCGCAGCGTGATGCGCCGCAGCGGCTGGACGGTGGAGCTGCCCAAGCAGGCTGCCGACAGCGGCTACGCCTACAGCAACGGCCCCACCACGGTGCTGGGCAAGGGCAATGAGCTGACGATTCAGATTGGACACCTGGCACCGATCTGGTGCCGCAGCAACCGCGGCATGATGGTGGCGGGCGTCCAGTAACCGAAACACACCCAGCAATCTACGGCCTCGTGGTTGCCAGCGCTGGCGGCCAGAGCGCCCCCAGTTTTGTCCATGGTTTCCGCCAAGCCGGTGCAGGGCTGCTTGGCAGCCGCTGTGGTCTGCGCTCAAAGATCGGTGCGCAGCTTCCAGATCTCCGGGAACAACACCACGTCCAGCATCTTGCGCAGGTAGCTCACACCGCCCGTGCCACCCGTTCCGCGCTTGAAGCCGATCACACGCTCCACCGTGGTCACGTGGCGGAAGCGCCAGAGGCGGAAGGCGTCTTCCAGGTCGGTCAGCTCCTCGCCCAGCTGGTACAGGTCCCAGTGCTTTTCGGGGTTGCGGTACACGGTAAGCCAGGCTTGCTCCACCGCATCGTTTTCCACATACGGCTGCGTCCAGTCGCGCTCGGTGTGGCTGGCGGGCACGGCCAGGCCACGCCGTGCCAGCAGGCGCAGCGCTTCGTCGTACAGCGATGGAGCCTCGTACGCGGCCTGCACCAGGGCCAGCAGGTCGGCGCGGTGCTCGTGGGGCTTGAGCATGGCGCGGTTCTTGTTGCCCATCGAAAACTCGATGCAGCGGTACTGATAGCTCTGGAAGCCGCTGGACTGGCCCAGGTACGGCCGCATGGCGCTGTACTCGGGCGGTGTCATGGTGGCCAGCACGTCCCACGCATGCACCAGCTGCTCCATGATCTTGCTGACCCGCGCGAGCATCTTGAAGGCGGGCGGCAGTTCGTCGCGCGCAATGTGGCCGATAGCTGCGCGCAGCTCGTGCAGCATGAGCTTCATCCACAGCTCGCTGGTCTGGTGCTGCACGATGAACAGCATCTCGTCGTGCGCGGGCGACAGCGGCTTTTGCGCGGTGAGGATGGCGTCGAGCTGCAGGTAGTCGCCGTAGCTCATGCTCTTGCTGAAGTCGAGCTGGGCGCGCTCTTCGTGCACGATGGATTCGGGCAGGGCAGCAGACGCCGCGCTGTTTTCACCTGCAGGGGTTTGCGAGAAAGGGCACATGGTGGTTTGCCTTTTCGATCAGGTGACGGCGTGCGTCTGGTTGAACTCGGCCTTCTGCCACTCGCCGCTCTCCAGCACCTGGCGCAGGTGCTCCACGGCATTCCAAACATCTTCAAAGCCCAGGTACAGCGGCGTGAAGCCAAACCGCAGGATGTCCTTGTGGCGGCCCGTGCCGCCATCGCCTTTGCGGAAGTCGCCAATCACGCCCCGTGCAATCAGCGCCTGCACTATGGCATAGGCACCGCTGCCCTGGCCGTTCACGCCCGCACCTTCGTCGCGCGTCAGGCACACCTGCGAGCCGCGCTGGGCATGCTCGCGCGGCGTGGCCAGGCCCAGGCCGTGGCCTGCGCAGCGTTCTTTCACCAGCTTGATGAACAGGTCGGTGAGCGCCAGCGACTTGGCGCGCAGTGCGGCCATGCCGCCCAGGCTTTGCGCGGCGGTGAACACATCCAGCCCGCATTGCAAGGCCGAGAGGCTGATGATGGGCTGCGTGCCGCACAGGTAGCGTGTGATACCCGGGGCGGGCTGGTAGTCGGGCGTGAAAGCAAACGGTGCGGCATGGCCCCACCAGCCAGACAGCGGCTGCCAGAAGCGGCTGGCATGGCGCGGGTTGGCCCACACAAAGGCCGGGGCGCCGGGGCCGCCGTTCAAATACTTGTAGCCGCAGCCAATCGAAAAATCTGCGCCTGCGCCGTTCAGATCGACCGGCACCGCACCCGCGCTGTGCGCCAGGTCCCATACGCACAGGATGCCCTGGGCGTGCGCCGCAGCCGTGATGGCGGCCATGTCGTGCATGGCGCCGGTGCGGTAGTTCACGTGCGTGAGCATCAGCACGGCCACGTCATTGATGAGCGCTGCGGTGATCTCTTCGGGCTCCACCAGCACCAGCTCCAGGCCGCGCTCCTTGCACAGGCCTTCGGCAATGTAGAGGTCGGTGGGGAAGTTGCTGCGCTCGCTCACGATGCGCGTGCGCGCGGGGCTGTCTTCGCGCGCGATGTTCAGCGCCGCGCTCAGCACCTTGTAGAGGTTGATGGAGGTGCTGTCGGTGCACACCACTTCGTCCTGGCCCGCGCCGATCAGCGGGGCGAGCTGGTTGCCCAGGCGCTGGGGCAGGTCGAACCAGCTGGCGGTGTTCCACGATTTGATGAGATCTGTGCCCCATTCGCGGGTGACTACATCGGCCACGCGCGCGGCGGCGGCCTTGGGGGCCACGCCCAGCGAGTTGCCGTCCAGGTAGATCACGCCGGGTGGCAGGGCAAAGTGGTCGCGCAACGAGCGCAGCGGGTCTTGCGCGTCGAGCGCGCGGCAGTCTTGAAGGGTGATGGACATGGGAGTTGGGTAGATAGTTGCTATGTTATTGATAGCTGCCGGCGCATGTTGTACTAGCGCTTCCAGCCAAAAATGCTTGAAATTCTGTGTGTTGTGCTATTCCAGCGCCCGCAGCACGGCGCGCACGGGCGATGCGTCGGCCGTGGTCAGCTTGAGCGGCAGGGCGATAAGTTCGTAGTCGCCCTCGGGCACGGCGTCGAGCACCAGGTTTTCGAGCACGCGCAGGCCCCGGCGGCGGATGACCTGGTGGCTCTCCAGTGTCTTGCTGTCGGCCGGGTCGATGCTGGCGGTGTCGATGCCCACCAGCAACACGCCCAGGTCAGCCAGGCGTTCGATGGTGCCGGGCGCATAGGCGGCCAGCTGGCCGTCCCAGCGGTCCACGGGCATGTGTTCGTAGGTGCGCACCAGCACGCGCTGGGGCAGGGGGCTGTTCACCGCGTGGGCAATGTGCTCCCAGGTGATGAGCGGGCCGCAGCCGATGGCGTGGATCACGCGGCAGGGGCCCAGAAAGGCGTCGAGCGACACGTCACCGATGGTGGCGCCCTGCGCGTCATAGTGCAGCGGCGCATCGGCGTGGGCGCCGACGTGGGGCGACATCGTGATCGCGCTCACGTTGACCGGGCAGCCGGGGCCGATGGTGGCGCACCACTGCTGGCTGTAGCCCGTGTCGCCGGGGAACACGGGGCTGCCCGCATGCACGGGCGGCGAGATGTCCCAGAGCCGGCGGGCGGTGGGGGAGGAAGGCGTTGACATGGGACAAAGTTTGCATGTCCCGAAAAAGCCATGGTGTCGGTTATTTCCAACACCTGGTCGATTTTTTGTTGAAGCCTAAACTATTTTGATGCGGCAGTAGCCCGGCTGCTGGAGCGTGTCACCTCACCAGATGGCGCCTTCCGCCAGCGGCGCCAGCCCGTGCCGCACACGCGCCTTGTGGCAGGCGTAGTCGCCCGCCGAGAACTCGCGGCAGGGCGCGGGGCGCAGTTCGTAGATGCTGCAGGCCACCTGCTGGCCCACCTGGCCGGTGAGCGCAACGCAGCGGATGGGTACCTGCTCCGTGCCCCGCATGCGGCAGGTGCTGCCGTTCACATCCAGGGCCAGACCGTCGGGCACCGTGCCACCCATTGCCTGCATCTCGTACACGGCAAAGTCCACGCGAAAGCTGGCGCAGCAGGCGCCGCAGCTCAGGCACGGGTGGGCGGAATCGGTGATGGAGGAATCGGACATGCGGGGTGACACACTGCACTTGGGCCCTGGCGGCGGGGCCGTCAGGCGCTGTGGGGGAGTGGAATGCTAACGAAAAAGCCCACGCCTCGGTCGTTCAGGCCCGCACCAACCTGCACCTGCCCACCCATGCGCAGCAACGCCTGCCGCACGATGGCCAGCCCCAGGCCCGAGCCGTTGGCGGCATGGCCCAGGCCC
This sequence comes from Acidovorax sp. GW835-FHT14G06, assembly GCF_058793595.1. NCBI lineage: Bacteria > Pseudomonadati > Pseudomonadota > Betaproteobacteria > Burkholderiales > Comamonadaceae > Acidovorax > Acidovorax sp. GW835-FHT14G06. The sequence goes on from NZ_JBXAGA010000016.1 coordinate 16,194, forward strand.
CGGTAGAAGCGCTCAAACACCCGCTGGTGTTCCGTGGCCGGAATGCCTGGCCCGTCGTCCTGCACCGACAGTTGCAGCGCCGCGCCCCCGCGCCGCAGCGTCACCGCCACGTTGCCGCCATCGGGCGTGTAGCGCAGCGCGTTGTCGATGAGGTTGTGGGCGATGGATTCGAACGCAGGCTGGTCGAGCCGCGCGGGCAAGGTGTCGGGCGCGTCCAGCGACAGTTCGATCTGCCGCGCCATGGCCTGCGGCGCAGCCTGCGCCAGTGCGCCGCGCAGCCATTGCGCCACATCCAGGTCGCGCGGTGCGGGGCGCTGTGCGTCGTCCAGCGCGGCCAGGTCCAGCAGTTGCTGGGCCAGGTGCGAGGTGCGGGCGATGGCCTGCTCCAGGTGGGCCTGCGCCTGGGTACGTTCTTCTTCGCTGGGCGAGCGGGCCATCACATGGGCCTGGGCGGTGATCACGGCCAGCGGCGTGCGGATCTCGTGTGCGGCGTCCTGCACAAAGGCGCGCTCGCGCTCCACCTTGTGCCGCAGCTGGGCGAAGAGGTGGTCCAGCGACTGCTCCAGGGGCTTGAGTTCGCCGTGGCGGGCGTTGAAACCCACCGATTGGAGGTCGTCCTGCCCGCGCTGCGCAATGCGGCTGGCCAGTTGCTGCAGCGGCCGCAGGCCGTGGCGTACCGAGAGCCACACCGCCAGCAGCACAAAGGGTGACGCCAGCAGCAGGTACGGCAGCAGGGCGCGGCCGTTGTACTGCAGGAAGTTGGAGTCCGTGCGCTTGGTCTCGAACACCCGCAGTACCCAGCGCGCATTGCGACCGGTGTAGATGCGGAACGACCGGCCCTGCAGGGCGGCTTCCTCTATGAATGGCTCTGCGCGGGGCGTGGCGGGCGGCAAGGCTACGTTCTGCAGCCCCGGCGAGGCAAACACACGCTGGCCCGATGCCGCATCGAGCAGCTCGTGCATCTGCACCCCGGGCAGCAGCCCGATCTGGCGGCGGCGGACGTTGGTCCAGTGGTCGGTGGCCGCCACAGCCGTGGCGGCGTGTGCAGGATCGGTAACCTGGGCCAGCGAGTCCAGCACCGCGTCGCCGTACTTCATCAGGCCCGGGTCGCGGGTGATGGTGTGTTTGTAGTTGACGAAGTTGTAGCCCAGCAGCACCGCCCACACCACCACAAACGCCACCAGCACCGAGGCCACGCTGCGGCGCATCAGCGTGGGTTCGGCCAGCCATGCCCATGCGCTGCGCAACGCGTGCTTCATCGTGGTCATGCTTGCAACAGGTAGCCTACGCCACGCACTGTGCGGATCAGCTCCGCCCCGATCTTGCGCCGCAGGTTGGACACATGCACTTCGATGGCAGCAAAGTCCATGGGCTCGCCCAGCGGGTCCAGCCGCTGCGACAACACGCTTTTGGACACCACCACGCCGGGCTCGCGCGCCAGCTCCAGCAGCAGCTGAAACTCGCGCGGCGACAGCTCCAGCGGAAGCCCGGCGCGCTGCACGGCATGACGCCGGGGCTCGATCACCAGCTCGCCCAGCACCCAGCGCTCGCTGGCCTGGCGCGCGCTGCGGCGCAGCACGGCGCGGATGCGCGACATCAGTTCGGCCGTGGCAAAGGGCTTGATCACAAAGTCGTCCGCCCCGCCGTCCAGGCCCGCCAGCCGGTCCTCCACGGCCGAGCGCGCCGTGATCACGATGACGGGCACCTGCCCGCTGTGCCCGCTCTGGTTGCGCCAGCGCGCCAGCAGGTCAAAGCCACTGCCATCGGGCAGTGTCAGGTCCAGCAGCACACAGTCCACCGTTGTGGCGTCGACCGTGGCGGGCGCATCCACCGCGCGGCGCAGCCACTCGCTGGTCAGCCCCTCCACCTTCAGCGCGGACTGCAGCGCGCGGCCCAGGTCCAGGTCGTCTTCGATGAGCAGGATGTGCATGGGGTGATTGTGGCGGGAGCGATGGCCGTTGCGCAGTGCCGCAGCCGCCACCTTTGGCTGGCCTTAAGGCGAGACTTTGCACAATGGGCGCATTCAATGGCTCAACACGTGGGGAGAAAACGATGGCATCGACAACCAAACAGGCGAGGGTGCGGCGATGGTCGGGCAGCGCAGCGCTTGCTGCTGCACTGGCCTTGGTGGGCTGTGCCTCCGGGCCTACGCACCCTTCGCTGGCTGGGGCGCAATTGCCTGACCTGGTGCCCGTGCGCGACTTTGTGGCCAGCCGGCAGTCCACCGGGGGTTATCGCGTGTCACCGGATGGAAAGCGCATCGCCTGGTTTGGCACCGACGGCGTGGTGCCCGCAATCTGGGTGCAGTCCATCGATGGGGGCGACGCCAAGGCGTTTCGCATCCGTGCGCGCGCCATCCGCTTCAGTGCCGACAGCCGCTGGCTCGGCATCACGGCCGACCCCACGGGCGATGAAAACACCCGCATCTATGCGGGCCTGGCCGACGGCCCCAGTACAGAGTTGAGCGAGCTGATGCCGGCGCCGCGTTCGGTGGCGCATTTTGCGGAGGCGGTGGATGCGTCGTCCGACTTCATCGTCACCTCCAACCAGCGCGACAAGAAAGTATTTGACCTGTACCGCGTGACCCCCGCAGGCGGCGCGCCGGTGCTCATGGCCACCAACCCCGGCAACGTGAGCTGGTGGGGCGTGGACACCACGGGCCAGCTGCGCGCCCGAGCGCAGATCCAGGGTGAGCAGGTGCTGCTGGAGCGGCCTGGTAAAGAACCGGGCAGCTGGGTGACCGTGGCAGAACGCAGCCGCTGGGACACGCTGAACATCTTTGGCCTGCATGACGAGGGTCGCAAGGCCTGGGCTCTGTCAAACCGTGGGCGCGACAAGCTGTCGCTGGTGCGGCTGGACCTGACCACAGGTGGCGAAGAGGAGTGGTTTGCCTCGCCCGACGTGGACCTGGACAACGTGACGCTCAGCCGCCGCACCCGCGAGCCGCTGCTGGCGCACTTCATGCCGGGCTACCCGGCGCGCAAGGTGTTCGACCCCGCGCTGGATGCCCGGCTGTCTGCCCTGGCTGGTGACAAGCCTGCAGAGGTGCTGGTGACCAGCCTGGATCAGACGGACAAGGTGCTTACGGTGGCGGTGGCCACCGACCGTGGCACCCGCAACTACCTGCTGCGCGATGGGCACGAACCCCGCTTTCTGGGCGAGAACCGGCTGAGCCTGATTTCCAAGGACCTGGCCCCCACCGCGCCCATCACCTACACCGCGCGCGATGGTCTCACCATCCACGGCTACCTCACGCTGCCCGTGGGGGCGGCGCCGCAGCGGCTGCCCACCGTGCTGCTGGTGCATGGCGGTCCCTGGGCGCGTGACCGCTGGGGCGACGGCGCCACCAGCCGCGCCATGCAGCAGTTTCTGGCCAACCGGGGCTATGCGGTGCTGCAGGTCAACTACCGGGGCTCCAGCGGCTATGGCCGCAACCACATGGAGAAGGCCCGTGGCGAGTTCGCAGGCCGCATGCACGACGACCTGGTGGACGGCGTGCGCTGGGCGGTGGAGCGCGGCGTGGCCGACCCGCAGCGCGTGGCAATCTATGGCGCCAGCTACGGCGGCTATTCGGCTCTGGTGGGCGCCACCTTCACGCCCGAAGTCTTTGCGTGTGCCGTGGATGTGGTGGGCGTGACGGACATCGCACGCCTGCTGGAAGCTGCTCCGCCCTATTGGGAGCTGGGCCTGCCCTGGTGGCACCGCTATGTGGGCAACCCGGCCGTGCCGGAAGACCGTGCGCGCATGGATGCGAAGTCCCCCCTGTACCGGGCTGAGCATGCGCAAAAGCCCATCCTCATCATGCACGGCGTGAACGACCCGCGCGTGAAGCTGGAGCAGTCCGAATGGATGGTGGCTGCCCTGCGCAAGGCGGGCAAGCAGGTGGACTACATCACCTTCACGGGTGACGGCCACGGCAACCAGCGCTGGCCCAACAACCTTACGATGTACCGCAAGACCGAGGACTTCCTGGCGCAATGCCTGGGTGGCCGTAGCAGCGGTTTTGACTACTACCAGCTGGGCGCGTGGGCGTTCTGATGGGGCAGGCCGTAGCTTCGCAGGCTGGACGTCCCAGTCGGCTCGGCTGCAGGCTGGTTCTCGCTCTGGGCCTGGCTGCAGTGTGTGGTGCCGCAGGCGCCCAGCCAGTCGCTCCAGCGGGCGGGGCCTGGGTACAGCTGGGGGATGCAGCGCCCTCGGAAGCTCCGGTCTACATGAGGGCCCGGCTGGTTTCTGTGAAGGCGGACGCGGGCGGCAACACCGCGTATGTACGGTTGAAGCTGCTGCCCCGCGCCAAGTTGCCGTTCACCATCCAGACCTTCAAGGTGGCCGATCGCGCGTTACTGGACGGTATTGGGCAGGGGGCCTGGGTGCAGTTCACCGCCCGGCACATTGACGGCGAAAACACGCTCACATCCATCCGCATGACCGCCGAATGCAAGCGGTTTGAGCCGTGTGACTGACCACCCACGCAAGGCGGTGGTCGCGGCAGCTTGCGCTGCATCAAGCAGGGAGCGCAATGGGTAACAGGGGAGATGTAGATATTGCTAAAATGAGAATCACTATTATTTGTATCGAGGCCAGTCACCATGAAAACCATGGACGATGGCGCTGCGGCGCGGTTGCATCTTCCTACGCAGCAGAACCTGTCCTCGCGGCTGGACAAATTGCCGCGCCGTGCCTCGGGCCGGGTCACGGGCCTGTTGCCCGCACAGGACGCGCAAGAGCACAGCATGCTGCTGCGCTTGCTGGAGATTGGCTTCCTGCCCGGTGAAACCGTGCAAGTGGTCGCACGCGGCTGCTGGGGCGGCGATCCCATCGCGGTGCGGGTGGGGCAGGCCACGTTTGCGCTGCGCCGCCAGGAGGCCTCCATGGTGCAGGTGCAGCTGCTGGATGACACCAGCCTGTCTGCCAAGGAGCTGGCATGAACGCCCAGGCTAATGTGCAACCCACCGCCGCCGATGCGCCCCTGCGCGTGGCGCTGCTGGGCAACCCCAACTGCGGCAAGACCGCGCTGTTCAACCTGCTCACCGGCGCACGCCAGAAGGTGGCCAACTACGCCGGCGTGACGGTGGAGCGCAAGGAAGGCCTGCTGCAGACCGCCGCCGGCCGCCGCGTGCGCGTGCTGGACCTGCCGGGTGCCTACAGCCTGCATGCACACAGCGTGGACGAGGCCATCACCCGCGACATCGTGCGCGGGCGCCGCGCGGGCGAGCCCGTGCCCGATGTGCTGGTGTGTGTGACCGACGCTACCCACCTGCGCCTGAACCTGCGCCTGGTGCTGGAGGCGCGCGCCCTGGGCCTGCCCATGGTGATGGTGCTCAACATGATGGACGTGGCCGAGCGCCAAGGCATCGCCATCGACCGCGAGGCGCTGTCGCGCGAGCTGGGCATGCCCGTGCTGGCCACCGTGGGCGTGCGCGGCAACGGCGCCCAGGAGCTGGTGCAGTGGCTGGATGGCGCCAACCTGCAGCAGCTGCAGCGCCCGGTGGTGGCGCCCGATGCGGCGGCGCGCCTGGATGCGAGCGACCTGGAGGCGCAGAACGACGTCATTCGCACCCACCAGGAGGTGCGGCGCATTCTGGACCGGGCCGTGCGCGTGCCGGTGGTCAGCCTGCGGACCGACGACCGCATCGATGCGGTGGTGCTGCACCCGGTGTGGGGCCTGCTGATCCTGGCCGCCACACTGTTCCTGATGTTCCAGGCGGTGTTCAGCTGGGCCGAGCTGCCCAAGTCATGGATTGAAGATGGCGTGGGCTGGCTGGCAGCCCTGGTCAACAGCCACATGGCCGACGGTCCCTTGCGCAGCCTGCTGACCGACGGAGTGCTGGCGGGTGCGGGCGGAGTGCTGGTGTTTTTGCCCCAGATCCTGTTCTTGTTCCTGTTCATCCTGGCGCTGGAGGACTCGGGCTACCTGCCGCGCGCGGCGTTCTTGCTGGACCGCGTGATGGGCACGGTGGGTCTGTCGGGCCGCTCGTTCATCCCGCTGCTGTCGAGCTTTGCGTGTGCCGTGCCGGGCGTGATGGCCACGCGCTCCATCACCCACTGGCGCGACCGGCTGGTGACCATCATGATCGCGCCGCTCATGACCTGCTCGGCGCGCCTGCCGGTGTATGCGCTGCTGATCGCAGCGTTCATCCCCGAGCGCACGGTGGCGGGGGTGTTCAACCTGCAGGGTGTGGTGCTGTTTGCGTTGTATGTGGCCGGCATCGTCAGTGCCATGGCCGTGGCGGCGGTGGCCAAGCTGGCCCGCAGCGACACGCGCGCCACGCCGCTGATGATGGAGCTGCCCGCGTACCGCTGGCCCAGCGTGCGCGGCCTGGCCTACGGCCTGTACGAGCGGGCGGTGATTTTCATCAAGCGGGTGGGCGGCATCATCCTGGCCGTCACGGTGTTGTTGTGGTTTCTGTCCACCTACCCCGGTGCGCCGGAAGGCGCCACGCAGCCTGCCATCACCTACAGCCTGGCCGGCCAGCTGGGCCGCCTGCTCGAGGTCATCGTCGCGCCCATTGGCTTCAACTGGCAGATTGCCATCGCTCTGGTGCCCGGCATGGCGGCGCGCGAGGTGGCGGTGAGCGCACTGGGCACGGTGTACGCGCTGTCTGCCACCGGCGACGAGGTGGCCAACCAGCTGGGGTCGCTGATTGCGGGCTCGTGGTCCCTGGCTACCGCGCTGTCGCTGATGGCCTGGTATGTGTTTGCGCCCCAGTGCATCTCCACCATCGCCGCCGTGCGGCGCGAGACCAACGGCTGGCGCTACCCGCTGCTCATGGTGGGGTACCTGTTTGCCATGGCGTATGCCGCCAGCTTTGTGACCTACCGCGTGGCGCTGGCGCTGGGCGGCGGCTGAGGGGAAACGTTGTGATGGTCCAGCAACTCGTCGTCGGTCTGATCGTCCTTGCCGCAGCGCTCTATGTGCTCTGGCGTTATCTGCCCGGGCGCTGGCGCCAAGGGTTGGGCAAGGTCCACCCGGGGCTCGTCCAGTCGCCGGGCTGTGGGGGAGGCGATGGTGGGTGCAGCAGCTGCGGCAGTTGCGCGGTGCCATCTGAGGCGGCCGCTGAAAAGCCCGTGGCCATGCCCGTCCGTCGCGGGTCTGCTTCTCAGTAGTTGCTATATTTTATATAGCTGCTGGCGCATGATTCACTAGCGCTACAGGCCGTTTTGACTCAAATTGTCTACTGGTACAGTTGGCTTTGGCCCAGCGCGCTCAACGCCTGTTGCAGGTTGACGCGCGCCTGGGCCTCGTAGCGCTGCGCAAAGTAGGCTGTGCCATAGATGTGAGGGCGGTCCAGAAAGCCTTGCAGCACTGCGCTGCGCCCCGCCACATAACGCGGCCAGCGCACAAAAAAGTATTCACGCCGCACGTTGCGTTCGAACTGTCGGTACACCGCGTCACTCTGGCCCAGGATGGCGAGGTCGATGTCCACCACCCACAGCGTATCGCCGGTGAGCGGGCCCGGGGTGTGGCGGGTGTCCATCACATGCTGGTGCACGGTTTCGGCCAGCGTGGTGGGCAGCCCTTGGCCCAGCAGGAACTGTCGCGCCCAGCCGGCGCTGCGCGCCTCGTTGTGCCCGCTCCACGGCCAGTAGATGGCGTCGTGGTACCACAGGGCGAGGGCCACAACATGGGGGTTGTGAAGCGCTCTGGGTTGCTGGTCTTGCACCGCCTGGAGGTGCCGCAGGCAGGCCCGCAGATGCGTGGTGTCGTGGTAGGCGCGGGGCCAGTGGGCCCAGCTGCGTAGCAGGCGCCTGCCCTCGGCTCGCCAGGCGGGTGTGTCGCGCCCCAGCGCTTGGCCCAGGGCCTGCCAGTGCGCCAGCAATTCGGCGCTGTGAGCGGGCTGGCGGCGCCAGGGCATGGGGCTGTCAGGCCAGTTTGCCCAAGAGCAGATATTCCATGAGTGCCTTCTGCACGTGCATGGCGTTCTGGCTATGGCCCGCAGCCCTCAGCTGCTTCACGTCCGCTGCGCGGACATGAGCCTGCGCCGAAACAGGCTGCTGGCGCTGGCGCGCCACCGCATTGCATTTCATGCAATACGGCCGAGCAGAAGGTACTCCATGAGTGCCTTCTGCACGTGCATCCTGTTTTCCGCCTCGTCCCACACCACCGACTGCGGCCCGTCGATCACGTCGGCCTCGACCTCTTCGCCCCGGTGCGCGGGCAGGCAGTGCATGAAAAGGGCGTCGGGCTGGGCGGCGGCCATCATCTCTGCGTCCACACGCCAATCGGCAAAGGCCACCCGGCGTTCTTCGTTCTCGGCCTCGTAGCCCATGCTGGTCCACACATCGGTGGTGACCAGGTCGGCGCCACGGCAGGCTTCGAGCGGGTTGATAAAGAATTGATAGCTGTCAGCGCTTATTCCACCGGCACCTGCGGCCAATTTCTCGTCCACTTCGTAGCCGCGTGGCGTGCTCACATGCACCTTGAAGCCCAGCAGCGACGCCGCCTGCAGCCAGGTGTTGGCCATGTTGTTGCCATCGCCCACCCAGGCCACCGTCTTGCCCTGAATGGAACCACGGTGTTCGATGAAGGTGAAGATGTCCGCCAGGATCTGGCAGGGGTGGTACTCGTTGGTCAGGCCGTTGATGACGGGCACGCGCGAGTTGGCGGCAAAACGCTCGATCTTGGCCTGCTCGTAGGTGCGGATCATCACCAGGTCGGTCATGCGGCTGATGACCTTGGCGCTGTCCTCGATGGGTTCGGCGCGGCCCAGCTGGCTGTCGCCCGTGGTCAGGTGCACCACACTGCCGCCGAGCTGGTACATGCCCGCCTCAAAACTCACACGGGTACGGGTGCTGGCCTTCTCGAAGATCATGGCCAGCGTGCGGTCCACCAGCGGGTGGTGTTTTTCGTAGGCCTTGAACTTCTTCTTGATGAGCGCAGCGCGCTCGAACAGGTAGGTGTACTCGTCGGCGGTGAGGTCGGTGAACTGCAGGTAATGTTTCAGCGTCGTCATGGCAGTGTGGCTTTTCTTCATTCAGCCAGGATGGCTTTGACCAGCGGGGTCAGCTTGGCGACGATCTCGTCGGCTTCGGCGGTGGTAAGGATCAGCGGAGGCACCAGGCGGATCACGCTGTCGGCCGTGACCGACAGCAGCAGGCCTGCCTCGGCTGCGCGACCGATCAGTGCGCCGCAGGGCTTGTTCAGTTCGATACCCAGCATCAGGCCCAGGCCCCGGATCTCTTTCACACCAGGCAGGCTGCCCAGCTCGCGCTGCAGCGCTGCCTTCAGGTGCTCACCCACCGTGGTGGCGTTTTGCAGCAGGCCGTCTTCTTCCATGATGCGGATGGTCTCCACCCCCGCGCGCATGGCCAGCGGGTTGCCGCCAAAGGTGGTCCCATGGTTGCCCGGCTGCAGCACGTTGGCTGCCTTGGGGCCCGCCACCACCGCGCCAATCGGCACGCCCGAGCCCAGGCCCTTGGCCAGGGGCATCACGTCGGGCACGATGCCTGCCCACTGGTGGGCAAACCATTTGCCGGTGCGGCCCATGCCACACTGCACTTCGTCGATCATCATCAGCCAGCCGCGCTCGTCGCACAGCTTGCGCAGCTGCTGCAGGTATTCCACGCGCATGGGGTTGATGCCGCCTTCACCCTGAATGGTCTCGAAGAACACGGCCACCACGTTGGGGTTGCCTTCGGTGGCCTTCTTGATGGCCTCGATGTCGTTGAGCGGCACCCGCACAAAGCCCTCGACCAGCGGGCCGAAGCCGCTGTAGATCTTGGGGTTGCCGGTGGCCGACATGGTGGCAATCGAGCGGCCGTGGAAGGCCTTTTCGTAGACCACGATTTCTGGCTTGGCGATGCCCTTGTCCACGCCAAACTTGCGTGCGATCTTGAGTGCAGCCTCGTTGGCCTCCAGGCCCGAGTTGCAGAAGAACACGTTGGTCATGCCCGACAGCTCCACCAGCTTGGCGGCAAGCTGCTCTTGCAATGGCGAGTGGTAGTAGTTGGAGGTGTGGATCAGCTTGGTGATCTGGTCCTGCAGGGCAGGCACCAGCTTGGCGTGGTTGTGGCCCAGCGTGTTCACGGCAATGCCGCCCAGGCCGTCCAGGTATTCTTTGCCGTTCACGTCCCAGACGCGGCTGCCTTGCCCACGGGCCAGCGCGATCGGTACGCGGCCATAGGTGTTCATCACGTGGGGCGAAGCTGCCGGGATGGAAGCGGTCATGCGGAAATCTCCAGACGGTACGGTGGCGAAAAAGCGAGTCACGATTCTAGGGGGAGCAGGGGTGCGGTCTGTTGACGATTGCGCATCACTGCAATGCCGGGCCCTTACCCTCTTTGGGGTGCCTATGTGTAGCGCGGCGGAGGGATTAGGGAGCTAGCTCTTATATAAGAGTTAGAATGTCGCGCTGCGGTGCAGCATGCAGCGATCCTGCGTCTGTGCCCTCACTACCACTCCAATCCCCGATGGTTTCCCCCTCCTCCAAAGAAGTCTTCATCCAGGGCATCACCCACGACGGGAAAACCTTTCGTCCCAGCGACTGGGCCGAGCGGCTTGCCGGGGTAATGAGCAGCTTTAGACCCGGCGGAGCGCGGCCGGGCAGCCATTTGAGCTATTCGCCCTGGTGCATTCCCACCACGCTCAACGGCGTGAAATGTGTGGTCGTGCACCGCGACCTGCAGGGGCATGAGCCCATGGCCTGGGACTTCGTGATCAATTTTGCCCGCGACAACAACCTGCAGGTGGCCGAGGCCTGCCTGCTGCCTGACCCGCCAGCTGCCACGCCCTGAGCTGGCTGGCGAGTGGGCGCGGGAGGTCTGGGTGAGGCCCCGCGCAGGCTGACCAGGTAGCGGGCGTTCACATTTACAACCGCCGCAGCGCCTTGGGCCGCCTTGCACCATTTTCAAGCACCAACGAAAAAACCGCCCGAAGGCGGTTTGTTCGTTTTTTGCTGGCAGCGCACCCGTTACAAACGGCGAACGGCAGGTGCCGTTCGGGCTGTTTGCCTGAAGATCAGGCGGAAGCGAGTGCCAGGGCTTTCACCTTGGCAGACAGGCGGCTCTTGTCGCGAGCAGCCTTGTTCTTGTGGAAGATGCCCTTGTCAGCCACGGTGTCCACCACGGCTTGCATCTTGGCGAACAGTTCGGTCGCCTTGGTCTTGTCGCCAGCCAGAACAGCCTTTTCGACGTTCTTGACAGCGGTACGGTATTTGGAACGCAGCGAGGTGTTTGCAGCGTTGATCTTGACGTCCTGACGGACGCGCTTGCGGCCCGACGCCAGGCGCGGGTTCTTCTTCTTGGGTTTTGCGGATGCCATTGTTTAGTTCCTTGGGTCTGTGGATGATGCCAGCAAAGCCCGCGATTATAGCCCAGTGCCATCGTCTGCGCCATTGGGGCGAAACTTCGCACACAGTTCACGGACTTCATCTCTGCCTCACACGCACTGTCCACAGTGCCTGAATCTCCTCTGTGATGAAGGATGCTTCCTTGAAGTCTCTGCTGTCTCCCCGGTCTGTCGTGCCAGCCGCAGGTGCTCTCCCGCAAGCGCATACACTCCCGCCGGTGTCACTGTTCAAAGCCGCCTCCACCGTCTCCCTCTTGACCCTCGTCTCCCGCATCACCGGGCTGGTGCGCGAGTTGCTCATGGCCTCCGTCTTTGGGGTCAGTGCCATGACGGACGCCTTCAATGTGGCGTTCCGCATACCCAACCTGTTCCGCCGCGTGCTGGGTGAGGGCGCTTTCAGCCAGGCTTTTGTGCCGGTGCTGGCTGCTACCCGGGCCGAGGATGGCGACGACGGTGCCCGGGCACTGATCGACCATGTGGGAACCTTGCTGGCCTGGACGCTGGTGCTGCTGTGCATTGCTGGGGTGCTGGGGGCGCCCTGGATGGTGTGGGCCATGGCCAGCGGGCTTCAGCAGTCCGCCCAGGGTTTTGATGCCGCCGTCACGATGACACGCTGGATGTTCCCCTATATCGGCTTCATGTCGCTGGTGGCACTGGCGGGGGGCATTCTCAATACCTGGAAGAAGTTTGCGGTGCCCGCAGCGTCGCCAGTGCTGCTCAACATCGCACTCATCCTTTCCATCACACTGGGCGCACCCTTTTTTGCGCGCCACGGCATAGAGCCCATCTACGCCCAGGCGGCGGGCGTGATGCTGGGCGGCCTGCTGCAACTGGGCATCCAGGTGCCAGCGCTGCTGCGCCTGGGGCTGTTGCCCCGCATTGGCGTGCGCTGGTCCGCCATCCGCGCGGCCTGGGCCGACCCCACCACCCGCAAGGTGGCGCGCCTGATGCTGCCCGCCTTGCTGGGGGTGAGCGTGGCGCAGGTTTCCCTGCTCATCAACACGCAGATTGCCTCGCACCTGGCCACAGGCAGCGTGAGCTGGATCACCTATGCCGACCGCCTGATGGAGCTGCCCACCGCCCTGTTGGGCGTGGCGCTGGGCGTGGTGCTGATGCCGCAACTGGCCAGCGCCCGCGCCAAGCAGGACGACGAACGCTACTCGGCCATGCTTGACTGGGGGCTGCGGCTGGTGGTGGTGCTGTCGGTGCCCTGCATGGTGGCGCTGCTGGTGTTTGCCAAGCCTTTGGTGGCCGTGCTGTATCACTACGGCGCTTTTGCCGACCGGGACGTGCAGCAGACCACGCTGGCCCTGGCGGGCTACGGTGTCGGCATTGTGGGCATCGTGGCCATCAAGGTGCTGGCGCCGGGTTACTTTGCCAAACACGACATGCGCACGCCCATGCTGATTGCTGTAGCGGTGCTGGTGCTCACACAAATGATGAACTTTGTGCTGGTGCCCTATTTGCAGCATGCGGCGCTGACGCTGTCCATTGGCGTTGGGGCGGTCATCAACGCCACCTGGCTGCTGGTGGGTCTTCTGCGGCGCGGCAGCTACCGGCCCCTGCCCGGCTGGGGGCGGTTTGCCCTGCAGGTGGTGGCGGCCAGTGCCTTGCTGGCGGTGCTGCTGGCGTGGGGTGCCCAGCATTTCGACTGGGTGGAAATGAAGGCGCAGCGCCTGCAGCGCATTGGCCTGCTGGCCGCGATGATGGCGGCCGCTGCGGTTTTGTACTTCGGCGCCTTGTGGGCGGCCGGCCTGAAGTTGCGCCAGTTGCTGCGTCGGTGAGCGACCGCGGCAGACCTGGCCTCCGAAATACCCTGCAAAAGCCTGTTCTTCTGTGGCTTGACGCCATGGCGACGGCCCCGTACAAAGCTGTCATGTCCCTGAGCCTTACCGTGCCCACCTCGCTGGAGTACTTTGCATCGCTGGTGCAAAGCGACGACCACTTTCCGCTGCTCGAAGCCGCAGCCAGCCTCGCGCAGGACGAATACCCCGAGTTCGACGTGCAGCAATTGCTGGGCGATATGGATCAGCTGCAGGCCCGCGTCAAACGCCGCCTGCCCGCCGATGCGCCCGCGTTGCAGCGGCTGCGCACGCTCAACCAGTTCTTTTTTGCCGACCTGGGCTTTGGCGGCAACATCAACAACTACTACGACCCAGAAAACAGCTACCTCAACGCCGTGCTGCGCACCCGCCGGGGCATTCCCATCAGCCTGGCTGTGCTGTGGATGGAGCTGGCGCAAGGGCTGGGCCTGCATGCGCGGGGCATAGCGTTCCCGGGGCACTTCATGGTCAAGGTGCTGCTGCCCAAGGGGCAGGTGGTGCTGGACCCGATCTCGGGCCAGTCCTTGAGCCGCGAGGAGTTGGCAGAACGGCTGGAGCCCTACAAGCGCCGCAACGGGTTGGTGGACGACTACGACGTGCCGCTGGGCCTGTACCTGCAGGCGGCTACGCCGCGCGACATCATTGCGCGCATGCTGCGCAACCTCAAAGAGGTGCATCGCACCCAGCAGGACTGGCAACGGCTGGTCGCCGTGCTGGACCGGCTGATCGTGTTGTTGCCCCAGGCCTGGGGCGAGCGGCGCGACCGGGGACTGGCGCATGCCGAGCGTGGCAACACGGCCGAGGCTGTGGCCGACCTCGAGGCCTATCTGGCCCACAGTGAAGACGGGCTCGACATTGACCTCATTGCGGACCGGTTGAGTGCGCTGCGCAACGCCAACGGCTGATTTCCGGCGTTTCCTCCCCGCAAGCAGGTTTTAGAACGGCGTGCTGTCTGCGGGTAGCGCCGCCTGTAGTTGCGCCACCTGTCGGCGCAGCTCGGTGTTCTCCGCCGTCAGCTCTGCCACACGCAGGCGCAGGGTCTTCAACTCGTCAGTATTGGCCTCGGCGCCGGCGGCCGGTTCCGCCGTGGCTTTGTCTTCTGACGGCGCCTCGTCGCGTGGCTTGCGTTTGTTGAGTTCGCGCACGCGCTTGGCCGCCTGCTTGAGTTCATCCTTGCCAGCCACCGCTGCCGCCACCTGTTCCTCGGCGGGCAGGGTGGCCACGGCGGCTGCGGCGTTGATGGAGATGGTGCCGGACTTCACGGCCGCCACCAACTCGGGTGCCGCCTGTTTCTGGATCTTTTCGATCATCACCACCTGGCTGCTGCTCAGGCGAGCAGCCTTGGCAATCGCCTCGCGGCTGCTCAAAGGGTCGGGGGCGGGCAGAGCGGCAGTGGCTTCGGGCGCGTCAGCGGTGGGGGTGGCTGCGGCGGTCTCTGTGGATGTTGCTGCCCGGGCCTTGCGCTCGGCCATGATCTCCCGCTTGCGCAGGGCGAGCACGCCGCGCTGGAAGTCCGACACGCTGCGGCGGCCCAGGTGCTGGTCGATCATCCACAGGTGCACGTCTTCCATCGACTGAAAGCGCGGGTTCTGCACGGTCTGGAACGGAAGGCCATGCTTTTGGCAGATGCCGTAGCGGTTGTGCCCGTCCACCAGCACATCGCCCCACAGTACCAGCGCGTCGCGGCAGCCTTCTGCCAGGATGCTGCGTTCCAGCGCGTCGTGTTCGTCCTGGGTCAGGGGTTCGATATAGGCTTTGAGTTCTTCGTTGACGACGATGTTCATGGTGGCAGGGGGTCCGGGGATCTGGGCAAGGGGCGCGATTGTAGAGGCCCTGGCGCAAGGGATCCTCTGTACAAATCACCGCGCCGTGTGCATCGGCGGTCTCGGGCGGTCTGCGGCGCACACCTGGAAGCTCGATCCGTGCAGACGCTCCCCGGGGCTATGTGTCGCGCGTGCCTCGCAGGGCCAGCCAGCCCGCCACTGCCGTGAAGGCCGCCACCACGGCCACGATGATCCAGAAGCCGTGGCCGTTGTCGGCCAGCGGCACGCCGCCCACATTCATGCCAAACAGGCCTGCCAGAATGTTGATGGGCAGTGCCAGCACGGTCACCACCGTCAGCACAAACAGGCTGCGGCTGTTGGCCTCCTGCACGCTCGCGGCGATCTCTTCCTGCAGCAGCTTAATGCGCTCCTGCAGGCCCTGCATGTCCCGCAGCACCACCGAAAACTCCTCGGTCGAATCCCGCAGCTCCTGAGCATCGTCGGCGCCCATCCAGACAGGTGGGTGCTGCAGCAGGCGAAACAGCGCCGCAGGCTCGGGTGCCAGCAGCCGCTGCAGGCGCACCAGCAAGCGCCGCAATACACCGAGCCGCGCGCGTTTGTGGTCCAGGCGCCCGGCCAGCAGTGCGTCTTCCACATCGTCAATCCGTTGGGTCACGCCCCGCACGATGTCCACCAGGCCCGAGGCCTGGGTGCGCATCAGTTCGGCCAGCAGCGCCACGCTGGAGCAGGGGGCATTGCCGGTGCGCACGGCAGTGCGCAGCACGTCTACAGATCGCAGCGGGCGCGTGCGGCCGGTCACCATCAGGTGGGGCGCCACGCTGGTCCACAGGGTGGCAATGTCCGACGGCTCGAAAGCGAAATCGAAGTGCGCGTCGTTGAGCACCGCAATCAGCGTGTCATCGTCACGTTCGATGCGGGTCGAGACCGAGCGGTCCTTGAGGGCATCAAAAAAGGCTTCAGGCAGGTGAGCGTGCCGCTCCATCCAGCGCACCGCCTGCGCATGGCTCAGGTTGAAGTGCAGCCACAGGAACTGCCCTGGCCGCGCGGCACCGGCCTGCAGGCTCGCCAGCCATTGCGCAGCCTGGGCCGAATCCACCTCCTGCGGCGGGGTGTCGGTACCCAGCAGGTAGCCGCAGATCAGCCCGGCGGCATCTCCGCCGTAGTTCAGGCTGGCGTTGGGGGCGAGGGGATTTGACAAAGCGGCGGGGTGGTCTGCAGTCGGCACGGCCTCGCATGCTGGCCTCTGGGCATGACAGTGTTGTGACAGATCACGCCGGTGTCATGGCACTGTCATCGCGGCGGTCCACCATCGCGCATCTGTTTTGCACTACCGCCGGATGGTTGCCCATGTTCTACAACAACGCCCTTGACACTCAGGAGCTGATGCAACGCATCGCCAACGACCTCATTGACAGCTACGACGAAGAGCTGGAACTGGAGATCGAAGACCGCGAGGTCGATGACATCGGCGCACCCAGCCCCGGCGACAAGCTGGCGCGCCAGCAGTATTTCAAAGACCTGTTTCGCCTGCAGGGCGAGCTGGTCAAGCTGCAGGACTGGGTGCAGCACAGCCGCCAGAAGGTGGTGATCCTGTTCGAAGGGCGTGATGCAGCTGGCAAGGGCGGCGTCATCAAGCGCATCACGCAGCGCCTGAACCCCCGCGTGGCCCGTGTGGCGGCACTGCCCGCACCCAACGACCGCGAGCGCACCCAGTGGTACTTCCAGCGCTACGTGGCGCACCTGCCAGCGGCGGGCGAAATGGTGCTGTTTGACCGCAGCTGGTACAACCGCGCGGGCGTGGAACGGGTGATGGGCTTTTGCACGGACGACGAATACGAAGAGTTCTTCCGCACCGTGCCCGAGTTTGAAAAGATGCTGGTGCGTTCGGGCATCACGCTGGTCAAGTACTGGTTCTCCATCACCGATGAAGAGCAGCACCTGCGCTTTCTGGGCCGCATCCACGACCCGCTCAAGCAGTGGAAGCTCAGCCCCATGGACCTGGAAAGCCGTGTGCGCTGGGAGGCCTATACAAAGGCCAAGGAGACGATGCTGGAGCGCACCCACATCCCCGAAGCCCCCTGGTGGGTGGTGCAGGCGGTGGACAAGAAAAAGGCGCGCCTGAACTGCATTGCCCACCTGCTGTCGCAGCTGCCCTATCAAGAGGTGCCACACCCCCCCGTGGTGTTGCCCGACCGCGTGCGCAACCCGGAGTACTTGCGCCAGCCCGTGCCTGCCAGCATGTACGTGCCTGAGATCTACTAAGACATCTGGCCTGACGCGCCATCTGCGTGTCCGAGGGAGGCTATGCGCCCTTCAGCATGGCAATGGTGGCGATCACATCGCGCACCTTGAAGGGCTTGATCAGCACACGCCGCACTTGCAGTGCCTTCATCTTCACGGCGGTGGACGCGTCCACCTGTGTGGCCGTCACCGCCACGGGGACATCGGCGCTGACGGCCAGTGCGTCGCTGCGCACCTGCTCCAGCAACGCCACCGCCTCATGTTCCTCCTCGTCGATGGAGATGATCACCCCCGCAAAGTTGTGGTGGCCCAGGCGTTGCTGGGCGATGCGCACGCTGCTCACCTGCCGTACGGCAGGCAGGTTCAATTGGCGGGCCGTGGCTACGATGATGCTGCCGGTCAGCGAGCTGGGTTCGATCAGCAGGATGTCCTGGGCGCTGTGGTCGCTCATGAGGCCGGGGCTCCCTGCTGGCGCCGTACCAGCTCTTCCACCGCCAGGTCGCGCAGCGACGCCAGGATGGCCAGATCGATAGCGTCCAGCGTGCGCGGCTTGTCATCCATCAGGCACAGCGTGCCCACGTTCTGTCCTCCGGGTAGCCTGAGCGGTGCGCCGGCATAAAAGCGGATGTGGGGTTCACCCGTCACCAGCGGGTTGTCGGTGAAGCGTTCGTCCAGGTTCACATCGGGCACCACCATGATGTCGTCCTGCAGGATGGCGTGGCCACAAAACGAGATATCCCGCGAGGTCTCGCACTGGCCCATGCCCACCCGCGACTTGAACCACTGGCGGTCATCGTCGACGAGCGAAAGCAGCGCTGTGGGCACGTCAAACTCCTGCGTGGCAAAGGCCGTCAGGCGGTCAAACCGCTCTTCAGGCGGCGTGTCCAGAATCAGCAACTGGCGCAGTGCCTGCAGGCGGTCCGGCTCGTTGGCAGGGCGGGGTGGTTCTTGCATGGTGGCGACCCGGGTGGGTGGTGCGGCAAAGGGCCTGATTATCGACCGGTGCCGTGTGGTTGGTGCGGCGCGGTAAAGCCTGTGGCGCGCCTTGCGCCCTCCATCAATGGCTGCGCGCACTGCCCTGTGATGGCGTGCCGCCGCGCCCGAACTGGTGCCAGGCCCGGCGCAGCTGCGTGTCGGAGCTGAACCCCGCCATCAGCGCTGCCTGCGTCACGTTCTGGCCGGACCGCAGCGCGGCCTCGGCCGTGGCCAGGCGGATGCGGCGCAGGTATTGCAGCGGGGCGATGCCCGCATGCTCCAGAAACAGCCGTGTGAGGTGCCTTGGCGATGTGTGCGCCACCTCGGCCATCTGCGGCACACTCCAGTCGGCCTGGGGCTGCTGGCCCACGGCGTCCTGCACGCGGTGCAGGGCCGGATGCAGGTGGTTGCGGTGGTGCAGAAAGGGCGAGAACTCCGGGTCGTTGGGCCCCCGGCGCAGGGCCACCACCATGGCCTGTGCCACCTGCGCAGCCAGCGCGGGGCCGCAGGTGTCCGAGATGCGGTGCAGCAGCAGGTCGATGCCCGTGGTCACGCCCGCGCTGCTGTACACGGCACCATCGGCCACAAACACGCGGTTGGCCACCACGTCGCAGCGCGGGTCCACGGCGGCCAACTCGTCCAGATGCTGGTGGTGGGTGGTGGCGCGGCGCCCCGTCAGCAGGCCGGCATGGGCGGCCAGCACCGAGCCCGCGCACACGGTGATCAGCTCCAGCTGCCCCGCCACGGGCCGCAGCCCGCGCAGCCAGTGCAGCAGCGCGCGGGCCTCGTCGCCGTCCACCGCGATGTGTTGCCCGGCCAAGCCCACCAGCACCACCCAGGCGGGGCTGGGCAGGGTGGCGGGCAGTGGCTCCAGCTGGGTCAGCACGGCGCCGACCGACGAGACAGACTCGGGCGTGGGGCTCACAAAGTGCTGCACAAATCGCTCGGGCTGGCCTTGCTTGGCCAGGGTCTGGTTGGCAATGCGCAGCGCCTCGGCCGGGCCTGCCCAGTCCAGCACCAGGCTGCCCGGCAGCAGGGCGAAATAGACGTGGATGAGGGAGGAGGCCGGGTTCTGCATCGATGGCTTTGGGTGAGGCTAAAAGCGTGTCATGGCTGGGGGTTCCAGGGCGTGTCCATCTGGCGGGCCGTGCGCTCGGACAGCGCCGCGCCCAGCAGCCGGGTGACCAGGTGCAGGCTCATGTCGATGCCAGCGCTGATGCCGGCCGAGGTAACCAGCGCGCCCCGGTCCACCCAGCGCACATTGTCCTGCACGTCGAGCGCTGGGTACTGTGCGCGCAGATCGGCGATGTCCTCCCAGTGGGTGGTGACGGGGCCTTCGGTCAGCACACAAGCCGCCGCGAGGATGAAGGCCCCTGTGCAGACCGAGGCCGTGATCTGAGCCTGGCCTGCTGCATGGGCGACCCATGCCAGGGTGGCCGGGCAGGCCGCTGCGGCATCCACCACCCCGCCGGGCACGATGAGCACATCGGGCGCCGTGGCACTGGCAAAGTCTGCATCGGGCAACACGCGCAGACCCGCGCGGGCGCGCACGGGGTCCAGCGTACGGGCCACGCAACACACTTCGAAGGCGTCGGGCGCTCCGGGGTGCAGGCGCTGGTGCATGCGGCTGGCGGTGGTGAAGACTTCGTACGGCCCGCCCAGGTCCAGGGCCTCCACGTCGTCGAACACCAGAATGGCGATCTGCAATGGCTGGGCGCTGCTCATGCGGCCGCCCGGTCCAGCGCCTGCTGCACGGTGCACAGGGTGGCGAAGCGGCCCTGCAGCACGGTGGCCGTGCGGGTCTTGATGTCGGCGGCGGCCAGCACCTGGCCGTCGGGCTGCACCATGTCCCAGGTCAGCGTGGCGTCGGTCACGTAGTCCACGTCCCAACCCAGGTCTGAGGCATGGCGCGTGGTGGTTTCGCAGCATTGTTCGGTGCGGGCGCCGCTCACGATCAGGCGCTGGATGCCATGGCGTGTCAGCCACACGTCGAGGCCCGTGCCCACCAGCGCGCTGTGGCGCGACTTGGTGAACGCGGCTGCGGCGTCGAAGTTTGCCAAGCCCTTCAGGGGGCGCACCTGGCCCGAGGCCTGTGAGAACGGGTTCTCGGCGACTTCGGGTCCGTCGCTGTGGAACACGCGCGCCACCGGGATTCCCTGTGCGACACACCCGTCGATCAACGCGTTCTGCGCTTGCAGGTAAGCGGGCAGGTCGTGTTCGGTGAAAAAGGGGCGGTGGCGGAACGACTCCTGGACATCAATCACTATCAGACAGGTTTTCATGGTGTGCTCGCTAAGAAGGTGGCTGGGATGCGCTTATTTTTGCTGTAAAGAGGCCCGCCGTCCGAACTGGCGGAGACAGGATTCGATCAATTTCAGCCATCATTTTCTGGCGGATGGTGTGTTTGGCTGACGGGGCAGGCCATTTCAGGTGCTGCGCTCGCCCCTGGGGACGGTTTTTGAAGCCAGATCGGCGGTGTGCGCCAGTCAACATTGCTTTTGTAGCTATTAAAAATATAGCAATATCCAAGTGAAGTAGGAAGCTGTTAAGGTGGCTAGGGTTTTCCCTGATTTTTGAACATCACCCGCCAGACCACCTGCCTGCCTATGCCCCGCCGCTCCCGCCTGTTCTCGCTGTCGTCCCTGGCGCGGGCCTACCAGCGCAATCTCAAGGCTTTTGAGAAAGCCGCGAGGGCTGCGCGGACGACCACCCGGCCGGTGCGGGCCAAGGCAGCTTCCAAGCTGCGGGCAGCGCCACGGAAGTTGGCGGTTGCCAAAGCGCCCTCCACGGCCCGTACTCCGCGCGCCGAAGGCAAGCCGGTGCCGGCGCGGGGTGAGTGGATGTCTGGCATTGCGCCCGGCCCTGCGGGGGCGCGGCGGTTCCATGCGTATGTGCCCGCTGGGCTGGCCCTGCGCCAGGGCGAAAAGCTGCCGCTGCTGGTGATGCTGCACGGCTGTGGACAGACGGGGCGGGACATGGCCGCCGTGTCGCGCATGAACCGGCTGGCGGCGCGCCATCGGTTTGTGGTGCTGTACCCCGAGCAGGAACGCATGGCCAACGCCCATGGCTGCTGGAACTGGTTTGAACGCCGCAATGGCCGGGCCGAGGCCGAAGCCGCCACGCTGCTGGCCGCCGTGGACAAGGTGGCGCGCCGCCTGCCGGTGGACCTGGCGCGGGTGGCGGTGGCCGGGTTGTCGGCAGGCGCCAGCATGGCGGTGCTGATGGCGGCGCTTTACCCCGACCGATTCTGCGCGGTGGCCATGCATTCCGGCGTGGCGCCCGGCACGGCCGAATCTGCCGCCACGGCCCTGGCCGCCATGCATGGCCGCCGCGAAGCCCATTTGCCCGTGCCACCGCCAGTGGCCGCTGCGGTCAGGGCGGCGGCTCCCACGGTGCCTCCCGTCAGCGCCCCTGCGGCCTTGCCGCCGCTGCTGATCCTGCATGGCGATGCCGATGGCGTGGTGTCGGTGCGCAACGCGGCGGCCACCGCCTTGTTGTGGGCTGGTGCGCTGGGTGCGCGGGCGGGTGCCATCCGCACCCTCCAGCGTGGCCAGCGTTATCCCATGCGGGTGACCGAATTCAAGACCCGTGGCCGCACGGTGGTGGCCCTGCGCGAGGTGGTCGGGCTGGCCCATGCCTGGAGTGGCGGCGCCGCCCAGTTGCCCTACAGCGACCCGGCCGGGCCGGATGCGTCGGCGCTGCTGTGGGCCTTCGTGGCCCGGCAATTCGAAAAATAGTGACGAAAATGGCTGCAGGCGCCAGTGCTGATTGCGCTGGCTGCTATCAAAAAGTGACTGGAAGGGCCGGGTGTGCCCCCCCGGAGATCGGGGCTAAGCTGCGGTCACACCAGCCGGGCGGCCACCAGCTCCTTCTTGAGGTAGGCGTAGAACAGCGGCGCCGCCACCAGTCCGGCGGGTCCGAACACAGCCTCGGCCACGAACATCACGGAGAGCAGCTCCCACACGCCCATCTGGGTGCGGCGGCCCACCACCTTGGCGTTGATCACATATTCGGCCTTGTGGATCAGGATCAAAAACCCCAGGCAGGCGGCGGCCGCCAGCGGCGACACCGACAGCCCCACGATGGTGATCACCACGTTGCACACCAGGTTGCCCACGATGGGCACAAGCCCGGCCACGAAGGTGAAGGTGATCAGCACCGGCGTGTAAGGCAGCTGCAGCCCCCACACCGGCAGCACGAACAGCAGGAACAGGGCGGTGAGCAGGGTGTTGAACGCCGCGATCCAGAACTGCGCCGCCACGATCTGGCGGAACGCCTCGCCAAACAGCGTGATGCGCAGCTTGAGCTGCTGGGCCAGCGGGCCGCGCGCCAGCACCGGCGGGCGCACGGCGGCGAGCGCGCCGATGAGCAGGCCCACATAGGCAAACAGCACCCCGGCGAGCCAGGCCCGCCCTGCCATGGCCAGCGCACCGGCCTTGGCGCCCAGATAGCTGGCAATGATGCGCTGGATGTCGGCCACGCCCTCGGGCAGGTGGGAGGCCATGTCGGCGGGCAGCTTCAGGCGCAGCTCCAGCACCGTGCGGGCCATGTAGGTGAGCAGTTCCTGGTACTGCTGCGGTGCGCTGACCAGGTACCCACGCGAATGGGTCAGGCCCAGCGCCAGCAGCGCCAGGGGGAGCAGCATCACCAGACCAGCGGCAGTGACCTGGGCCACGCGCAGGCTGGTGGGGGATGGGGCGGCTTGGCGCTGGATCCGGCCCAGCCCCGCTGCAAACCAGCCCGTGAGCGCCCGGGTGAGCAAAAAGCCCAGGCACACACACAGCAGGCCGGGCAGCAGGCCACGCCACATCACCAGCAGCAGCGCAGCGGCCACCAGCAGATAGCTGGCCACCACGATGCCCTGGTTCAGGGCGCGCGGGGGCAGGGTGGTGGGCGTGGGCTCAGGTTGCGCTGAGGGGGGTGGAGCGGGGCGCTGCGCCATGCGCGTTGAGGGGGCGGTGTTGCTGGCCGGGTATCAGGCCACCACCACGGCAGCGCCTTCGCCACGCGCTGCGATCGTGCCAATCGCGTAGACCTGTTCACCGGCAGCTCGCAGCGTGGCAGCCGTGGCTTCGGCGTTGGCCGCATCCACTACCACCACCATGCCGATGCCGTTGTTGAAGGTGCGGTTCATCTCGATGTCGTCGATGCCTGCCGTCTTCTGCAGCCAGGCGAACAGCTCGGTCTGGGGCCAGCTGCCCTTCTTCAGGTGCGCAGCGGTGCCGTCGGGCAGCACGCGGGGGATGTTCTCCAGCAAACCACCGCCGGTGATGTGGGCCAGCGCCTTGATGGGGTGAGCGGCCAGCGCGGCCAGCACGTTCTTCACGTACAGGCGGGTGGGCTCCATGATGGCCTGCTTGAAGGGCTTGCCGTCCAGCGTGGCGGGCACGGTGCCCTGGCTTTCAGCGCGGTCAATGCACTTGCGCACCAGCGAGAAGCCATTGGAGTGCACGCCGTGGCTGGCCAGGCCCAGCACCACGTCGCCAGGGGCCACGTCCTTGCCGGTCAGGATCTTGGACTTTTCGACCGCGCCCACGGCAAAGCCGGCCAGGTCGTATTCGCCCGCCGGGTACATGCCGGGCATTTCGGCCGTTTCGCCGCCGATCAGCGCACAACCGGAGAGTTCGCAGCCCTTGGCGATGCCGCCGACCACGGCCGCAGCCGTGTCCACGTCGAGCTTGCCGCAGGCAAAGTAGTCCAGGAAGAACAGGGGCTCGGCGCCCTGCACCAGCACGTCGTTCACGCTCATGGCCACCAGGTCGATGCCCACGGTGTCGTGCATGTTCCATTCAAACGCCAGCTTGAGCTTGGTGCCCACGCCATCGGTGCCAGAGACCAGCACGGGCTCCTTGTAGCGCTTGGGCACTTCAAACAGCGCGCCAAAGCCGCCGATGCCCGCCAGCACGCCTTCGCGCATGGTCTTCTTGGCCAGCGGCTTGATGCGCTCGACCAGGGCGTCGCCCGCGTCGATGTCAACGCCGGCGTCTTTGTAGGAGATGGGGGTGGAGGGGGCAGAAGAGCTCATGGGTGGTGTGGTGCTGGTAGGCCCGCCGGGCGGGCTGGAATCCGGGGATTTTAAGGGGCACGCCCCGGCGCCCTCACTCAGCCCTGTGTGGCAGGGGGCTTTGGGGCGCGGCCGTGCCGGGCAGATTGCACCAACACACCCGCCAGCGCCAGCGTGGCAAACAGGATTCCGGCACCAAACGTGGCACCGGCGCCCAGCCGGTCCCACAGCAGGCCTGCCAGGCCGCTGGCCACCAGCAGCGCCACGCCGCTGATCAGGTTGAACATGCCAAACGCCGTGCCCCGCAGGTCGGCCGGTGCGGTGTCGGCCACCATGGTGGCCAGCAGCCCCTGCGTCATGGCCATGTGCAGGCCCCACAGCGCAATCCCCAGCCAGGCGGCGGCGCCCCGGTCGCTGAAGGCCAGCAGCGCATCGGCAGCGATCAGCGCCACCAGCCCCCAGGCCAGCAGCGTGGTGTGGCGGGTGCTGTCTGCCAGTTTGCCCAGCGGGTAGGCGCCCAGTGCAAACACCAAGTTCATCAGCACCAGCACCAGGGGCGTCCAGGCCGGTGGCAGGCCACCCTGTTGCACGCGCAGCACCAAAAATGCCTCGCTGAAGCGTGCCAGCGTGAACACGGCGCCCAGCGCCACCACCCACCAGTAGGCGCCACCCAGGCGGCGCAGGTTCTCGCGGCGGATGGGGTTGGTGCGCACGGCGCTGGCGGCGCGCTCGGGCTCGCGCACGCCCACCAGGAGCAGTGCCACGCACAGGGCGGCCGGAATCACGGCCACCCAGAACACGGCGCGGAAGTCATTGGCCCACAGCAGCATCAGCCCCATGGCCAGCAGTGGGCCCAAAAAGGCGCCCACGGTGTCCAGGGACTGCCGCAGCCCGAATGCTGCGCCCCGCATGCCGGGCGGCGCAAGGTCGGCCACCAGCGCGTCGCGCGGCGCGCCGCGTATGCCCTTGCCCACCCGGTCGATGAGGCGCGCCATGACCACCAGGCCCACGGTGGGAGCGATCGCAAACAGGGGTTTGGACAGTGCCCCGAGCCCGTAGCCGAGCACCGCCAACGGCTTGCGCCGCCCCCACCAGTCGCTCAACACCCCCGAAAACACCTTGAGTACCAGCGCTGTGGCCTCGGCCGCGCCCTCGATCAGGCCGACCGCGAGCATGCTCACGCCCAGCGTGGTGACCAGGAACACCGGCAGCAGGCTGTGGATCATCTCGGACGACACGTCCATCAACAGGCTGACGAAGCCCAGCGCCCAGATGCTGGCGGGCAGGCGCTTTGCAGGGGCGGTGGGAGGTGTCATGGTGCAAGGCAGGGGACGGTGGTGCCGGGCGGCGGCCCAGGGGGCTGGCAGCAGACTAAAATCGCGGCCATTGTCGCCCAGCCCCTGCGAGGGAGCCGGTCGGTGACCACGCGCCGTATGCCACCTTGTCGCCGCGCCTGGCCGCAGTCATCGACGGCCCGGTGCCTTCCCACCCACTTGTGATGCCGCTGCTGACCCTCTTCCTGACCGCCGCTTCCGCACCTTCCGCCACGGTTCAGCCTGTACTGTGCGGGCGCCGCGCATGACGATGAAGCAACTGGCGCTGGACATCGGCCTGGCCACCGGGCCCACCCTCGACCGTTTTTTTGCCGGGCCCAACGAGGCCGCGCTACAGCACCTGCGCCTGGCCGCCGGGGCGGGCAGCAGCGAAGCCACCCGCTCCCCGGTGCCCACCTACGTGTGGGGCGAGCCGGGCAGCGGCAAGACCCATTTGCTCCAGGCCGTGCGCCAGGCGCTGCGCGAGCAGGGCTCCAGCGTGGGCTGGCTCGACCCCTCGGTGGGCGAGCCGCCGGATTTTGATGAACGCTGGGCCGCCGTGGTCATGGACGACGTGCACCTGTACAGCACCGCCCAGCAGGCCACGGCCTTCAACTGGTTCGTCAATGCCATCAGCCCCGCCAGCGGTAGCCAGCGCTGGGTGCTGGCGGCTGGCGATCTGCCCCCCGCCGACCTGCCGCTGCGCGACGACCTGCGCAGCCGTCTGGGCTGGGGCCATGTGTTCCAGCTGCAACTGCTGGGCGAGGCCGAGCGCCGCGCCGTGCTGCGCCAGGAGGCCGATGCGCGCGGCGTGTTCCTGGGCGACGAAGTCATGGACTACATGCTCAATCGCTTTTCGCGCGACCTGGGCAGCCTGATGCAGCTGCTGGACCAGCTCGACGCCTTTGCCTTGCGCACCCAGCGTGCCATCACGATTCCGCTGCTCAAGACAATGCTCGAGTCGGAATAAAAAATGAGGGACAACCCCCTGAGCGGCTGCGCCGCTTCCCCCTTCTCTCGCTGTGCTGCGCACCGCGGGAAGGAGGACGCCGCCAGCGCGGCGGGGCGGCCCTTGCGCGGCGGCCGCTGGGTTTGGGCAGCGACAGTTTTTGCAACCGCTCGCGCAGCGCAACTTATTGAATGATTGAAATGCAAAGAAGCCGCCTTCGCTTGGCGCTGTTTGACCTGGACCACACGCTGCTGCCGCTCGACTCTGACTACGAGTGGGGCGAGTTCACCATCCGCATCGGCTGGAACGACCCGGTGGAGTTCGCGCGCCGCAACGACGAGTTCTATGCCCACTACCAGGCGGGAACGCTCGATGTACACGACTACGTGCGTTTTGCGACCGAGGCCGTGCGCCTGCGCGGGCCCGAGGCCGCAGCGGCGGCGCACCAACAGTTCATGCGCGAGGTCATCACCCCCGCCATCCGGCCCCAGGCGCTCGACCTGATCCGCCAGCACCAGGCAGCGGGCGACGAGGTGGTGATCGTCACTGCCACCAACGAGTTCGTGACCACCCCCATCGCCCAGGCGCTGGGGGTGCCGCGACTGCTGGCCGTGCAGCTGGTGCGCGACGCCAGCGGCTGGTACACCGGCGAGATTGACGGTATCCCGACCATGCGCGAAGGCAAGGTGCGCCGCATGGAACAATGGCTGGCCGAGCGGCAGCTCAGCTGGGCCGACGTGGAGAGCACCTTCTACAGCGACTCCATGAACGACGTGCCCCTGCTGGAGAAGGTGAACCATCCGGTCGCCACCAACCCCGACCCGCGCCTGCGCGCCCTGGCCCAGGAGCGCGGCTGGCGCATACTGGACCTGTTTGCCGAGCCTGCCAGCCAGACGGCCTCCTGACCCCCTGCGCTCGCAGTCCCCTGATATCTCCCTACCCATGATCAAGAAGTTCATCGACAAACTGCTGGGCAAATCGACGCCCGGGACCTCGGGCGGCAAGCCCCATTTCGGCAAGCGCGAAGAGGTGCCCGCCAGCGTGCACGGCATCAACCCCGAGCTGGTGGACCGCCGCGCCGCCGAGGTGGTGCAGACGCTCAAGGACGCCGGCTTCGAGGCCTACATCGTGGGTGGCGCTGTGCGCGACCTGCTGCTGGGCCTGCGCCCCAAGGACTTCGACGTGGCCACCAACGCCACGCCCGAGCAGGTCAAGGGCCTTTTTCGCCGCGCGTTCATCATCGGCAAGCGCTTTCGCATCGTGCATGTGGTGCACGGCCGGGGCCGCGAGCACGAGGTGATCGAGGTCTCCACCTTCCGCGCCTACCTCGACAATGCCGCAGCGGGTCAGGTGGCTGGCAACGAAAAGACCAGCAAGGCGCAGCTGTCGGGCATGCAGCATGCCGTGGACGCCAGCGGCCGCGTGCTGCGCGACAACGTTTGGGGCCCGCAGGACGAAGACGCCACGCGCCGCGACTTCACCGTGAACGCCATGTACTACGACCCGGTCAGCCAGATCGTGGTGGACTACCATAAGGGTTTGCAGGACGCGAAGAAGAAGACGCTGCGCATGATTGGCGACCCCGCCACGCGCTACCGCGAAGACCCGGTGCGCATCATCCGCGCCGTGCGTTTTGCGGCCAAGCTCAGCCCGCTGGGCTTCAGCATCGATGCCAAGTCGGCCGCGCCGCTGGTGCAGTCGCAGGCCCTGCTGGCCGAGGTCCCCCAAAGCCGCATGTTTGACGAAATGCTCAAGCTGTTGCAGACCGGGCACGCCATCGCCACCATCGAGCAGCTGCGCAAGCTGGGCATGTCCAAGGGCATCTACCCGCTGCTGGACGTGGCCGTGGAGCGCGCCGACACGCCTTTTGTGAAGGCGGCCCTGGTGGACACCGACCGCCG
The DNA here is from genome assembly GCF_058793595.1 of Acidovorax sp. GW835-FHT14G06. NCBI lineage: Bacteria > Pseudomonadati > Pseudomonadota > Betaproteobacteria > Burkholderiales > Comamonadaceae > Acidovorax > Acidovorax sp. GW835-FHT14G06. Next base: position 44,468 of record NZ_JBXAGA010000016.1, read on the forward strand.
CGTGAACGAAGGCAAGCCTGTGGCCCCTAGCTTCTTGCTGGCCTGCGTGCTGTGGGAAGACGTGCGCAATGGCTGGCAGGAGCGCCTGAACCAGCGCCAACACCCGCTGCCCGCGCTGCAAGAGGCCATCGACGAGGTGTTCGACAAACGCATTGGCGACGTGTCGGGCCGCGGCAAGCTGGCCGCCGACATGCGTGAGATCTGGGTGATGCAGCCGCGTTTTGAAAAGCGAGTGGGTAACACTCCGTTCGGCATGGTCATGCAGCCGCGCTTTCGCGCCGGGTTCGACTTCATGCGCCTGCGCGCCGATGTGGGCGAAGTCGAGGAAGCCCTGGCTGAGTGGTGGCAAGACTTCCAGACGGCGGACGATGAGCGCCGCGACGACCTGATGGACCAGGCCAAGGAAGAGCAGAAGGCCCGCCAGAAAGCGCAGCCTGTGGTCAAGCGTGTGCCTCGCAGTGCACCTGCTGCAGCACCACGTGCCCCTGGTACCGTCCAAGACACTGACCATGCGGGCGGCGAGACCGAATGGGCCGCCGAAAGTGGCGCGCCCAAGAAGCGCCGCCGTCGTCGCCGCAAGCCCGGTGGTGGTGGCGGCGAAGGTGCAGCACCTGCTGCCGCTGGCGAGTGAGTTTGCCGGACGTGGGGGAGCAGGCTGAGCGGCCCTCTCGGGTCTATGTGGGCCTGGGGGCCAATCTGGGAGAGCGGCAAGCCGCCTTGCGCAAGGCTTTGGCCGCCATCGATGAGTTGCCCAGCACCCGGGTCATGCGTGTATCGCCGCTCTATGGCAGCGCACCGGTCGATGCCGGTGGCCCGGACTACCTCAACGCCGTGGCCGAGCTGACAACGACCCTGGCACCTGAGGCCCTGCTGGGTGCCTTGCAAGCCATCGAGCTATCTGCCGGCCGCGAGCGCCCCTACCGCAACGCGCCGCGCACACTGGACCTCGACATTCTGTGGTTTGGCGACCAGGTGATCGACACCCCCATGCTCACCGTGCCCCACCCCCGCATGGCCGAGCGCGCGTTTGTGCTGCGCCCCCTGGCCGATCTGGTGCCGGAGCGGGTGGATGCGGCGGTGTTGCAGGCCGTGGCGTCGCAGGACATTCACCAGTTGGAAGGCTCAGGGTGGGCGGACGCTGTGGTGGGTGGGTAATTTGCTCCTGAAAAAGGAGCGTCTAGTGCTTGAAGCATAAGCACTAGAGGTCAAAAACACTGAAAAATTTCATTCCGCGGCAGTTTCACCCGTACGGGATGAAACCTGGGTTGAAACTTGCGCAACACCTACGCCAGTGCCACCGTGGAACCGGCTCCGCAGGGCCGCGGGTGGCGTACCCCATAGCGGGCCTTTTCCGGGTCAATCCACCTTTGCCCCGGACGCCTTCACCACCTGCTGGTATTTGGCTCGCTCGCTGGCCATGAAGCCGTCGAACTGCTGTGGCGTGGTGGCCACGGGCTCTGCCAGCAGCGCGGCAAAACGGGTCTTGGTTTCGGGCGCGTTCAGTGCGGCCACGAAGGCCTTGTTCAGCTTGTCGATGATGGGCTTGGGCGTGGCGGCGGGGGCGACCAAGCCCCACCAGGTGTCGATGGAAAAGCCCTTGAACGTGGCCGAGGTCGCCGCGAGGGGCGGCACGCCCGGCAGCGAGGCCGAGGCGTCGAGCGAGGTCACGGCCAGGGCCTTGAGCTTGCCCGCGCGGATGTTGGGTGCAGCGGCGGCCAGGTTGTCGATGTTGAAGTCCACCTCGCCCGCCAGCAGCGCCAGCTGGGCCGGGTTGGCACCCCGGTAGGGGATGTGCAGTGCGTAGATGCCCGCGCGCTGCTTGAACATTTCGCCTGCCAGGTGGCCCGCGCTGCCGTTGCCGCCACTGCCGTAGTTGAGCTTGGCGGGGTTGGCCTTGGCGTAGGCGATCAGGTCGGCCACCGAGTGGATCTTGAGCTGCTCGGCCTTGGCGGCGTTCATGACGAGCACGTTGGGCACGCGCACCATCTGCGTGATGCCGGCAAAGTCCTTGCCCGCGTCATAGGGCATGCGTGCATACAGCCAGGGGTTGACCGCATGGGTGGCGGTGGCTGCGATGCCGATGGTCAGGCCGTCGGGCGCGGCCTTGGCAATCGCGTCGGCGCCGATGTTGCCGCCCGCGCCACCCTTGTTGTCGATGATGACCGTGCCCAGCGAATCGCGCACTCGCTCGGCCAGCGCGCGGGCTGTAACGTCGATGGGGCCGCCCGGGGCGTACGGCACGATCAAGCGGATGGGCTGGCCCGCATCCTGTGCCCACGCGGCGGAGGACGAAAAAACCGTTGCGGTGGCAGCGGCGCTGGCGAGGAGGATCAGGTTTCTGCGGTTCATGGGCGCCATTGTGCAAAAAAATCGTAAGAAAGCTTATGAAGCCCTGAGGCGGTGATGGTCAGGCCGTGATCGTCATGCCGTGCGGGGTGTGTTGAGCGCCACGCCCAAGCCTTCTACCAACATGCCCAGTTCGTGCGACGAGCGGATGTCCAGCTTCAGGAAGATGGCGGACCGGTGTGTGTCCACAGTGCGCGGGTCGATGGGGCGCTCTGGGTCACGCTGGGCCAGCGCGCGGGCGGCTTCCTTGCTGCTGATGCCGGTGGCAAGCAGCTGGGCGACCTCCTGCTGGCGCGGGCTCAGGGCGTTCCAGCGATCGCGCTGCTGCTGCTGCCGCTGCACCTGTCGTGCTTGCGCCTGAGACAGAGTGGAGGCTTTTTCGACGGCGGCCAGCAGGGTGGATTCGCTGCACGGTTTTTCGAGCCAGTCCACCGCCCCTTGCTTGACAGCCGCCACGGCGGAAGACAGCTCGCCATGGGCCGACAGGAACACGGTCTTGAGTACGCTGTGGCGTTGGCCGAGTTCGTGGAACACCTGCAGCCCGCTCAGGCCCTCCATGCGCAGGTCCAGCAGAACGCAGCCAGGCTGGTCCAGCGTGGCCTCTGCCAGAAAGGCCTCCCCGCCCGCGAAGGTGTGCACCTGGTGTCCGCGTGCGATCAGCAGTGCGGCCAGCGATTGGCGCACGCCTTCGTCGTCGTCCACGATGTAGACCACGGTGGGGTCCGGCGAGTCAGCGGCGATGGGGGCAGTGTCGTAGGTCATGGCGCGGTGGCATTCGCGGTGGCGGGGGTGCAGGGCAGGCGGATCTCGAAGACCGCGCCGCCGCCATCGCGGTTGCGGGCCTGCAGCTGGCCGCCCATGCTCTCAATGATGGAGCGGCAGATGTTGAGACCGAGGCCCAGCCCGTCGGAACGGGTGGTGAAAAAGGGCTCGAACAGGCGCTCCGCGATGCCGGGCGGCAGGCCCGGGCCCCGGTCAAGCACCTGTACCAGCGCGTGTCCATCGTCTGCTGCCATGCGCAGCCGCAGCTCTTGGCTTCCGGTTGGAGGCTGGTGGGTCTGCATGGCCTGCAGGGCGTTCAGACCCAGGTTGATCACCACCTGTTCAAGCAGCACGCGGTCAGCGTTTACCTGCAACGGGGCTCCGGCCTGTTCCACGCGCACGGGAATTCCCTGGCGGCGGGCCTCAGCGCGCAGCAGCAACTCCAGCGACTGCTCCACGATGGCCGAGAGGTCGCAAGGCTCGCGGGCTTCAGGGTGCTGGCGTACCCAGCGACGAATACGGCCCACGATGTCTGCGGCCCGCAGCGCCTGGGTCGACAGGGCCTCCAGGCTGTCGTGGAGGGGGCCGGTCTTGCCCTGGGCTGCCAGCGCCCTTGCAGCGGCTGCGTAGTTGACCAGGGCGGCCAGCGGCTGGTTGAGCTCGTGGGCCAGGGTGGACGCCATCTCGCCCACCGTGATGACGCGCTGCACCCGTTGCAGCTGGGTCTCGCGCTGCTGCTGCTGTTCCTCGGCCCGCTTCTGCGCGGTGATGTTGACCACCGAACTCATCCAGCCGATGTGCTGGCCACTGCCGTCAATGAGGCGCGTGGTGTAGAACATGGTGTATACGTCCGACCCGTCCCGGTGCCTCAGCCGGTTCTCTCGCCCCTGGGGAAACGCGTTGCCGGCCAGCACGGTGTCGCTGTCATTCCAGTGGCGGTCCAGTTCGTCAGGGTGCCAGTAGGGGTAGGGCGGGAGCTGGCCGATGAGTTCGTCGGCCCGGTAGCCCACCATGTCGCACATGGCGGCATTGACATACACGATGCGGCCTTCGAGGTCGCGGGCGCGCATGCCCACCAGCAACGAGTCCTCCATGGACTGGCGGAACGCCTGGGCCTGCTGCAGCGCATGGGTACGCTCCTGCACGCGCTGCTCCAGTTCGATGCGGGCCAGCCGGTTTTCGGCGAGGCGCCGCTCGCGCAACTGCCAGTACAGCGCACCCAGCACCAGCAGGCCCGACGCCAGCGTGGCCAGCGCCCAGGCCTGTTGCCGCGCCAGGGCCACCACGCGGCTGTCGGCGGTGACGGTGAGGGTCCAGCCCAGGTCGGGCAGCTTCTCTTCGAACGCCAGGTAGCTTTTGCCGCCCGTGCCGTCCATGCGCAGTTCGGCACCGGGTGGGTCTTCCTGCTGGCGCAGGGTCCAGGGCACGGCGCGCGGGGTCCATCCCGTGCCGTACTGTTCGTTGTGCTGCAGCTGCTGCACCAGTGGGGCGGGCAAGGGCTGGCTGGTGCGGTAGAGCCAGCCGGGCACCGAGCCGAGAAAGACGATGCCCCGCTCGTCCGTCACGAACACTGGATCGCGCAGCTGGGCCCATGGGTCCGAGATGGGTTCCATGCGCACCTTGACCGCCACCACGCCGATCACGCGGCCCGCATCGACCACCGGTGCAGAGACAAACAGGCCCGGCTCGCCCGTGGTTTTGCCCACGCCATAAAAGCGGCCCGTCTGGCCCGCCAGGGCGTCGCGAAAGTACGGGCGGTTGCCGTAGTTCTGGTGGACAAAGCTGTTGGGGGTGTCCCAGTTGCTGGACGCGAGCGTGAGGCCCTCTGGATCCATCACGTACAGCATGTCGGAGCCCGCATGCTGGTTCACCGCCTGCAGGTAGGCGTTGGCGGCGTCGCGCACGGCCTGCGATGCGGGCCGCTGCAGAAGCTGCCGCACCAGTGGGTGCTGTGCGGCCGTGAAGGGCAGGTAGTTGTATCGCGTGGCCACGCCACGCAGCGCCAGGGCTTGCACCTCACCCAGGCGGCGCAGGTTGTCCCACTGGGCGTCGCGTTCGCTCTGCTCGGCCCATTCGCCCGCACCCCACACCAGCAGGGCAGCCAGGCACAGCAGCGTGGCAATGAAGCCCCCGCGCCGGGCTTGGGGCCAGCGGCGCGGCGTGCCCTGCGGGGCTGGCTGGGCAGGCACTGCGCGCACGGTCAGTGTGGAGCCAGGTGCAGTGTAGAGGCTGGGTCAGCCGCCGTGCTTGTCGGCTTCCGACGTGAACGCGTCGGCAAAAAACTCCTCGGGCGGCAGGCCGCGCTGGGCGCTGTAGGCATCGCGGGCAGATTCGACCACGATGGGCGCGCCGCAGGCATAGACCTGGTGGCCCGACAGGTCAGCAAAGTCGTCCAGCACCGCCTGGTGCACAAAGCCGGTGCGGCCGGTCCAGTCGTCTTCGGGCAGGGCGTTGGAGACGACCGGTACATAGCGCAACCACGGCAGTTCGGCCACACGGGCCTGCACCCAGTCGGCCAGGTACAGGTCGCCAGGTCGGCGGCCACCCCAGTACAACACGGTGGGGCGGCTGATGCCCTTGAACTGCAGGTGCTCGATCAACGCCTTGATGGGGGCAAAACCGGTGCCCGAGGCCAGCAGCACGATGGGCTTGTCGGAGTCCTCGCGCAGAAAGAAGCTGCCGAACGGGCCCTCGACGCGCAGGATTTCCTTTTCTTTCATCGAACCAAACACATGGTCGGTGAATTTGCCACCCGCCATGTGGCGGATGTGCAGCTCCACGCCCGGCGCCTCGGCCTGGGTGTGCGGCGCGTTGGCCATCGAGTAGGCGCGGCGGGCGCCATCGCGCAGGATGAATTCGATGTACTGGCCCGCGTGGTAGCGGAAGGTATCTGCGGCAGGCAGTTGCAGGCGCACCTGCATCACGTCGTGCGACTTCTTGTCGAGCGATGCCACGCGCACCGGCATCTTCTTGATGGGGTAGGCGCTTTCGTCGGTGACCTGGCGCGATTCCAGCACCACGTCGGACAGCGGCTGGGCGCAGCAGGTCAGGACCAGACCCGCAGCCTCTTCATCGGCCGTCAGGGCCTTGGACTGGTGGGCGCTGTGCTGCACGGTGCCGCTGAGTTTTTTGCACTTGCACGAGCCACACGCGCCGTCCTTGCAGCCATAGGGCAGGCCCACGCCGCTGCGGATGGCGGCGGCCAGGATGGCTTCGCCCGCATTGGCACTGAAAGCGCGGCCACTGGGCTGCACGGTGATCTGGAACGCTGCGGTGGTGGCAGCCTCGGCGCTGGTCATGTGTGGGTATCCTTGGAGTCGTCTCTAGCTAAGCAAACGGACCCGATTTTGCCCTCAAACCAGAACCCCCTCGGCGCGCTGCCAGCGCGCTTTCGTCGCGAACGCCTGCTCATCGTGGGCTGTGGTGATGTAGGTCAACGGGTACTGCGCAATTTGCAGACCGGCCCCGGTGCCGGGCGCATGCAGGTGCTGGCGCTGACCTCCAGCGCGGGGCGGGTGGCGGGGCTGCGCGCACAAGGGGCCCGGCCTCTGGTGGGTAATCTGGACGATGTGGGCACGTTGCGCAGGCTGTCTGGCCTGGCTACGCGGGTGCTGCATCTGGCGCCCCCGCCGGGGGAAGGGGCCGGGGGCGATGCCTGGTGGCGTGACCCGCGTACCGTAGCGCTGACCCGTGCGCTGAGGCTGCGCAGCTTGCCAATGTCATTGGCCTATGCGTCTACCAGCGGTGTGTATGGCGATTGTCAGGGGGCCCTGGTGGCAGAGACCCGGGCAGTGGCCCCCGGCACCCCGCGCGCCCAGCGCCGCGTGAACGCCGAGCGCGCCGTGCGTCATCTGGGCCGCGCGGGAGTGCGGGCCACCGTGCTGCGCATTCCAGGCATCTACGCCCCCGACCGCGAGGGCGGCACGCCCGAGGCCCGCTTGCGCCGGGGCACGCCCGTGCTCGTGGCCGAGGACGATGTGTTCACTAACCACATCCACGCCGACGACCTGGCGCGCGCCTGCATGGCCGCGGTATGGAAAGGGCGCCCGCAGCGTGCCTACAACGTGAGTGATTCCACCCACATGAAGATGGGCGACTACTTTGACCTGGCGGCCGACCTGTACGGCCTGCCGCGCCCCCCGCGCGTGCCGCGCAGCACGGCTCAGGAACAGCTGTCGCTGATGCTGTTGAGTTTCATGAGCGAATCACGCCGGCTGGATAACCAGCGCATGCTGCGCGAGCTGGGTCTGCGGTTGCGCTACCCCAGTGTGGCCGAAGGGTTGCGAGCCTGAGAAGCTGGAGAAGCCCGTACTTTCCTCATCCTGCCCACATGGGCGCCAGATCAGCGGGGGTAGCTATTGCCCTGGGCGTCGTAGCAGCGAAACACATTGCATTGCGTGAATTTTTTGGGGGCGGGGGTGGGTGCCGGTGGTTGCACGGGCGTGGGCCGCACCGGGTAATACGGTGGGGGCACGACGACTACCGGCGTCGTGGTGCTACTTGACCGGGGGCGGGACTTCTCCACCTCTGCATAGCCCTGAGGGCCCAGGCAGTCCAAGTCGACCTGCCGCTGCGCCGCCTCCACCCGCAGGCTTTGCTCGTAGCCACCGCCGGTGACACTGCTCAACACCACATCCAGGTTGCGGCGTGAGCGGGCGCACTCGGGAGAGCGTGCATAGTCTGTGGTTTTGGCCGGGGCTGTCTGGTCGCGCTGCGCATTGCGCCGTGATTCAGTCTCTGCGGCGGTGGCCTCGGCCTGCAGGCGCTGCTGTTTGCGTGCCAGCGCCTCGGCAGCCTCTTCGCGTTCCTGCTGAATCTCTTGCGGAGTCTTGCGGGCCTCCACCTCGCGCACGGCGGTGCCGCTGGCGCATGTGCCGTCGGTGTAGGTGACTTTGCCCGTGGCAGCGTCAGTGCAGCGTACGACCTGCGCCTGGGCGCTCACGGGGGGTAGTGCGCCCAGGAAGACCACGCACAGGCCGGCGATGAGGGAGTGGGTACGTGGCTTCATGGTGGCTAGAGAGTTGTGGGTGCAGCGGGGTCAGCGCCAGGCCATCACGGCTTTTCCGGGCTGTTGGACTGCTGGCGCGAGCGCCAGTCGTACGGGCTCGGGGTGTAGCTGTCGGGTGCCAGCCGGCCGGGGCGGTTTTCGCGGTTGCGGCGGTCTTCGGCAGCGCGGCGATCCCGCTCTGCCTGTTCCCGGCGGGCCTGGTCCTGTTCACGGGCCCGGCGATCCAGTTCGCGGGCCTGCTGGTCGCGGCGTTCGCGTTCGCGGGCGGCCCGGTCGCGCTCAGCGCGGTCACGGTCTCGCTCTCTTTCGCGCCAGTCATTGCGGTTGCGGTCGTTGTCCCAGCGGTTGTCGTCGCGGTCACGTCCGCCGTAGTAGATGGCGGGTGGTGGCGGCGGAGCCGAATAGATCACGCCAGGCGCACGGTACACAGGCGGGGCCTGGTACACCGGCGGCGGGGCGCTGTAGATGTAGCCTGGCTGCTCATACACCGGGTAGCGCGGGGAGTCGTAGTAAGGATCGCCCGGCACAGTGGCGCACCCCGTCACCAGGGCCCCCAGGACCGTGGCGGAGAGGATGCGGGTGATGGTGTAGGTCATGGTGTTCAGACTCCGGCCGGGTGGGCGCGTTCCGCCTTGTCCGTAAAGCCCATGAAAAGCGCTCCGGTGGAGCGTTACAAATTTCAGGGGCCTGGCACAGGGGTGCCAGTCACTTTAGCGCGTGGGGGCGGGCTTTGGTTGAAGTGGCGCCCGAACAGGTGCCGGCTGAGGCTGTAACAACCCGTGAATAAGGGACTCGCCTGCAGCTTTATTCTTTCGAAATTGATAGCTGTCATGCCATATTCGACCGGCGCTATCAGCTGTTTTGACTGAGAATCAAGCCCGAAAAAAATAAAACGGCCCCGCAAGGCCGTTGTGCCGCACCGGGTCGGGCACAGATTTACTTGGGCAGCACGCGGCGGATGGTTTCGGCCAGGTCTTCCGCCACAAACTTGGCCACGTAGCCGTCGGCCCCGACGCTGCGCACATGGTCTTCGTTGGCCGAGCCCGACAGCGAGGAGTGGATGACCACCGGCAGCCCATGAAAGCGGGCGTCCTGCTTGATGTTACGCGTCAGCGTGAAGCCGTCCATTTCGGGCATTTCCAGGTCGGTCAGCACCATGGACACGCGGTCGAGCACGGTCTTGCCTTCGGCCTCTGCACTCTTGGCGATGGCGTTGAGCCGGTCCCAGGCCTCCTTGCCCGACTTCACCATTTCATAGGGCGCGTTGAGCACCTTGAGTTCCTGCTCGATGAGCGAGCGGGCCACGAACGAGTCGTCGGCTGCCAGGATGATGGTGCCGGGTCTGAGTTTCAGCTTGGCACCCACCTTCTCTTCGGTAACTTCATGGCCGTCAGATGGCGACACCATCTGCAGGATGGCTTCCACATCCAGCACCTGTGCCAGGCGGGACTCGTCGGTGTTGCCGTCCAGGCGGGCAATGCTGGTCACGAGCTTGCCAGCGGCGCCGCTGGTTTCTGCCGACAGCACCTGCTTCCAGTCCAGGCGCACGATGTCTTCCACCGACTCGACCGCAAACGCCTGGGTGGTGCGCGCGTATTCGGTCACCAGCATGATGTTCAGACCCGTCTGGGGCTTGCAGCCCACAATGGAGGGCAGGTCCAGCACCGGAATCACCTGTCCGCGCAGGTTGACCACCCCCAACGAATGGGCCGTCGTACCCGCGATCGGTGTGATGCTGGGCATGGCCACAATCTCGCGGATCTTGAAGACGTTGATGCCGAACAGCTCGGACTTGCCCAAGGCGCTGTCAATGCCCAGGCGAAACAGCAACAGCTCAAACTTGTTGGTGCTGGTGAGGTTGGTCCGCTCGTCGATGTCCTGCTGGATGGCTTTCATTTTTCGATCCTTCGCGCAAAAGATACGCGTGTTTACAAATTCTAGAAGTAGACGTCGCGACTGTCCGCAATTTTTGCACCTGCAGCAGACATTCCCTGGGCCTCACGAACCCCATTAGGGTTTGCATAGGCGTTGCATCTTTCGCAACGTTGCTTGTGTGCACCGGATTCCCGGTCTGCACCAGCATTTGTGTGGAAATGTATCATATTTATCAAAATAATCAATATTTTCCATGCGAGCCCGTTTCCTGTGTCTCAAATGGCAGGTGTTGATCGAAGGGCGATGGAGGAAGCTGGGGCTCCAAAGTGGAGCACGGTGGGAAACGGATCGTAGAAATGGTGCAAAAGACGTTTCCAGTCCTGGTATTGCGGCGATTGGCGAAAGCCCACCTCGTGGTCTTCCAGTGTGGCCCAACGCACCAGCAACACGTACTCCTGAGGGCGTTCAAGGCAATGACCTAGTTCATGGGCCAAATAGCCGGGCATGGATGCAATGGTGGTCTGCGCTTTGGCAAAGGCCTCTTCAAAGGCTGCGTTCTGCCCAACGCGAACGGTGAGGTGGGCGATTTCAAGGATCATGACGAGGCGATTCGGCTGCAATTCCGTTTTGTACCCTAGTGCCCCATCAAAATGGGCCGCCTCGCGGCAGCAGCGTCCATGCACCGCAGTCGGATCGGGCTCTCAGCGGTATATGCCAGGCAATTGGCGCAAGTAGAGGTCCAGCGCTGCAATCGCCTGACGCACCTTGGCGGGCTGGGCATCGCGCTGGGGCGTAACGGCCCAGATGTCCAGCGTGCCAAACGACCAGTCGGGCAGCAGCCGCACCAGCCGTCCGGCCTGCATCGCGTCATGCGAGTCCATGCTGCCCACCAGCGCCAACCCCAGCCCGGCCTCGCACATCTGCTGGATCGAGAGCTGGTTGTTGCTGGCAATGCGCGGCTCCACCCGCAGCGCGCGGGGTTCGCCTGTGGGACTGCGCAGATCAATGAGCAGCCCTCCCCCCTCGCGCGCAAAGCCCAGCCAGCTGTGGGACAACAGAGCGTCCGGGTGCTGGGGCATCCCGTGTGTGGCCACCCATTCGGGCGACGCGCACAGGTACCAACTCATGCCCCCCAGGCGCCTGGCCGCCCAGGTCGAGTCCGCCAGGCGCCCGTAGCGCACCGCCAGATCGATGCGGGCGTTGATGAGGTCGATGGTGGAGTCGTCCACCAGCAGCCGCAGGCGCAGCGCCGGGTGCGCGGCCAGCAGTTCGCCCAGGGCGGGCGCGATGTGCCGCGCGAAACCCACGGTGGCCGACATCCGCAATTCGCCACTGGGCGCATCCCGGGACGCTGCCAGCTCCGCGCGCGCTTGCTCCGCCGCCGCCCACATGGCAGCGCAGCGCGCGTGGTAACGCTGGCCCGCCTCGGTGAGCGCCAGCTTGCGCGTGGAGCGGTGCAGCAGCGTCACGCCGCCGTCGCTTTCGAGCTTGCGCACCTGCTGGCTCACCGCCGAAGTGCTCATGCCCAGGGCGCGCGCGGCGCCGCTCATCGAGCCGTGCTGCACCACGGCGGCAAATACAGCCATGCGTTTGAGGTCTTCCATGAGGGTTTCATTGTGAAGTACAGCTTCAAAGAGAAGGCATTTTCAGCCATCTACCGCGCAGTTTAGGAAGCTCTTATTCTCACTGCATCGCAACTTTGATCCCAAGGACATCGTATGAACATCGCCCTGATTGGTGCCACCGGCTTCGTCGGCTCGGCCGTACTGAACGAACTGCTGCAGCGCGGCCACCATGTGACCGTACTGGCCCGCAACCCTGGCAAGGTCACCGCCCGCGAGCGCTTGACCGTGGTAGCAGCCGACGCTCAGGACGCCACCCAGGTGGCCAAGGCAGCTGCAGGCCACGACGCGGTGGTGAGCGCCTACAACCCGGGCTGGACGGTGCCGGACATCCACGATCAGTTCCTCAAGGGCACACGCGCCATCATTGACGGTACCAAGGCCGCCGGCGTGCGCCGCTTGCTGGTGGTGGGTGGCGCGGGCAGCCTGTTTGTGGCGCCTGGCGTGCAACTGGTGGACACGCCCCAGTTCCCGGCCGAATGGAAGCAGGGCGCCCTGGCCGCGCGCGAGGCGTTGAACTGGATTCGCACCGAAAGCACGCTGGACTGGACCTTTCTATCGCCCCCCATCCTGCTGCAGCCCGGCGAGCGCACCGGCCAGTACCGCCTGGGCGACGAAGCTCCGCTGATGAATGGCGACCAGCCCGGCAGCATCAGCGCGGCCGACCTGGCAGTGGCGATGGCCGATGAGCTGGAGGCACCGCGCCACGTGCAAAAGCGGTTCACTGTGGCGAACTGAGTGGTGCTCTGAATAGTGCTTTGGAGTAAGTTGATCCTGATTTGATAGCTGAAAGCGCAATGCCTATAAGCGCTTGTGGCTTTTCTTGAGGTTCAGAGGCTTAGCCAGTAAACCACCGCATCGGCACCATCACGATGGACGGAAATAGCACCATCAGGAACATCACCGCGAACTGCGCCACCATGAACGGGATGACACCCCGGGTGACATCGTCCATGCGCATCTTGCCCACGCCTGCCACCACGTTCAGCACCGTGCCGACGGGCGGTGTGATGAGTCCGATGGCGTTATTGATGATGAAGAGCACGCCGAAATAGACGGGGTCGATGCCGGCGGCTTTGACCACCGGCATCAGCACGGGGGTGAGGATGAGGATGGCGGGCGTCATGTCCATGGCGGTGCCCACGGCCATCACCAGCACCATGATGGCGACGAGTAGCAGGGTGGGGTGTTCCATCAAGGGCTTGAGCAGGCTCACCAGCTGGCGTGGGATGTCTGCCACGGTGATGAGCCAGGCGCTGACCATGGCGGCGGCCACCAGGAACATGATCACGGCCGTGGTCTTGGCGGCGCTGATGAACACATCGGTCAGCTGGCGCCATTGCAGCTCGCGGTAGACCAGCGTGGCTACCAGCAGGGCGTACACGGCAGCGACGGCAGCGGCTTCAGTAGGGGTGAACACGCCCATCTTCAGGCCCACGATCACGATCACCGGCAGGAACAGTGCCCAGGTCGATTCCTTGAGCGCCTGCAGCTTCTCGGCCGTGGAGGCCTTGGGTGGCGGTGTAACGTTTTCGCGCTGCGACACCCAGTACCAGGTGATGGCAATCGCCAGCCCCATCAGCAGTCCCGGCACGATGCCGGCCAAAAAGAGCTTGCTGATCGACACATTGGCCGCCACGCCAAACACCACAAAGCCGATGGAGGGCGGGATGACCGGCGCGATGATGCCGGCCGAGGCAATGAGCCCGCCCGCGCGCGCCTTGTCGTGCCCGGCCTTGATCATCATGGGCAGCAGCAGGGCCGCCAATGCCGCTGTATCTGCCACGGCTGAGCCCGACAGCGCCGCCAGCATGCAGGCCGCGAGGATGGCGACAAAGCCCAGCCCGCCGCGCTTGTGTCCCACCAGCGTGAGCGCGAGTTTGACGATGCGCTGCGACAGCCCACCCACGTTCATGATCTCGCCGGCCAGCATGAAGAACGGCACGGCCAGCAAGGGAAAGCTGTCGGCACCGTTGATCACGTTCTGCGCGAGGATCTGCGCGTCGAACAGGTCCAGGTGCCACATCAAGGCGACGCCGGAGACCAGCAGCGCGTAGGCAATAGGTACGCCGATGGCCATGGCGGCCAGCAGGGAGCCCAGGAAGATGAAAACGGTCATGGGGTGTTGCTCCGGATCAGGGCCATGGTTCGCAAGGTGTCGGTCACTGGCGCGGCGTCGTGGTGGTAGCTGGGGCGGTGTGTGGCAGGTGGCTGCCCACGATGGCCAGCTCTTCGGATTCGGCGATGTGCACCAGCTCGCTGTCCGGCATCTGGCCGGACACGATGCGCCATCCATCCATCGCCAGCAGCACGCCGGACGCCACGGCAAACACCACGCCGGAGGCATAGAAGATGGCCATGGATGCACCGGTGACCGGTGCATCCACATCCCAGTTGATACGCGCCTGCGCCAGCGCGCCGCTGAACAGCAGCCAGGTGCACCAGATCATCAGCGCGTAGCTGATGGCGAGGCAGATGCGCTTGCCCAGCGGCGGCAGGCGCGCCAGCAGAAAGTCCGTGCCCAGGTGGCCCCGCTCGCGCACCGCCACGATGGCGCCCAGGAAGGTGATCCACACAAACAGCCAGCGCGAAACCTCCTCGCTGATGGCGATGCCGGAGTTGAACGCGTAGCGCAGCACCACGTTGCCAAACACCATCACCACCATCACGGCCAGCGCCAGGGCAATGAGCAGGTTGATCCAGCGGCAGCAGCGGTCGATGAAGGCATTGAGCATGGGGTTGTCTCCTGTTTTCTTTTGACTCAAAGCGCTGTGCCCTGCAGCAGCCCGCGCTGCGCCAGGTTGGCCATGAAGGCGCGCAGGCCAAAGCGCCAGGGCGGCGCTGTTTCGCTGTGTGCCACGCGGTTGTGCAGCCCACCCAGCCAGGCGCTCTGGATGGACACCAGGTCGCCCAGGTGGTGGGTGAAGCCGCCGCCCGGCTGGTCGCGGTCTTCGATGGGGGCGAACAGCGTGCCCATGAACAGCACGAACCCATCCGGGTACTGGTGCGCGGCCAGGGTCTGTGCCACCAGGTCGGTGGGGTCGCGGCTGATGCTGGCCATGGTGTTGATGCCGCGCAGCTCAAAGCCGTCTTGGCCTGCCACGCGCAAGTGCACCGTTTCATTGCGCACCTGTTCCAGCCCGAAGCTGGCGTCGAACAGGCGGATGAAGGGGCCTAAAGCGCACGAGGCGTTGTTGTCCTTGGCCTTGCCCAGCAGCAGGGCGCTGCGGCCCTCGATATCGCGCAGGTTGACATCGTTGCCCAGCGTGGCGCCCACGATCTGGCCCCGGCTGTTCACCGCTAGCACCACCTCGGGCTCGGGGTTGTTCCAGGCCGAATCGGAGCGGATGCCGATGTCGTCGCCGCAGCCCACCGAGGCCAGCACCGGCGCCTTGGTGAACACCTCCGCATCGGGGCCGATACCCACTTCCAAGTATTGCGACCACAGGCCTTTGTCTTGCAGCAGTGCTTTCAGGCGCATGGCCTCGGGCGAGCCCGGGCGAATGTCCGCCAGGTTCTGGCCGATGAGGCCGATGACCTGGCTGCGCAGTCCCTGCGCGCGGGTGGCATCGCCGCGCGCCTGCTCTTCGATCACGCGTTCGATCAGGCTGGCGGCAAACGTCACGCCCGCAGCCTTCACCACCTGCAAGTCGCACGGGGCCAGCAGCCAGGGGCGGCTGGTGTCGCGCGTGCCGGGCAGGCTGTTGGCCAGCAGGTCTTCCACGCTGCACAGGTACTGGCCGGTGGCCGCACGCACCGCCTCGGCGGGCGCCAGGGTGTCGAGCAGCGTGCTCATGGTGGGGTAGTGCGCGCTCAGGTCGAACACACCCTCAGGCCGCAGTGCCACCACCGCCGGGCCGGGAACGGCGCCATGGGGCGCCCACACGCGGCCTACCAGTGTGCCCTGCAGACCATCGTCGGGGAGTACTTGCAATGCGGTCTGGGGCGCACGGGCCCGTTCGGCAACTGCCGCTGCCGTCATGTTGTTCATGGAGAGTCCTTCGAAAAAGTCCGGGAAGGCGCCGGTGGCCCACCCGTTGGTTGTCAGTGGTTGTGGCGTGGCGTCTTTTCGGAAATGCGCTGGAAGCCCAGCGCAAAGTCCAGCGTGGCGCCGTCGGCCAGTTGCCCCGTCTTTTCGCGGTACAGCGCCTCCCAGGGCGACTGGCTCGCAGGCACGGGCGGGGCGGGGAGGTCACGTTGTCGGCGTGCGATCTCCTCAGGCGCCACGAGGGCATCGCAGCGTCCAGTGTTCAGGTCGATGCGGATCATGTCGCCGCTTTGCAGCCAGGAGAGGCCTCCGCCCACGGCGCTCTCGGGCGATGCATTCAGGATGGACGGGCTGTCCGCCGTGCCTGACTGGCGCCCGTCGCCCAGCGTCGGCAGGGTGTTGATGCCACGCTTGATCAGCGCATCGGGCGGCTGCATGTTGACCACCTCGGCCGAACCGGGCCAGCCGATGGGGCCCGCGCCGCGCATCACCAGGATGCAGCCTTCGTCAATGTTCAGTGCGGGGTCGTTGATGCGCGCGTGGTAGTCGTCCGCGCCTTCAAACACCACGGCACGGGCTTCAAAGATGCCTTCAGCCTCCGGCTGGCTGAGGTAGCGCTGACGAAAGGCTTCGGAGATGACCGATGTCTTCATGATCCCGAAGTCGAACAGGTTGCCGCTGAGCACCATGAACCCCGCCTTCTGCATGAGCGGGTTGGCGAATGGGCGGATCACCTCGCGGTCATGGGTTTCGCGGCCCTGCAGGTTCTCGCCCACCGTCTTGCCTGTCACGCTGGCGCAATCGGTATGCAGCTTGCCCGCTTGCTGCAGCTCCCACATCAGCGCGGGCACGCCGCCTGCGCGGAAGAAGCGCTCGCCGAGGAACTGGCCCGCAGGCTGCATGTTCAGTAGCAGGGGCAGGTCGTAGGCGTGGTCGGTCCAGTCTTGCGCGTCCAGCTGCACGCCCGCGTGCCGCGCCATGGCCATGATGTGCACCTGCGCGTTGCTGCTACCGCCCGCCACGCTGACAATAGATAGCGCGTTCAAAAAACTCTCCCGCGTCAGGATGCGCGAGGGGCGCAGGTCTTCATACGCCATCTCCACGATGCGCCGCCCGGTCTCGTACGCCATCTGGCCGCGTTCGCGGTAGGGCGCCGGGATGGCCGCGCAGCCCGGCAGCGACAGGCCCAGGGCTTCTGCCACGGCGTTCA
This sequence comes from Acidovorax sp. GW835-FHT14G06, assembly GCF_058793595.1. Classification (NCBI taxonomy): domain Bacteria; kingdom Pseudomonadati; phylum Pseudomonadota; class Betaproteobacteria; order Burkholderiales; family Comamonadaceae; genus Acidovorax; species Acidovorax sp. GW835-FHT14G06. The sequence continues at coordinate 61,279 of NZ_JBXAGA010000016.1, forward strand.
TGGTGGAGGCCGTTCCCATGGTGTTGCAGTGGCCCGCCGACGGTGCGCTGCTGCAGGCGCGCTGCAGGAACTCTTCTTCATCAATCTCGCCCGCCGCGAGCTGGCGGCGGCTGCGCCAGATGACGGTGCCCGAGCCCACCAGCTGCCCTTCGTGCCAGCCGTCCAGCATCGGTCCGCCCGAGAGCACGATGGCCGGGATGTCCACCGTGGACGCGGCCATGATGCCCGCGGGCGTGGTCTTGTCACAGCCGGTGGTCAGCACCACCGCGTCGATGGGGTAGCCGTACAGGATCTCCACCAGCCCCAGGTAGGCCAGGTTGCGGTCCAGCGCGGCCGTGGGGCGGCGGCAGTTTTCAAAGATGGGGTGGACGGGGAACTCCATCGGAATGCCGCCCGCATCGCGGATGCCGTCGCGCACGCGGCGCGCCAGGTCCAAGTGGATGCGATTGCAGGGCGACAGGTCGCTGCCCGTCTGCGCAATGCCGATGATGGGCCGGCCCGAGCGCAGCTCTTCGGGTGTGAGCCCGTAGTTCATGAACCGCTCCAGGTACAGCGCGGTCATGTCCGAGCGCTCGGGCGCGGCAAACCATTCGCGGGAGCGGAAGGGGCGGCGGGGTGTTTTTGTCATGGGATCGAGACGTCGCAAAGGAGGGGCTGGACGCAGCCGGAAGCTGCGCCCTGGGGAGCGAACCAGTGGCTTACTTGCCGCCCCGCGCCTTGGTCAGCTCACCCATCATTTCGCTGGTGGTCTCTTCACCAAACTCCTTGCCGTACTTGGCCAGCACAGGCTGCAGCTTGGTGCGCAGCTTGGCCTGCTCAGCGGCGGGCAGTTCGGTGATCTGCATGCCGGCCTTTTTCAGCTCGCCCAGGGCGGTTTCGCTGAAGGCGCGGATGGTCTTGCGTTCAAACAGCGTAGCCTCGCGGGCGGCCTCCTGCACGATCTTGCGCTCGTCTGCCGAGAGGCTATCCCAGGTCTTCTTGGACATCAGCAGCACCCAGGCGCTGTACATGTGGCGCGACAGCACCAGGTGCTTTTGCACCTCATAGAACTTGCTGGCCAGGATGGTGGCGGACGGGTTTTCCTGCCCGTCCACGGCAGACTGCTCCATGGCCGTGTACAGCTCTGTAAACGGCATGGGCGTGGCGTTGGTGCCCAGCGCGTTGAAGGTGTCCAGGAACAGGGGGCTCTGGATCACACGCAGCTTCAGGCCCGTCAGGTCGTCCGCCTTGTTGATGGGGCGGCGCGAGTTGGTCACGTGGCGAAAGCCGTTCTCCCAGAAACCCAGCCCGATCAGGCCCTTGTCGGGCAGCATGGCCAGCAGCTTCTGGCCGAAGGGGCCGTCGAGCAAGGCGTCGGCTTCTGCCTCGGTGTTGAAGGTGAGTGGCAGGTTCAGCACGCCAAAGGGCTTGATCAGCGACATCAGCGTGGATGAATCCGGAATCGTCATCTCCAGCGTGCCGCCGCGCAGGGCCGAGGTCATGCTCACGTCGTTGCCCAGGGCGCCGCTGGCGAACAGCTTGGCGTTCATCTTGCCGCCGCTCTTGGCCTGCAGGCGCTCGGCAAAGTGGCGCACGGCCTGGGCCTGCGGGTGGTCGTCGCTCAGGCCGATGCCGACCTTGAAGGTGTGTTCCTTGACTTGGGCCGCGACGGGGGTGGTAAGGGCGGCCAGCAGCGTGGTGGCAAGCGCCAAGGATTTGGCGAGGGAATGGAATTGCATGGTGTCTTGTCTCCGTTGGAATGGCGGGACCCCGCTGGCGAGGCCGTTGGCGTATGCAGCTTTTTTGGGCAAGCCGTCATGAACGCAAGGCGAAGGTTAGGTTTCGCGCTTCTGCGGGTCCACTGAATGTTTTGCGACAATCCATTCCAAACGCTTATGAGTCCAGACGAATTTCCGGGTAAACCCTTGTCTTTGGCGCAGGCCTGCGCGCGGCTGCGCTTTCGGCATTTGCAGTTTCTGGACATCCTGGGCCGCACGCGCAACCTCCGCCTGACGGCCGAACAGATGCACGTCACGCAGCCTGCGGCCACCAAGATCCTGATGGACATCGAGGAGATACTGGAGGCGCGTTTGTTCGATCGCCTCTCGCGTGGCATGCGGCCCAACGAGCTGGGGCTTTTCACGCTGCGCTACGCCAGCGCGGCGCTCGATGGGCAGCGCAAGTTTGTGGACGAGTTCAACGCCCTCAAGCAGGGCGGCCATGGCCATGTGACGGTGGGCGCCATCACCGGGTCGGCCGCGCATGTGCTGGTGGCCTCGGTGGTGGAGCTCCAGCGCCTGCGGCCCCTCTTGGTCATCAAGATCCTGGAGCAGAGCAGCGACCAGCTCATCGCCTGGCTGGCCGAGCGCAAGATCGATCTGATGATCGGCCGCTTCACCACCGAGGACCAGCGCAGCCAGTTCCACTACGAGCACCTGTCCGCCGAGCCGCTGCATGTGGTGGGTGGGCAGCACCACCCGCTGCGCGGCGCCACCGACCTGTCGCTCACCGAGCTGGCGCACTGGCCGTGGATTCTGTACCCCGCCTCCACGGCGGTGCGCAAGGTGTCGGACGACCTGTTTGGCGGCGCGGGCCTGGCGCTCACGGCGGGGGTGGTGGAGACGCCGTCCTTTTTGTTTGCGCTGGAGCTGATGAACACCACCCACATGATGTCGCTGCAGCCCGCTGCGCTGATCCAGAAATACGTGGACCGGGGGCTGCTTTCGCGTATCCCCGTCGAGCTGCCTGACCGCATGCCCAGCTATGGCCTCATCACCCGGCTGGGCGAGCCGCCCACCCCTCCGGCGCAGGCTTTCATCGACGTGCTGCGCGAGACGGCGGGCGTGGCGCCGGACCCTTCGGCAGAGTGACAAGGTCCGCGCTATGCACGGCCCTTTTCGATAACCAATGGTTATTGGAAATTGAGGCGGCCAAGCCCTGCCGTTATGCTCTGCGCCCTTTCCCGCAACCCAGGCCTTTTTCTCCATGACCGACGCACCCGACACGCCCGACACCATCCAGGAACCCCGCTGCTGGAGCGATGGGCGCTGGACGGCACAGGTCATCAAGAACGAGGATGACGACGGCTGGGCCGTGTCCATGACGCTGAAGGGTGAAGCCGAGCCCGCGCTGGTGGGCCCCTGGACCATGGGGCGTGACAAGAAGAACCCCAAACCGCTGGATGTGTCGGCCTTCCACACCCTGGTCAAGACCGCGAGCGAGGTGGTGCGCCGCCATGAGCAGCAACTGCACGCGCAGCTGAACAAGAGCGTGCACATCACTACCGCTGACGGGCAGCGTCTGCGCGTGGCGCTGGCCATCGTGCCGGACGAGGAAGGCGCCACGGCCACGCTGAGCGCGCAGGACGAGCTGGGTGAGGAGGTGGCGCGTGCGTCCGCGCCGCCCAGCTTCAAGCTCACGCCCGCCAGTGCTGCGGCCTGGGCCGAAGGCGGGTTTCAGCGCGTGCGTTGAGCAGACCGCGTCAAAAAACGGCCGTGTGCAGGTCGCACAAGCCGCCACTGCCAGTGCAGGCAATCGCGTTCGCGACGGCGTGCCGTGCGCCCGCCACCTAAAATCCCGGTCGTCGGCCCCGAATGACCTTCGGGGCCGACAGCGTTCTCAGGGCGGGGCGAAATTCCCCACCGGCGGTATCTGTGGCCTGAAAAGGCAGCAGGAGCCCGCGAGCGCCTGCGGTGCTGTTCTTAGGAACATGCCCTCAGGGTCAGCAGATCTGGTGTGAAACCAGGGCCGACGGTCATAGTCCGGATGAAAGAGATCGCGAAACCAGGGGTGTCCTGCATATCCCTCGCGAGTCCGTGGTAGTGCGGATCGGGATGGGCCGCAAGGCGACTTTTCTTGCTAATAGCGCGGCTATTGGCAAGAAAAGCAACGCAGCGGACCGCCCGAGACCGCGCTACCGCGAACCGCAGGGAGTTATGCAGGACATCCCTAGAGCACCCGCCATGGGTGGCTGGGCCATGGGCGTCTGCCTGCGTGCTTTTTAAGCCCGCTCGCAAGCGCTGGGAGGCCTTTGCCGCCCTGTGCAGGCGCAGTGTTCGCGCGCGCCCTGATTCTGGCCATACCTGTTTTGAGGAACCCATGAATCAGTCTTCTGCATCTTCCGTTTCCCCCCTGGCCCCCGTCGCCGCACACCGTGGCGCCCGCGTGGCCATCATCAGTGCCAGCTGGCACCAGGACATCGTGCGCCAGGCCCGCGACGCGGCCCTGGCCGAGTTCGACCGCCACGGCCTGCCGCCCGCGCAGGTGGCGCTGTTTGACGTGCCCGGCGCGTTCGAAATTCCGCTGCTGGCCCGCAAGCTGGCGCGCAGCGGGCGCTACGACGCCATCGTGGCCTGTGCGCTGGTGGTCAACGGCGGCATCTACCGCCACGAGTTTGTGACCACCGCCGTCATTGACGGCCTGATGCGCGTGCAGCTCGACACCGAGGTGCCGGTGATGTCGGCCGTGCTCACGCCGCGTGACTTCCACGACCACGAAGACCATGTGCGCTTCTTCCGCGAGCATTTCGTGAAGAAGGGCACCGAGGTGGCCCAGGCCTGCCTGCAGACCATGGCCTACCTGCGCAAGCTGGCCTCGCCCACGCTGGCCACCGTGCAGCAGGCAACCCCTGCGCTGGCTGAGGCCTGAGAAGGCGCCAGTTGCTACTATTTGTGTAGCTGTTGGCGCATGATCCACTAGCGCATCTGGCCGATTTGGCTTGAAACTGCTGCGCCGCTTCAGCCTGCGGCCAGCCGGGGCTGGCGGTGGCCCGGTGCGGGCATGCTGGCCTGCCTGGGGGTGTTGGCGTCGGTGTCTGCCAGCCGGAACACCGCCACCGCCTGCACCAGCTGCTGCGCCTGCACCTTGAGGCTGTCGGCGGCCGCGGCGCTTTGTTCAACCAGCGCTGCGTTTTGCTGCGTGGCCTGGTCCATTTCGGTGATGGCGTCCCCTACCTGGGCCACGCCTGCGCTTTGCTCGCTGCTCGCGGCGCTGATCTCGCCCACGATGTCGGTCACGCGGCGGATGGCGCTGACCACCTCGTTCATCGTTGCGCCCGCCTTGTCCACCAGCGTGGTGCCCAGTTCCACGCGCTCCACGCTGGCGTGGATCAGGGTCTTGATCTCCTTGGCAGCGTCCGCGCTGCGCTGGGCCAGGCTGCGCACCTCGCTGGCCACTACTGCAAAGCCCCGGCCCTGCTCGCCAGCGCGGGCAGCCTCCACGGCTGCGTTCAGCGCGAGGATGTTGGTCTGGAAGGCAATGCCGTCGATCACGCTGATGATGTCGGAAATCTTCTTGCTGCTGTCGTTGATGCCCTTCATGGTGGTCACCACCTCGGCCACCACATCGCCGCCCTGCACGGCCACGGTGCTGGCACTCACGGCCAGCTGGTTGGCGGTGCGCGCGTTTTCGGCATTGGCCTGCACGGTGGAGCTCAGCTCTTCCATCGATGCCGAGGTCTCTTCCAGCGCGCTGGCCTGCTGCTCGGTGCGGGCTGACAGGTCGTTGTTGCCCTGTGCGATTTCGGTACTGGCGGCGGCCACGCTGTCGGCGTTGTTGCGCACATTGCTTACTACCTGCGACAGGCTCAACTGCATGTCGTGCAGAGCGTTCAGCAGCAGAGCGATTTCGTCCTTGCCCTGCACCTGCCGCGCCACCGTGAGGTCGCCGCTGGCCACGGCCTGCGACACGCGCACCGCGTTGTCCAGCGGATTCACCACGGTGCGGCTGAAGGCAATGGCGCCTGCAATGCCCAGAGCGCACACCACCAGCATCACCACCAGGCTGATGGTGGTGGCGCGCTGCGCGGCACCTGCAGCGCGCTCTGCCACGGCGCTGCTGGCCTGGGCGATCAGGTCGCCTGCCTGGTCCAGCAGCTGCGAGGGCTCGCGGTCCATGCCTGCAACGGCCTTGTCGCCGGCCTGCGGGTCGTGGTCGGCCGCCTTGAAGGCCTCAAACCCTTTGCGGTAGGCGGCGCCCATGCGCTCGTGCGCTTGCGCAAACTGGCTCACGCGCTCTCGACCTTCGCCGGCGGGCAGGGCGGCGATGAGCTTTTGCGCCTCGTCCTTGATGGCCTTTTCCTGCTTTTCAAACGCGGCCCAGTAGCGCGTGAGCTGGGCCGGGTCCTTGCCGCGCAGCAGCACGTTCTTCCACTCCTGCACCTGCACCTTGAAGTTGTTGAGCATGCCCGCCGCCATGCGCTCGTGCTCGAAGCTCTGGGCCACGGTGGTCTGGTAGGTGTCGAGCGCCTGGTTCAGGCGGCTGATGCCAAACAGCGCCGCCGCAAACAGCAAAAGCAGCGACACGGTGAAGGCAAGGGGGAGCTTGAGGCTGAGCTTCATGGAGAACTCCTGTGGGGTCCACGATTCGCCGCTGGGGCGGTGCAAGGTGCATGCGGCCCAGCCTGACATCCTCCGTAGGTTGCGGCGGCTGTCCTACTGTGCCTTTCGTCTCGGTCAACCAGCGCGTGCTGTGCGCCGCGCCGGAGAGATTCCCGTTGCCATTATGGAGAGCTGTGTAATTTTTTGTATATGCCTTTTTTGCCGAGGGGTAAGCACTGGTGGGCGCCGCGAGCCTCTTGCGTTGTTCTCAAATTGATAGCTATTGGAGTTTGATGGATAAGCGCCAGAGCCTGATTGGATTCAGACAGCGAAAACAAAACGGCCTTGCCGGTCAGGGCAAGACCGTTCCATGGCGGGGCGTCGCGCAGGCCGATGCGGTGTGCGTCTGGCTACAAAACCCCGTTGGCCCGCAGCGCCGCAATGCGCGCTGGGTCCAGCCCCATCTCGCGCAGCACTTCGTCGGTGTGCTGGCCCAGTGCAGGCGGGGCGTTGCGCAGCACCGGTGGCGTGGCCGACAGGCGCAGCGGGCTGGCCACGCCGGTGATCTGCTGTACGTTGTCGGTGGCGGCCTCGCCGTCCTTCCAGCGCGACAGCGTCACGGCCAGGCCACGGGCCTGCACTTGCGCGTCGTCAAACGCCTGGGCGATGGTGTTGATGGGGCCGCAGGGCACGGCCTTGTCTTCCAGCAGCGTGATCCAGTCGGCCGTGGTGCGCGTGCGGGTCACGGCTTCCATGGCGGGGATCAGCGCGGTGCGGTTTTGCACGCGCAGCGTGTTGGTGGCAAAGCGCGGGTCGCTGGCCCACTGGGGCTGTTCGGCGGCGGCGCAAAAGCGCTGGAACTGCCCGTCGTTGCCGATGGCCAGCAGCATGTTGCCGTCCTGCGTGGGGAAGTCCTGGTACGGCGCCAGGCTGGGGTGGCTGTTGCCCATGCGGCCGGGCGCCTTGCCGGTGGCGAGGAACCCCGAGGCCTGGTTGGCCAGCACGGCCATGCCCACGTCCAGCAGCGCCATGTCGATGTGCTGGCCCTGGCCGGTGCCATGGGTGGCGTTGTCGCGCACATGCAGTGCGGCCAGGATGGCGTTGCTGGCGTACAGGCCGGTGAACAGGTCGATCACGGCCACGCCCACGCGCATCGGGCCGCCGCCGGGCTGGCTGTCGGCCTGGCCGGTGATGCTCATCAGGCCCGTCATGGCCTGCACCATCAGGTCGTAGCCCGCGCGCTCGGCATACGGGCCGTCTTGGCCGAAGCCGGTGACGGAGCAGTAGATGAGGCGCGGGTTGAGTGCGCGCAGGCTCTCGTGGTCCAGGCCGTATTGCTTCAGGCCGCCGACCTTGAAGTTCTCTACGACGATGTCGGCCTCTTGCGCCATCTGCCGGATGAGCGCCTGCCCGTCGGGCGAGGCCATGTCGATGGTGACGGAACGCTTGTTGCGGTTGCAGGCGGTGTAGTAGCTGGCCTGGTGGGTGTCGTTGCCCTCGGCGTCCTTCAGGAAGGGCGGGCCCCACTGGCGCGTGTCGTCGCCCACGCCGGGGCGCTCCACCTTGACCACGTCCGCGCCCAGGTCGGCCAGGATCTGCGTGCACCACGGCCCGGCCAGCACGCGGGAGAGGTCGAGCACCTTGATGCCTGCGAGGGCGCCGGGAGAGGTAGAGGGGGTGGTCATGGTGTGGTGTACTATGAAATTGATAGCTGTCAGCGCATGATTGACTAGCGCTACAAGGCAAAAACACCGCAAAGGCGGTGTTTTTGCCGGATGTGGGCGCGCAGCCCGCTCAGTTGGCGAATGCGGCGATGCCTGTCTGGGCGCGGCCCAGGATCAGCGCATGCACATCGTGTGTGCCTTCATACGTGTTCACCACTTCCAGGTTCACCAGGTGGCGGGCCACACCGAACTCGTCGCTGATGCCGTTGCCGCCCATCATGTCGCGCGCCAGGCGGGCAATGTCCAGCGCCTTGCCGCAGCTGTTGCGCTTGATGATGGAGGTGCCTTCCAGGCTGGCAGTGCCCGCGTCCTTCATGCGGCCAAACTGCATGCAGGCCTGCAGGCCGATGGCGATCTCGGTCTGCATGTCGGCCAGCTTCTTCTGGATCAGCTGGTTGGCAGCCAGGGGGCGGCCAAACTGCTTGCGGTCCAGCGTGTACTGGCGGGCGGTGTGCCAGCAGAACTCGGCCGCACCCAGCGCGCCCCAGGCAATGCCGTAGCGCGCGCTGTTCAGGCAGGTGAAGGGGCCCTTCAGGCCCTGCACTTCAGGAAACGCGTTTTCTTCGGGCACGAACACGTCGTCCATCACGATCTCGCCAGTGATGGAGGCGCGCAGCCCCACCTTGCCGTGGATGGCGGGGGCTGTCAGGCCCTTCATGCCCTTTTCCAGCACAAAGCCGCGAATCGGGCCCACGGCGCCGCCTTCGGAGACTTCCTTGGCCCAGACCACGAACACGTCAGCCACCGGGCTGTTGGTGATCCACATCTTGCTGCCCTTGAGCTTGTAGCCGCCATCGACCTTGTAGGCGCGCGTGGCCATGCTACCGGGGTCGGAGCCGTGGTCGGGCTCGGTCAGGCCAAAGCAGCCGATCCACTCGCCGCTGGCGAGCTTGGGCAGGTACTTCTGGCGCTGGGCTTCGCTGCCAAATTCATAAATCGGCACCATCACCAGCGACGACTGCACGCTGGCCATCGATCGGTAACCCGAGTCCACACGCTCCACCTCGCGGGCGATCAGGCCGTAGGCAACGTAGCTCAGGCCAGGGCCGCCGTATTGCTCAGGGATGGTGGGGCCCAGCAGGCCCACTTCGCCCATCTCGCGGAAGATGCTCACGTCCATCTTTTCGTGGCGGAAGGCGTCCAGCACGCGGGGTGCCAGCTTGTCCTGGCAATACGCAGCGGCGGCATCGCGGATGGCGCGCTCGTCGTCGGTCAGTTGCTGGCTCAGGAGGAAGGGGTCATCCCATTGAAAAGCGGCGTGGGCCATGTGTGTCTCCGGTCGAAAAGAAAAGGAAAGAAAAGGGTCTGGTGCACATCGTAGGTCTTGGGGTGACAGCCCGCAAGCGAGTTCTTTTCATCCAGACATGCGTTTATGGAATGTATGAAATACTGGCGACAAGCTACGCCAGGGCGTGGCTAACCACTTAAAAATTCCTCTTCATCATGCGCCGCAACATTCCATCGACCCAGGCCCTGGCCTGTTTTGAAGTGGCCGCCCGCCACGAGAGCTACACCCGCGCCGCGCAGGAGTTGTCGCTCACCCAAAGCGCCGTCTCGCGCCAGATCCAGGCGCTGGAAGAGTTTTTGGGCGTGGCACTGTTTCGCCGCACGCGCCACGGCGTGGTGCTGACGCCTGCGGGCGCGCACTATGGCCGCCAGGTGGCGCGCTGGCTGCAAGGGCTGGAGCGGGACACGCTGGATGTGATGGCGCACCAGGGCGAGGGCGGCACCCTCACGCTGGCGGCAGTGCCCACCTTTGCCACTCGCTGGCTCATCCCGCGCCTGCCGCAACTGGCGCAGGAGCATCCGGACATCGTGGTGCACATCGACACGCAGACACGCCCCTTTTTGTTTGCCGACACCACCTTCGATGCCGCCTTGTATGCCGGCACGCCCGAGCAGGTGGCCAACTGGCCCGGCGTGCAGGCGCAACTGCTGATGCACGAAGACGTGGTGCCCGTGTGCAGCCCGCGCCTGCTCGAATCCGCAGCGCCCCGGGGCCGGGGCCGCGCGCACCAGCCTGTGGCCGCTGAAGCGCTGGCCGAGCTGCCGCTGCTGCAGCAAAGCACGCGCCCCTACGGCTGGCGCCAGTGGTTCGATGCCATGGGGGTGGAGGCACCGCACGCGCTGGATGGCCCGCGCTACGAGCTGTTCTCCATGCTGGCCGTGGCCGCCACGCATGGCATGGGCGTGGCGCTGATCCCGCCGCTGCTGATCGAGGCCGAACTTGCCAGCGGCGAGCTGGTGGTGGCCTGCAACCGCCCGCTGCGCGGCGAGCGGGCGTACTACCTCATCAGCCCCGCACAAGCCCAGCCCCCGGTGCTGGCCACGTTCGCGCGCTGGCTGCAGCACATGGCCGAGGTGGGTAGCCCGCCGGTAGCGGGATGACGCGCTTGCGCCCACGGAGGCTGTGAACTAATCTGACCGCGCGGAAGTCTGTCTTTCACTCAGCAACCTTGTTGGAGAGCGATCACCATGACCACCTACCACGCTCCGCATTTCGACCCCACCGTGGACGAGATCGAGACCCTCAAGCAACTGGAGATGGGCGAAGTCATCACGCTGCCCCACGCGCTCAAGGACCATGTCTCCGGGCGCCTGCTGGAGTGGGGTTTCATCACCAAGGGGTCGGGTGGCGAGCTGGCCATCACCGCCAGTGGCCGTCAGTTGATCCGGCGACAGGACAACTGAGCCCGCGCGCTGGCCCAGCCTATTCTGAGCAACCCTTGCTGGGCAGGGCGCTGGGTTCGTGCGGTTGCGCCGCCTCAGCTAAATCCTGGTGTGCGGGCCGGGGTATCTGCGCTCCGTGGTCTGCGTGCACAGCGTTGGGCCTATCCTGCGCAATCCTTGTTGCCTGGAGCCGCCGTGCCCGTTTTGTCCCGCCTGCGCACAACACTGTGCATCGCCGCCCTGGCTGCGGCCGGTGTGCTGTTGGTGGGCTGCAGCACCGTGCGGCTGGCGTACAACCAGGTGCCCCACCTCGCCTACTGGCAGCTGAACCGCTACCTCGACCTGTCGGACGCACAGACCGAGCGCGTACGCGGCGACCTGGGTGACCTGCACCGCTGGCACCGGGACACCATGTTGCCCCAGCATGCCGAGCTGCTGCAAAGGGTGCAGCAGCAGTTGCCTGCCGCCATCACCTCCGAGCAGGCCTGCCGCATCTATGACGAGGCACGTACACAGCTTGACAAGGTGCTGGCCCAGGCCGAGCCCAAGGTGGTGTGGCTGGCCTCACAGCTGTCCGAGGCGCAGATCCGCAATCTGGAGCGCAAGCAGGCCGACAGCAACGCTGACTGGAAATCCGAATGGCTGGACCCGTCGCCCGGCAAGATGCGCGAGCGCCGCTTCAAGGACCTGTCCTCGCGGCTCGAAACCTTTTATGGCCCGCTGGACGAGCCGCAAAAGGCTGTGCTGCGCGCCTTCATCGCCCAGTCCGCCTTCGACCCGCTGCGCACCTACGTCGAGCGGGTGCGCAGGCAAAAGGACCTGGTGCAGGTGCTGCGCAGCGTCCAGGCCGACCGTGGCAACACCGCCCAGGCCCGTGTGCTGATGCTGGGTTTTCTGGACCGCGTGGTGACGTCCCCTGACACTGCCTACCAGCGCTACGCACAAGCCCTGGTGGTCGAAGGCTGCGAAGGGTTTTCGCGCCTGCACAACGCCATGACTCCCGCGCACCGGCTGCGCGCTGCGCAATCGCTCAAGGGCTATGAGCAGGATTTTTTATTGCTGGCCGCGCGCTGATGCTCAGCGCAACGTGTGGGGGCTGCGGACGCGGCGGTCAGCAGAACATCATCGCCAGCAGGGCTGCGTCCTCGGCCATGTTCTGCAAGGCATAGCCTGCAAGCCGGTAGGCAAGCACCGTGGCGTGTGCGATCAGGTCTTGGGCGGTCATGGGGAGGGTACGGTATGGCGCGTGCAGGTGTCACATGGTCCTGCCCAGCAAAAAGGCCGATAGCTTGTGGAAGCTACCGGCCTTGTTGACTGTGGTGCCCGGGGCCGGAATCGCATTTCTAGGTTTCATGCGCCTTGCGTGCGTGTGTGCGTAAATTTGTGCGTACTCAGCGGGCCTGTTTCTTCGCATGCTTCCCCAACCATGTGTTGAAGTCACCGCGATCCCAGCGCCTGCATTTCTGCGACAAAGATACCACGGGCCTGGGGAAGTCTGGACGCTTCACAAGTCGGTCCCTGGTGTACGCGTACTTCAAGTTCATTGCCTCGCTGATGTCAGCCAGTGTCATCAAGTCGTTCATCTCATTCCCCATTCATCCATTCAGATTCCTTGGCGCTAAGCCTGCGCCCCGTGTCCTCCCAGCCGATCAGATCGCCCAGGAACTCGTAACTCACCACCGGCTCACCAATGGAGCCCGGTGTCCGCGCAATCGCCGCCCGTAGCTGCTGGGTTGCGTCCGGGAAGTGGCTGGCCTTGTCAAACGTCACCATCCCCTCCTGAACCTGCACAGCCTCTGTCTCCGTGGCCTCGTACAGCTTGGCCCTGAGCATCATTCGCCCGGGCGAGACTTCCTGCAAGTACATGGTCAGGATGTAGGGCGCGCCCTTCTTAAGCTGAAAGCCCGGGGCGGCGGTGAGGTAGCCCGATGGATTGGGGAACACGTCCAGGCACTTCGATGCGCCGGTTTCCTTGCCGTCCGTGGTGAACACGCACCGGCCGTACTCCTGCGTCCAGAAAGTCCCGACTGTCACACCGTCCACGCGGTTCCACAGCTCCAAAGCAAGACCATTGGCACCGACAAACGCCCCAGCCCCATGGGTCCAGATGGGCTGACCATCCGAGTTCTTCACCGTGTTCTTGTCGGTGATCTGCACAAACCCCAAGGGGACATGCTGGGTTGTGGTGATTGGTTGCCCCTTCTCGCCTGCCCACACAATGCGGGCCTGCAGAGTGAGAACCGCCCCACCAGCAAGAGCTTCATAGGGCTCGTCAAGGGTGGTGGTGTAGTCAAAGTCGTAGTAGTTCGACTGACCGTCAGAGTAGAGGGAGCCGCCACCACCGCAGGCAGTAAGCAGCGCAAGCAAAAGCAGTTTGATGATTCGCATGGTGTAGGGGCGTAAAAAAGCCCCGACTTGCGGGGCTGTTGATGGGGTGGGGGTGCCTGTCAGGCAGTGCTCATTCCATGCAGCGCGGAGCGTGCACGATGGGGATGCTCCGGCCAATGCTGGGCCGTGCCAACTCGGGGTTGTTGCGCATCCACTCCTGAACGAACCACAGTTGCCCGCAGCCGCCGCCAATGTCGTCCTGTCCCGCAGGGTCAAAACAGCGTGTGGGGTAGCCGTATGCGTTCAGCTTCTCCATGAAGTCCGTAGCCAACTGGCGTTGCCTGATGTTAGCGGCCGCCACTGACTCGTCGCGCTCACACACCACGCTGATGGTGGCCTGCCAGAACATCGGATTGAAAATCTGATAGATGCGCTCGGCATCTTCATGGGATGTATTGCGGTCGTGAGCGCAGTAGTTGAAAAATGGCTCTCTTCCTGTGGCTCGAAACCAGAGTTCGCCCTCTTTCGCAATTTGCGCGAGAGTCAACTTTGCCTTGAACGGGATCAGTGCATTGCGTGCCTCGTCAGTGCTCTCATGCACACTGAACTGCAGGCCCACCGTTGGCACTTCGACAGACAGGTCGCGCACCCGCTCGTAGTCCACATCTGGCGCAGAGGTGCTAATGAGCAACGCGAAGCGCGGGTAGAGCGCATGCAGCTTACGGATTGCGTCCGACAGGCCGCCGAAGTTCAGCAGCGGTTCCCCCATGCTCATGAACATGATCTGGCAGCGCTGCACAGCCTCGGGGTCAATGCCGCGATCTGCAAACAGGTGCTGGACCTGAGCCACGATCTCGTCGCCGGTCAGGCTGCGCACGAACGCATCACCCGCGCCGCAGAACCGGCAGCCCACCGGGCACCCGCTCTGTGTGCTGCAGCAGATCACCGTGCGCTCTTCATAGGTCGGGTATTTGTACAACACCGCCTCTGCCACCGCGTTGCCGAAGTCGAAAACGTACTTGCTGACGTTCTCGTCGCTTGAATCAATTCGCTTTACTTGCATATCGTTCTCCCAATAAAAAAGAGCCCGAAGGCTCAATGTGTCGTGTGAATCGGCTCCGGCTCTTCCCGCTCCGGTAGCTCTTCTTCGTCTTCGTCGCGCTCGTCCTGCCAGCGCTCGGGGTAGTGCTTGGCGTTGTAGACGTCCTCGCGCTCTCGGAGTCTGCGGCTCATGGCTCCACCTCATTAATAGTTCGCAATCCTTCGCGGATCAACTCGGCAGACGTACGAGCGCGAGCAAGCTCAGCTTGCAGCCCCTCAATCTCTCGCGCCTGGGCTTCTAGGGCGTCGGCTGCTAGATCGCATCTGTGGTCTTCAAGGCTGCGCAGGTGTGCAACCAGGGGTTCATGTTTGCTCATGGGTATCTCCTAGCGCACCACAGGATGTGATCCTCTCGGCATTCGTACTGGCTGAATATGTGGCCGCACAGTGTGCAATACGGCTTGAGGCTCATTGGATATCCTCCTTGAGTTTGCGGATGACGGCAGCGCATTCGATGCCGTACAGCTTCTCCGCAACGTTCGACCACTGGGACTCGCACACCTTCGCCGCTTCTTCCAGCGCATCCCGCCGTGCTTCGGCCTCGATGGCGCGGGCGAAGTCATGATTGAAGCGACTGCCGTTCTCTGCCCAGTAACTGTTGGAACACTTCAGCGCTACTGCGTCGATCTGTTCAGGTGTCATGGTGCTTTCTCCAGGCGGGCGCGGGCAGCGGTTACAGCGTCTCCGCATTCCTGCATGTCCTTGATGGTCATGTTCAGCGAGTCGAAGCGGCACCGCTCCAGCGCCGCCAGCATCTGCCGGATCAGCGCCTCGTCATTCTTGCGGAGTGAGACCTCCGCCTCAATGCGGGCAGCTTGCCAGTCGAAATTCCAACCAACGTTATCCATGCTGGCCTCCTTTGATGCCGTGGATGGCGACATAGGTGACGATCTTGTGCCCCTGCCCTGGAAGGC